>NZ_JBWKUV010000002.1:0-35247 GCF_059421025.1 Roseateles sp. GW821-FHT03B02
TCGTCCGTGTTGAGCGTGCTGACCTGGGCCGTCGTCAATGCCTGGACCTGGCCGGAGGACAAGGCGCGCAGCTGGTCGCTGGTCAGGCCGTCGAGCTGGGTGCTGGAGAGGGCGCGAAGCGTCGAGGTCGTGATCGACTTGATGTCGGCGGCCTCGATGGCGGCGAGCTGATCCGTGCTCAGCGCCGCAGCCTGGGCCGAGCTCAGCACGGCGACCTGGGCGGAGCCCAGAGCCACCATGTCACCGGTGGTCAGGCCCGGGACCTGGGTGACGGTCAGCGCACCGACCTGGGCGGTGCTCAGGCTGCCGACCTCGTCGGAGGTGAGCGATTGGATCTGGTCGGAGCTGAGGCCGCGCAGCGCGTTGGTTGTCACGGCGCGCAGGTCGGCCGTCTCCAGCTTGGCGAGCTGGTCCGACGTCAATGCGGCGAACTGACCCGAGGACAGCGCGGCGAACTGGGCGGTGCCCAGCGCGTTGAGGCTGTCGGTGGTCAGGTGGTTGAGCTGCCCTGTCGTCAGCGCCTGGACTTGGCCGGTGGTGAGCTTGTTGAACTGGTCGGAGGCCAGGGCGTTGAGGTCGTCCGTGTTCAGCGTGCTGACCTGGCCCGTGGTGAGCGCCTGGATCTGCGAGGAGGTGAGGGCGCGAAGCTGGTCGCTGGTCAGGCCGTCCAGCTGGGTGCTGGTGAGGCCGCGGATGGCGGCGGTGCTGATGACGCGGATGTCGGCGGTCTCGATGGCGGCGAGCTGGTCGCTGCTGAAGGCGCCGACCTGGCCGGAGCTCAGTGCGCCGATCTGCGCGCTGGTGAGGGCCACCATGTCACCGGTGGTGAAGCCTTGAAGCTGGCCGGTGGACAGGGCGCTGACCTGAGCCGTCGTCAGCGCGCCGACTTCGTCGGACGCCAGAGCGTTGATCTGGTCGGAAGACAGGCCGCGCAGGGCGGTGGTCGTGACCGCGCGCAGGTCGGCCGTTTCCAGCTTGGAGAGCTGGTCGGTGGTCAGGGCGCTGAACTGCGCCGACGACAGCGTGGCGAACTGGCTGGAGCCCATCGCGTTGAGGCTGTCGGTCGTCAGGTGGCTGAGCTGGTCGGTCGTCAGCGCCGCGACCTGGGCGGTCGTGAGCTTGTTGAACTGGTCGGACGAGAGGCTGTTGAGGTCGTCCGTGTTCAGCGTGCGGATCTGGTCCGTCGTCAGCGCGGTGATCTGGCCGGAGCTGAGTGCGCGCAGCTGGTCGCTGGTCAGGCTGTCGAGCTGGGTGCTGGTCAGTCCGCGCAGCGCGGCCGTAGACAGCGATTTCATGTCGGCAGCGTCGATGGCCGCGAGCTGGTCGCTGTTGAGCGCACCGACCTGGGCGGCGTTGAGCGTGCCGATCTGGGCCGAGCCGAGGGCGACGATGTCCGCCGTCGTGAGGCCTTGCATCTGGCCGGTGGTGAGGGCGGCGATCTGGGCCGTGGACAGGGCGGCAACCGTGTCGGAGCTCAGCGCCTGTATCTGGTCCGACGTCAGGCCGCGCAGGGCGCCCGTCGTGACTGCGCGCAGGTCGGCGGTCTCCATGTGCGAGAGCTGGTCGGTCGTCAGCGCGCCGAACTGGGCCGAAGACAGCGTGGCGAACTGCGACGAGCCCATGGCGTTGAGGCTGTCGGTCGTCAGGCTGCTCAGTTGGGCTGTCGTCAGCGCCTGGACCTGGGCGGTGGACAGCTTGTTGAACTGGTCCGACGCCAGGCTGTTGAGGTCGTCGGTGTTCAGCGTGCGGACCTGGTCCGTGCTTAGGGCGTTGATCTGGGCGGAGGACAGCGCGCGCAGCTGGTCGCTTGTGAAACCGTCCAGCTGGGTGCTGGTCAGCGCGCGCAGGGCCGCGGTGCTCAGGGAGCGGATGTCGCCGGTCTCGATGGCCGCGAGCTGGTCGGTGCCGAGGCCCGCCACCTGGGCCGAGCTCAAGGCGGCAACCTGCGCCGTGGACAGGGCCGCCATGTCGGCAGTGGTCAGGCCCTTGACCTGGGACGTCGTCAGCGTGGCGATCTGTGCCGTGGTGAGGTTGGCGACCTCATCGGAGCTCAGCGTCTGGATCTGGTCGGAGCTCAGGCCGCGCAGCGCGTTGGTGGTGACGGCGCGCAGGTCGGCCGTCTCCAGCCTGGAGAGCTGGTCGGTGGTCAGGGCGCCGAACTGGGCCGAGGACAGGGCCGCGAACTGGGCGGTGCCCATCGCGTTGAGGTTGTCGGTCGTCAGCGCGCTCAGCTGTGCCGTGGTCAGCGACTGGACCTGGCTGGTCGACAGCTTGTTGAACTGGTCGGAGGTGAGGCTGTTCAGGTCGTCGGTGTTCAGCGTGCTGACCTGGCCCGTGGTCAGTGCGCTGATCTGGGCGGACGTGAGGGCGCGTAACTGGTCGCTGGTCAGACCGTCCAGCTGGGTGCTGCTCAGGCTGCGCAGCGCGCCCGTGGACAGCGCCTTGATGTCGGCGGCTTCGATGGCTGCCAGTTGATCGGTGGACAGGGCCGCCACCTGGCCTGTGCTCAGCACGGCGACCTGGCTGGTGCTCAGGGCTGCCATGTCGCCGGCCGTCAGGCCCTGCACCTGGCTGTTAGTCAGCGCGGCGATCTGGGCCGTGGACAGGCTGCCGACCTCGTCGGAGGTGAGCGATTGGATCTGGTCGGAGCTGAGGCCGCGCAGCGCGTTGGTCGTCACGGCGCGCAGGTCGCCGGTCTCCAGCCTGGAGAGCTGGTCGGAGGTCAGCGAAGCGAACTGGGCCGAGGACAGCGTGGCGAACTGGGCGGAGCCCAACGCGTTGAGGCTGTCGGTGGCCAGGTGGCTGAGCTGGCCGGTCGTCAGTGCCTGGACCTGGCTGGTGGTGAGTCTGTTGAACTGGTCCGACGTCAGGACGTTGAGGTCATCCGTGTTCAGCGTGCTGACCTGGGCGGTGGTCAGGGCGGTGATCTGCGTGGAGGTCAGGGCGCGCAACTGGTCGCTGGTCAGGCCGTCCAGCTGGGTGCTGGACAGTGCCCGCAAGGCCGCCGTCGTCAGGAACTTGATGTCCGCGGCTTCGAGCGAGGAAAGTTGGTCGGTCGAGAAGCTCTTGGCCTGCGTGGCGTTCAGCGCACCGACCTGGGCCGAGGTCAGGGCCACCATGTCGGCGGCGTTCAGGCCGGCCAGCTGGGTGCTGCTGAGTTGGCCGATCTGGGCGGTACCGAAGGCCTGGACCTGGTCGGTCGTCAGCACGCCGATCTGGTCGGAGCTGAAGCCGCCGATGGAGGCGGTGGAGATGGCGCGCAGGTCCTCGGTCTGGAAGGCACGCAACTGGTCGCTGCTCAACACGGAAAGGCCGCTGGAGGTGATCACAGCGGCCTGCGTCGTGGTGAGGGCGATCAGCTGGTCGGTGCTGAAGGCAGCCCAGTCCTCGGTCGTGAAGTCCCGGATGGTGGTCGTCGTCAGGCCGGGAATGCGCGAAACCGGGATGAAGGGGACGATGCTTGCCATGTGCTTTACCTGCTGTGCTGAGGGCCAGCGCCTGGTGAGAGGTGTTGGCCATGCGTCGAATGAGTGCCCTCGACGCTGGGCGCAATCTGTTGTTCTGCCGGCGACGCCGCACGACCCGTGGCGCTGCCCGCAGCGCTTTTGATCCGGGGAAACCCGCGGTTTTCGCAGGCGAACGTATCCCTAGATTTCAAGTGCTTCGATCGGTTATCGGGCCGCCCCGGCTTGACTTGAGGGAGAAAGTCTCAAATCGCCCCTGGCGGCACGAGTTGGGCGGCACAGCCTCGACCGGTTCCAGCCGGAACAGGGGGCGGTTTACCCAGCAACGCGATGCTAGTAACGGGATGTGAAGTTCACGCGCCGATAAGGCGGGGCTTTCGGTGGCACTTCACGGCCGCCCCATTTGCCTTCAGGCAGCTGTCTGCGTGGCGCTCAGCCCGTTACAGAAATGGGCCGTGACGAGCGCCCGGCAGGCCGTCGCATCCCGCGACAGCAAGGCCTTGACGATGGCGCGGTGCTCCTCCAGCGACTCCTCCAGCCGCCCCTCCCTGAACAGGGAGTGGTGGCGGTTGAGCTTCATCAGCCGGCGCAGGTCGCCGACGATCTGCAGCCGCCAGCGATTGCCGTCGATCTCCAGCACGCGCAAATGGAAGCGCTCGTTGGCGGCGAAGAAGGCGTCCCGCGAGGTTTCGGGTTCTTGCAGGGCCTCTTCCAACGCGCGGTGCAGCCCGCTCAGCTCGGCCAGCTCAGCGTCGGTCGCCCGGGTGGCGACTTCCGCCGCGGCGTCACTTTCGAGAAGCGAGAGCAGTTGGTAGGCTTCCCGCACGTCCCGCTCGCTCATCTCGGTCACGTAGGCGCCGCGGCGCAGCTTCATCGTCACCAGGCCCTCGGCGGCCAGCACCTTCAGCGCCTCGCGCAGTGGCGTGCGGCTGATGCCCAGCTCGCCGCAGAGCTTGAGCTCGTCGATCCAGCCGCCCGGCTCCATCTCCCGCGCCAGGATGCGCTGGCGCAGCCGGTCGGCCACCTGCTCGTAGAGAGCCGTGGAGGCGAGGGGGGCGGCGGACTGGTCGGGCATGGCTGGCGGGTTTGTCAGCTCAGTGTAGCGATTCTGAATTCATAATTATGAATCACGGGTCGGCTAAGATGACGATCCAGTTACAGGAGAGTTTCGATGTCGGATGCGAGCCGCGCCGGGGGCGCCCCGGAGTTCAAGACCGCCACGCTGGAGCAGTGGAACAAGGCCGCCGCCAAGTCCGCCCCGGGAGCAGACGTGGCCGCGCTGAACTGGGTCACGCCCGAAGGGCTGACCGTCAAGCCGCTTTACACCGCGGCCGATACCGCCGGCCTGCCGCACGCCGACACGCTGCCCGGCTTCGAGCCCTTCCTGCGCGGCCCGCAGGCCACGATGTACGCCGCCCGGCCCTGGACGATCCGCCAATACGCCGGCTTCTCCACCGCCGAGGAGAGCAATGCCTTCTACCGCAAGGCGCTCGCCGCCGGCGGGCAGGGCGTGTCGGTGGCCTTTGACCTGGCCACCCACCGCGGCTATGACAGCGACCACCCGCGCGTGACCGGCGACGTCGGCAAGGCCGGCGTGGCCATCGACTCGGTGGAGGACATGAAGATCCTGTTCGACGGTATCCCACTGGACAAGGTGTCGGTCTCCATGACCATGAACGGTGCCGTGCTGCCGGTGCTGGCCGGCTATGTGGTGGCTGCGGAAGAGCAGGGCGTGGGCCAGCAGCAACTGGCCGGGACCATCCAGAACGACATCCTCAAGGAGTTCATGGTCCGCAACACCTACATCTACCCGCCGGAACCGTCGATGCGCATCGTCGGCGACATCATCGAGTACACGGCGCGGGCCATGCCCAAGTTCAACTCCATCTCCATCTCCGGCTATCACATGCAGGAGGCGGGCGCCAACCAGGCGCTGGAACTCGCCTTCACGCTGGCCGACGGCCAGGAATACGTAAAGACGGCCATGGCCAAGGGGCTGAGCGTGGACGACTTTGCGCCGCGCCTTAGCTTCTTCTGGGCCATCGGGATGAACTTCTATCTCGAGATCGCCAAGATGCGCGCGGCACGACTGCTGTGGTGCCGCATCATGAAGGGCTTCGGCGCCACCAACCCCAAGAGCCTGATGCTGCGCACCCACTGCCAGACCTCCGGCTGGAGCCTGACCGAGCAGGACCCGTACAACAACGTGGTGCGCACCACCGTGGAGGCCATGGCGGCCGTGTTCGGCGGCACACAGAGCCTGCACACCAACTCGCTGGACGAGGCCATCGCGCTGCCCACCGAGTTCAGCAGCCGCATCGCGCGCAACACGCAGCTCATCATCCAGGAAGAGACTCACATCACCAGCGTCGTCGACCCCTGGGCCGGCAGTTACATGATGGAGAAGCTCACCCAGGACATGGCCGACAAGGCCTGGGAAATCATCGAAGAGGTCAACGCCCAGGGCGGCATGATCAAGGCGGTGGACTCGGGCTGGGCCAAGCTCAAGATCGAGGCCAGCGCGGCCGAGAAGCAGGCGCGCATCGACTCCGGCGCCGATGTCATCGTCGGCGTCAACAAGTACAAGCTGGCCAAGGAAGACCCGGTCGAGATCCTCGAGGTTGACAACGTCAAGGTGCGCGAGGCCCAGATCGAACGGCTGAAGAAGATCAAGGCCACGCGCGATACGGCCGCCGTGCAGTCCGCCCTGGGCGCGCTGACCCGCGCCGCCGAAAACGGCGAGGGCAACCTGCTGGAACTGTCCATCGAAGCGATGCGTCTGCGGGCGACGGTGGGCGAGGTGTCCGACGCGCTGGAAGCCGTGTTCGGCCGCCACCGCGCCGACACGCACAAGGTCAGCGGCGTCTATGCAGCGGCCTACGACTCGGCCGAGGGCTGGGCCAAGCTGCAGGGTGAGATCGCCGCCTTCGGTGAAAGCCAAGGCCGCCGGCCGCGCGTGATGATCGCCAAGCTCGGCCAGGACGGCCATGACCGCGGTGCCAAGGTGGTGGCCAGCGCGTTTGCCGACCTGGGCTTTGACGTGGACATCGGCCCGCTGTTCCAGACCCCCGAGGAGTGTGCCCGCCAGGCCATCGAGAACGACGTGCACGCGGTAGGCGTGTCCACGCTGGCTGCCGGCCACAAGACGCTGGTGCCGGCCATCATTGCTGAGTTGAAGAAGCAGGGCGCGGACGACATCGTCGTCTTCGTCGGCGGCGTCATCCCGCAGCAGGACTACGGCTTCCTGTACGACGCGGGCGTCAAGGGCATCTACGGCCCGGGCACGCCTATCCCGGCCAGCGCCAAGGGCGTGCTGGAGGCGATCAAGACTCAGCTCGCCGGAGTGGCTGCTTGACCTTGACGCTCGAACCGATCGCCGACGCGGACTTCGAAGCCATGCTGGCCTTGCGTATCGAGGCACTGCGTGAAAGCCTGGAGCGGCTGGGCCGCTTCGATCCCGCCGTGGCGCGGGCGCGGCTGAAAAGCCAGTTTCGGCCCGAGTGGATGCAGCACGTCGTCGTGGACGGCGAGCGCGTCGGCTTCTTTACCGTCGAGCCGCGCGAGGGCGAACTGCGCCTGCACCATCTCTACATCAAGCCCGGCCACCAAGGGCAGGGCCACGGCGCCTGGGTGCTGGACAGCCTCAAGGCCCGCGGCCTGCCGATCACGCTGGCGGCCCTGAAGGAAAGCCGCGCCAACGACTTCTATCGGCGCCACGGCTTCCGGGTCGTCGAGGAACAGGACTTCGACATCGAATACCGCTGGGAGGTTGCTTGAACCTCGCCGCGCCCCTTCAAGCCGGCGAGCGCCGCGCGCTGGCCAAGGCCATCACGCTGATCGAGTCCACCCGGGCCGACCACCGCGAGCAGGCCGACGCGCTGCTGACCGAGCTGATGCCCGCCACCGGCCGCGCGCTGCGGCTGGGAATTTCCGGCGTGCCGGGTGTGGGCAAGAGCACCTTCATCGAGGCCTTGGGTGTCTTCCTGCTGGAACAGGGCCACCGCGTCGCGGTGCTGACCATCGACCCCTCCAGCAGCGTTTCCGGCGGCGCCATCCTGGGCGACAAGACGCGCATGGAAAAGCTCTCCATGGACACGCGCGCCTTCATCCGGCCCAGCCCCAGCAGCGGCACGCTGGGCGGCGTGGCCGAGAAGACGCGTGAGGCCCTGCTTCTGTGCGAGGCGGCGGGCTACGATGTCGTCATCGTCGAGACCGTGGGCGTGGGCCAGAGCGAGACCGCCGTGGCCGGCATGACCGACCTCTACCTGCTGCTGCAGCTGCCCAACGCGGGCGACGACCTGCAGGCGATCAAGAAAGGCGTCATGGAGCTGGCCGATCTGGTCGTCATCAACAAGGCTGACATCGACGATGCCGCCGCCACGCGCGCCCAGGCGCAGATCACCTCCGCGCTGCGGCTGATGCCCACGCATGCCCATGCTGCGCAGCGGGTGATGAAGGTCAGCGCGCTGAAGTCTGACGGCATTGCCCCGGTCTGGGATGCGCTGACCGCGCTGCGCGCCGAGCGAGAGGGCAGCGGCGCCTGGGCCGCCAAACGCCGCGAGCAGTCGCTGGCATGGATGTGGGAGCGCATCCAGTCCGGGCTGAAGCAGGCCTTCGTCGCCCACCCCGGCGTCCACGCCCAGCTCGACGCCGCCAGCGTGGCCGTGCGGGAGGGTCGCGTGCCGGCTTCCACGGCGGCCCGCCAACTGCTCGCCACCTTTCGGAGCCACGCATGATCACCGGCCTGCACCACATCAACCTGCGCGCCCCGGCCGAACTGCTGGCCACGCTGCGCGACTTCTACCGCGACGTGCTGGGCCTCGAAGTCGGCCCGCGCCCGGCTTTCGACAGCGAGGGCTTCTGGCTCTACGCGGGTGGACACCCTATCGTGCATCTGTCCACTCAAAGGCCGAGCGAGCCGCGCCGCGGCCCGGTCGACCCCGCTGCACCGACGACCTACGACCACACCGCCTTTGCCGGCACCGACGCCGCCGCCATGGCCGCGCATCTGGCTGCGCTGGGCGTGCGCTTCCACGAAAGCCGCTCGCCCGTGACCGGCCAGCACCAGTTCTTCTTCTCCGATCCCGCCGGCAATGGCGTGGAGATCAACTTCCCGTTCTGAAGGTTCACCACCATGCATGACATCCTGCAAGCACTCGAAGCCAAGCGCGCCCTTGCGCGCCTGGGCGGTGGCGAGAAGCGCATCGCCGCGCAGCACGCCAAGGGCAAGCTGACCGCCCGTGAGCGGCTGGAGCTGCTGTTCGACGAAGGCAGCTTCGAGGAATGGGACATGTTCGTCGAGCACCGCTGCGTGGACTTCGGCATGGCCGACAACAAGATCCCCGGCGACGGCGTCGTGACCGGCTACGGCATGATCAACGGCCGCCTGGCCTTCGCCTTCAGCCAGGACTTCACCGTCTTTGGCGGCGCGCTCTCCGAAGCCCACGCCGAGAAGATCTGCAAGGTGATGGACCAGGCCATGAAGGTCGGTGCCCCGGTCATCGGCCTGAACGATTCGGGTGGTGCGCGCATCCAGGAAGGTGTCGCGTCGCTGGGCGGTTATGCCGACGTGTTCCAGCGCAACGTGATGGCCTCGGGCGTCGTGCCGCAGATCAGCATGATCATGGGCCCCTGCGCTGGCGGCGCGGTGTATTCGCCGGCCATGACGGACTTCATCTTCATGGTGAAGGACAGCAGCTACATGTTCGTCACCGGCCCCGAGGTCGTGAAGACGGTGACGCACGAGGAAGTGACCGCCGAGGAGCTGGGCGGCGCCACCACCCACAACACCCGCAGCGGCGTGGCCGACCTGTCGTTCGAGAACGATGTCGAGGCACTCTTGATGCTGCGCCGCTTCTTCAACTACCTGCCGCTGTCCAACCGCGAAAAGGCGCCCGTGCGCCCCAGCGGCGATCCGGCCGCGCGGCTGGACATGTCGCTGGACACGCTGGTGCCCGACAACGCCAACAAGCCCTACGACATCAAGGAGCTGATCCTCAAGGTCGTGGACGACGGCGACTTCTTCGAGCTGCAGCCCGACTACGCCAAGAACATCGTCACCGGCTTCGCGCGCATGGAAGGCCAGACGGTAGGCATCGTCGCCAACCAGCCACTGGTGCTGGCCGGCTGCCTGGACATCAAGAGCAGCATCAAGGCCGCGCGCTTCGTGCGCTTCTGCGATGCCTTCCACATCCCCGTCATCACCTTCGTCGACGTGCCCGGCTTCATGCCCGGCACCTCGCAGGAGTACGGCGGCATCATCAAGCACGGCGCCAAGCTGCTCTACGCCTACGCCGAGGCCACGGTGCCCAAGATCACCGTCATCACCCGCAAGGCCTATGGCGGCGCCTACGACGTGATGGCCTCCAAGCATCTGCGCGGCGACGTGAACTTCGCCTGGCCCAATGCTGAGATCGCGGTGATGGGCGCCAAGGGCGCGGTGGAGATCATCTTCCGCGAGGACAAGAAGGACCCCGCCAAGCTGGCCGAGCGGGAGGCCGAGTACAAGGCCCGCTTCGCCAATCCCTTCGTCGCCGGCGCGCGCGGTTTCATCGACGACGTCATCCAGCCGCACGAGACGCGCAAGCGCATCTGCCGGTCGCTGGCGATGCTGAAGGACAAGAAGCTCGAGAACCCGTGGCGCAAGCACGGGAACATCCCGCTCTGACGCCGACAGGAGAGAAGAACATGTTCAAGAAAATTCTGATCGCCAACCGGGGCGAAATCGCCTGCCGCGTCATCGCCACCGCCCGCAAGATGGGCATCAAGACCGTGGCCGTCTACTCCGAGGCCGACAAGGACGCGCGCCACGTGGAGCTGGCCGACGAGGCCGTGCTGCTGGGCCCGGCGCCCTCGCGCGAGAGCTACCTCGTGGCCGACAAGATCATTGCCGCCTGCAAGCAGACGGGCGCCCAGGCCCTGCACCCGGGTTACGGCTTCCTGAGCGAGAACGAAGACTTCGCCCGCCGCTGCGAGGAGGAGGGCATCGCCTTCATCGGCCCCAAGCACTACAGCATCGCGGCCATGGGCGACAAGATCGCCTCCAAGAAGCTGGCCAACGAGGCCAAGGTCAGCACCATCCCTGGCCACAACGAGCCTATCCTTTCGCCTGAAGAGGCGGTGCAGATCGCCCAGCGCATCGGCTACCCGGTCATGATCAAGGCCAGCGCCGGCGGCGGTGGCAAGGGCCTGCGCGTGGCCTTCAACGACAAGGAATGCTTCGAGGGTTTCAGCTCCTGCCGCAACGAGGCGCGCAACAGCTTCGGCGACGACCGCGTCTTCATGGAGAAGTTCGTCGAGCAGCCGCGGCACATCGAGATCCAGGTGCTGGGCGATTCGCAGGGCAACGTCGTCTACCTGCACGAGCGCGAGTGCTCCATCCAGCGCCGCCACCAGAAGGTCATCGAGGAGGCGCCGTCGCCCTTCATCAGCGAGGCCACCCGCAAGGCCATGGGCGAGCAGGCCGTGGCGCTGGCCAAGGCCGTCAAGTACCAGAGCGCCGGCACGGTGGAGTTCGTCGTCGGCAAGGACCAGGACTTCTACTTCCTGGAGATGAACACGCGGCTCCAGGTGGAGCACCCGGTCACTGAGTGCATCACGGGGCTGGACCTTGTCGAGCAGATGATCCGCGTGGCCGCCGGCGAGCCGCTGGGCTTTACGCAGGCCGACATCAAGCGCGACGGCTGGGCCATCGAGTGCCGCATCAACGCGGAAGACCCCTTCCGCAACTTCCTGCCCTCCACCGGCCGCCTGGTGCGCTACCAGCCGCCCGAGGCGAGCATGGTGCAGGCCGAGCCGACGCGCTTCGGCGTGCGCGTGGACACCGGCGTCTACGAAGGCGGCGAGATCCCGATGTTCTACGACTCGATGATCGCCAAGCTCATCGTGCACGGGAAGGACCGCAATGAGGCCATTGCCAAGATGCGCGAGGCGCTCAACGGCTTCGTCATCCGCGGCGTGTCCAGCAACATCCCCTTCCAGGCGGCGCTGCTGGCCCACCCGGATTTCGGCACTGGCAACTTCAACACCGGCTTCATCGCCAAGCACTACGCCGACGGCTTCCGGGCCGAGGATGTGCCGCACGATGACCCGCTGTTCCTCGTCGCACTGGCCGGCTTCATCCGCCGCAAGGCGCGCGAGCGCGAGGCCGGCATCAGCGGCCAGTTGCCGGGGCATGAGGTGCAGATCGAGCACGACTACGTGGCGGTGGTGAACCTGGGCGGCGGCCGCAGCGAGCCGCACGCGCTTCGCATCACCGAGTTCGCCGGTGCGCTGGGCGAGGCGCGGGTGCAGGTGGGCGGCAAGGATTTCCGCATCGTCAGCCGCTCGCGCCTGAACGACGTGCGCATCGCCGGCACCGTCAACGGGCTGGCCTTCACGGCCCAGGCCGAGCGCGGCACGGCCAAGAACCCGCTGGCCTACCGCGTTCAGCACGGCGGCCGCTCGATGGAGCTGACCGTGCTGAGCCCGCGCGCGGCCGAGTTGCAGGCGCTGATGCCCTACAAGGCGCCGCCTGATACCTCCAAGCTGCTGCTGTCGCCCATGCCGGGCCTGCTGGTGCACCTGGCCGCCCAGGTGGGCCAGACCGTGCAGGCCGGCGAGCGGCTGGCCGTCATCGAGGCGATGAAGATGGAGAACATCCTCACCGCCCAGCAGGACGTGACGGTGGCCGAGGTGCTGGCCAAGCCGGGCGAGAGCCTGGCGGTGGACCAGCCCATCCTGCGCTTTGCCTGAACGGTCGGTCGCCATCGTCGGCGCGGGCGTTGCCGGCGCCGCGGCGGCCATCCGCCTGGCGGAACGCGGGGTCGAGGTTGACCTCTACGAGGCCGTGCCCGAGCCGCGGCCCATCGGCGCAGGCCTGCTGCTGCAGCCCACCGGGCAGCGCGTGCTGGCCACGATGGGCCTGCTGAACGAGGCACTGGCGCTGGGCCGGCGTGTGGACCGGCTGTTTGGCGATACGCCCGCCGGCCGCACGGTTCTGGACATGAGCTACCGGCGCTTCCACCCCGAGGCTTACGGGCTGGGCTTGCAGCGCGGTGCCCTGATGAATCTGCTGTGGTCGCGGGTGCGTGCGCTCGGTATCCGCTGGCACCGTGGTGCGGCGGTGGGGGGCTTCGAGCAGGATGCCGAGGGCGTGTCGCTGAAACTGGCCGGCGGCGCCGCGGCCCGGCATGCGGCCCTCATCCTCGCCAACGGCAGCTTTTCGCGGCTGCGTGAGGGCATGAAGGTGGCCCAGCATGCGCGCCTCTTCCCCTGGGGCGCCGTCTGGACGGTGCTGCCGGCGCCCGAGGGCTTAGCGGAGATCGAGCTGCGCCAGCGCTTCCGCTCGGCCTCGCAGATGCTGGGCCTTATGCCCGTCGGCAAGGCGGCGCGCGAGGACGGCCAGCGTGGCATCAACTTGTTCTGGAGCCTGCCCGTCGCCGAGCTGGAGGGCTGGCAGCAGCGCCTCGGGCTGGATCGGCTCAAGCAGCAGATGACCGGGCTCTTTCCCGGCGTCGCGCCGCTGCTCGCCGGGCTGACCGAGGCGGCCCAGCTGCGCGAGGCGCGCTATGCCGATGTCTGGATGCAGCGTTGGCACGACGGCCGCGTGCTGGCCATCGGCGACTGCGCCCACGGCATGAGCCCGCAGCTGGGGCAGGGCGCCAATATGGCGCTGATCGATGCCCATGAGCTTGCGGCCGAGCTGGGCGGCGTTGACTGGCCGCGGGTCTTCGAGCGCTACACCCGCCGCCGCCGCGCCCACCTGCGCTTCTACGGCCAGGCCAGCAAGGGCCTGACGCCGATGTTCCAGTCCCACGCGGTCGTCGCGCCCTGGCTGCGCGATCGCCTCTTCGGCTGGGGTGGCCGCCTGCCCTACATCCATCAACAATCCATCGCCACCCTGGCCGGCTACAAGACCGGCTGGCTATGGGGGCGGCTCAAACTGTGAAGACGACCATGAGCAACACCACGCGCCCCTTCAAAGTCCTCGGCCTGCAGCAGATCGCCATCGGTGGCCTCGACAAGGGCAAGCTCAACCACCTCTGGGTCAACCTGCTCGGCGTGCCAGTGACCGGCAACTTCAAGAGCGAGCGAGAGAACGTCGACGAGGACATCTGCACGTTGGGGCAGGGTGCCCACGCGGTGGAGGTGGACCTGATGCAGCCGCTGGACCCGGAAAAAAAGCCCGCCGTGCATGCCACGCCGCTCAACCACATCGGCCTGTGGGTGGACGACCTGCTCGTGGCCGTACAGTGGCTGGAGTCGCAGGGACTGCGCTTTGCCCCGGGCGGCATCCGCCGCGGCGCGGCCGGCCATGACATCTGTTTCGTCCACCCCAAGGGCAACGAGCAGTTCCCCTTCGGCGGCGAGGGCGTGCTGATCGAGCTGGTGCAGGCGCCACCTGCCGTCATCGCGGCGCTGGGCGGGGCCTGAGCCTCGACGCCGCGCGGGGGGCCAGAATGCGCGGCTTTGCATGTCGCTGAAGTCGATGCGTCTCGTTGCCACCCTTCTTGCCCTCTTGCCCGCGCTGGCCCAGGCCTGGGGCAACCACACGCCCATGTGCTATCGGGCCTTCGAGCGCATGCCCGAGGTGGACAGTGCCGCCACACTCAAGGCCGAGCCCCTCGTCGATTTCCTGCGCGACCAGGAAGCCGCCATCGCCCGCACCCTGGATGCGCAGGAGGCCTGGGCGCGCGAGCACCTGAACAACCACGCGCCGCGGCCCGATGCCTTGCGCTTCGTCCCCGATGCCAGGCGCGGCGATGCGGAGCGCCGCTCCGCCTTCCTGGCCGCGCTGCGCCTGTCGCCGCAGAGCCGTCTGGCGCTCTATGTGCAGCCCGATCCCCGCGACGCCGAGCCGACGCGACCGCCGATGGCTGCCGCCCTGGTGACTGCCACCCAGCCCGGCGCGGGCGCGACGCAGCGCTTCGTGGCGCTGCTGCCCGGCGAAGCCGTCGCGCCGCTGGCCGTGCTGGCCTCCGCCTGCGACGAGCCCGATTACGGTCACGACCTCAACCTCTTCGACGACAACCCGGGCCATCCGGACTACGGCTTCGGCAAGCAGCCCTTCGGCAACCCGGCCGTCGCCATCGGCTCGCAGGCGCCCTTCCACATGGGCTTCTTTCACCAGGGCGTCGTCTTCAACACGCTGGCGCCGAGCTTCGCGCGCACCTTCACCGAGCTGCGCGTGCAGCAGTACGGCGGCTTGGCGGTGCTGGCCTGGCAGACCGGCCATGCCTACTGGGGCTGGCGCTTTGCCGGCCTGGCCCTGCACCACGTCGAGGACCTGACCCAGCCCTATCACGCCAGCGCCGCACCAGGCGCAACGCTGCCCCACATGATGTGGGTCAATCTGAAGGCCCAGCTCGGTGCGCCGGCCGACCGGCAGGGGCTGGTCGTGCTGCAGGGCAATCGGCATTTTGTGCTGGAGCAGTTCCAGACGCGCTGGATCATCGAGGCTGCCCGCAAGCGCCAAGACGGCCCGCTGGAACTGGCCTTGCGCGATGCAGCCCGCGATGCGCGCTACCCGACGTGGAGCGCGGGCTACGTACGCGATATCGTCTCGGCCGAGGCCTATGCCGCCGGGCCCGCCACCGACGCGGCCGTCGTCGTTGGCGCGCCGGCGAAATTCGTCACTGACCCCAATTTCGACTTTGCCGCCAACGAGGCGCAGCTCGGCCCCGAACTCGTCCGCGATCTGCAAACCCGACGAGAAGGCTTGCATCAAGCGATTGCCGAACTGCTCGGGCACTTTGGCGCCCACAGCCGCAACGCGCTGCGCGGGATGCTCAAGCAGGCGAGTCAGCTGGCGCGCTGAACTTCGCAAACGGCGAAACAAAAGTCGCTTTCTGGCGCAGAATTGCCTTCTTCACGAAGGCTATGCTGGAGTCCAACCCACCATGCGACACGACCTCACCACCCTCAACCTCGTGCTGGCGATCGAGCAGACCCGTTCGATCACCCGCGGCGCAGCCCAGGAGCACCTCGCTCTGGCGGCCGCAAGCAAGCGGCTCTCGGACCTCGAAAGCCGTCTCGGCGTGCAGCTCTTCGAGCGGCGCGCACGCGGTGTCGAACCGACGGAGGCGGGGCGGGCGCTGGTGCGTCACATCCGTTCGCTGCATGCGTCGCTCTATGCGCTCGAAACCGAGGTCATGGAGTTCTCGCGCGGCATCAAGGGCCATCTGCGCATCGCGTCCAACACGAGCGCGATCGCCGAGTGCCTGCCACCCTATCTGGTCGAGTTCTCTCAGGCCCACGCGCAGATCCGCATCAGCCTGGAAGACCTGACCAGCGCCGAGGTGCAGGCTGCCGTGGCCGAGGGTCGTGCGGACGTTGGCGTCTTCACTGCCCCGGTGCTGGACAACCGTGTGCAGACCTGGGTCTTCGCCCGCGGTCGCCTCGCGGCCCTGGTGCCGCTCAAGCACCCGCTGGCCAGCCGCGAGGCCGTCAGCTTCGACGACCTGCTGGCCTACGACCTCATCGGCCTGCATGCCGGCGCAAGCGCGCAGGAACTGATGCGCGAACAGGCGGCGGCGCGCGGCAAGACGCTGAACGCGCGTCTGCAGGTGCGTGGCTTCGACGGCATCGCGCAGCTGGTCGAATCCGGCCTGGGCGTGGCAGTGCTGCCCGAGCAGCCGGCCGAGCGCTTCACGCGCGTCTTCGGCGTGCGCTGCCTGCGGCTTGAAGAGCCCTGGGCCGAGCGCGACTATTACCTGGGTGTGCTGCGCCAACAGCGCTTGCCTACCGTGGTGCAACGCTTCGTGGACACCCTGATTCCCCGAGAGAAGCAATGACCTCCAGAACCCTCTACGACAAGCTCTGGGATGAGCATGTCGTGCACACCGAGCCCGATGGCACGGCGCTGCTCTACATCGACCGCCACCTCGTCCACGAGGTGACCAGCCCCCAGGCCTTCGAAGGCCTGGACCTGGCCGGCCGCAAGGTCTGGCGCCTGTCGGCCAACCTGGCCGTCAGCGATCACAACGTGCCGACGACGGACCGCTCGCAAGGCATCGCCGATCCGGTCTCCAAGCTGCAGGTCGATACGCTGGACGCCAACTGCGACCGCGTCGGCATCACGCAGTTCAAGATGAACGACAAGCGCCAGGGCATCGTGCATGTCATCGGCCCGGAGCAGGGCGCCACGCTGCCCGGCATGACCGTTGTCTGCGGTGACAGCCACACCTCCACGCACGGCGCCTTCGGTGCGCTGGCGCATGGCATCGGCACCAGCGAGGTCGAGCATGTGCTGGCCACGCAGACGCTGTCGGCCAAGAAGGCCAGGAACCTGCTCGTCAAGGTCGAAGGCCAATGCCCCAAGGGCGTCGGCGCCAAGGACATCGTGCTGGCCATCATCGGCCGCATCGGCACCGCCGGCGGCAACGGCTACACCATCGAGTTCGCCGGCTCGGCCATCCGCGCGCTGAGCATGGAAGGCCGCATGACGGTCTGCAACATGGCCATCGAGGCGGGTGCCCGCGCCGGCCTGATCGGCGTGGACGACACGACGATCAACTACGTGAAGGGCCGTCCCTTCTCGCCGCAAGGCTTGGAGTGGGATCAGGCTGTCGCGTACTGGCGCACGCTGCACACCGACGCAGGCGCGCATTTCGACAAGGTCGTCGAGATCGACGCCGCCCAGATCCGCCCGCAGGTCACCTGGGGCACCTCGCCCGAGATGGTGCTGTCCATTGACGACCGCGTGCCCGACCCTGACAAGGAGCGTGACGCCGTCAAGCGCGGCGCCATCGAGCGCGCGCTGACCTACATGGCTCTGGAGCCCAACAAGGCCATCAACGACATCCATGTCGACAAGGTCTTCATCGGCTCCTGCACCAATAGCCGCATCGAGGACATGCGCGAGGCAGCAAGCGTCGTGCGCCGCGTGGGTGGCCGTGTGGCCAAGAACATCAAGCTGGCCCTGGTCGTGCCGGGCTCGGGCCTCGTCAAGGCCCAGGCCGAAGCCGAAGGGCTGGACCAGGTCTTCAAGGCCGCCGGCTTCGAATGGCGCGAGCCGGGCTGCTCGATGTGCCTGGCCATGAACGCCGACCGGCTGGAGCCGGGCGAGCGCTGCGCCTCCACCAGCAACCGCAACTTCGAAGGCCGCCAGGGCGCGGGTGGGCGTACCCACCTCGTCAGCCCCGCGATGGCCGCTGCCGCTGCGATGACCGGCCATTTCGTTGACGTGCGAACCCTGAGCTGATCATGGACAAGTTCACCATCCACAAAGGGCTGGTCGCGCCCATGGACCGCGAGAACGTCGACACCGACGCGATCATCCCCAAGCAGTTCCTGAAGTCGATCAAGCGCTCGGGTTTCGGCCCCAACCTGTTCGATGAATGGCGCTATCTGGACCATGGCGAGCCCGGCCAGGACCCGGCCAACCGCAAGCCCAACCCCGACTTCGTGCTGAACCAGCCGCGCTATGCCGGCGCCAGCGTGCTGATCGCGCGCAGCAACTTCGGTTGCGGCTCCAGCCGCGAGCACGCGCCCTGGGCCCTGCAGCAGTACGGCTTCCGCGCCATCCTGGCGCCGAGCTTCGCCGACATCTTCTTCAACAACTGCTTCAAGAACGGCCTGCTGCCCATCGTGCTGCCGGAGAGCGCGATCGCACGTCTGTTTGATGAGTGCTACGCCTTCCCCGGCTACCAGCTCGTCATCGACCTGCCGCGCCAGGTCGTCGTCAAGCCTGACGGTGCCGAGCTGCCCTTCGACATCGAGCCCTTCCGCAAGGAATGCCTGATCGGCGGCCTCGACGAGATCGGCCTGACGCTGCAGCACACCGACAAGATCCGCGCCTACGAAGCCGCGCGCATCGCCAGCAAGCCCTGGCTGAACAACCGAGTGATTTGAGATGAAGAAGATTGCAGTACTGCCGGGCGACGGTATCGGCCCGGAGATCATGGCCGAGGCCGTCAAGGTGCTGAAGGCGCTGGACCTGCCTTTGCAACTCGATTGGGCCGACGTCGGCGGCAAGGCCTACGAGACCAGTGGCCACCCGCTGCCGCCGGCCACGCTGAAGCTGGCCCAGGAAGCCGACGCCGTGCTGTTCGGCGCCGTGGGCGACTGGAAGTACGACAAGCTCGAGCGCTCGCTGCGCCCCGAGCAGGCCATCCTTGGCCTGCGCAAGGCCCTGGGCCTGTTCGCCAACTTCCGCCCGGCCATCTGCTATGAGCAGCTGACCCATGCCTCGTCGCTCAAGTCCGAGTTGGTGGCTGGCCTCGACATCCTGCTGATCCGCGAACTGACTGGCGACATCTACTTCGGCCAGCCGCGCGGCCGCCGCACGGCCGTGGACGGCCATTTCCCCGGTGCCGATGAAGCCTTCGACACCATGCGCTACTCTCGTCCGGAGATCGAGCGCATTGCCCACGTCGCCTTCCAGGCGGCCCGCAAGCGCAACAAGCGCCTGACCAGCGTCGACAAGGCCAACGTGCTGGAGACCTCGCAATTCTGGAAGGACGTCGTCATCGAAGTCCACGCCCAGTACCCTGATGTCGAGCTCGACCACATGTACGTGGACAACGCCGCCATGCAGCTCGTCAAGGCGCCGAAGAAGTTCGACGTCGTCGTGACCGGCAACATGTTCGGCGACATCCTGTCCGACGAAGCCGCGATGCTGACCGGCTCCATAGGCATGCTGCCCTCGGCTTCGTTGGACGCCAACAACAAGGGCCTCTACGAACCCAGCCACGGCAGCGCGCCGGACATCGCCGGTAAGGGAATTGCAAACCCGCTGGCTACAATCCTGTCCGCTGCCATGATGCTCAAGTTCTCCCTCAACCAACCCGAAGCCGCCGCTCGTATCGAAGCCGCGGTTCAATCGGTGCTGGCCCAGGGCTTGCGCACTGCCGACATCTGGTCCGAAGGCACCTCGAAGGTCACGACCATCGAGATGGGCGACGCTGTCGTCAAAGCCATCACGACCACCAAAACCATTAAGAGCTGAAGCTCCGTCTCGTCTCGCCCTCCCAAACCCGGCGAACGAGCCGGGGCCCAAAGTGGAAGGGGTTTGGTGAAGTAAAGGAAAGATGATGACGACCTTGGTAGGCCTCGTAGGCTGGCGCGGCATGGTGGGCAGCGTGCTCATGGAGCGCATGACTTCTGAGCGCGATTTCGACCTGATCGAGCCGCTGTTCTTCTCGACCTCCAACGCCGGCGGCGCCGCCCCTGCCCAGGCCAAGAACGAGAAGTCGCTGCAGAACGCCTTCGACATCGAGCAGCTCAAGCGCTGCGACATCATCATCACTGCCCAGGGCGGCGACTACACAACCGAGGTCTATCCCAAGCTGCGCGCCGCGGGCTGGAACGGCCACTGGATCGATGCCGCCTCGACGCTGCGCATGGCCGACGACGCCGTCATCATCCTGGACCCCGTCAACCGCCCCGTCATCGACCAGGCGTTGAGCAACGGCGGCAAGAACTGGATCGGCGGCAACTGCACCGTCAGCTGCATGCTGATGGGCGTGGGTGCGCTGTACAAGGCCGGCCTCGTCGAGTGGATGTCCACGCAGACCTACCAGGCCGCTTCCGGCGGCGGCGCCCAGCACATGCGCGAACTGCTGACGCAGTACGGCACACTGAACGCTGCCGTCAAGCCGCTGCTGGACGACCCCAAGAGCGCCATCCTCGAGATCGACCGCCAGGTCATCGCCAAGCAGCGTTCGCTGTCGGCTGAAGAGACGGCCAACTTCGGCGTCCCGCTGGGCGGCTCGCTGATCCCCTGGATCGACAAGGACCTGGGCAACGGCATGTCCAAGGAAGAGTGGAAGGGCATGGCCGAGACCAACAAGATCCTCGGCTCGGGTGCCATCCCGGTCGACGGCTTCTGCGTTCGCGTCGGCGCCATGCGCTGCCACAGTCAAGCCCTGACCTTCAAGCTGAAGAAGGACGTGCCCCTGGCCGACATCGAGGCCATGATCGCCGCCGACAATGCCTGGGTGAAGGTCGTGCCCAACACGCGCGAGGCCACCATCCGTGACCTGACGCCCGTGGCCGTCACCGGCACGATGACCATCCCGGTCGGCCGCCTGCGCAAGCTGGCCATGGGTCCCGAGTATCTGGGTGCGTTCACCATCGGTGACCAGTTGCTGTGGGGCGCGGCCGAGCCGCTGCGCCGCATGCTGCGCATCCTGCTGGAGCGCTGAGGCTGGTCCGACACCCGACGAAGACCTGGCGGCCTGCAAGTCGCCAGGCATGAGTCGGGACCGAAGGCGGGCTCTGCAGTCTCTCCGGCGCCGGCTGCTCGCCATGCGTGAAACTTGGCGCATCGCGCGAGCCGCTTACAGACGCTTACCGCGCAAACTAGGGTTCACCCTGGCCTTGAAATGGGAACCAAGCGACACATCAGGTATCGCGTGAGCATTTCCGCGTATATGCTTGATGCCGTTGTGTTTTTGATTCGAAACTCGACGCAGGCCATACCGTGCAAACCAGCGTGCAGACCAGGTTCGCGCAGCGCGTGCTGAAGATCGAGACAGGCGGGGCCCTCAACAGCCCCGCCTTGTTGCTTTGGGGAATGCCTTGAAAGACCACATTCGCGACGCATTCGAGGGAGTTCGACCCATGGGCTTTGCTCGCCACCACCTCGCACTCGCCGCAGCCCTGTTAGTGGCCGGGAGCGGCGCGCAAGCGCTGGGCCTGGGCAGGCTCAGCGTGCAGTCGGCCCTGGGCGAAACCATGCGAGCCGAAATCGACGTCACCAGCCTGACGCCCGAAGAAGCCGCCACGCTCAAGGTGCGCGTCGCACCGCCCGAGTCCTACCGCAGCAGCGGCGTTGAATACAACCCGGTGCTGACCTCGGCCCAGGTCCAGGTCGTGCGCAACAACGGCCGCACGGTGCTGCGTGTCAGCAGCGACCGCTCGGTGCAGGAGCCCTTCGTCGACGTCATCCTGGAGCTGACATGGTCCAGCGGTCGTTTGGTGCGTGAATACACGCTGCTATTCGACCCGCCGGGCCTGCCCAAGCCGGCGCCTGTCGTCACCGCACCACCGGCCATCGCCGCTGCGCCCGCCGCGGCTGCCTCCAGCGAAGCCGTGCCTGCGCCGGCGCCCGCCGTCACGACGGCGCTCCCGCGCAACGGTTCTGCCTCCGCGCCGGCTCCCACCGCTGCGGCGCGGCCCCCGACACCAGCGGCCCCCGTGCGTCCGCCCGTCACCACGGGCTCCGAGTACGGCGTGCGGCCGGGTGACTCGCTGTCCAAGGTCGCTGCGCGCACGCAGGTCAGCGGCATCTCGCTGGACCAGATGCTGGTCGGTCTGTTCCGCAACAACCCCGACGCCTTCATCGACGGCAACATGAACCGGCTCAAGGCCGGCTCCGTGCTGCAGGTGCCCGGCAGCGAGGCGCTGGCCTCGGTGTCGCAAGGCGAGGCGCGTCAGATCATCCTGGCCCAGAGCGCCGACTTCTCCGCCTATCGCCAGCGTCTCGCTTCTGCCGCGCCGACGCTGCAGAGCACCGAGAGCGAGCGCCAGTCCAAGGGCCAGGTGCAGGCTGCCGTCGAAGACCGTAAGCCGGCTGCGGCGCTGACGCCCGACAAGCTGACCCTCAGCAAGGCCGGTGGTGCTGCCGCCAGCGCCACCGAGACCAAGCTGTCCAAGGAAACCGAGAAGAAGGATGCCGCTGCGCGAGTTGCGGAGCTGACGCGCAACGTCGAAGAGCTCAAGAAGCTCTCGACCGCAGCCAAGCCTGCGGCGCCGGGAGCCTCCGCAGCGCCCGTCGCGCCGGCGCCCGCGCTGCCGGCACCGGCGCCCGTGGTTGCTGCTGTCGAAGCCGCCTCGGCGGCGGCGTCCGCGCCGGCCCCTGTCGTGGCTGCCGCCAGCGCCGCGGCCTCGAAGCCGGCCGTGCGCGCCAGTGCGCCGCTGGCACCGCCGCCCGCTGCCGAACCGCCAGGTTTCATCGAGCAACTGCTGGACAGCCCCATCGTTCTGCCGCTGGCCGGCGTCCTGGTCGCCGTGCTGGGCGGTCTGGGCCTCTACCGTCTGCGCTCGCGCCGCCCGGCCAATGCGGCCGAGACGGGCTTCCACGAGAGCCGCCTGCAGCCCGACTCCTTCTTCGGCGGCACCGGTGGCCAGCGCGTGGACACCCGCGATGCGCAGAACAGCGGCCAGTCGTCGATGAGCTATTCGCTCAGCCAGCTCGACGCCATTGGCGACGTGGACCCGGTTGCCGAGGCCGACGTCTACCTGGCCTATGGCCGCGACCTGCAGGCCGAGGAAATCCTGAAGGAAGCCCTGCGCGCCAACCCGACGCGACTGGCCATCCGCCTGAAGCTGCTGGAGGTCTACGCCAAGCGCCGCGACACCAAGGGCTTCGAGCAACTGGCCGTGCAGCTCTACGCCGAAACCAAGGGCTCGGGTGAAGACTGGGCCAAGGCCCAGGAACTGGGCCGCGGCATCGACCCGGACAACCCGCTCTACCAGCCCGGCGGCGCACCGGCCCACGTCGAGGACGGCCCCGAGCTGCGCCCCGAGCCGATGAACGCCAGCACGCTGCCGCAGACGGCCCTGCCACCCGGTGCCGCCGCTGCTGCAGCGGCTCATCTGGCAACCGATGCGCTGCGTGGCGGCCCGGATACCGGCCCGGTGAGCGGCTTCGACCTGGCCCTGGACCTCGATCTTGACGCCCCCGAGCCCGTGTCGCCGAACGCGATGGCCGCGACGCAGGCCATGCCGGCCTCGGTCGAGCAGGCGCCGATGACGATGGACTTCGACATTTCCAGCCGCGGCACGCGCACCGCGCCGCCCGCGCCGGATCTGAACTTCGATCTCAGCGGCATGGGTGACCTGCCGGTCATTGCCTCGCCGGCGGCGCCGGCATCGGCGTCCGCCGACCTGGACTTCGACCTCGGCAACTCCACCCTGCCGGGTGAGACCAACCCGGACCAGTTGTCCCAGGCACTCGACGCGCTCGGAGACGACGATGGCGACCCGCTGGTGCGCCAGCTCGAACTGGCCGACGAGTTCCGCCAGATCGGTGACACCGAGGGCGCCCGCGAAGTGCTGCAGGAGCTGATTCAGCGCGCCAGCGGCCCGCTGCGCGACAAGGCACAGGCGATGCTCAACGAACTCCGGTAATCACAACCGCGATACTTCGACGCCCGGCCTGGCCGGGCGTTTTTACTTGTCCATCCGATGAGAGTTGCACTTGGCGTGAGCTACCGCGGCGGCGGCTACAACGGCTGGCAGAGCCAGCCGAACGGGCGCACCGTGCAGGACGCGCTCGAAAAAGGTCTGTCCGCCTTCGCGGCCCGGCCCATCCGCACGATCTGCGCCGGCCGCACGGACACGGGCGTGCATGGCATCAACCAGGTCATCCACTTCGACACCGAGGTCGAGCGCGAGCCGTTCTCCTGGGTGCGCGGCAGCAACCGCTACCTGCCGCCCGACATCGCCATCCAGTGGTGCCGTTTTCCGGGGGATGGCTTCCATGCGCGCAACTCGGCGAGGGGGCGGCGCTACGCCTACCTGCTGCTGGAGTCGGCCGTGCGGCCGGCCATCGAGTCGGGGCAGTGCGGCTGGATCTTTCGCCCGCTGGACCAGGGAGCGCTCGAAGCCGCCGCCGAGCGCCTGATCGGCGAGCACGACTTCTCGTCCTTCCGTTCCTCCGAATGCCAAGCCGCATCGCCCATCAAGACGCTGCGAGAGATTACCGTGCAGCGCCGCGGCGCCTATTGGCGCTTCGAGTTCGAAGCCAGTGCCTTCCTGCATCACATGGTGCGCAACCTGATGGGCTGCCTCCTGGCCGTCGGCAGCGGCACACGCTCGCCCGACTGGGTCAGCGAGGTGCTGGCTGCGCGCGACCGCAAGGCGGCGGCGCCGACCTTCTCCCCTGACGGCCTCTACTTCCTCGGTCCGACCTACGATGCCGAGCTGGACATCCCGCGGCATGTCGCCGCCCTCGACTGGCTCCCATGACTCGAATCAAGATCTGCGGCCTGACGCGCGAAGCCGACGTCGAAGCCGCCGTCGCTGCCGGCGCTGACGCCATCGGCTTCGTCTTCTACGCCAAGAGCCCGCGCGCCGTGACGCCGGAGCGGGCGAGGGCGCTGGCGCGGCTGCTGCCGCCCTTCGTGACCCCGGTGGGCCTGTTCGTCAACGCGACCGATGCAGAATTGAGGGCCGGCGTCGATGCGCTGCCCAACATGCTCGTGCAGTTCCACGGCGACGAGACGCCGGCCGACTGCGACCGCGTGCAGCGGCCCTATCTGCGCGCCGCGCGCATGGCGCCCGGGGTCGATTTGCTAGACTTCGCGACACGTTTTTCCCATGCCCAGGCCATCCTGCTCGACGCCCATGTCGACGGCTATGGCGGCGGCGGCAAGGTCTTCGATTGGTCACTCGTTCCTCCAAGCGTCAGCTCTCGCCTCGTTTTGTCTGGTGGGTTGAGTGCTGCCAACGTAGCCGATGGCATCGCGCGGGTCCGGCCCTGGGCCGTTGATGTGAGTTCCGGCGTCGAGGTGTCCAAGGGCATCAAGAGCGCCGACCTGATCCATGAGTTCTGCCGGGCGGTGCGCCGCGCCGATGCAGAACCGACCCGATAGGAAAGACCATGTTTGCTTATGACCAGCCCGATGCCACCGGGCATTTCCGCCATGCCGGCACGCCGACCTACGGCGGCAGCTTCGTTTCCGAGACCCTCGTCCACGCGCTGGACCAGCTTAAGGATGCGTACGAGCACTACCGCAACGACCCGGAGTTCATCGCCGAGTTCAAGAAGGAACTCAAGCACTTCGTCGGCCGCCCGAGCCCGATTTACCACGCCGAGCGCCTGAGCCGGGAACTGGGCGGTGCGCAGATCTACCTCAAGCGCGAGGACCTCAACCACACCGGCGCGCACAAGATCAACAACGTCATCGGCCAGGCGCTCTTGGCCAAGCGCATGGGCAAGCCGCGCGTCATCGCCGAGACCGGTGCCGGCCAGCACGGCGTGGCCACGGCCACCATCTGCGCCCGCTACGGCCTGGAGTGCGTGGTCTACATGGGTAGCGAGGACGTCAAGCGCCAGTCCCCGAACGTCTACCGCATGAAGCTGCTCGGTGCGACCGTCGTGCCGGTGGAGAGCGGCAGCAAGACGCTGAAGGACGCGCTCAACGAGGCCATGCGCGACTGGGTCACCAACGTCGAGAACACCTTCTACATCATCGGCACCGTGGCCGGTCCGCACCCCTATCCGATGATGGTGCGGGACTTCCAGCGCATCATCGGCCTGGAGTGCCTGGAGCAGATGCCCGAGATGACCGGCCGCCAGCCGGACGCCGTCATCGCCTGCGTGGGCGGCGGCAGCAACGCCATCGGCATCTTCCACCCGTACATCCCGCTCGAAAACGTGCGGCTGATCGGCGTGGAGGCCGAAGGGCAGGGCATGGCCAGCGGCAAGCATGCCGCCACACTGTCCGCCGGCAGCCCCGGCGTGCTGCACGGCAACCGCACCTACCTGCTGCAGGACGAAGACGGCCAGATCATCGAGACGCATTCCATTTCGGCTGGCCTGGACTACCCTGGCGTCGGCCCCGAGCACGCTCACCTGAAGGACATCGGCCGCGCCGAGTACGTCGGTGTGACCGATGCCGAGGCGCTGGCGGCCTTCCACCGCCTGTGCCGCACCGAGGGCATCATCCCGGCGCTCGAATCCAGCCACGCCGTCGCGCACGCCATCAAGCTCGCGCCGACCCTGGGGAAGGACAAGGTGCTGCTCGTGAACCTGTCCGGTCGGGGCGACAAGGACATCGGCACCGTCGCCGACCTGTCCGGCGCTGCCTACTTCGATCGGCCGTCGCAAGCCGGTGAAAAGGTGAAGCAATGAGCCGCATCGACACGACTTTCAAGCAGCTCAAGGCCAGTGGCCGCAAGGCGCTGATCCCCTTCGTCACTGCCGGTGACCCGCATCCCAGCGCCACCGTCGACCTGCTGCTGGCCATGGCCGAGGCCGGTGCTGACGTCATCGAGCTGGGCGTGCCGTTCTCCGACCCCATGGCCGACGGCCCCGTCATTCAGCGCGCCGGCGAGCGGGCGCTGAAGAACGGCATCGGTCTGCGCAAGGTGCTGGCCTATGTTCGCGAGTTCCGTGCCCGCAATGACAAGACGCCCCTGGTGCTGATGGGCTATGCCAACCCGGTCGAGCACTACGGCCTGGACGCCTTCGTGGCGGATGCCAAGGCCGCTGGTGTGGATGGTGTGCTGATCGTCGACTACCCGCCCGAGGAGTGCGGGGACTTCGCCGCCAAGCTGCGCGCCGCGGGCATGGACGCCATCTTCCTGCTCGCGCCCACGTCCACCGAGGCCCGCATGGCTCATGTCGGCCAGCTCGCCAGCGGCTACGTCTACTACGTGTCGCTGAAAGGCGTGACCGGCGCCGGCCACCTGAACACCGCTGCCGTGGCCGAGGCCGTCCCGCGCATTCGCCGGCATGTCAGCGTGCCGGTGGGTGTTGGTTTCGGCATCCGCGACGGCGCGACGGCGCGGGCCGTGGCCGACGTCTCCGACGCGGTCGTCATCGGTTCCAAGCTGGTCGAGCTGCTCGAATGCCAGCCGGCCGATAATGTCGCCTTGACTGGCGCGGCCTTCATCCGTGAAATCCGTGCCGCACTCGACAAGGACTGACACATGAGTTGGCTCGACAAACTGCTCCCGCCCAAGATCCAGCAAGGCGACCCGGCGGACCGCCGCACGGTGCCGGAAGGCCTGTGGATCAAGTGCCCGAGCTGCGAGACGGTGCTCTACAAGACCGACCTGGAGCAGAACATCAACGTCTGCCCCAAGTGCTCGCACCACCACCGCATCGGCGCGCGTGCGCGCCTGGACGCCTTCCTCGACGGCGAGGGCCGCTACGAGATCGGCCAAGAGGTGCTGCCGGTCGATGCACTGAAGTTCAAGGACAGCAAGAAGTACCCCGACCGCCTGAAGGAAGCGCTGGAGACCACCGGCGAGACCGACGCGCTGATCGTCATGGGCGGCGCCGTCATGAGCGTGCCCGTGGTGACGGCCTGTTTCGAGTTCGACTTCATGGGGGGCTCCATGGGTTCGGTCGTCGGCGAGCGCTTCGTGCGCGGCGTCGAGACGGCCATCGAGCAGAAGACGCCCTTCATCTGCTTCACCGCCACCGGCGGCGCGCGCATGCAGGAAGGTCTGCTGAGCCTGATGCAGATGGCCAAGACCAACGCGTCGCTGACGCGGCTGGCCAAGGCCAAGCTGCCCTACATCAGCGTGCTGACCGACCCGACCATGGGAGGTGTTTCCGCCAGCTTCGCCTTCGTTGGCGACATCGTGCTGGCCGAGCCCAAGGCGCTGATCGGCTTTGCCGGTCCGCGCGTTATCGAGAACACTGTGCGCGAGAAGCTGCCTGCCGGCTTCCAGCGCGCCGAGTTCCTGATGGAGAAGGGCGCCGTCGACATGATCGTGGACCGCCGCCAGCTGCGCGAGACCATCGCACGCCAGCTGGCCATGCTGCAGCGCCAGAGCGCCGACGCGGTGGCCTGAACCTCGTCGCGACAGTTCCAAGCCAGGCCCCGAGCCTGGCTTTTGTTTTTGATGACCGCCATGACGCTTGACGACTGGCTCGCCCACTGCGAGCGCCTGCACCCCAAGACCATCGACATGACGCTGGACCGCGTGATGACGGTGAAGGAACGCCTGGGGCTGTCCTTCAATTGCCCCGCCGTCGTCGTCGCCGGTACCAACGGCAAGGGCTCTACCTGCGCCATGCTGGAGTCCATCGCGCTTCACGCCGGCTACCGGGTGGGCCTCTACATCAAGCCCCATCTCGTGCACTTCCAGGAGCGCTGCCGCGTCGGCGGCGCGCCGGTGGCGGCCGAGTCGCTGGAGACGCACTTCGAGGCTGTCGAGGCCGCCCGCGGCGACATCACGCTGACCTATTTCGAGTTCACGACGCTGGCCATCATGCGCCGCCTGCAGCACGAGCCGCTGGACCTCGTCATCCTCGAAGTGGGCCTGGGCGGGCGGCTGGATGCCGTCAACGTCGTCGACGCCGACTGCGCCGTCATCACCAGCATCGACCTGGACCACACCGAGTTCCTCGGCCCTGACCGCGAGAGCGTTGGCCGCGAGAAGGCCGGCATCATGCGCGCCGGCCGGCCCGTCGTCGTCAGCGATCCGGTGCCGCCGGCCTCGCTGGCGGCACGCGCGCAGGAACTCGGCGCCGACCTGCGCCAGCTCGGCCGCGACTTCACCTTCAGCGGCGACCGCACACAGTGGCAATGGGCCGGCCGCGCCAAGCGCTTCTCCGGCATGGCCTACCCGGCGCTGCGCGGCGTGAACCAGCTGCTGAACGCGTCCGGCGTGCTGGCCGCGTTTGAGGCTCTGGCCGACCGACTGCCCATCAGCGCCCAGGCCGTTCGCACGGGCCTGGCCCTGGTCGAGCTGCCGGGCCGCTTCCAGGTGCTTGCCGGCCAGCCGGCCGTGGTGCTGGATGTCGCCCACAACCCGCACGCCGTCGCGGCCCTGGCCCAGAACCTCGACCAGATGGGCTTCTTTCCGCGCACGCATGCCGTCTTCGGCGCCATGGCCGACAAGGATCTCGCCGGCATCCTCGGGCGCATTGCGCCGCTGGTGGACCACTGGCACTTCACCGACCTGCCCATCCCCCGCGCCGCCACGGCCGGGCAGTTGCAGGCGGCCTTCCTGGCCGCCGGCCTGAAGACGCCGCCCGGCGTGACGACGGCGACTCACGCCAGCCCCCTGGATGCCCTGCAGGCTGCGGCGGCCGAGGCGACACCGGCCGATAGAATCCTGGTCTTCGGTTCCTTCTACACCGTGGGCGGGGTGCTTCAGGCCGGCCTGCCTCGCGTGACCGCCGGCCGCCCGGCCGAACAGCCTCCCACCCTTCACTGACGCCAGCGACACCGCCGATGGGCCTGTTTTCCTTTCTCAAGCGCGATGACGCCGCCGCCGCGGCAGCGCCCAAGAAGCCGGCCAGGTCCGGCGCCAAGGCTTCCGCGGCCGACGACGTGCAGGTGCTGCGCGTGCGTGCCCGGCGTCGCCTCATCGGTGCCGCCGTGCTGGTTGCGGCCGGCGTCGTCGGCTTCCCGCTGATCTTCGAGACCCAGCCGCGGCCCATCCCGGTGGATCTGCCCATCGACATCCCCCGCAAGGACGCTGCGCCGCCGCTGACGGTGCCGACGCGGGAGCCGCTGAGCCAGGCCGAGCCGGCGCCGCAGCCCACCCCCCAGGCGGCGCCCGCCGCGAGCGCGGAGCCGCCGGCCGCGCCCAAACTGGCCGCCGACACGCCTGTCGCCCGCCCCGCCGACAAGACAGCGGACAAGCCGGTCGAGAAGCCGCCGGCCAAGCTGTCTGAAAAGCCCGCCGACAAGGCCGCGGAGAAGCCCGCCGACAAGCCCAAGGCTGGCAACGACGGTGCCCGGGCACAGGCCCTGCTCGAAGGCAAGGAGCCCACGCCCGCGGCGGCGGCACGTTACATCGTGCAGGTGGGGGCCTATGGCGAGAACAAGGCCGCGCAGGACATGCGTGCCAAGGTCGAGAAGCTGGGGCTCAAGACCTACGCCCAGGCTGTCGACACGGCCGATGGCCGCCGCGTGCGCGTGCGCCTGGGGCCGTTCGCCAGCCGCGACGAAGCCGAACGCGCTGCGGCCAAGCTCAAGGGCGCGGGCCTGCCCGGCTCCATCCTGACGCTCTGAGGCCGACGTCGTGGACATCGCGTTGAGCTGGGTCGATCTTGCGCTGGCGGCTCTGCTGCTGATCTCGATCGGCATCGGCCTGTGGCGCGGCCTCGTCTTCGAAGTGATGTCTCTGGCCGGCTGGGTGGTCGCCTATTTCGCGGCCTCGCCGCTGGCGCCGGTCGTCGAGAGCCTGTTGCCCGAGTCCACCACCAGCAGGCTCGGCCCCGCGGTGCTGCATGTCGTCACGCTGGCCATCGCCTTCTTCTTCGTGCTCATCGTCTGGAGCCTGGCGTCGCGGCTGGTCAAGACTCTGATCCACGCCACGCCGCTGTCCATCGTGGACCGCCTGGGCGGCGCCGGTTTCGGCGCGCTGCGCGGCGTCTTCATCGCGCTGCTGCTGGTGCTCGTCATCGGCGCCTCGCCGCTGGCCGAGTCGTCCACCTGGCAGGCCTCGCGTGCCGCGCCGGTGCTGGCCGGCTTGCTGCACGAGCTGGAGCCGCTGCTCCCCGAACCCGTTGCCCGTTTTGTTTCCCGCTCGATGACCCCATCTGGGGCGATATCGACAGACTAAGGACCCTCGCCATGTGCGGCATCGTCGGCACCCTCGCTGCCTCCCCCGTCAACCAGCTCCTCTACGACGCGCTGCTGCTGCTGCAGCACCGCGGGCAGGATGCTGCCGGCATCGTCACGATGCAGGGCCAGAAGTGCTTCATGCACAAGGCGCGCGGCATGGTGCGCGACGTCTTCCGCACCCGCAACATGCGGGCCCTGCCGGGCAACATCGGCCTGGGACAGGTGCGCTACCCGACGGCCGGCAATGCCTACAGCGAGGAAGAGGCCCAGCCCTTCTACGTGAACGCACCCTTCGGCATCGTGCTGGTGCACAACGGCAACCTGACGAACGCGCTGTCGCTGAAGGACGAGCTGTTCGACATCGACCGTCGCCACATCAACACCGAGAGCGACACCGAGGTGCTGATCAACGTGCTGGCCCACGAGCTGGAGCTAGCTGCGCGTGACCTGCCGCTGACGCCCAAGGAGATCTTTGCCGCCGTGCGTGCGGTGCAGAAGCGCATCAAGGGCAGCTATGCCGTCATCGCGCTGATTGCCGGTCAGGGCCTGCTGGCCTTCCGCGATCCCTTCGGCATCCGCCCGCTGTGCTTCGGCCGCGCGGGCAACGGCGACTTCATGGTGGCCAGCGAAAGCGTGGCGCTCGAAGGCACGGGCCACCAGCTGGAGCGCGACGTGGCGCCCGGCGAGGCCTTGTTTGTCGACATGACCGGCAAGCTGCACACAGAGCAGTGCAACGATGCGCCGACGCTGAACCCCTGCATGTTCGAGTTCGTCTACCTGGCGCGCCCGGACTCGGTGATGGACGGCATCTCCGTCTACCAGGCCCGCCTGAACATGGGCGAGACCCTGGCCCAGCGCGTCATCTCGACGATGCCGCCCAACGAGATCGACGTCGTCATCCCCATCCCGGAGAGCAGCCGCCCCTCGGCAATGCAGCTGGCCCACCGCATTGGCAAGCCCTACCGCGAGGGCTTCGTAAAGAACCGCTACGTGGGCCGCACCTTCATCATGCCTGGGCAGGGCGCGCGCAAGAAAAGCGTGCGCCAGAAGCTCAACGCCATCGGCGTGGAGTTCAAGGACCGCAACGTGCTGCTGGTGGACGACTCCATCGTGCGTGGGACCACCTCCAAGGAGATCGTGCAGATGGCCCGCGAGGCCGGCGCGCGCAAGGTCTACCTCGCGTCCGCCGCGCCGCCGGTGCGCTATCCCAACGTCTACGGCATCGACATGCCGACCAAGGAAGAGCTCATCGCCCACGGCCGCAGCGTCGAGGAGATCCGCAAGTACATCGGCGCCGACGCACTGATCTACCAGGACGTGGACGCGATGAAGCGCGTCGTCGCCGCGCTGCGGCCCGGCCTGGCGGGCTTCGAGGCGAGCTGCTTCGATGGCCATTACGTGACCGGTGACGTGAGCCTGGCCGACTTCGAGGCCATGCGCGAGCAGCGCACCTCGCAGGGCGATGAGGAGGACGCTGCGGCGCGCAGCCGTCTGGCGCTCCAAGGCGGCAGCGAGGGTTGAGCGCATGAGTGACGACACCCACCGCCCGCTGCCCGAGGGCCTGCGCCCGGAGACGCTGGCCGTGCGCACCGCACTGCCAGCCAGCCAGCACGGCGAGAACTCCGAGGCCCTGTTTCTGACGACGGCCTACGTCCAACCCGACGCCGAGACCTCCGCGCGCAAGTTCTCCGCTTCCGAGGATTTCACCTACTCGCGCACCAGCAACCCCACCGTGCGCAGCCTGGAGGCTCGCCTGGCGGCGCTGGAAGGCACTGAGGCGGCAATAGCCACCTCCACGGGCATGAGCGCCATCCTGCTGCTGGCCATGGGCACGCTGAAGGCGGGCGACCATGTCGTCTGCTCGCGCTCGGTGTTCGGCTCGACGATCAATCTCTTCGCGAAGGAGTTCGGCAAGTTCGGTGTGGAGACGAGCTTCGTCTCCCAGACCGATCTGGCCGAGTGGCAGGCCGCCGTGCGGCCGACCACCAGGCTCTTCTTCGCCGAGACGCCCACCAATCCGCTGACCGAGGTCTGCGACATCCGCGCGCTGGCCGACATGGCTCATGCGGCCGGCGCCATCCTCGCCGTCGACAACACCTACTCGACGCCGGCCCTGCAGCGCCCGACCGAGATGGGGGCCGACATCGTCATGCACTCGGCCACCAAGTACATGGACGGCCAGGGCCGCGTGATGGCCGGCGCACTGTGCGGACCCAACAAGTGGATCCGCGACGTCTTCGGCCCCATCCTGCGAACGGTGGGCATGACGCTGGCACCCTTCAACGCCTGGGTCGTGCTCAAGGGGCTGGAGACGCTGAGCCTGCGCATGAAGGCGCAGAGCGAGCAGACCCTGACCGTGGCCCGCTGGCTGGAAGCGCGGCCCGAGGTGGCGCGCGTCTACTACCCGTCGCTGTCCTCGCATCCTCAGCACGAACTGGCCATGCGCCAGCAGTCGGGGCAGGGCGGGGCGGTGTTGTCCTTCGAGCTGAGGGCGGACTCGCCCGAGGCTGCTCGGGCCGCCGCCTTCCATGTCATCGACAACACGCGCGTCCTGTCCATCGCCACCAACCTTGGCGACACCAAGACCATCATCACCCACCCCGCCACCACCTCGCACGGACGCCTTACCGAAGCGCAGCGCCAGGCCGCGGGAATCGGTCAGGGCCTGATCCGCCTGGCCGTCGGCCTCGAACACGTCGACGACATCTGCGACGACCTGGCCCGTGGTCTTACCACCCTGAACAAGCCATGAGTTCCTTCGACAAGATCCGCACGCGCATCGCGCCGTCGCCCACCGGCTTCCTGCACCTGGGCACGGCCCGCACGGCCCTCTACTCCTGGGCTTATGCCCGCCACCATGGCGGCGAGTTCGTGCTGCGCATCGAGGACACCGATGTTGCACGCTCCTCGCAGGACTCGGTCGACCAGATCATCGAGGCCATGAACTGGCTGGGACTCAGCTACGACGAGGGGCCGGTCTATCAGATGCAGCGGCTGGATCGTTACCAGGCCGTCATCGATCAACTGATTGCCGAAGGCAAGGCCTACCGGTGCTACGCGACGCCCGAGGATCTGGAGGCGATGCGCGAGGCGCAGCGCGCGCGGGGCGAGAAGACGCTGTACGACCGCCGCTGGCGCCCCGAGCCCGGCAAGACGCTGCCGACGCCACCCGAAGGCGTGAAGCCGGTCATCCGCTTCGTCAACCCCGTCGAAGGCGACGTGACCTGGGACGACCTCGTGAAAGGCCCGATCACGATCAACAACCGCGAGATCGACGACCTCATCATTGCCCGCCAGGACGGTGTTCCGACCTACAACTTCGCTGTCGTTGTCGACGACTGGGACATGCGCATCAGCCACGTCTTCCGCGGCGACGAGCATGTCAACAACACGCCCTGGCAGATCAACATCTTCAACGCGCTGGGAGCGCCGCTGCCGCAGTTCGGCCATCTGCCCATCATCCTGGGTGACGACGGGTTGAAGCTCTCCAAGCGTCGCGGTGCCGTCAGCGTGATGGACTACGCCGCCAATGGCTACCTGCCCGAGGGGATGCTGAACTACCTGGCCCGCCTGGGCTGGAGCCATGGCGACGACGAGTTGTTCTCGGCCGAGCAGATGGTGGCCTGGTTCGATGGCAGCCATCTGTCCAAGAGCCCCGCGCAATGGGACCCCGCCAAGCTGGATTGGGTCAACGGGCACTACGTGAAGCAGATCGACGAGGCGAGACTGGCGGAACTGGTGGTCGGACAACTCGGCAGCAAAGGCATTGCCGTAACGGTGGCACAGGTCCAGCCCAAGGTCGGCCTGTTCAAGGACCGTTGCGCCACCGTTGCCTTGCTGGCCGACTGGCTGAGCATGTATTTCGCCCCGGTCGCTCCTACGGCCGAAGACTTGGCCGCCCATGTCTCTGACGCCGTCCGTCCGGCACTGGCTGCCCTGGCGGAGCGCCTTGGCGCACTGGCAGACTGGAACAAGACGACCATCCAGCAGGCGTTGAAGGAAACGCTGACGACCGCCGGTCTCAAGATGCCGCAATTGGCCGTTCCAGTGCGTGTCCTGGTCTGCGGGCGCCCGCAGACACCGAGCCTGGATGCAGTGCTCGAGCACTTCGACCAGAAAAAAGTTCTCGAGCGCTTGCAAACGGTCTGAATTTCGTCATATACTCTTGGTCTCGCTTGAACGGCGCTGCAAACGAAGCGATTGGCGAAGAAGCTGGCGACGGCTGAATCAAAAATCAAAACGGGGGTATAGCTCAGCTGGGAGAGCGCTTGCATGGCATGCAAGAGGTCAGCGGTTCGATCCCGCTTACCTCCACCAAATTCCTGAAAAGGGTTTGAGTGGCGCGCAGTTCAAGCCGCGAAGGATTCGTCCCCTTCGTCTAGAGGCCTAGGACACCACCCTTTCACGGTGATTACAGGGGTTCGAATCCCCTAGGGGACGCCAAATTTCGTCGCAAGACGGAGTTTGACAATCCCGTCGCAAGACGGGCGAGTCTGATGAGCTTGGATATTGTCGAAAGGCGGTATCGAATTCATCCCACGCGGAGTGGTAGTTCAGTTGGTTAGAATACCGGCCTGTCACGCCGGGGGTCGCGGGTT
>NZ_JBWKUV010000002.1:35345-779825 GCF_059421025.1 Roseateles sp. GW821-FHT03B02
CGGAGTGGTAGTTCAGTTGGTTAGAATACCGGCCTGTCACGCCGGGGGTCGCGGGTTCGAGCCCCGTCCACTCCGCCACAAATGACAATGCGCCGAATTCCTTGCGGGATTCGGCGCATTTTTTTTTTTTTGGCGTGTCTGGTGTTTCAGGAAACTCCGCGCGTAGGTGCGGGAGCGGTGCCGGCATCGTCGTTGCCGCCGCTGCCGTGTGCCTGCGGGCCGGTGCTTGCCGGGCGCGCTTCGGCCGGCGCCGCGCGAGGTGCTTCGCTAGGGCTTCGCTTTCCGCTGACGACCAGGCGTGCCAGCTTGACCACCTCGCTGGCTTCGGCGGGCAACCCGCCTGCAACCAAGCCCAAGGCCAGGCAGAAGCTCAACCAACCCTTCAGCAATCGCGACATCTCTACCTCCCACCTTGCGGACGGCAAGGCACGCGTCGCAGTGTTCAGCAAGCGGGGGGCGTAAACCAGCGCCACGCGACGAATTGCGCTTTCCCGGGGACGAACTGCAGTTGGACGCAATGCAGCCCGCCTTGTGGTCATGAGAGCCGGAAAGCAAAACGGGCCCTGAAGGGCCCGATCATGCTTGGCGGAGAGGGCGGGATTCGAACCCGCGGTGGGCTATTAACCCACACACGCTTTCCAGGCGTGCGACTTAAACCGCTCATCCACCTCTCCTGCAAGCCTGCCATCATAACCCATGATGGCGCTCATGCCGCGCAACTGATGCGTTGCCGTGTGCAGCGCCAGTCCAAGGCGTTGCGCCAGTCGAGTTGGTGGATGACATTGTTCAGGTGCAGCATGCGACGAGAACGGGCCAGCGCGTGCCCGTCGCCATCGATCAGCGATACGTTGCAGAGGATGTTCATCGGGTCGAACAAGGCGACCACATCCGGTTGGACCTCCGTCCATTCCCAGGCGATCTGGATGGGCTCGCCGGTGTCGATCGTGGCCCAGACCTCCTGGCCTGAGCGCAGTCCAGAGCGTGCATCGTGCACCCTAACGCTACTTCCGATTTGACGCAGTTCATGAGTTGCCAATTCGAACTCGTTTACAGTCTTGACGACCGTCTCGCAGGCCATCAGTTGCCAAGCTGCCATCTGCATTCGGATCTCCCGTCATTTGGATGGTTTGCAGTGTGCGTTTGTCGTGAACCCGCTGCTCCTACCAACCCTAGTAGCGCATGAACTTGCAGCGGTACGAACAAGTCAGTCAAGCGGCAGATTTCGCATCCTTCCGGCAAGGACTGATCGACTTCGCGCATGCCATGGACTTCGGGCTCATCGCTGGCGTGCTTGCTATTGAGCGCCGCGGTGCAGGTGAACGATCCGAGTACATACCAATCGGCAATACGCCCGCCGAGTTCCTCGCCGCAGCGAGCAATCCGGAGAACGCCAGGCGCGACCCCGTGCATCGCCATGTGATGCGCAATGCGGCTCCGTTGGTCTACGACCAGCAGCTTTATGCGGATGCTGGTTCAGGCGATTTGTGGGAGACGCAGGCACCGTTTGGTTATCGCACCGGGATCGCCGTCAGCGTGCACATGCCTGGGTATCGCCGATTCTTACTGGGCGTCGATCGTGAGGAGGCGCTGCCAAAGGATCCGACCAAGCTCAGCAGAATGCTCGCGGATCTGCAGTTGCTCGCCGTGCACGCGCAGGATGCTGCGGCGCGACTTCTTGTCCCTGCAACAGCCCCGCGTCTGCAGCCGAGACAGCTGGAGATCTTGCGTTTGACGATGGATGGCAAGAGTGCGTGGGTCGTCGGCAGCTTGCTGGGCATCAGCGAGAACACAGTCAACTACCACATGAAGCAGCTCTTCAAGCAGTTGGACGTCTCCAACAAGAACCATGCGGTTCTAAAGGCCATGGAGCTGGGGCTTTTGTAGGGGTGCCGGCAACGGCGGGACTACAAGGGTTTGTAGTTCCCTGGGCGATTCTCATCCGAGACACTGAGTTCCATCGAAATACGGCTTGACGGCCAGATGGAGCTGAACATGTGGAAACTGATTTCTGAAGTCTTCGGCCTTCCCTATTTCGGGGGTTGATCGACAGCACCTCCCAGTAAAGCGACAACCTCCATCGCTTTCGTTCGGCGCCCCCCGAACGCCTTGCGCCCGCGGCTGCCCTCGCAAGGGCCCTCGCGGGCTTTTTTGCTTTCCGGGGCCTAAGGTTTCGTGCCGCCCTTGAGCAGGCCCATGGCGGTGCCGATCAGTCCGGCCACTTCCGACATATTGCCCGGCACGATCATGGTGTTGTTCTTCTGCGCCAGCTGGGCGTAGGCATCGACGGCCTTCTCGGCGACCTTGAGCTGCACGGCCTGGTCGCCGCCCGGTTGCTGTATGGCGGCGGCGATCTTGCGGATGGCGTCCGAGGTGGCGTCGGCCACCGCAGTGATGGCGGCCGCCTGACCCTGGGCCTGGTTGATCTCGGCCTGCTTTTCGCCCTCGGAGCGAGCAATCGCCGCTTCGCGCTCGCCGGTGGCGATGTTGATCTGTTCCTGCCGGCGGCCTTCCGAGGCGGCAATCAGCGCACGCTTCTCGCGCTCGGCCGTGATCTGCGCTTGCATGGAATGCAGGATGGCCGGGGGTGGCGTTAGGTCCTTGATCTCGTAGCGCAGCACCTTGACGCCCCAGTTCAACGCCGCCTCGTCCAGGGCTTCGACGACCGAGGTGTTGATGACGGCGCGCTCCTCGAAGGTGCGGTCAAGCTCCATGCGGCCAATGACGGAGCGCAGCGTTGTCTGCGCGAGCTGGGTGATGGCGACGACGTAGTTGCTGGCGCCGTAGCTCGCACGCATCGGGTCGGTCACCTGGAAGTAGAGGATGCCGTCGACGGTCAGTTGGGTGTTGTCCTTCGTTATGCAGACTTGGCTGGGCACGTCGAGCGGGATTTCCTTCAGCGAGTGCCGGTAGGCCAGACGGTCGACGAAGGGGACGAGGAAGTTCAGCCCCGGCGTCAGCGTAGCGTGATAACGCCCCAGCCGCTCGACGACCCAGGCGTGTTGCTGAGGCACGACCTTGATCGAGCGCACGACGAAGATGGCGGCGATGACGAGAACGACGAGTGCGATTTCCATGAAGCCTCTGGTGGAAATTGGAAGAGAAGAGTGCTCAGCGGTCCAGCAGCAGGCAGCTGCCTTCGACGGCGCGGATCACGTGCCGGCCGCTTTGTGCCGGCTGGCTGCCGATGAAGCGGGCCTGCCAAGCCGCGCCGCGGTACTGGACCTGGGCCAGGCCTTCGGAACTCCAGCTATCGACCAGCACGCTTTGACCGATGTCGAGATTGACGTTCGGGTTGCGCGAGGCAGGTGTCCTCGGCGTCCTGTCGCGCCTCAGATGCCAGGCGATGACGGCGATCCCGCCAATCAGTGCGGCCACCAGCATCTGCCCCGTCGTGCCCAGGCCCAGATGCGCGGCCAGCGCGCCGCCCGCGGCGCCGAGTGCCAGCATTAGCAGATAGAAAGTGCCGCTGGCCAGCTCGGCAGCCACCAGCACGCCGGCGGCGATCCACCAGACGGTGGCCCAGTTCCAATCCATCGCGCCTCCCAGGGCTGTGGTGTCGGTTCAGTTTAGACCGCGCAGGACACGGGTGAGACATGCTGCGGCCCTACACTTCGCCGCTTCGTTTTTTGATGCCCGCCCGCTGGAGGCCGCCCATGATCCGTTTTCACTTTCCCATCGTCATCATCGATGAGGACTACCGCTCCGAGAACACCTCGGGTCTGGGCATCCGCGCGCTGGCCGAGGCCATCCAGAAGGAGGGCATGGAAGTCCTGGGTGTGACGAGCTACGGCGACCTGTCGCAGTTCGCCCAGCAGCAAAGCCGCGCCTCGGCCTTCATTCTGTCCATCGACGACGAGGAATTCACGCCCGGCCCCGAGCTAGACCCCGCCGTGCTGAACTTGCGCAAGTTCATCCAGGAGATCCGCAACCGCAACCCGGACATCCCCATCTACGTCTACGGCGAGACGCGCACCAGCCAGCATCTGCCCAACGACGTGCTGCGTGAACTGCACGGCTTCATCCACATGTTCGAGGACACGCCGGAGTTCGTGGCCCGTCACATCATCCGCGAGGCCAAGAGCTACCTCGACGGTCTGGCGCCGCCGTTCTTCAAGGCGCTGATGGACTACGCCCAGGACGGCTCCTACTCCTGGCACTGCCCCGGCCACTCCGGTGGCGTGGCCTTCCTGAAGAGCCCGGTCGGCCAGATGTTCCACCAGTTCTTCGGCGAGAACATGCTGCGCGCCGACGTCTGCAATGCCGTCGAGGAACTCGGCCAGCTGCTGGACCACACCGGCCCCGTCGCCGCGTCGGAGAAGAATGCCGCACGCATCTTCAATGCCGACCACTGCTTCTTCGTCACCAACGGCACCAGCACGTCCAACAAGATGGTGTGGCACCACACCGTGGCGCCGGGCGATGTCGTCGTCATTGACCGCAACTGCCACAAGAGCAATCTGCACGCCATCATCATGTGCGGGGCCATCCCCGTATTCATGACGCCGACGCGCAACCACTACGGCATCATCGGCCCCATCCCTGAGAGCGAATTCAGCCCCGAGGCCATTCGCGCCAAGATCGCGGCTAACCCGCTGCTGGCCCATGTCGATCCGGCGACCGTCAAGCCCGCCATCGTCACGCTGACGCAAAGCACCTACGACGGCGTGCTCTACAACACCGAGACCATCAAGAAGAAGCTCGACGGCTATATCCCGACGCTGCACTTCGACGAGGCCTGGCTGCCGCACGCGGCCTTCCATGATTTCTACGGCCAGTTCCACGCCATGGGCAAGAACCGCCCGCGCCCCAAGGAGGCCATGGTCTACGCCACGCAATCCACGCACAAGCTGTTGGCCGGCATCTCGCAGGCCTCGCAGGTGCTGGTGCAGGATTCTCAGTCGGTGAAGCTCGACAAGCACCTCTTCAACGAGGCTTATCTGATGCACACGTCGACCTCGCCGCAGTATTCCATCATCGCCAGCTGCGACGTTGCCGCCGCGATGATGGAGCCGCCCGGCGGCACGGCCCTGGTGGAGGAGAGCATCAGGGAATCGCTCGACTTCCGCCGCGCCATGCGCAAGGTCGAAGGCGATTACGGCGACGACTGGTGGTTCAAGGTCTGGGGTCCGGACTACCTGCGGGCCGAGGAAGGCAGCGAGCCGGTGTCGGCCGACTGGATGCTGCATGCCGACGAGGACTGGCATGGCTTCGGCGGCCTGGCCGAGGGGTTCAACATGCTGGACCCGATCAAGTCCACCATCATCACGCCCGGGCTGGACATGGAGGGGCGCTTCGCCGCGACCGGCATCCCGGCGTCGGTGGTGACCAAGTTCCTGGTCGAGCACGGCGTCGTCGTCGAGAAGACCGGCCTCTACTCGTTCTTCATCATGTTCACCATCGGCATCACCAAGGGCCGCTGGAACACGCTGCTGACTGCTCTGCAGCAGTTCAAGGACGACTACGACAAGAACGCGCCGCTGTGGCGCATCCTGCCGGAGTTCTGCGCCAAGTTCCCCAAGTACGAGCGCATGGGGCTGCGCGACCTCTGCCAGAGCATCCACCAAGCCTATGCCGAGGGCGACATCGCCCGACTGACGACGGACATGTACCTGTCCAACCTGCAGCCGGCCATGACGCCGACCGACGCCTATGCCCACATCGCGCAGCGCAAGACCGAGCGTGTGGGCATCGACGAACTGGAAGGCCGCATCACGACCTCGCTGCTGACGCCTTATCCGCCCGGCATCCCGCTGCTGATCCCGGGCGAGCGCTTCAACAAGAAGATCGTCGACTACCTGAAGTTCACTCGCAGCTTCAACGCCAAGTTCCCCGGCTTCGCGACCGACGTGCACGGTCTCGTGCACGAGGTGGACGACGAGACCGGCCGCGGCCACTACTATGTGGACTGCGTCAAGCAGTAGGGTGCTCCGCGCGAGCCGACATGAAAAAAGGGCCCCTCGGGGCCCTTGTCGTTTGGGCTTGCTGCGTTACTCGCCGCCGGCCAGCGCGACGTGGCTGAAGCCGCCGTCGACATACATGATCTCGGCGCTGACACCGGCGGCCAGGTCGGACAGCAGGAAGGCGGCGGCGTTGCCGACGTCCTCGATGGTGACGTTGCGCCGGATGGGCGCCGATGCGGCGAACTGGCTCAGCAGCTTGCCGAAGTCCTTGATGCCGGAGGCGGCCAGAGTCTTGATCGGGCCGGCCGAGATGCCGTTGACCCGCACCCCCTTGGCGCCGAGGTCGTGGGCCAGGTAGCGCACGCTGGCCTCCAGGGCGGCCTTGGCCAGGCCCATGGTGTTGTAGTTGGGCACATAGCGCTCGGCACCCAGATAGCTCAGCGTCAGCAGGGCGGCGCCGGGGCGCAGGCGCGGCGCGGCCAGCTTGGCCATGGCCGGGAAGCTGTAGGCCGAGATGTCATGGGCGATGCGGAAGTTCTCGCGCGTCATGCCGTCCAGGAAATTGCCGGCAATCGCTTCGCGCGGGGCAAAGCCGATGGAATGGACGAAACCGTCGAATTCCGGCCAGACTTCGCCCAACTGGTTGAACAACGCGTCCATCTGCTCGTCGCTGGTGACGTCGCAGTCGTAGATCAGCTTGGAATCGAACTCGGCGGCGAACTCGCTGATGCGCTCCTTGAAGCGCTCGCCCTGGTAGCTGAAGGCCAGCTCGGCACCTTCGCGGTGGCAGGCACGGGCAATGCCGTAGGCGATGGAGCGGTTGGACAGCACGCCCGTGATCAGCAGCCGCTTGCCGGCGAGAAAGCCCATTCGTGTCTCCTGTGAGGTCTCAAACAACCTCGGATTCTGGCATGCATAGGGGGTGGCGGCTTGCCGGCACGGGACTTGCACAGTACAATCCGAGCTTCACTTGAAATGAGAGCGGCTGCAAGGCAGGCTTCTCGCGAGCTCCGGACGATATCCCCCGGTGCAGGATTCAGGTGAACGAGTGGGCGGATTCATCCAGCCCATTTTTTTTGCTTTTTCGATTTCTCGCATTCCCCATCAGGAACCCGTCAGACGCATGAGTTGGCAAGCCGCTGTAGAGACCACCGTGACCGGCCTCGGTTACGAGCTCGTGGACTGCGAACGCAGTGCCGGGGGTGTGCTGCGCGTGACGATCGACAAGCTGCAGGCCCAGGCTGATGCCGGCGAACTGATCACGGTGGACGACTGCGAGAAGGTCACGCGCCAGCTGCAGTATGTGCTGGAAGTGGAAGCTTTCGACTATTCCCGGCTCGAAGTCTCCTCGCCGGGACTGGACCGGCCGCTGCGCAACGCCGCGCACTACGCGCGCTTCGCTGGCCAGGAAGTCGACGTCACGCTGAAGTTCCCTTTCCAGGGGCGCAAGAAATACCGCGGCATCGTCAGCGCCCAGCCGGGTGCCGAGAGTGATCAGGCCTGGCGCCTGGTGTTTGACGACGGCACGGCCGAGCAGGCGCTGGACTTCACGCTGGACGAGGTGCGTGAGGCGCGCCTGGTGCCGGCGTTCAGCTTCAAAGGGCGTGGCGGTGAGCCGGCGCCGGACCGCAAGCCGGGCCAGCGTGGCGTCATCAAGCCGAAAAAGGCATTGACTAAGAAACAAGCGGGCGAGCCTGAAGCGGCGGCGCCCGGCCAAGACAAGGTTGACGGAGGTCTCAAGCAATGAACCGCGAAATGTTGATGCTGGTGGACGCGATCTCGCGCGAGAAGAGCGTGGAGCGCGATGTCGTGTTCGGTGCGGTGGAAGCTGCGCTGGCCTCGGCCACCAAGAAGATTTACGGCGGTGAGGCCGACATCCGCGTCAGCGTGGACCGCGACTCCGGCGAATACGAGACCTTCCGCCGCTGGCACGTCGTGCCCAACGAGGCCGGTCTGCAGAACGCCGACGCCGAAATCCTGCTGTTCGAAGCCCAGGAGCAGATCGCCGACATCGAGGTGGACGACCACATCGAGGAGCCCGTCGAGTCCGTGCCCATCGGCCGTATCGGCGCCCAGGCCGCCAAGCAGGTCATCCTGCAGAAGATCCGCGACGCAGAGCGCGAGCAGCTGCTGAACGACTTCATGTCGCGCGGCGAGAAGATCTTCGTCGGCACCGTGAAGCGCCTGGACAAGGGCGACATCATTGTCGAGAGCGGCCGTGTGGAAGGCCGCCTCAAGCGCAGCGAGATGATCTCGAAAGAGAACCTGCGCACCGGCGACCGCGTGCGCGCCGTCATCCTGGGCGTGGACCCGACCCAGCGCGGCCCGCAGATCATGCTGTCGCGCTCCAGTCCCGAGTTCATGAAGGAACTCTTCGCCCAGGAAGTGCCCGAGATCGAGCAAGGCCTGCTGGAGATCAAGAGCTGCGCCCGCGACAGCGGTTCGCGTGCCAAGATCGCCGTGGTCAGCCACGACCGCCGCGTCGACCCCATCGGCACCTGCGTCGGTGTGCGCGGTTCGCGCGTAAACGGCGTGACGACCGAGCTGGCCGGCGAGCGCGTGGACATCGTGCTGTGGAGCGAAGACCCGGCCCAGTTCGTCATCGGCGCCCTGGCGCCGGCCAACGTGCAGTCCATCGTCGTGGATGAAGAGCGTCACGCCATGGACGTGGTGGTGGACGAGGAGAACCTCGCCATCGCCATCGGCCGCGGCGGCCAGAACGTGCGCCTGGCGTCCGAGCTGACCGGCTGGCGCATCAACATCATGTCGGCCGAGGAATCGGCCGCCAAGCACGAGCAGGAGACCGAGAGCGTCCGCAAGCTCTTCGTCGACAAGCTCGACGTGGACGCCGAAGTCGCCGACATCCTCATCGCCGAGGGCTTCACCAGCCTGGAGGAAGTCGCCTACGTGCCGATGCAGGAAATGCTCGAAATCGAGGCCTTCGACGAGGACACCGTCACCGAGTTGCGCACCCGTGCCAAGGATGCGCTGCTGACGATGGAAATCGCCAAGGAAGAAAAGGTCGAGGAAGTCTCCCAGGACCTGCGCGACCTGGAAGGCGTGACGCCCGAGCTGCTGAGCAAGCTGGCCGAGGGCAGCATCAACACCCGCGACGACCTGGCCGACCTGGCCGTGGACGAATTGGTCGAACTGTCCGGCATGGACGAGGCGGCCGCGCGCGCTCTGATCATGAAGGCCCGTGAACACTGGTTCAACGCCTGATCAAGACCGAACGCCGCGCCGCACCGAAAGCAATCTGAAGGATCCCCACATGGCCGTGACTACCGTCGCCCAATTTGCCGCCGAGCTGAGCAAGCCGGCGGGCACGCTGCTGGAGCAGCTGCAAGCCGCGGGCGTCAAGAAGTCTTCCGTCGACGACTCGCTCAGCGAGACTGACAAGGAACGCCTGCTCGACCACCTGCGCTCCTCCCACGGCACCGCCGCCACGGAGCGCAAGAAGATCACCCTCGTCAAGAAGTCGACCACCGAGATCAAGCAGGCCGATGCCTCCGGCAAGGCCCGCACCATCCAGGTCGAGGTGCGCAAGAAGCGCACCTTCGTCAAGCGTGACGACGCGACCGACGAGGGCGCTGCCGGCCCGGACGAAGCCGACTTGGCCCGCCGCGAGGAAGAAGCCCAGGCCCAGGCCGCTGCTCTGCGTGCCCAGGAAGAGGAACTCGCCGCCAAGGTGAAGGCCCGTGAGGAGGCCGAGCGCGCTGCGCGCGAGGCCGCCGCTGCCAAGGCCGCCGCCGAAGCGGCCGCCGCCGAAGCCGCTGCCAAGGCCGCCGCCGAAGCCGCTGCTGCGGCCGCTGCCGCCAAGGCCGACGAGAAGGCAGACGACCAGGCCGAGGCCCGCGCGCGCAGTGCCGCCGCTGCCGCCGCCGAGGCTGCCGCCATCAACAAGGCTGCCGCCAAGCGCGGTGCCAAGGCCGCACCGGTACCCGAGGCCCCTGAGGTCGTCGCGCCGCCGCCGCCCGCGCCTGCACCCGACGTCGTCGCCCCGCCGCCGCCGGCCCCCGCGCCCGAGGCTGCCAAGCCGGCGCTGCGCGTCGTCAAGGCCGTCGACGCCGCTGCCGAAGAGAAGCAGAAGCAGGACGATCTGGCCCGCCGCCGCAAGGCTGCCGAGGACGAGGCAGCCAAGATCCGCGCGATGATGAACGCGCCCAAGAAGGTCCTGGTCGCGCCCAAGAAGGAAGAGCCCAAGCCGGCCGAGGTCGCTGCGGGCATCAAGGGCACCATCCACAAGAAGGCCGGTACACCCGCCGCGGCCCCGGCCGCCGCAGGTGCAGGCGCCGGCAAGCCGGGCGACAAGAAGTCGGTCAAGTCCGAGAAGCTGTCGTCCAGCTGGGCCGACGATGCCGCCAAGAAGCGCGGCCTCAAGACCATCGGTGCCGGCCCTGCCGGCGCCGGCCGCCCGGGTGGCGGCGGCAACTGGCGCGCTCCGGCGCGCGGTGCCGCAGGCCGCCGCGGCGACCGTGGCGGCAATGGCCAGTCCACGTTCCAGGCGCCGGTCGAGCAGCAGATCCAGGAAGTGCACGTTCCCGAGACCATCTCCGTGGCCGATCTCGCCCACAAGATGTCGGTGAAGGCCGCAGAGGTCATCAAGCAGCTGATGAAGCTGGGCCAGATGGTGACCATCAACCAGCAGCTGGACCAGGAAACGGCCATGATCTTGGTCGAGGAAATGGGCCACAAGGCCTTTGCCGCCAAGCTGGACGACCCGGACGCCTTCCTCGAAGAAGAGGGCACCTCGGCCGAGCAGCAGCACGAGGCCCTGCCGCGTGCGCCGGTCGTCACCGTTATGGGTCACGTCGACCACGGCAAGACCTCGCTGCTGGACTACATCCGCCGCTCGCGCGTTGCGGCTGGCGAAGCCGGCGGCATCACGCAGCACATCGGCGCCTACCACGTGGAAACGCCGCGCGGCATGATCACCTTCCTGGACACCCCGGGTCACGCGGCCTTCACGGCCATGCGGGCTCGCGGCGCGAAGGCGACCGACATCGTCATCCTGGTCTGTGCGGCCGACGACGGCGTCATGCCCCAGACCAAGGAAGCCATCCATCACGCGAAGGCGGCCGGTGTGCCCATCGTGGTCGCCATGACCAAGATCGACAAGCCTGACGCCAACGTCGAGCGCGTGAAGAGCGAGCTCGTCGGCGAAGAGGTCGTGCCGGAAGACTTCGGCGGCGATTCGCCCTTCATCGGCGTGTCGTCCAAGACGGGCCAGGGCATCGACGAACTGCTGGAGCAGGTGCTGTTGCAGGCCGAAGTGCTGGAACTCAAGTCGCCGGTGGAGTCCATGGCCAAGGGCCTGGTCATCGAAGCCAAGCTGGACAAGGGCCGCGGCCCGGTGGCCACGGTGCTGGTGCAGAGCGGCACGCTCAAGCGCGGCGACGTCGTGCTGGCCGGCTCCACCTACGGCCGCGTGCGCGCCATGCTGGACGAAGACGGCAAGGCCACGGCCGAGGCCGGCCCGTCCATCCCGGTCGAGATCCAGGGCCTGACCGAAGTGCCACAGGCCGGCGACGAGTTCATGGTGCTGTCCGACGAGCGCCGCGCCCGCGAGGTCGCGACCTTCCGCCAGGGCAAGTACCGCGACGTCAAGCTGGCCAAGCAGCAGGCCGCCAAGCTCGAGAACATGTTCAACGAGATGGGCCAGGGCGACGTGCAGACGCTGCCCCTCATCATCAAGGCCGACGTGCAGGGTTCGCAGGAAGCGCTGGCCGCTTCGCTGCTCAAGCTCAGCAACGCCGAGGTCAAGGTGCAGATCGTCCACGCGGCGGTGGGCGGCATCAGCGAGAGCGACATCAACCTCGCCATCGCGTCCAAGGCCGTCATCATCGGCTTCAACGTGCGGGCCGACGCCGGTGCGCGCAAGCTGGCCGAGGGCAACGCGGTCGACCTGCGCTACTACAGCATCATCTACGACGCCGTGGACGATGTGACCAAGGCCATGTCCGGCATGCTGGCCCCCGAGCAGCGCGAAGAGGCGCTGGGTACGGCCGAGATCCGCGTCGTGTTCGTGGCTTCCAAGATCGGCACGGTGGCCGGCTCCATGGTCACCAGCGGCCTGGTCCGCCGTGGCGCGCGCTTCCGCCTGCTGCGCGACAACACCGTGGTCTACACGGGCGAGGTCGAGTCGGTGCGTCGCGAGAAGGACGACGTCCGCGAGGTCAAGGAAGGCTTCGAGTGCGGTATCAAGCTGAAGAACTACAGCGACATCAAGGAAGGTGATCAGCTCGAGTTCTTCGAAATCAAGGAAGTGGCCCGCACGCTCTGACCCAAAGCCCCGAGGGTTAACCCCGCCCCTCGGGGCGGGGTTTGTTCTTTCAGGAAACCGCCATGAGACACAAACGCGCCATCCCCAACCGCAGCTTCCGCGTCGCCGACCAGATCCAGCGCGATCTGGCCGAGCTGATCCGCGAGCTGAAGGATCCGCGCATCGGCATGGCCACCATCAGCGCGGTCGACGTCACGCCCGACTACGCCCACGCCAAGGTGTTCTTCTCAGTGCTGATCGGCGATCCGAAAGAGACGCAGGAAGCGCTGAACGAGGCCGCTGGTTTCCTGCGCAACGGCCTGTTCAAGCGCCTGCAGATCCACACTGTGCCGACGCTGCATTTCCAGTTCGACCGCACCACCGAGCGTGCCGCCGAGATGAGCGCCCTCATCAACAGGGCCAACGCGATGCGCGCAGTGGAAGACGAGGAGCCGAATGACTGAGGCCGTCGTCACTGCCGCAAAGCCTGCCCGGGTACGCGTTCAGCGTCGCCCGCTGCATGGCGTGTTGTTGCTCGACAAGCCGCTGGGCCTGTCGAGCAACGACGCGTTGCAGAAGGCCAAGTGGCTGCTGCGCGCCGAGAAGGCCGGCCACACCGGCACGCTGGACCCGCTGGCCACCGGCCTGCTGCCGCTGTGCTTCGGCGCGGCCACCAAGTTCAGCCAGCTCAGTCTGGACGCCGACAAGCGTTATCTCGCGACCCTGGCGCTTGGCATCCGCACCACGACTGGTGATGCTGAGGGCGACGTGCTGGAGCGTCACGACGCCGATCACATCACCGCCGAGCAGATCGCTGCCGCCTGTGCCGCCTTCACCGGCGAGATCGATCAGACGCCGCCGATGTATTCGGCGCTCAAGCATGAAGGCAAGGCCCTCTACGAATACGCCCGCGCCGGCGTCGAGATCGAACGCAAGAGCCGTCGCGTGACGATTCATGCCATCGACATCGTCAGCATGCAGGCTGGCACCGTGACCCTCGACGTTCGCTGCACCAAAGGCACCTACATCCGCACGCTGGCCGAAGACATCGGCGCCCGGCTCGGCGTCGGCGCGTCGCTGGCTGCCTTGCGCCGCACGGGCTCCGGTGGCCTGACGCTGGACGGTGCCGTGACGCTGGCCCGGATCGAGGCCCTGCCCGACGAAGAACGTGCCGCGCTGCTGACGTCGCCCGACTGCCTGCTGGCCGACGTGCCCGAGCTGCGCCTGGACATGCAGGACGCGGTGCGCTTCCTGTCCGGCCTGCGCCGCCGCGTCGACGCGCCGGATGCCGAGCGTGTGCGTGTCTACGGTCCTGAACAACGCGCCTTCCTCGGAAGCGCCCACATCACCTCTGGCGAATTGATCGCCGATCGCCTGTTGACCCCACCGGAGGTCCAGGCTCTGCTTTCCGCCTGATCCGGTTTATTTCGAAGCATCACCATGACCACCCCGATCCGCAACATCGCCATCATTGCCCACGTCGACCACGGCAAGACCACCATGGTCGACCAGCTCCTGCGCCAGAGCGGCACCTTCGCCGACCATGAAAAGGTCGTCGACACCGTCATGGACAGCAACGCCATCGAGCGCGAGCGCGGCATCACCATCCTGGCCAAGAACTGCGCGGTCAGCTGGGGCGGTACCCACATCAACATCGTCGACACGCCCGGACACGCGGACTTCGGCGGAGAAGTCGAGCGCGCCCTGTCTATGGTGGACGGCGTGGTGCTGCTGATCGACGCCCAGGAGGGCCCGATGCCGCAAACCCGCTTCGTCACGAAGAAGGCCCTGGCCCTGGGCCTCAAGCCCATCGTCGTCGTCAACAAGGTCGACAAGCCGGGCGCCAAGCCTGACGCCGTCATCAACGCCGCCTTCGACCTGTTCGACAAGCTCGGCGCCACTGACGAGCAGCTGGACTTCCCGGTCGTCTACGCCTCCGGCATCAACGGCTGGACCTCGCTGACCGAGGGCGCGCCCGGCGAGCAGTGGGGCCCCGACATGTCGGCCCTGTTCGACACCGTGCTGAAGCACGTGCCGGCGCAGACGGGTGACCCGGCTGCTCCGCTGCAGCTGCAGATCTCGGCCCTGGACTTCTCCACCTTCGTCGGCCGCATCGGCGTGGGCCGCATCAGCCAGGGCACCATTAAGCCCGGCATGCAGGTCGCCGTCATGGAAGGCCCGGACGGCAAGTCCGTCAACGGCCGCATCAACCAGGTGCTGACCTTCCACGGCCTGGACCGCGTGCAGGTTTCTGAAGCCGGCCCCGGCAACATCGTGCTGATCAACGGCATCGAGGACATCGGCATCGGCGTCACCGTGACCGACCCGACCAACCCGGCGCCCCTGCCCATGCTGAAGGTCGACGAGCCGACGCTGACGATGAACTTCTGCGTCAACACGTCGCCTCTGGCCGGCCGTGAAGGCAAGTACGTGACCAGCCGCCAGATTTGGGACCGCCTGCAGAAGGAACTGCAGCACAACGTGGCCCTGCGCGTCTCGGAGACCGATGAAGACGGCATCTTCGAGGTCTGCGGCCGCGGTGAACTGCACCTGACCATCCTGCTGGAGAACATGCGCCGCGAAGGCTATGAGCTGGCCGTCTCCAAGCCGCGCGTGATGTTCAAGGACATCGACGGCGTGAAGAGCGAGCCGATGGAGCTGGTCACCGCCGACGTGGAAGAAACCCACCAGGGCGGCGTCATGCAGGCCCTGGGCCTGCGCAAGGGCGAGATGCTCAACATGGAGCCGGACGGCCATGGCCGCGTGCGCCTGGAGTACCGCATCCCCGCGCGCGGCCTGATCGGCTTCGCCAACGAGTTCATGAACCTGACCCGCGGCTCGGGCCTGATCTCGTCCATCTTCGACGGCTACGAGGCCCACAAGGGCGAGATCGGCGGCCGCAAGAACGGCGTGCTGATCTCCATGGACGACGGCGAGATCTTCACCTACGCGCTGGGCAAGCTGGATGACCGCGGCCGCATGTTCGTCAAGCCCAACGACCCGGTCTACGAGGGCATGATCGTCGGCATCCACAGCCGCGACAACGACCTCGTCGTCAACGCCACGCGCACCAAGCAGCTGACCAACTTCCGCGTCTCCGGCAAGGAAGACGCCATCAAGATCACGCCGCCCATCGACCTGACGCTGGAATACGGCGTGGACTTCATCGATGACGACGAGCTGGTGGAAATCACGCCCAAGAGCGTTCGCCTGCGCAAGCGTCACCTCAGCGAAAACGACCGCAAGCGTGCAGCTCGCGCCTGAGGCGCGATCAGCACGCTCGCGGTCCCCGCGGGAATGTTGTGCTCCCCCAGCCCCCTCCGCGAGGGGGCTCTAGCCAGAAGATTGCCCGCGCCCCTTTTCAGGGGCGCTCGTTCATGAGTCATCGATCCGCCGTCCTGCTGATGCTGCTGGTCACGCTGATGTGGAGTTCGGCGGGCGTGGTCACGCGGCATCTGGAGGCGGCGCGGGGCTTCGAGATCACGTTCTGGCGCAGCAGCTTCAACGCCGTGGCGTTGCTGCTCATCCTCGGCGTGATGAGGGGCAGGGCGCTGCTGGGCGCCATGCGCGGCGCGGCGGTATGGGCCTCCGGGCTCTGCTGGGCCATCATGTTCACGGCCTTCATGGTGGCGCTGTCGCTCACCACGGTGGCCAATGTGCTGGTCACGATGTCGCTGTCGCCGCTGTTCACGGCGGTGTTCGCGCGGGTCTTCCTGCATCAGCCGGTGCCGACGCGGACCTGGTGGGCCATCGCTGTGGCGGGCGCCGGCATCGCCTGGATGTTCGGCGGCCAGTTGGGTGGGCCGTTGCTCGGCGTCTTCGTCGCGCTGGGCGTGCCGCTGGCGGCAGCCTCCAACTGGTGCCTGCTGCAAAAGGTCGGCCAGGGCGACACCGACATGCTGCCCGCCGTGCTCATCGGCGCGCTGATCTCGATGGCTGCCACGCTGCCGCTGGCCTGGCCGCTGCAGGCCGGCGCGCACGACCTGGGCCTGCTGGCCTTCCTCGGCGTCTTCCAGCTCGCCGTGCCCTGCCTGATGGCCGTGCGCCTGGCGCGGGAGCTGCCCGGCCACGAACTGGCGCTGCTGGGCCAGGCCGAAACCCTGCTGGGCGTGCTCTGGGCCTGGCTGTTTGCGGGCGAACACCCAGGCAGCGCAGCCCTGATCGGCGGTAGCCTCGTGCTGCTCGCGCTCGTCGCCAACGAAGCCTTCGCGCCGTCCTCCGTCAAATCCGTCCCGAAGAACGCATGAACGACCTGATCCCCACCCTGGTGTCCGATGGCCAGATCCTGGCCGAGGTGAACGGCTGCCTGGGCCTCATCACGCTGAACCGCCCGCAGGCGCTCAATGCGCTGTCGATCGCCATGATCCGCGACATGACGACGCTGCTGCGCCACTGGGCCACTCGGCCGGAGATCCAGGCCGTCGCCGTGCTCGGCGCCGGCCGTGAGGGCCGGCCGCCGGCCTTCTGCGCCGGCGGCGACATCCGCTTCTTCCACCAGGCCGCCCATGCCGGCGACCCGGCGCTGGAGGATTTCTTCACTGAGGAATACCGCCTCAACCACCTCATCCACGCCTACCCCAAGCCCTACATCGCGTTGATGGACGGCATCGTCATGGGCGGCGGCATGGGCATCAGCCAGGGCGCCAAGCTGCGCGTGCTGAGCGACCGCTCCAAGCTCGCCATGCCCGAGACCGGCATTGGCCTGTTCCCCGACGTGGGCGGCGGCTACTTCCTGGCCCAATGTCCGGGCCATGTCGGCGAATGGCTGGCGCTGACGGGCCAGGCCATCGCGGCGGGCGACGCCATCGAGTGGGGCCTGGGCGACGTCTACGTGCCGGCCTCGCAGTGGGACGACCTCGTCCATGCCCTCAAGGCCAGCCCCCAGCCCAGCGCCGAGCATGTCGTCGCCACCGTCATGGAGCGTGCCGACCTCGCGCCCACGGCCGATCCCAAGGCCGCGGCCGAGCGCATCGACGGCCACTTCGGCGAAGCGACGCTGGGCGGCATCCTCGCCTCGCTGGCCGCCGCCGATGACGACTGGGCCCGCCACACCCACCACACCCTTCTCAAGCGCTCGCCCACCATGATGGCCGTCACGCTGGAACTGGTGCGCCGTGGCCGCAGGCTCAGCCTGGCCGACGACCTGCGCCTGGAGCGCGACCTCGTGCACCACGCCTTCCACCTGCGCGGTGCGGCGCGCAGCGAGACGGTGGAGGGCATCCGCGCGCTGGCGGTCGACAAGGACCACGCGCCGCGCTGGGCGCCGGCAACCGTCGCCGAGGTGGACGCCGCCGAGGTGGCGGCCTTCTTCGTCAGCCCCTGGGCGCCAGACCGGCATCCGCTGAAGGATCTGTCATGACCTCGCCCTGGCGCCTGTCCGTCGCCCCCATGATGGACTGGACGGATCGCCACTGCCGCTACCTGCACCGGCTCATCACCCGCCGTGCGCTGCTCTACACCGAGATGGTGACGACAGGCGCGTTGCTGCATGGTGACCAGCCGCGTCACCTCGATTTCAATCCCGAGGAGCATCCAGTCGCGTTGCAGCTGGGTGGCAGCGAGCCGGGCGACCTCGCCGCCTGCGCGAAGCTGGCTGAGCGCTGGGGCTATGACGAGGTCAACCTGAACTGCGGCTGCCCCAGCCCGCGCGTGAAGAAAGGAGCCTTCGGCGCCTGCCTGATGGCCGAGCCGCGACTGGTGGCCGACTGCGTGAAGGCCATGCGCGACGCGACCTCGCTGCCCGTCACCGTCAAGCACCGCATCGGCATCGACAGGATCGAGAGCTATGACTTCGTGCGCGACTTCGTCGCGACCGTGGCCGAGGCTGGCTGCGAGGTCTTTATCGTGCATGCCCGCAATGCCTGGCTGCAGGGCCTGTCGCCCAAGGAAAACCGCGATATCCCGCCGCTGCGCTATGGCCTCGTCGCCCAGCTCAAGCGCGAGTTCCCGCAGCTGACCATCGCCATTAATGGCGGCCTGAAGACACCGGACGAGATCGCCGAGCAACTGACGCAGGTCGACGGCGTGATGATCGGCCGCGAGGCCTACCACGAGCCCTGGAGTATGGCGCGGTGGGACTCGCGCTTCTTCGGCGCCGCCGACCCGGCCGCGTCGCGCGAGCAGGTCGAGGCGCAATGGCTGGATTACCTGGACCGCCTGCACGCTGCTGGCCGGTCCTGGCCGCACGCCATGCGCCATGCGCTCGGCTTGTGGAACGGCACGCCCGGCGCGCGCCGCTGGCGTCAGGTCTGGAGCGACCACCGCCTGAAGACGCTGGCGCCGCGCGAGGTCGCCGCGCAGGCGACGGCCGCGCGCCTGTCGGGCCTGGCGGTTGCTGCCTAGGCCGCCTGAGACCACATGAGCGAATTTGTCGACGACCCTGACATCGGCCCCGCGCTGCCGCCGGACGAGCCGCTGTGGTGCCACGGCTTCGACACGGCGCTGGGCCGCTGCGGCGTCGTCTGGAGCGAGCGCGGCATCGTCGCCTCGCTGCTGCCCGATGCCAGCCTGGCACGGCTGAAGCGGCGCCATCCCAACGCGGAGCCGGCCGCTGAGCTGCCGCCTCACATTGCCCGTGCCGTCGACGGCATCTGTGCGCTGCTGGCCGGCGAGGTACGCGACCTGAGCGACATCGTGCTCGACGAGCGCGGCATCCCCGAATTCCGCCGCCAGGTGCATGCGCTGACCCGCGCCATCCCGCCCGGCCAGACCCGCACCTACGGCGAGATCGCCGCCGCCATGGGCCAGCCCGGTGCGGCGCGCGCGGTCGGCCGCGCCGAGGGCGACAACCCGTTTCCGCCCATCGTGCCCTGCCATCGGGTGATGGGTGCGGGCGGCGAGCCGACCGGTTTTTCGGCGCCGGGCGGGGTCGAGACCAAGCGCCGCATGCTGCTCATCGAGGCGCGCGCCGTCGGCCAGCTGGCGGGCGATCAGCAAAAGCTGTTCTGACGCCGCGGGGTCGCCGCGACAATCGCGGCATGTCCTTCGCCTCCCTGGGCCTCTCGCCCGCCCTGCTGCGCGCCGTGCGCGACCAGGGCTATCACGCGCCCACCGCCGTCCAGACCGCCGCGCTGCCGCCCATCCTGGCCGGTGCCGACGTGCTGGCCCTGGCGCAGACCGGCTCCGGCAAAACCGCCGCCTTCGCGCTGCCGCTGCTGCAGCGGCTGGTGGCCTCGCCGCCGCGGCCGGGCCCGCGCGCGCTGGTGCTGGCTCCCACGCGCGAGCTGGCGGCCCAGACCGCCGGCCTGCTGCGCGAGTTGTCGGCCCTGCTGCTGCACCGCCCCAAGGTCGCGCTGGCCTTCGGCGGCGTGTCCATCAACCCGCAGCTGATGGCCCTGCGCGGCGGCTGCGACGTCATGGTCGCCACGCCCGGCCGGCTGCTGGACCTGCTCGACCACAACGGCCTGCAGCTCTCCGGGGTCGATTGCCTGGTGCTGGACGAGGCCGACCGGCTGCTCGGCCAGGGCTTCGCCGAGGAGTTGCAGCGCGTGCTGGTCCTGCTGCCGGCGCGTCGCCAGTCGCTGCTGTTCTCGGCCACCTTCCCGCCGGCCGTGCAGGCGCTGGCCGAGCAGTTGCTGCGCGACCCGGTGCGCATCCACATCGAGGAGGCGGCGCCGCAGATCACGCAGCGCGCCTTCCAGCTCGACCGCGCCCAGCGCCTGCCGGCCCTGCGCCAGCTGCTGCGCGACGAGGGCTGGGGGCGCGCGCTGGTGTTCGTCGCCAGCCGCTACACGGCCGAGCTGGTGTCGGACAAGCTGTTCGCCCACGGCTTCAAGGCCGGTGTGCTGCACGGCGAGCTGAGCCAGGGCGCGCGCCGCGACGTGCTGGCCGCGCTGAAGGCCGGCAGCGTCAAGGTGCTGGTGGCCACCGATGTTGCCGCGCGCGGCCTGCACGTGGATGCGCTGGATGCCGTCGTCAACTACGAGCTGCCGCGCTCCGCGGCCGACTACACCCACCGCATCGGCCGCACCGGCCGCGCAGGGGCGGCCGGCGTGGCCATCAGCTTCATCTGCGCAGACAGCGCCGAGAACGCCGAGAGCCATTTCCGCCTCATCGAGAAGCGCCAGGGCCAGCGCGTGCTGCGCGAGCGGCTGGCGGGCTTCGAACCCCAGGCGGTGGCCACCGAGGCGCAGGCTACGGGCGGTATCAAGAGCACGACGCGCAAGAGCAAGAAGGACAAGCTGCGCGAGGCCGCAGCCAAGGCAGCCGAGCATGGGCATTGAGATCGAACGCAAATTCCTCGTCAGCGGCGATGGCTGGCGTCAGCCGGCCGAGCGGCAGACCCGCTTCAGCCAGGGCTACCTCAGCCGCGACCCGGCGCGCACGGTGCGCGTGCGCATCGCCGGCGCGCGGGCCTTCCTGACCATCAAGGGTGCCACCCGCGGCGCCACGCGGGCCGAGTTCGAGTACGAGCTGCCCGTCGCCGATGCCCGTCAGCTGCTGGCGATGTGCGACGGCCCGCTCGTCGAGAAGATCCGCCACCTGTGCGTGTTCGAGGGCATGACCTGGGAGGTTGACGAATTCCTCGGTGCCAACGCGGGCCTGGTCGTCGCCGAGATCGAGCTGGCCGACGAGGGCCAGGTCTTTGCCCGGCCGGCCTGGCTGGCCGCCGAAGTGACCGGCGACGGCCGCTACGTCAATGCCAATCTGGCAGTGAAGCCCTTCACGAGCTGGTGAAGCGCGGCGCGCGCGCGAATCTGCCCGGGGACCGGCTGCGTAGGAGCATGAACCGCATGTCATACGCCGGCAACGCCTGCGGCTGAAGATGCACCGTTTGGTTCCGCCCGCGGCTACCTCTTTCCAGCCTGTGCCACCCGTCCTGTCCTTGTTGCTGCACCGAACCCGCGCCGGCATGCTCGCGCTGCTGCTGGTGGTATTGCCGCTGCAGGGCGTGCTGCAGCTCGTGGCCGGCCTGCAGGGGCAGCGGCACCTGCATGCGGGCAGCGCACCGGCGGCGTCGCCGCCATCGGCACTGCGGGTCCTGCTGGACCGTCTGCACGGCGGCCAGGACCCGCGGCTCCAGGGGCCCGGGTTCAGCTGGGCGATCGGCCTTGGGGCTGCAGACACGCTGCATGCGCATGGCGGCGTCCTGCACAGGCATTCGCACGACAGCGCCGACGTCCTGGCCGTCGGCGACGCGGGCGACGACTCCCTGCAAGGCGGCGTGACGGCCTTCTTGGCCTGGCTGCCGGGCCACCTGGCGTTGCCGGGCCTGCCTGAGGCCGGCGATCACGCCGCCGCGGCCGAACCGGACTGGCGCGGTCGCGTCGTCGCGCCGCCACTGACGCCGCCACGCGGCTGAGCGCTCCGGCGCGTTCTGCGCCGCACTCATCCCCGCCAGGTTCGACCCGTCCCGATGCGACGGGCCGTGCCTGCGCGCACCCGAGGCGCCCGTTGTCGAGAAGCCCCATGCCCAAAAACCGTCGATTCCGGCCGACGCTGCTGGCTGCTGCCAGCCTGATTGCCGCCACCGCCCTGGCCCAGGCTCAGGCCGAGGCCCCCGTCGTCGTCGTCGCCGCCGTGCTGGAAAAGGTCGAAGTCACCGGCCGCCACTACGACAACGCCATCGGCAGCACCGATGCCGCTTCCCAGGGCAGCATCCGCGCCGAGCTGCTGAAGAGCCGACCCGCGCTGCGCCCCGGCGAGGTGCTGGAGTTCGTGCCCGGCCTCATCGTCACCCAGCATTCGGGTGACGGCAAGGCCAACCAGTACTTCCTGCGCGGCTTCAACCTTGACCATGGCACCGACTTCGCCACCACCGTCAACGGCCTGCCGGTCAACATGCCCACGCATGGCCATGGCCAGGGCTACTCGGACCTGAACTTCCTCATCCCCGAGCTGGTCGAGCGCATCGAATACCGCAAGGGCCCGTACTTCGCGAAGAACGGCGACTTCACCGCGGCCGGCTCGGCCGACATCGCCTACCGCAGCACGCTGGACGACAACTTCGCCGCGCTGACGCTGGGCCAACGCCAGTTCCGGCGCTTCGTCGGCGCTGGCGCCACGGCGTTGGGCGGTGGGCTGGCCCTGCTCGGCGCCGCCGAGCTGCAGCACAACGACGGCCCCTGGAAATTGCCCGAGCAGCTTCGCAAGCGCAACGGCGTGCTGACGCTCTCCGGCGGCACCCGGGCCGAGGGCTGGCATGCCAGCCTGATGGGCTATGACGCCAAGTGGAACTCGACCGACCAGGTGCCCGAGCGCCTCATCGACGCCGGCTTCGACCGCTTCGACGCCATCGACACCAGCGACGGCGGCGAGACGCGCCGCGGCAGCTTGTCCGGCGAATGGCATCGCGCCACCGAGGCCGGGGTCACGCGCGTCGCGGCCTATGCGATGAGCTACCGACTCCAGCTCTTCTCCAACTTCACTTACGCGCTGGAGCGGCCGGCGCAGGGCGACCAGTTCTCGCAGCAGGACCGGCGCTCGGTCGGGGGCTTCGACCTCAGCCACGCGGCGGAGCATCGGCTGGGCGACCTGCCGGCGCGCAGCGAGGTCGGCCTGCAACTGCGCCACGACCGCATCCGCGTGGGCTTGTTCGACACCGTGGCCCGCCGCATCACGGCGACGACGCGGGACGACGAGGTGCGCCAGACTCTGCTCGGCCTCTACGGCCAGACCTCGGTGGAGCTGATGCCCTGGCTGCGCAGCGTCGTCGGCCTGCGGGCCGATCAGGCGCGCTTTCAGGTGGACGCGCTGACACTGGCGGCCAACTCGGGCCGCGCCTCGGCCCATCTGTTCTCGCCCAAGCTGTCGCTGATCGCCGGCCCCTGGGCGAAGACGGAGTTCTTCTTCAACGCCGGCCGGGGCTTTCACAGCAACGATGCGCGCGGCACGACGGCCACCATCGATCCCAGGACGGGTGGCCCCGTCGACAAGGTGCCCGGACTCGCCGCCGCGCGCGGCCTGGAGCTGGGCGCGCGCACGGAGTGGGTGCCAGGCCTGCAGTCCTCGCTGGCGCTGTGGAAGCTGGACTTCGACTCCGAGCTCGTCTACGTGGGCGACGCCGGTGCGACCGAGCCCAACCGGCCCAGCCGGCGCCGCGGCATCGAGTGGAACAACCGCTACGTCCCGGTGCCCTGGCTGCTGGTGGACGCCGACCTGGCCTGGACGCATGCCCGCTTTGCCGGCGGTGACCGCATCCCCAACGCGGTCGACAAGGTGGGCTCCGTCGCCGTCGCCGTGCGCGATCTGGGCGCCTGGTCGGCCAGCGTGCAGTGGCGCTACCTCGGCGCCGGCGCGCTGATCGAAGACAACAGCGTGCGCTCGCGCGTATCGCTGACGACCAATCTGCGCGTCAGCCGCCGGCTGTGGGCCGGCAGCGAGTTGACGCTGGACCTTTTCAACCTCGGCAACCGCCGGGTCAACGACATCGAGTATTTCTACGTGTCGCAGCTGCCCGGCGAAGCCGCGCCGGTGGCAGACCGGCACGTCCATCCCGCCGAGCCGCGCACCGTGCGGGTGACGCTCAGGCTGGGCTTCTGACGGCTTACCAGGGGGCTTCGCCCTCGACGAGAGGCTCCGTGGCCAGCGCGGCGGGGGCCGGTGCCGGCGCCGTGCCGGCAGCGGCGAAGTCGTGCTCGCCGCCCAGGCCTTCGATCAGCGCCGGGATCAGCCGGCCCAGCTCGCCTGTGGCCAGGGCCAGGTCGGCGTCGAAGGCTTCGTCGCCGCTGGCCTCTGGCCGGCCCTCGAAGGCCAGGTCCAGGAAGCTGATCTTCTTGATCGCAAAGCCCTCGGTCAGCGTGAAGGCCACGCGCTCGTTCCAGCTCAGGGCCAGGCGTGTGGGCATCTTGCCGCTGGTCAGGTGGGCGCGGACCTCGTCGATGTCGAGAGGATGGCGGGCGTAGCGCACGACGGGCTTCTGATCGTCGCTGCCCTTCAACTCGCACTCGCGCTCGATCTGGAAGCCCTCGGGCGTCACGCCGTCCATCAGCCAGGCGGCCATGCAGGCGGCGGGGCTCTCGGCTGTCTGCACCAGCTGCAGGGAGAGGCCCGGGCTGGCCTGGATCAGCAGCGTGATGACCTCGTCGGCGCGGCTGCTGGAGCCGGCGTCGACGAATAGCAGGCGCTCCTTGGGGGCGATCCAGACCTGGGTGGCCGAGGTCTTGGTGAAGGCGCGTGGCAGCAGCTCGTGGGCGGCCTGCTCCTTGAGCTCCTTCTTGGCCTTCTTGCCGGGCTTGCGGCCGGTGGTGGCCTCGATGTGTTCGGCGAGCTCGTCCACGCGCTCCTGCACGACGGAGGAGGGCAGCAGGCGCTGCTCGCGCTTGAGCTTGACGAGCCAGTGGCCGTCGACAACCTCGACGAGAGGCGCGTGCTCGATGCCGCGCGGCGGTGCCCAGCCCACGGCCAGGGGCTGGGTGGGGGCGCAGGCCAGGAACGGTTCCTTGGCGAGCTGTTCGGCGAGCTGGGCGGCATCGGTCTGCCAGCCTTCGCCGATGCGGTAGGTGATCAGGTTCTTGAACATGGGCGCTGGAGAAACAAGAAGCCCGCCAGCGGCGGGCTTCGGAAATGAGCAGCCATTGTCTCAGGTCCGGCGGCGGCCTCATGTCAGCAGGCCGGGCAGGGCGAGATGCTTCTTCATGGTGGCCTCGCTGAGCAGGAGCCCCGCCTGGCGAAGCCGCCGCCGCGCGCCCGTTCAGGCCGGCTGAGCCATCACCTGGCGCAGCAGTTGCTCGAAGACTTCGACGGACTGCCCGCCCTGGATCAGGTGGCGCTGGTTGACGACGATGGCCGGCACGGCGCTGATGCCCTGGCGCTGCACCTCGGCTTCGGCCGCAGCCACCTCGGCGTCGTAGCGGCGGCTGGCCAGCAGCTCCCGCGTCTCGGCGGCGGGCAGGCCTGCGGCCACCGCCAGGTCCAGCAGCACGGTGGGGTCGGACACGTCACGGCCTTCGGTGAAATAGGCCCTGAGCATCGCAACTTTCAGTGCACGCTGCACAGTGCCGCCGAAGGCCTCGTCGACCCAGTGCAGCAGGCGATGGGCGTCGCGGGTGTTGTAGATGCGGCTGCGCGCCTGCATTGCGAAGTCGAAGCCCAGGGCCGCACCGCGCTCGCGGATGGCCTGGCGCGTGCCCGCCAGCTGGGCCGGACTGGCGCCGTATTTCTGCGCCAGATGTTCCTCGATGTCCTGGCCCTCGCGCCCCATGCCGGGGTTGAGCTCGAAGGGGTGAAAGTGCAAGTCCAGCGTCAGCCCTGGAATGCGGGCGGCGGCGGCTTCCAGCGAGTAGAGGCCGATGGCGCACCAGGGGCAGACGATGTCGGAGATGAAGTCGATACGCATGGGGCGGGATTGTCCCAGGCCGTGCCAAGACCGTAGCGCGGCTGGGTGCTTGGACACGCGTTACCGTCGTGGCTGGAAAGGAATGCCCGATGACCGATGCCTACACCCCGCCCCCGGTCTGGACCTGGAACAAGGCCAGCGGTGGCCAGTTCGCCAACATCAACCGGCCTTTAGCCGGCGCCACTCACGAGAAGGCGCTGCCGGTCGGCCGCCATCCGCTGCAGCTGTACTCGCTGGGAACGCCCAATGGCATCAAGGTCACCGTCATGCTGGAGGAGCTGCTGGCGCTGGGCCATGCGGGCGCCGAGTACGATGCCTGGCTGATCCGCATCAACGAGGGGCAGCAGTTCGGCAGCGGCTTCGTCGCGGCCAACCCCAACTCCAAGATTCCCGCGCTGGTGGACCGCAGCGGCGGACCTGACGCACAGCCGGTGCGGGTGTTCGAGTCGGGCGCCATACTGATGTATCTCTCGGAGAAGTTCGGGGACGCCTTCATGCCCGCTGGCGGGGCGGCGCGGGCCGAGGCGCTGAGCTGGCTGTTCTGGCAGATGGGTAGCGCGCCCTTCCTGGGCGGGGGCTTCGGGCATTTCTATGCCTACGCGCCCGAGAAGCTGGAATACCCCATCGACCGCTATGCGATGGAGGTCAAGCGCCAGCTCGACGTGCTGAACCGGCATCTGGCCGATCGGCCCTATCTGGCAGGCGAGGCCTACTCGATTGCCGACATGGCTACCTGGCCCTGGTATGGCGCACTGGCCAAGGGGCAGCTCTACGGTGCCGGGGAGTTCCTTTCGGTGCATGAATACACCCACGTCATCCGCTGGGCCGACGAAATCGCCCGGCGCCCCGCCGTGCAGCGCGGGCGCAAGGTCAACCGCACCTGGGGCGATCCGGCCAGCCAGCTGCACGAGCGCCACGAGGCCGGCGACTTCGACACCAAGACCCAGGACAAGCTTGTGACGACGCCATGATGACCCTCTACGACTGCGCCACCGCGCCCAGCCCGCGCCGCGCGCGCATCCTGCTGGCCGAGAAGGGCGCTCCCCACGAGACGGTGCAGGTGGACCTGCGCAGCGGCGAGCAGCTGGGCGAAGCCTTCCGGCGCATCAACCCGCAATGCACGGTGCCGGCCCTGGTGACGGAGGAGGGGGCCGTGCTGACCGACAACGCGGCCATCGCGGCCTACGTCGAGGCGTGCTGGCCCGAGCCGCCGCTGCTGGGCCGCACGCCGCTGGAGAAGGCAGAGGTCGCCGGCTGGCAATGGCGCGTCGAGTTCGAGGGACTGCTGGCAATCGCCGAGGCCCTGCGCAACAGCAGCCCGGCGATGGTGGACCGGGCGCTGCCGGGGCCCGTCAACTACGCGCAGATCCCGGCGCTGGCCGAGCGCGGGATGGCGCGGCTCGGCCATTTCTTCAAGGCGCTGGACGCCCACCTCGAAGGCCGCGACTTCATCGCTGCCGGGCAGTTCAGCATCGCCGACATCACGGCCGTCGTGGCGCTGGACTTCGCGCGTGTCGTGAAGTTCAAGCCGGGTGACGAGCACGCCAACCTGCGGCGCTGGCGCGAGGCCATGCAGGCGCGCGGGACGATGGGCTGAGGCCTGGGGCCGCTTCAGGCATCCTGGCCGTGCGCGAGAATGCGGCCGTGTCCTTCTTCGTCTACGCCAAGCTGCCGCTCTCCCCGGGGCTGGCCGGGCGTCTGCCGCTGGTGCACGAGACCATCGAGCGCGTGCTGCAGGCCGATGCGTTGGGCAGCCTGCTCGGCTGGGGCGGCTCGCAGGCCACGCCGGGTGAGGCCGTCACCCACCACAGGCTGGACATGGAGGTCGACGATCAGGCGCGAGGGCTAGTGGTGTTGAAGGATGCGCTGGCTGAGCTCGCGGCCCCGGACGGCACCGAGCTGCACTACACCCAGGACGGCCAGGCCTTGCAGACGGTCTTTGCCGGCGCGGCATGGGGTGCGTCGTCGCCCAGCACGGCCACCAGCCGTTCCGGGCTGCGCATGCGCCGCTGACGGCGGACGCGTCTCAGCCCAGCTTGCGATCGCTCGGCCGCGCCAGGTAGAACCACTCCGTGCCCGGCTGCGACTTCACGTTGGGGAAGACGATGCGGCCCTCGCCGGGCGCCAGGACTGCCGCGCCGCTGGCGCGCGTGCCGATCTTCTGGCCCTTGGCGATGGCATCGAAGCTGGCCCACTCGCGCTCGAACTGGTCGCCCATGTCCTCGCGGTCGATCACGTCGTAGAGCTGCAGCAACTCAGGCGGCTGGGTGGGGCGGTGGGGTTCCACGGCGCTCTCGTCGAGCATGCCCAGGAAGACCAGCGTGCGCAGGATGGCCAGCCGGGCGACCGCGGGGCCGTTCGGGTCCAGGTGCTGGCCGCATTCCAGCGTGATGGCCCAGCCGCCCGTGGAGCGCATGTACTCGGTGGTGCCGACGCCGTAGTGGGGGTCGCTGATCAGCGTCGCGCGGCGCGAGCCGTCGTGCTCGCGCTGCTGGCGGCGCTGCAGGCCCAAAGCGTAGGTGGACAGCCAGCCCTCGACGATGCGGCCCACGCCCAGGCGGGCGGCGAGGGCCGATTCGGTGGCTTCCTGCGAGAAAGGCTCCAGCTCGCCCGTGTTGTCGCGCGGGCCGATCATCGCGAAGGCCGGGCCGTTGCCCTGGAAGCTGTGCAGGTCGAGGATGCCGTCGTGCTGCGCGATCAGCGGGCACAGCACCCGGGCGATCCGGTCCTCGAAGTCGTGCGCGATGACGACCGGGCGCAGGTTGCGGTTGAGGTTGCGGTCCCCCTCGCGGCGGTCGAGCTGGTGGGCCAGCGGGTTGACAACGGGCAGCAGCGTCAGCGTGCCGCGCAGCAGCGTCAGCTCGCCGGCATCGAGCTGGCGAATGATCTCGGTCATGGCCTTGGTGCCGTGGATCTCGTTGCCGTGCACGGCGCCGGTGACGAGCAGGCGTGGCCCGGTTTGCAGGCCGGCGAACTGGTGGACGCGGAGGTGAGTGGGCTGGGTCATGGCTTGAGAAGGGCTGAAGACAAGGCCTGGTCGGCAGGGAAGACGCGGCGCGGCAGTTCGGCGGCGGGCTGGCCGGCGCGGTAGGCCACGAGGCGGTAAAGGGTTGCGAAGGCGAAATCGGGCGCCGCCTCGCCGGCGCCCAGCACCAGCTCGCCGCCGCGGCGCACCGCGTCGGCCAGGAAGGCCGGCAGGCGCAGGTGGTAGGGGTTGCGCTCGATCTCGCCGGCATGACGTTCCAGCGCGGCGATCAGCCGGGCCGTGTCGGCGATGTTGGTCTGCACGAGGGCGTTGGGCGCCGACTGTGTGGACCAGAATTCCGTGTGGGCCAGCACGGTGTCCAGCCGCGCCGCGCCGAGCGCCTCGGCGACGAGGCGGTAGACGCCGCGGTGGCTGGGGTTGTCGTCCAGCGCATGAGGCGCCAGCACGAGGGCGGGGCGGTGCTCGGCCAGCACCGCGGCGATGGCCGCTACATGTGTGGCCCACAGCGCGGGTTCGCGCTCGGCGGTGTCGGCGCGCACGTCGCTCAGGCCGTCGTCACCGACGCGGATGCAGTCGAATCCCAGCACGCCGCAGGCGTCCTGCAGTTCGGCCCAGCGTGACGCGCGGCGCCCGGGGTTGCTACCCAGCGTGACGGCGACGTTGCCGACGCGCCAGCCGGCCTCCTGCTGCAGCCGTAGCGGCAGCGCCCCGACGATGCATTCGTCGTCCGGGTGAGGGGCGAAGATCAGGCAGAGGCCAGGCGCCAGTTCGGGCTCCGTGGGAGCGCTGCGGTCGGGCGGGTTGCCCAGCAGCGCGGCGAAACGGATCAGGTGCTCGCGCCAGCGCGCGAGGTCGGCTTGCAGAGACATCCCGACATGCTAACGAGGCGCGGCGCGCGCGGGCCATGTCGCCAGCAGCACGCCCAATAAGGCCAGGCCATAGGCGATGGCCTGCAGCAGCGAGATGCTCTCGCCGAGCAGCAGGCCGATCAGCGCCGTGCTGATGGGCAGGAAGACCATGAAGACACCGGCCTTGGCTGCGGGCAGGCCCTGCAGGCCGGCCATCCACAGCCAGACGGTGATGACGCTGGCCGTGGCCGCGTAATAGCCCAGCAGGGCCCAGTCGAGCGGGCGCGGCGCGCCGAAGTCGAAGCTCAGGGCCTGCCAGATGGCTAGCGGTGCGACGAGGGCCAGGCCCCAGAGGTTGATCAGCGCGCTGATGCGCTTGGGGCCGAGGTCGGCGGTCAGCTTCTTGCCGATGACGACGTAGCAGGCCTCGCAGAACACGGCCGCGAGCAGCAGCAGGGCGCCCAGCGGCGTCGTCTCGGCACCGCCCTGCTTGCCGGTGGCCACCAGGGCGATGCCACCCACCGCGCAGGCAATCCCGGCCAGCACGCGGCCGCTGAGGCGCTCGCGCAGGAAGGCCCGGCTGAGCAGCGCGACGGCCGCCGGAATGCCGGCCATGACGACCCCGGCCACGACGGCCGAGCTCTGCCGCAGGCCGAACAGCATGCAGATCGAGAACAGGAAGTTGCCGAGGAAGGATTCGAGGAAGAGCAGCCCCCTTGAGCGCGAGTCCAGCGGCGCCTCGTGTGCCGGCTTCTTCAGCCAGGGCAGCATCAGCAGCGCCGCGAAGCCGAAGCGCAGGCCGGCGAGCAGGAAGACGGGAAAGGCCGCGACGAGCAGCTTGGACAGGCCCACGTAGCTGCCGACCAGGCTGGTGCTGGCGGCCAGCAGCGCATACGCGCGCCAGGGAACCGGATGCATCAGGGCAGGGCGCCGTCAATCGTCAGCGCGATGAACTGCGTGAACTGGGCCGGGTTGAAGTTGTTGTCGGACACCAGGATCAGCGTGCGCTTGCCGTCGACCATCGGGCCGAAGCTGATGCCCTCGATGTTGTCCAGCGCCAGCACGCTGCCGTCGTCGTTTCTCAGCGAGGACAGGTCCAGCAGCATGGTGCGCTTCACCGGCACGACGTCCCGGCCCTTGATGCTGGGCCAGCCCGACACGTCGGTGGCGCCGCGGGTGTCGATGAGAAAGAGCTTGATGGTGTTACTGGTGGGCTGCTTGGTCAGCGCGGCGACGCCGGGCGTTTGGGCACCGACGGCGAAGGCGCGCTCGATGACGAGGAACTCGTGCGAGGACAGGGCCAGCATGTCGGGCACGCCGTTGGTGGCGAAGTCGCCCTGGCGTGCCGGCGGGAAAGGCACGGGGCCGACCTCGTAGACGTATTCGGCGCCGGCCTTGCCGGTGTCGAGATCGAAGGACAGCATGCGGGCGCGGCTGCCGCGGCCGACGGCCGTGGGCAGGCTGTCCTGGGCCAGGCCGTTTTCGGTCATGGTCCAGACCGTCTTGCCGTCGGGCGTGATGGCGATGCTCTCGAAGGCGAGGTTGTTGTAGACGCCCACGTCGCCGGCGGCGATGCCGGCGGCGCTGCCCGAGGGGTTGTAGTAGCCCGGCACCGGGAACTCGCCGGCCGGCTTGCCGTCGATGGTCATACGGCGCACGGTCGGGTTCTGCATGGCGCCCGAGGTGCGCTGGCCCTCGTTGCTCCAGTAGATGAGGTTGCGGCGCGTATCCAGGCGCAGGCTTTCGGGGTCGACCATGTTGCGGCCGAAGGGCTGGCCGTCAAGGTCGAGGATGGTCGTCATGTTGACCCAGGTGACGCCCGAGTCGCCGGGGTTGGCGTTGCGGCGGAACTTGGTCAGGTCCAGGGCCAGTTCGTAGTAGCGGGCCGGGCCGCGGTCGCTGCGGTCGTCGCTGATGGCCAGGTAGCGCCCGGTCGCCGGGACGTAGTCGATGCTGGACAGGCCACCCACGGGCAGGCCGCGGAAACTGGCGCTCGTCGGCACGATCTGCTGGCCGAGGTAGTTCAGGGTCTGGGCAACGCCGGGCAGGGCGATCAGCGAAAGGGCTGCGGACAGGGCAGCGCCGGCGGCGCAACGGGCAAACAACTTCATCGGCTTCCTCGGGGCGGCTTGGAACCGCGGGGCGGCGCAGTCTAGTCGCAGCGCGCCGTGGGGCAGTGGGTCAGACAGCCCGTCGCAAGGCGCCGCGCAGGGTGTCGATGATGCGTTCGATGTGGCTGCTCTCGATGATGAGCGGCGGCGACAGCGCGATGGTGTCGCCCGTCGTGCGGATCAGCAGGCCCTTGTCCCAGCAGTCGAGGAAGACGTTGAAGGCGCGCTTGGCGGGCTGGCCGTCCAGCGGTTTGAGTTCGATGCCGCCGACCAAGCCGATGTTTCGCACGTCGATGACGTTGGGTTCATCACGCAGGGAGTGCAGGGCCTTGGCAAATTCGTCCTGCATGCGCGTGGCGCGGGTCAGCAGGTCGTCGTCGGCGTAGGTGTCCAGCGTGGCGATGCCGGCCGCGCAGGCCAGCGGGTGGGCCGAGTAGGTGTAGCCGTGGAAGAACTCGATGAGGTGCTCCGGGCCCGTCATGAAGGCGTCGTGGATCTTCTGCTGCGCGAAGACCGCGCCCATGGGCACGCAGCCGTTGGTGATGCCCTTGGCCACCGTCATCAGGTCGGGCGTGACGCCGAAGGTCTGGGCGCCGAAGGGGCTGCCGGTGCGGCCGAAGCCGGTGATGACCTCGTCGAAGATCAGCAGGATGCCGTGCTTGTCGCAGATGTCGCGCAGGCGCCGCAGATAGCCCTGGGGCGGGATCAGCACGCCGGTGGAGCCCGCAACGGGCTCGACGATGACGGCGGCGATTGTTGAAGCGTCGTGCAACTGCACCAGGCGTTCCAGGTCGTCCGCGAACTCGGCCCCATGTTGGGGGATGCCCACCGAGAAGGCGTTGCGCGCCGGGTCGTGGGTGTGGCGGATGTGGTCCACACCCGCCAGCAGGCTGCCAAACATCTTGCGGTTGGCCACCATGCCGCCCACCGAGATGCCGCCGAAGTTAACGCCGTGGTAGCCGCGCTCGCGGCCGATGAGGCGGGTGCGGGCGCCCTCGCCGCGCACGCGGTGGTAGGCGATGGCCATCTTCAGCGCCGTCTCGACGGACTCGGAGCCGGAGTTGGTGAAGAACACGCGGTTCATGCCGGCCGGCGCGATCTGGGCGAGGCGCTCGGCCAGCTCGAAAGCCTTGGGGTGGCCCATCTGGAAGGGCGGCGCGAAGTCCAGCTCGGCGGCCTGGGCCTGGATGGCCTGGACGATCTTCGTGCGGTTGTGGCCCGCATTGACGCACCACAGGCCGGCGATGCCGTCGAGGATCTCGCGGCCCTTGTCGTCGCGGAAGAACATGCCGTCGGCCTGGGTCAGCAGGCGGGGCGACTGCTTGAACTGCCGGTTGGCCGTGAAGGGCATCCAGTAGGCGTCAAGCTTGGAAACGTCAGCGCTCATGCGGGGCTCCTGTGCAGCGTTGCCCCAAAGTCTAAAAGCTAATTTGACGGGGTGGTCAGAATTTGCCGGCGCCTCAGGGTTCCCACCAGCGGCATGAGCTGCACGAGCAGGATGCAGGCGAGCATCAGGCCGCAGCCGACGAGGCCCGTGGTGTTCAGCCGCTCGCCGAGCAGCAGATAGCCGAAGCCGGCGGCGAACAGCGTCTCGGCCGACAGGATGATGGCGGCGTCCGCCGCGTGCGCGTAGCGCTGGGCCACGACCTGGGCCGTGAAGGCCACGCCGACCGACAGCACGCCGGTGTAGGCAATCGGTCCTACCGCGTCAGCCACGCCGGCCCAGCGCAGAGGCTCGGTGAAGCACGCGGCGATCAGTGACAGCACGCCGCAGACCGCGAACTGGCCGCTGGCCACGAGGAAAGGCGCGCCCATGCGGTCGGCCCAGCGGCCCACCATCAGCACATGCACGGCCCAGGGGATGGCCGAGCCCAGCACCCAGAGGTCGCCCAGGCCGATGCTCAGCTCATGCGCGCCCGACAGCAAGAAGGCGCCGACGAGGCAGCCCGCAGCGGCCGGCCAGACCGACCAGTGGGCCACGTGCCGCAGCAGCAGCCAGGCCAGCACGGGCACCAGCGGTACGTAGATGGCGGTGAGGAAACCGGCATTGGTGACGCTGGTGAACTGGATGCCGATCTGCTGCATGGCCGCACCCAGCATCATCAATAGGCCCAGGCCGGCGATGTGCCAGCCGTCCAGCTTCGACAGGGGCCGGCCTTCGCGGGCCAGGCGGCGCCACTCCAGCCAGGCCAGCGGCAGCACGACGGCCGAGCCGACCAGGAAGCGCACGCCGGTGAACAGCATGGGGCCGACGTGGGCCATCGCGAGGTTCTGGGCGACGAAGGCCGAGCCCCAGATCAGCGCGACGAAGGTGAGCAGGAGGTTGGCTTGAAGACGGGTCATGGGTTGGCGAGGGCGGCGAGCTCCGCCTCGTCGAAGCCGGCGGCGCGGCGGGCTTCCAGGTTGAAGGGCGCGCGCAGCCTGGGCGCCTGGTGGCGCTCGGCCAGTTCGGCATAGGTCGCGATCGGGTCCAGCCCGCGCTGCGTGCACAGGAAGCGGTACCAGCGGTTGCCGGCAGCCACATGGCCGATCTCGTCGCGCAGGATGATGTCCAGGATCTCGCCAGCCTTCTTGTCGCCCGCGCCGACCAGCTTGGCGCGGACGGCGGGCGAGGCGTCCAGGCCGCGCGCCTCCAGCGTGCGCGGCACGAGGGCAATGCGGGCCAGCAGGTCGTGCTTGGTGCGCTCGGCCATGTCCCACAGAGCGTTGTGGGCGTCGAAGTCGCCGTAGTCGAAACCCAGCGTCAGCAGGTGGTTGCGCAGCAGAGTGAAGTGGGTCGCCTCCTCCTGGGCGATGCGCAGCCAGTCGCGGTAGAAGGCCTCGGGCATGCCGGGGAAGCGCCAGCAGATGTCCAGCGCCAGGTCGATGGCGTTGAGCTCGATGTGGGCAATGGCGTGCACCAGGGCCGAGATGCCGGCGGGCGTGCGCATCGACGGGGGCTTGAGCGTGATGTGCTCGACCAGCCGCGGGCGGGCAGGGCGGCCGGGGATGCCGGCAGGCGCGCCGATGACGGCGCTTGCGTCCACGGGCAGGCTGCCGGGCAGGGCCAGCGTGGCGGCGGCCTTGGCAGGCGCGTCGGCGATCAGCAGGGGGCCGAGCGTGGCCAGGCGGAGTTCGGACATCGGTGCAATTTTAGAATCACGGGTTTTGACGGGAGGCCCGCGATGGCGATCTACCAGCTCGACGAGCACATCCCCGACGTGGCCGAGACGGCTTTCGTCGCCGACAGCGCTGAAGTCATCGGCCGCGTGACGCTGGGCGAGAACGTCAGCATCTGGTTCAACGCCGTGCTGCGCGGCGACAGCGACACGCTGACTGTTCGAGCAGGCAGCAACATCCAGGACGGCTCGGTGCTGCATGCCGACACCGGCTTCCCGCTCGTCATCGGCGAGAACGTGACGGTGGGCCACCAGGTCATGCTGCACGGCTGCACGGTCGGTGACGAAAGCCTTATCGGCATCGGGGCCGTGGTCTTGAATGGCGCACGCATCGGCCGCAACTGTGTCGTCGGCGCCGGCGCGCTGGTGACCGAGGGCAAGGAATTTCCCGACGGCTCGCTGATCGTCGGCGCCCCGGCCAAGGTGGTGCGCGAGCTGACTGAAGCCCAGATCGCGGGGCTCAAGGCGAGCGCTGCCCACTACGTCAACAACGGCCGCCGTTACGCGGCCGGCCTGAAGAAGATCCGATGAGCGAACTGCACAAATTCCTGTTCGACGGCCTACCGGTGCGCGGCATGCTGGTGCGCCTGACCGACGCCTGGCGCGAGGTGCTGAGCCGCCGCGAGCCCGGCCAGGAATACCCGCCCGAGCTGCGCGATCTGCTCGGCCAGATGAGCGCTGCGGCCGTGCTGATGCAGGCCAACATCAAGTTCAACGGCGCCGTGGTGTTGCAGATCTTCGGCGACGGCCCGGTCAAGCTGGCCGTGGCCGAGGTGCAGCCGGACCTGGCCTTTCGCGCCACGGCCAAGTGCGTCGGTGCGGTGGAGCCTGGCGCGGCGCTTGAGGCCATGGTCAATCTGCATGGCCAAGGCCGCTGCGCCATCACGCTGGACCCCAAGGACAAGCTGCCCGGCCAGCAGCCCTACCAGGGCGTCGTGCCCCTGCACGGCGACCAGCGCGAGCCGCTGCAGAAGGTCAGCGAGGTGCTGGAGCACTACATGCTGCAGTCCGAGCAGCTGGACACCAAGCTCGTGCTGGCCGCCAACGGCGACATGGCCGCCGGCCTGCTGATCCAGCGCCTGCCGGTGGAGGGCGAGGGCAACCTCGAAGGCCGCAAGAACGAGGACGACATCGGCCTGTCGGACGCCTTCAACCGCATCAGCATCCTGGCCGGCACGCTGACTTCCGAGGAACTGCTGACGCTGGATGCCGACACGGTGCTGCGCCGCCTGTTCTGGGAGGAGCAGGTGACGCGCTTCGAGCCCCAGGCGCCGCGCTTCGCCTGCACTTGCTCGCGCGAACGCGTGGGCCAGATGCTGCGCGGCCTAGGCCGGGACGAGGTGGACAGCGTGCTGGCCGAGCGCGGCGACGTGGAGATCGGCTGCGATTTCTGCGGCCGCCACTACCGCTTCGACGCGGTGGACGTGGGCGCCTTGTTCACGCCAGCCGGTCGCCAACCGGATGGTGCCGACGGCACACTCCAGTAGCCGCTGCGCAACGGCTCTCATGTCTTCTGAGGATGCGCGCGACCCTAGTGATTGACGCCGCCGCGCCGAGCTGAGACTTTCGCACCTGGCCCCTTTCCGCAAGGGCCAGGAGGCGACAGTGGCCGACAAAGCCGGATTTGGCAGCTTCCCCTGGGCCAGCGCGGCGGTGCTGGTTGCCTTCGTGGCCAGCACCCAGCTTGTGCCGCATGCCTTCGAGCCGCTGCGGCCGGCCGAGAAGGCGCGTGCCCAGGCGCCGCTGGATCCCGACCTCGACGTCAATGCCCGGCTCTGGGAAGACCCCTTCACCGCGCTGCGCCGCTACGAGATCGAGCGCACCGAGCGCTGCGAGCGCGTTCGCAAGCAGACCTCGCAGACGTTGGACATCGACTGCCGCGACCGCGTGGCCGAGGTGCGCGACCCGCAGCGCATGCTCGGCAAGCTCGACCGCGACCACGACCAGCGCCTGGACGACACCCTCATCGTCATGGGCCTGCTGCCGGGGGCCGATTTCGTCGGCGCCGAGGAGGCGCGGCGGCGGCTGCGCTACGCGACGCTGGCCGGCCTGCTGGCCCAGGACTATGTGCCCGACAACGCCGAGCGGCTGAGCCTGCTGGAGTTCAGTCTGCTGGAGCCCGCCCCGGTGGCAGACGCGGCCTCCGGCCCGGCTGGCGCCGACAAGCAGGCGCGCGCGGCCCGGGCCAAGGACAGTTTCGTCGTGCCCTACGAGCTGCTGTCTGCCCGCTCAGAACACCGCCGCAAGGCTGACGCCGACAGCGACAGCAAGGGCGACAAGCCGCGCCGCTACGGCCAGATCGCACTGCTTTGGGTGGACGAGAACTCGCTGCCCAACCGCAAGCTGGACGCGCTGGCTCGGCTGACCCAGCAGCTGATGGGCCGGTCGGCCCGCAACCTTGCGGCACCGCGGGGCCTGGACAGCCAGCGCCTGCCCAGCCTGGCCGTCATCGGTCCGTCGTCCACCGACGCGCTGCGCGCCGCGCTGATGGACCTGCGCTGCGCTGCCGACCGCAAGCATGCGGCGCTGACCATCCCCAGCCCCGCCGCCAGCGCTGCAGCGGCACGCTGCAACTCGGGCGTGGCCGGCAGCGCCGGCGGCCTGCCGCCCGACCTGCAGGAAGGCTACGAGCTGCTGGCCCGGGCCGAGTTTTACAACTCGGCCTCGACGGCGCCCAACAGCATGATCAGCGAGCTCAGCGACCAGAAGCTGGAGTCCTTCGTCACCGACCAGTTCAACCGCATCACCGGCGAGAACCCGGTGCGGCCGGTGCAGATGGTGCGCACCATCGGCACGGATGCCGAGCTCATCAAGCGCATCGTCACCGAGCTGACGCTGCGCCTGCCCCACGAGGGAAGGCGCGTCGTCATCGTGGCCGAGCGCGATTCGCTGTATGCGCAGTCGCTCGTCAGCGAGCTGCGCTACCGCCTGCCTGACGGCCGCTCCAGGGAGCAGCCGCTGAAGATCGAGGTCATCTACTTCTTCCGCGGCATCGACGGCGTGACGACACGGGAGTCGGGCGCGGCGGCGGGGGCCGCGCCGCCCAAGAACGCGCCGCTGGAATGGCCGGAGAGCCGTGACCAGCTCGACTACCTGCGCCGCCTGGGCGCCGAGCTCAAGCGCAGCGAGGGCGACCTGAGCCGGCTGCCCATCGGCGCCATCGGCATCTTCGCCAACGACGTGCACGACAAACTGCTGGTGCTGCAGGCCCTGCACGAGGATTTCTCCGACCGCATGTTCTTCACGACGGACATGGACGCGCGCTATCTGCACCCGCGCACCCAGGCCTTCACGCGCAACCTCGTCGTGGCCAGCAGCCTGCCGCTGGCCTTCTATCCGCCCCCGGCAGGTGCCTCGGGCGTGGATCTGCAGGCCGGCACGCCGCCGCTGCGCGACATTTACCAGGTCAGCACCTATGCCGCCGCGCGGCGCGCCGGATGCCGCAGCGACACCTGCAAGCGCGACGAGCGGCAGGCGCTGGAACCCGCGCTGCAGAAGCCTTCGGTCTACGAGGTCGGCCGTTCCAGCGCGGTGCCGCTGTCGGGCTATGCGCTTGAAGCGCGGCCCACACCGCCGGGCGCGGGCCGCAGCGGCCTCGCCATGTTGATGGTCGTCGTGATGGGCGGCGTGCTGCTGGTGTGGCCGTCCACGCCCGCCATCCGCCAGGCCCGTCGCGTCTTCCTGCGCGAGCCGACGATGGACAACCAGCCGCAGATGGACATGACCTCCATCGTCCTGGTGGCCCTGCACGCCGGCCTGTTTGCCTATGTGCTGGCCAGCCTGATCGAGTTCCTGCTGCCCAGCCAGCTCGGCTTCGTGCATGCACTGCTGCTGGCCAGCCTAGCGTCCTTCGGTGCGCTGCTGGCGGTGCTGCCCGCCCTGCTGCAGGCGCGCCGGGAGCAGCCGCTGCCGCCCGACCAGCCGGCGGGTGTCGATCGCCTGCACTTGGTCATCGTGCTGCTGGTGGTGGCCGTGTGGGTGTGGCTGGCCTGGCCGGCCGGCGGCTGGAGCCGCAACCTCGTCTGCGACAACTGCGAGCCGGTGGCCTGGCTGGAGGGAGTCAGCGCCTGGCCGTCCCATCTCATCCATATGCTGGCGCTGTTCGCCATCCTTTGGACGCTGGACTGGGCCTGGGCGGACACGCTCAACCAGCTCAGGCACGACTCCGACTGGCTGCGCCTGCCGCGACCCGTGGCCAAACCCGTCGTGCGCAGCGACCTGCGCCAGCTGGTGAGTGGCTGGTTCGACCATGTCAGCGTGCTGTTCTGGCGCCCCGGCGTGGGCTACAGCTGCGACTTCGACCAGCTCTGGAAAGAGTACGGCGAGCGTGGCGAGGCCCGGCCGCGCGCCGCGCGAACGCTGGTCTGGTACGTGCTGACGATCTGCTGCGTCGGGCTGCTCTTCCTGTGCCTGTCGGAAGGCCAGATCCCCGAGGTGCCGGTGCGCGGCGACGAACACCGCCAGATGGTGACCGCCACGCTCTACGCCATCCTGCTGCTGTTGCCTCTGCTGGTCGTTGCCGTGGCCGATTCGACCGTGCTGCTTGTGCGCTTCGTGCGGCACATGAACGCCGGCCGCAGTTTCTACCCCGAGGCCACCGTCGAGATGTTCGCCAAGGCCCTGGGCGAGGAGCACAAGGCCTTGTGGGGCCAGCGCTTCTGCGCGCTGCCCGAGGACCGAAGCAAGGACGGCGGTGGCTTCGCCGTGCACACGCTGCTGGACGACTGGATCGACGTGCAGATCGTGGCCCGCCGCAGCGCGCCGGTGGCGCGCCTGGTCATCGGGCCCTTCGTCGTGCTGGCGCTGCTGGTCGTGGCGCGCAGCCGGCTGTTCGACAACTGGTCGCTCACGCCGGCCATCGCCATCGGCGTGAGCTTCTACATCGCGGTGCTGATCGGCTTGACCGTGCTGCTCAAGCGCGCCGCCGAAACGACGCGCCGCCACGCCATGGCTTCCATGCAGGCCGACCTGCGCTGGCTGGCCGGCAGCGGCAAGCCGCTGTCGGATCTGGTGGAGCCCTACAAGCGGCTCATTGCGTCGGTGGAGAACGAGCAGGGCGGCGCCTTCGCGCCCTTCTTCGACCAGCCGCTGCTCAAGGCCCTCTTGGTGCCGCTGGGCGGCGCCGGCGGCACGCAGCTGTTCGACTACTTGCTGCTGGGGCGCTGAGCCGAGGCTGCCTGGCGCGTGAACACAATGCGCAGCAGTAGGATGGGCCGCGGCGTGACCATGGCCAGCTGGTGCACGGTGAAGATGCGCGTGTCGCCCTTGAACTCCTCAGTCATGCGGTAGTCGACGAAGTGGCCCTGGCCGTCGCTCTGCTTGCTGGACCAGGCCATGGTCTGCTGCGGCGCATGCCAGAAACCGTAGTCGGTGCGTACGGTGCGGTCGTTGGTGTCGACCCAGGTGTTCACATAGGTCTTGGCGACGGGGTCGTAGCCCCACACGCCGTGGCCCTGGTAGGCCGGCAGGCTGCCGCTGGCGGGGATGCGGAAGTCGTTGACGATCCAGTGGCCGTTGGTGAGCAGCGTGTTGACCTGCACGCCCCGGGTCTGGCCGCTGGGTTTGCCGTCCTCGAAGAAGCTGACGTCGGCGTCCCAGCTGCCTTCTTCAAGACGCAGGGGCAGGTGGATGTCCGCAGCGTCCTCGGCTGCCGGGCTGCTCAGGCTGGACGCCGCCAGCGCGGCGGCGGCGCACAGGCGGAGCAGCGGTCGGATGATTCGATGCTGAAGCATGGGGCGACGAGGAGTGACAGGGCGACCGATTCTGGGAAGGCCGGCCGCGGCACCCGGAAGTCATCGCCGGATCAGGGGACGCGAGATGCCGCGATCGCCGTGCGCAGGCGGTCCGGCGCATCGCCCGCCACGTCCACCCAGGGCAGGCCGGCGTCGCGCAGCGCGCGGCACAGCCGGCTGTCAAAGGCGGCCCGCACCTCGGGCCCGTCGCGCAGGATGCCGTCGGCCTGCCAGGGCAGGTCGGGCGCGCACACCAGGGTCAGGGTGCAGCGGCGCTGGAAGGCGAGCGCGCCGTCGGTCAACGATGCGTCCTGGAAGTAGTGCTCGCTGCAGAGCGCCGTGATGAGGGGCGTCGTGTCGCAGAACACCAGATCGTGTTCACGCGCCATGGCCTCGATGCGCGCAGCCTGCTCGGCGGCGATGTGGGCCTGCTCATGCTGCCGCGGCGTGCGGCCGTGAGCGTCGCACCATTCACGCAGGTATTCGGTCACCAGGCCGGCCTTGAAGTGGGCAGCCAGCTCTTGCGCCAGCGTGGACTTGCCGGTGCACTCCGCCCCCAGCAGCGCGACGATGCGACTCATGTCGCCTGCCTCCAGGCTCGCCAGCCGATGACGCTCATCGGGATGAAGCCGGCGTAAAGGATGACCGTCAGCCAGTAGCCCTTGAGGCCGAACAGCACGACGCTGACCGCGTTGACGACGATCCAGGTCGGCCAGTTCTCCTCGTACTTGCGCGCCAGCAGCCACTGGCCCAGCAGGCTCGCCACGGTGGGGAAGGCGTCCCAGTAGGGCAGGGGGCTGTCGGTCGCGCGGGCCAGGAACAGGCCCAGCAGCGGCCATGCCGCGAGCGTGACGAGTACGGGACGCAGGAGGCCTGCCAGGCCCAGACGTCGCACGGTCAGCGCGTCGCCCTCGCGCGTGCGGCCGAAGCGCCATTGCCACCAGCCCCAGACCGCCAGCGCCGCGAACACGAGCTGCAGGCCGGCCTCGCCGTAGAGCTTGCCGTCCACGAAGAGGGCGAAATACATCAACGAGCTGACCAGGGCCAGCGGCCAGGCCAGCAGGTGCACCCGCATGTTGCAGACGACCATCCAGACGGCCAGCACGAAGGCCACCAGTTCCAGCCAGGAGATGGGGCTGCCGAAAGCGGTGAAGGCCGGCGCCAGCAGCGCCGCCCAGGCGGTGGCGAGCATCAGCGCCTGCCGCTCGATGCCGCGGCAGCCGTGACGGGCACGAAGACCTCGTCGGACTTGATCATGCCCAGCTCGAAGCGGGCCTTCTCCTCGACCATTTCCAGGCCTTCGCGCAGATCACGCAGCTCGGCCTGCAACTGGGCGTTGCGAGCTCGGGCCTGGTCGTTGTCGGCCTGCGCGGCGGCCACCTCCTCCCGGAGATGGGCCACATAGGGAATGCTGCCCCGGCCCACCCAGAGCTGGGCTTGGATGGCGACCAGGAAGACCGCCAGGACCAGGGCAAGCGCCTTCAACGCTTAACGGAGGTTGTAGAACGCGGCACGGCCAGGGTACACCGCCACGTCGCCCAGGTCTTCCTCGATGCGCAGCAGTTGGTTGTACTTGGCCATGCGGTCCGAGCGCGACAGCGAGCCCGTCTTGATCTGGCCGGCGTTCAGGCCGACGGCGATGTCAGAGATGGTGCTGTCTTCGGTCTCGCCCGAGCGGTGCGAGATGACAGCCGTGTAGCCGGCGCGCTTGGCCATCTCGATGGCGGCGAAGGTCTCGGTCAGCGTGCCGATCTGGTTGATCTTGATCAGGATGGAGTTGGCGATGCCCTTCTCGATGCCTTCCTTCAGGATCTTGGTGTTGGTGACGAACAGGTCGTCGCCGACGATCTGCACGTTCTTGCCGAGGCGGTCGGTCAGCAGCTTCCAGCCGTCCCAGTCGCCTTCGGCCATGCCGTCTTCGATGGAGATGATGGGGTACTTGTCGACCCAGGTGGCCAGCATGTCGGTCCACTCGGCCGCGGTCAGCTGGATGCCACCTTCACCTTCGAGCACGTACTTGCCGTCCTTGTAGAACTCGCTGGCGGCGCAGTCCAGGCCGATGGCGATCTGCTCACCGGCGGTGTAGCCGGCCTTGTCGATGGCCTGCAGGATCAGCTGGATGGCGGCCTCGTGGCTCTCGACGCTGGGGGCGAAGCCGCCCTCGTCGCCGACGGCGGTGGAGATGTGCTTGTCGTGCAGGATCTTCTTCAGCGCGTGGAAGACCTCGGCACCCCAGCGCAGGGCCTCGCGGAAGCTCGGCGCGCCCACGGGGATGATCATCAGCTCCTGCAGATCAAGGCTGTTGTTGGCGTGGGCGCCGCCGTTGATGACGTTCATCATCGGCACGGGCAGCTGACAGCCGTTCATGCCGCCAAAATAGCGGTACAGCGGCAGGCCCGACTCTTCGGCGGCAGCGCGGGCCACGGCCATCGACACGGCCAGCATGGCGTTGGCGCCCAGGCGGCTCTTATTCTCGGTGCCGTCCAGGTCGATCAGGGTCTTGTCCAGGAAGGCCTGCTCGGAGGCGTCCAGGCCCAGCACGGCTTCGCTGATCTCGGTGTTGATGTGCTCGACAGCCTTCAGCACGCCCTTGCCCAGGTAGCGGGCCTTGTCGCCGTCGCGCAGCTCGATGGCTTCGCGGCTGCCGGTGGACGCGCCCGACGGCACGGCTGCACGGCCCATGACGCCGGACTCCAGCAGCACGTCGCACTCGACGGTGGGGTTGCCGCGGCTGTCGAGGATTTCTCGGCCGACGATGTCAACGATGGCGCTCATTCAGTGTCTCCAGGAAGTGAAAAATTCGGGCGGCGGTAGTGTGCCAAGCGGGCGTTACCGCGTCACATCAATCGGCGGGCTCAGACCCCTTCGATCAAGACCATGCGCATCACGGCGGCCCCGGCGCGGGCCTGGCGGGCCTGGCCGTACTCGGGCGAGTCGTAGAAGGCCTGGGCCGCTTCGCGCGAAGGGAATTTCAGCAGCACGACGCGCTCGGGCGTCCAGTCGCCCTCCAGCACCGTCACGGCGCCACCGCGCACGCAGACCTCGGCTTTGTGCACCTGCATGGCGATGCTGGAGAACTTGCGGTAGTCCTCGTACTGGGCCGGGTTGGTGACGGTGACGTTGGCGAGGATGTATGCAGACGGCATGGTTCGATCAGCAGGAAAAGTCGTTCTCCAGCAGCGGCTGCTGCTTGACGACGCGGTCCAGCGCGACGAGCTGTTCCAGCAGGGTCTTCATGTGCTTGAGCGGTACGGCGTTGGGGCCGTCGCTGAAGGCTTCGGCCGGGTTGGGGTGGGTCTCCATGAAGAGGCCCGCCACGCCGACGCCTACGCCGGCGCGGGCCAGCACCGGCACCATCTCGCGCGCGCCGCCGCTGCTGCCACCGAGGCCGCCGGGCTTCTGCACCGAGTGGGTGACATCGAACACCACCGGGGCGCCCGAGTTGCGCATCTCGGCCAGGCTGGTCATGTCGGCGACCAAGTTGTTGTAGCCGAAGCTCACGCCGCGCTCGCAGGCCAGAAAGCGGTCTTCCGACAGGCCCACCTCGCGCGCGGCGGCGCGGGCCTTGTCGATGACGTTCTTCATGTCCCAGGGGGCGAGGAACTGGCCCTTCTTGATGTTGACCGGCTTGCCGCTCTGGGCGACGGCACGGATGAAATCGGTCTGGCGACACAGGAAGGCGGGCGTCTGCAGCACATCCACCACGGCCGCGACGTCCGCCACCTGGCTCGCGTCATGCACGTCGGTAAGGATGGGCAGGCCGGTCTGGCGGCGCACCTCGTCGAGGATCTTCAGGCCGGCTTCCATGCCGACGCCGCGCTTGGAGGTGCCGGACGAGCGGTTGGCCTTGTCGAAGGAGCCTTTGTAGATCAGCGGAATGCCGAGTGCGTCGCAGGCCTCCTTGAGGCGGCCGGCGACGTCCAGCGTGATCTGCAGGCCTTCGATCGAGCAGGTGCCCGCGATCAGGAAGAAGGGACGGTCGAGGCCGACCTGGTAGCCGCAGAGATCCATCACTGTGCCTTGTGCTTGTGGTCCAGCGCGGCCTTGATGAAGGCCGTGAACAGCGGGTGGCCGCCCCAGGGCGTGGACTTGAACTCGGGGTGGAACTGCACGCCGACGAACCAGGGATGCACCGCGCGCGGCAGCTCCACCATCTCGGTGAGCTTCTCGCGCTGCGTGATGGCCGAGATGACGAGGCCGGCCTTTTGCAGGCGGTCCAGGTAGTGCTCGTTGGCCTCGTAGCGGTGGCGGTGGCGCTCGGTGACGATGGGCCCGTAGATGTCGTGAGCCAGCGTGCCGTCCTTGACGTCGGAGCTCTGGGCGCCCAGGCGCATGGTGCCGCCGAGGTCGGAATTGGCGTCGCGCTTCTGGATGCTGCCGTCGGCGTCTTGCCACTCGTCGATCAGGGCGATCACAGGGTGGGGCGTGTTCGGCTCAAACTCGGTGGAGTTGGCGCCTTCCAGGCCAGCCATGTGGCGCGCGTACTCGATGGTCGCGACCTGCATGCCCAGGCAGATGCCCAGGTAAGGCAGCTTGTGCTCGCGGGCGTACTGGGCGGCCAGGATCTTGCCTTCCACGCCGCGCTTGCCGAAGCCGCCGGGCACGAGGATGGCGTCGTACTGGGCCAGGGAGCTGACCGTCTCCGGCGTCAGCGTCTCGCTGTCGACGTATTCGATCTTGACGCCGGCATGGTTGTGGATGCCGGCATGGCGCAGCGCCTCGTTGAGCGACTTGTACGAGTCCGACAGGTCGGTGTACTTGCCGCACATGGCGATGGTGACTTCTTCCTTGGGGTTCTCGACTTCGTAGACGAGGTTGTCCCAACGCTTCAGGTCCGTGCTCTTGGTGTTGAGCTGCAGCTTGGTGCAGATGAGCTGGTCCAGGCCCTGCTCGTGCAGCACGCGCGGCACCTTGTAGATGGTGTTGACGTCCCACATCGAGATCACGCCGTACTCGGGCACGTTCGTGAACAGCGAGATCTTCTCGCGCTCGTCGTCGGGGATGCGGCGGTCGGCGCGGCACAGCAGCGCGTCGGGCTGGATGCCGATCTCGCGCAGCTTCTGCACCGTGTGTTGCGTCGGCTTGGTCTTCAGTTCGCCGGCGGCGGCGATCCAAGGCACATAGGTCAGGTGCACGAATGCCGTGTTGGTGGGGCCGGCGCGCAGGCTCATCTGGCGCACGGCTTCGAGGAAGGGCAGGGACTCGATGTCGCCCACCGTGCCGCCGATCTCCACGATGGCCACGTCGACGCCTTCGGCGCCGCGCTTGATGTATTCCTGGATCTCGTTGGTGATGTGCGGGATCACCTGTACCGTCTTGCCGAGGTAGTCGCCGCGGCGTTCCTTCTCCAGCACCGTCTTGTAGATCTGGCCGGTGGTGAAGTTGTTGGCCTTCTTCATGCGCGTCGTGATGAAGCGCTCGTAGTGACCGAGGTCGAGGTCGGTTTCTGCGCCGTCGTCGGTGACGAAGACTTCACCGTGCTGGAACGGCGACATCGTGCCGGGGTCCACGTTGATGTACGGGTCCAGCTTGATGAGGGTGACTTTGAGGCCGCGCGATTCGAGGATGGCAGCCAGCGAGGCCGACGCGATGCCCTTGCCCAGGGAGGACACCACACCGCCGGTGACGAAGACGTATTTGGTCATGTCTTGCAGCAGGCCAGAACAGCCTGCTGAGGTGGAAATTACGATTGTACGAGACCCGTCAAAGGGGCCCCAGCAACTCCAGCACAAGGTCGGCCGTCGCGTCCGGTTTCTCGAACGGGAAGAGGTGCGAGCCCTCCATCCAGCGCCAGTTCTCGCCCGCCAGCTTTCTTGACGCCGCTGCGCCCGCCTGGCGCAGCTCGCTGGAGCGCGTGCCGCCAACGAAGGCCACCGGGCATTGCGGCGGGCGCAGGCGCAGCAGCAGCGGCAGATGGTGGGGCAGGGTGCGGTAGATGTGGGCCTCGACCTCGCGCGTGAAGCGCAGCCGCACCTGACCCTCCTCGGCCTCCTCGAAGCCGGCGGCAATGTAGTCGGCCAGCACGCGCGGGTCCCAGCGGGCGAAGATCTTCTTCGCCGCGAAATGCGCGTGCACCGCTTCGCGGTCCGGCCACACATGGCGGCGCTCGCGGGCGATCTTGGAGGGACCGTAGCGGTGGATCAGCCCGGTCGTCTTGGCCACGGCGACGGCTGCGGCTTTCCAGCCCGACACCACTGGTGAGTCCAGCATGACGAGCCTGGATACCAGCTCCGGCCGGCGGCAGGCTGCCAGCAGGCTGACCATCCCGCCCAGCGAGTGGCCGACCAGCGCGACCTGGCCCGCAGGCTTCACCTCGGTGTCGATGAAGTGCAGCAACTGGTCGCGCAGCCTGCGCCAGTCACCGGTGACGGGAAAGCGCGGATCGTGGCCGAAGCGGTCCAGCGCCTCCACGCGCCAGCCGGCGGCGCGCCAGCGTTCGAACAGCACTCTGTAGCAGCCGGCGGGGTAGCTGTTGGCGTGCGAGAAGACGACGGTTTTCGTCATGACTTCGCCAGTGCCTTGAGCTTGTAGAGGGCTTCCAGCGCTTCGCGTGGCGACAGCGCATCCGGATCGACCTTGTCCAGCGCCTGCAGCAGCTCGCTCGGTTCGGGCAGCGGCGGCGGCGCGGGCGGGGCGGCGAAGAGGTCGAACTGGTCGTCGGCCGCGTTCTGGCGTGCCTCCAGCGCCTCCAGCGTCGCGCGCGCCTGACGCACCAGGCTGGCGGGCATGCCGGCCAGCCTGGCGACCTGCACGCCGTAGCTGCGGCTGGCCGGTCCGGCCTGAAGCTCGTGCAGGAACACGATGTCCTCGCCACTCTCCACGGCCGAGACGTGCCAGTTCTGCGCCATCGGGTGCTTGGCCGGGAACTCGGTCAGCTCGAAATAGTGCGTGGCGAACAGCGTGAAGGCGCGGGTCTTGTCGTGCAGATGGCTGGCGATGGCCGAGGCCAGGGCCAGGCCGTCGAAGGTGGACGTGCCGCGCCCGATCTCGTCCATCAGCACCAGCGAATGGTCGGTGGCCGAATGCAGGATGGCCGCGCCCTCGGTCATCTCCAGCATGAAGGTGGACTGGGCATTGGCCAGGTCGTCCGCCGCGCCGATGCGGGTGTGGATGGCGTCCATCGGCCCCAGCCGGCAACTTGTCGCGGGCACGTAGGAGCCGATGGCTGCCAACAGCGCGATCAACGCCACCTGGCGCATGAAGGTGCTCTTGCCGCCCATGTTCGGGCCGGTGATGACCAGCATGCGGGTGCGCGCGTCGAGCCGGCAGTCGTTGGGCATGAACTCGGCGGCACCTAGCTCGGCCAGGCGTGCCTGCACCACCGGGTGGCGGCCGGCCTCGATCTCCAGGCAGGGCTGGGCGACGAACTCCGGTCGGCACCAGTTCAGCGTGATGGCGCGCTCGGCGAGAGCAGCCAGCGCATCCAGGCCGGCCAGCGTCCGGCCCAGGGCCGTCAGCGGCTCCAGCCGGCTGATGAGGGCGTCGATGACCTGCTCGTACAGCAGCTTCTCGCGTGCCAGCGCGCGCTCGTTGGCGGACAGCGCCTTGTCCTCGAAGGCCTTCAGCTCGGGCGTGATGTAGCGCTCGGCGTTCTTCAGCGTCTGGCGGCGCTGGTAGTCCATCGGCACCTTTTCGACCTGGCCCTGCGTGACCTCGATGTAGAAGCCGTGCACGCGGTTGAACTGCACGCGCAGGTTGGCGATGCCGGTGCGGGCGCGCTCGCGGGTTTCGAGGTCCAGCAGGAAACCGTCGCAGTTCTGCTGGATCCCGCGCAGCTCGTCCAGCTCGGCGTCGAACTTGTCGGCGATGACGCCGCCGTCGCGCGGCAGCAGGGCCGGCTCGGCGGCGATGGCGCGCTCCAGCAGCTCCAGGATGTCGGCCGGTGGATTCATGGCCGCATCGCGCAGGGCTGCCGGCGTGGCGGTGCGCAGGGCGGGCAGAGCCTGCAGCGTGGCGCGCAGGCCGGTCAGCTCGCGCGGACGCACCTGGCGCAGCGCGATGCGGGCGGAGATGCGTTCGACGTCGCTGACCGATTTCAGCGCCTCGCGCAGCGGCTCGAAACCTTCGGCATGCAGGGCGGCGATGGCGTCGTGGCGGGTCACGGCTTCGCCGCGCTCGCGCTTCGGATGCAGCAGCCACTGGCGCAGCATGCGGCTGCCCATGCCGCTCTTGCAGGTGTCGAGCAGCGAGAAGAGGGTGGGGCTCGATTCGCCGCGCAGCGTCTGCACCAGCTCCAGATTGCGCTGCGTGGCCGGCGGCAGGTCCATCAGATCGCCGGCGCGTTGCACGCGCAGCGAACGCACATGGGCCAGCGCGCGGCCCTGCGTGTGCTCGGCGAATGCCAGCAGCGCGCTGGCAGCCGCGTGGGCCAGCGCCAGTTCATGGGCGTTGAAGCCTTGGAGATTGGCCACGCCCAACTGCTCGCAGAGCTTGCGCTGACCCAGGGGGCCGTCGAACTGCCAGCCGGGCCGGTTGGTCACCGGGAAGCGTGCCCGCATGACGCCCGCCGGCTGCTGTTCGCGGTTGACCAGGATCTCGGCCGGCATCAACCGCGCCAGCCAGCCCGGCAGCTCCAGGTCGCTGCATTCGGCCAGACCGATCTCGCCCTGAGTCAGCGACAACCAGGCCAGGCCATGCCTGCGGCCATGGCCGCTGACGCTGAGCAGCACGGCGTCCTGCTTGTCGGCCAACAGCTCGGTGTCGGTGATGGTGCCCGGCGTGACCACGCGCACCACCTTGCGCTCCACCGGCCCCTTGCTCGCGCCGACCTCGCCCACCTGCTCGGCAATCGCCACTGCCTCGCCCAGCTTGATCAGCTTGGCGAGGTAGCTTTCCAGCGCATGCACCGGCACGCCGGCCATGATGACGGGCTGGCCGGCGCTCTGGCCGCGCTGGGTCAGCGTGATGTCCAGCAGCGCATTGCACTTGCGCGCGTCATCAAAGAAGACTTCGTAGAAGTCGCCCATCCGGTACAGCAGCAGGGTGTCCGGGAAGTCCGCCTTGAGCCCAAGGTACTGGGCCATCATCGGCGTGTGGGCGGAGAGGTCGGGTTTGGCGGCGTCTTTCATCGGGGCGCGCATTATCTGGCGGCCCGGAAAGCAAAAGGCCCGCGAGGGGCGGGCCTTGGTGCTGCTTCATGCCAGCCGGCAAGCATGCCGACTGTCCTTCACGAGGCGTCGGTCAGTGCGCAGGGACTGTCCTCGGTCCTCGTTCAGTCTTCCGACTTGAACACCAGCTTGACTTCGTGCGTCTGCGGAGCGCCGGTGCCTTCGAACTTCCACTGGCTCAGCGCGTCGACGGCAGCACGGTCGAAGACGCGCTTGGGCTCGGCTTCGACGATGTCGACGTTGGAAACCTTGCCGTCGCCGGCGATGGCGATCTTGGCGCGCACGCTGCCGGAGCTGATGTTCTTCTTGACGGCTTCGCCGGGGTACTCGGGGGCAACCTTCTTCAGGACCTTGGCGTCAGCGTGAGCCAGGGAGGCAGCGGCGACGAGGGCGAGGGCGACAACGGAGCGGGCAAACATCGGGTAGCGTCTTTCGGCGGTTGAGATTGAGGGAAAAGGCGGCTTTTGGCCGCGCTGAAGCACGCATTCTGGCCAGCCAGGCCCCCACAGGTAAGGGGGGTGGCCGTGCACAAGTCACACGGCGTCGGGCGGATTGGCCTGCGGGCGCTGGCGGCGCCAACTTCGTCACGCCCGCAAACGACAAAGCCCTCGCGGTGAGGGCTTTGCCATCGTTATCGGAGGCGGCTCAGAGCGGCGCGTCGTTGCTCTCGTCCTTCTTGATGCGCACCGGGCTGCGCTTCTTCGCCGGCGCGGGGATTGCCGCGGCCTCGGCTTCGGGCGCGGGGGCCGGCGCGGAGGCGGCGTCCTCTTCCTTGATGACGCGGGTGTAGGGCGCCAGCATCGTCACGAGCTGGGCATAGATCTTGGGGTTGCCGGCGACGACCTCGCGCTGGTGCAGGAAGTCGGCCTCGCCGGTGAAGTTGCCGATCAGGCCACCGGCCTCCGTGATGATCAACGAGCCCGCTGCCAGGTCCCAGGGCTGCAGGCCGGTCTCGAAGAAGGCGTCGTAGTAGCCGGCGGCCACGTAGCAGAGATCCAGGGCCGCAGCGCCTGGGCGGCGCAGGCCGGCGCAGTGCTGCATGACCTCCTCGAACATCTTCACGTAGCGCTTGAAGTTGTCGCCGCGACGGAACGGGAAGCCCGTGCCGATCAGCGCGTCGCTCATGCGGGTGCGCTTGGACACGCGCAGGCGGCGGTCGTTCAGGAAGGCGCCGCGGCCCTTGGTGGCGTAGAAGAGGTCGTTGCGGGTCGGGTCGTAGACGACGGCCTGCTGCACGACGCCGCGGTGGGCCAGCGCGATGGACACGCAGTAGACCGGCAGGCCGTGGATGAAGTTGGTGGTGCCGTCCAGCGGATCGATGATCCAGACGAACTCGGAATGCTTGGCGCCGTGGGTGCGGCCCGACTCTTCGGCGAGGATGCCGTGGTCCGGGTAGGCGCCCAGCAGCGTCTCGATGATCACCCCTTCTGCGGCGTGGTCGACCTCGGTCACGAAGTCGTTCGGGCTCTTGGTGTTGATGCGCAGAGCTTCGAGGTCCAGCGAGGCGCGGTTGATGATGGCGCCGGCCGCACGAGCCGCCTTGATGGCGACATTGAGCATGGGATGGAGAGACGTCTGCTGCATGCGTTGCACTCGCTGGAAAGAAGGGGCTGACAGGGGGAAAGAGCGGCGGGCGCCATGGAAGCCGCCCGGATAATCGGGTGATTCTAGCCGCTGACTCCGTACAAACCCGTGGAATCCACACGCTTCATCCTCATCAACACCAGCCATGCCGGCAACGTCGGCGCTGCGGCGCGGGCGATGAAGGTGATGGGCTTTGGCGATCTCGTGCTGGTGGCGCCGCGCTTCCCGGACGTGCTCTGCCACGAAGAGGCCATTGCCATGGCCAGTGGCGCGGCCGACATCCTGGCCCGGGCCCGCGTCGTGCCGACGCTGACCGAGGCGCTGGACGGCGTGGACTTTGCCTGCGCCACCGCGATGACGCCGCGTGACTTCGGCCCACCGACGCGCGAGCCGCGTGCGCTGTTCGCCGAGCTGGTCGCACGTGAGGCCGCGCCGCGGCTGGCCCTCGTGTTTGGCTCCGAGCGCTACGGCATGAGCAACGAGGACGTCTACCGCTGCCACGCCGTGCTCAGCATTCCCACGCATCCGGACTACGGCTCGCTAAACCTCGCGCAGGCCGTGCAGCTGCTGGCCTATGACCTGCGCCAAGCCTTGGGTGGCTTCGGCGTGCAGCCGCGCACGCCCGACCCCGAACGGGCCGACGCCCGCGCCGTGCAGGGCCTGCTCGACCATCTGCAGGCCGCACTGACTGACATCGGCTACTTGGACCCGGCGGCGCCGAAGAAGCTGATGCCGCGGCTCAACCAGCTCTTCAACCGGGCGGGCCTGACGAACGAGGAGGTCCACATCCTGCGCGGCATCGCGCGGCAGATGCAGAAGACCTCAGTCGCCGCAGGCTCAAGCGGCCCCACATAGACTGGCCTGCCTCTCTCACTGGGCCGCACCATGTTCCAGCGCCTGCGCGAAGACATCGCTTTGATCCTCGAACGCGACCCGGCCGCCCGCTCGGCGTGGGAGGTGCTGACCTGCTACCCGGGCCTGCACGCGCTGATGTTCCACCGCCGCGCCAACTGGCTGTGGCGCCACGGCTTCAAGTGGCTGGCGCGCTGGCTGTCGCACTGGAGCCGCTTCCTGACCGGCATCGAGATCCACCCCGGCGCTCGCATCGGCCGCAAGGTCTTCATCGACCATGGCATGGGCATCGTCATCGGCGAGATGGCCGAGATCGGCGAGGGCTGCACCATCTACCAGGGCGTCACGCTGGGCGGCACCTCGCTCGTGAAAGGCGCCAAGCGCCACCCTACGCTGGGCCCCGGCGTCATCGTCGGCGCCAATGCCAGCGTGCTGGGCGGCTTCACGGTTGGCGCGGGCGCGCGCATCGGCTCTGGCGCCGTCGTCACCAAGCCGGTGCCGGCGGGGGCGACGGCCGTGGGCAACCCGGCCCGCATCATCGAGGCCGAGAGCGAGCAGGCGCGCGAGGCGGCCGCGGCGCGCATGGGCTTCTCGGCCTATGGCGTGACCCAGGGCGACGACCCGGTGGCGCTGGCCATGCGAGGTCTCATCGACAGCGCCTCGGGCCATGAGCACCAGATCGCGCTGCTGTGGAGCACGGTGTGCAAGCTGTCGACGCAGCTGGGCCAGCCGGTGGGCGACTGCGTGCCCCATGACGCTCAGCGCGACGAGGCTTTCGACGCGGCCGAGATGAATCGGCTCGTCAAGTGAGGCCACCGGTCTGCGGGAGGCCGCGGGCTGGATGAGAATCGTGGGTCCGGGCCGTGGGCCCGCCTTCCCCTGACGGCCTGCTGTGCTCCTGCGCGTGTTCCGACCGAGGCTCCCTTTCTGCTGGCGACTGGCGCTGGGGTGGGTGCTGGTCAGCCTTGCCGCGGCGACGCAGGCCGCGTCGGCCGGGAAGCGCTGGTCCGGCCTGGCCGACATCACCTTCCAGCACCTGACGCAGGAACAGGGCCTGCCCAGCGCCATCGCAACGTCGATCGCGGAGGACGGCCAGGGCTTTCTGTGGGTGGGCACGCCCGGCGGCTTGGCGCGCTGGGACGGCTACCGTTTCAAGGTCTACAAGGGCGATCCGCAGCGGGCCGGGGCGCTGCCCGACAACTATGTGCAGTCTCTGCACGGCGACAGCGCCGGCAGGCTGTGGGTGGGCACGAGCGCGGCCGGCCTGCTCAGGCATGACGCGGCGACGGACAGCTTCGTCGCCATCCCGGTTGGCGGGCCGCGCGGGCTGAGCCATGTCAGCGTGCGCCAGATCGCCGACGACGGTAGCGGCGGGCTCTGGGTCGTCACGGACGGCGGCCTCGACCACCTGGACCCGGCCAGCGGGCGCATCGAGCACGCCAGCACCGCCGGTGCCTGGGCCGAAGCGGCCGGCACGCAGGTGTGGACCGTGTTGCGGGATCGCCGCGGCCAGCTGTGGATCGGCAGTGCGGCGGGCCTCTTTCGCCGGCCCGCTGCGGGTGCGCCATTGCAGCCGATCCCGCTGGCGCCCGGCCGCGCGGTGCAGCCCCAGGCCCTGACCCAGGACGGCGCCGGCCGGATCTGGGCCGGCAGCCTGCACGAAGGCGTCTTCATGCTCGGCAGCGAGGGTGACGCGCCGGCGGTCGAGGTGCGCGAGGCCGGTGTCGCCGAGAAGGACGACCTGCTCCTGAACAACCAGATCGCCAGCCTGCTGGAGGTGCAGCCGGGCGAGATGTGGGTGGCGACGCTGGGCCAGGGCGCCGTGGCCGTGGATCTGGCGCGCCGCGAGACTCGCCGCATCCGCCACGTGCCAGCCTGGCCGTTGAGCCTGGCGGACAACGCGCTGCGCGCCCTGTACCGCGACCGGGCCGGCCTCGTCTGGCTGGCCTCCGACCACGGTCTGAGCCGCTACGACCCGCGCACGGGTGGCGTGCTGACCCGGCTGGGCGCCAGCTCGGAGGTTGGCGACGCGCTGGACGCACGCTTCATCAGCACCGAGATCAGCTGGATCCTGCCCATGCCCGGCGGTCGGCTCTGGCTGGCGACGCACAAGAACGGCGTCGAGATCCTGGATGCGACAGGCGCGCGCGTGGCGGCCCTGCGGCCCGACGCCAGCCGCCCGGCGGCCGCGCTGCCGCCGGACATCGTGCTCGGCATGAGCCGGGCCGCCGACGGCAGTGTCTACATCGGTACCAAGCGCGGTCTCTACCGGGCCGACGCCGATGGCCGCCGCGTGGCGCGCATCAGCCTTGCCGGCCGCGACCCTGTCGCGTCGACCTGGGCCGTGCTGGCCGACGGCGATACGTTGTGGATCGGTGGCCAGTTCGACGGCCTGTGGCGGCTGGACCTGGCCAGCGGGCGCAGCGCGGCCGTGACGCTGACGGCGCCCGGGCTGACCGACCAGCGCATCATGGTGCTGGCGCGCGGCGCGGCGGGCGAGCTCTGGGTGGGCACGCGCAATGGGCTCAACCGTGTCGATCCCGCCAGCAACAGCGTCGAGCAATACCCGGCCGGGCCGGCTCGGCCGCGCGGTCTGTCGGCCGGCTTCGTCACCGCACTGATGCCGGATGCGAACGGGCGACTCTGGGTGGGCAGCTACGGCGGCGGCATCGACGTGCTGCCCGGGCCGGGGCAGGGCGGCGCGACGTTGCGCCTGGGCACGGCCCAGGGCCTGCCCGATGGCACCGTCAACGCGTTGCTGACCGATCGGCAAGGTCAGGTCTGGGCCAGCACCGACAACGGGCTGGCGCGCATCGACCCGGCGCGCATGACGGTCCGGGCGCTGCGCCGCGCCGAAGGCGTCGTCTTCACGACCTACTGGACCGGAGCTGCTGCGCGGACGGAGAACGGCGAGCTGCTGTTCGGTGGCGCTGGCGGTATGACCATGGTGCTGCCCGAGAAGCTGCAGGCCTGGGACTACCGGCCCGAGGTGCTGGTGGTGGACGTGCAGGTGGGTGGGCGGCTGGTGGCGCCGCTGCCGGGCGGCCCGGCCGTGCTCGACGTGCCGGCCGACGCCAACAGCCTGACCGTGGAGTTCGCTTCCAGCGACTTCTCGGCGCCGGAGCGCAACCGCTATGCCTACAGGCTACAGGGCTACGACGCAGGCTGGGTGGCTGCGGATGCCTCGCGGCGCCTGGCCGCCTACACGAATCTTCCGCCGGGCGACTACCGGCTGCGCCTGCGGGCGTCCAATCGCGACGGCCAGTGGGGCGAGCGCGAACTCGTGCTGCCGCTGCGCGTGCACCCGGCCTGGCACCAGACCTGGTGGTTCCGCGCCGCCCTGGCGCTGACCCTGGGTCTGCTGCTCGTTGCGGCGGTGGCCGCGCGCACGCGGCTGCTGCGGCGCCGCCAGCTGGAGCTCGAGCACAAGGTGCGCGAACGCACGACCGAGCTTCGGGCGCTGCACCAGGCGCTGGAAGAGAAGTCGGCGCAGCTGGAGCTAAGCAGCGTCACCGACCCGCTGACCGGGCTGCACAACCGCCGCTTCCTGATCGATCACATCGAACAGGACTTGGCGGCCTGCCTGCGCCGCTCGCAGGAGACGCTGGCCGCCGGCGGGCAGCCGCTAGACACGGACAACGTCTTCCTGCTGCTGGACATCGACGCCTTCAAGCACATCAACGACCGCCACGGCCATGCCGCGGGTGACGCCGTGCTGGTGCAGTTCGGCGCGCGGCTGCGGTCGGTGTTGCGCGAGTCGGACTATCTCGTGCGCTGGGGGGGCGAGGAGTTCCTGGCCGTGGCGCGGGACACCGACCGCCTGCGCGCCGAAGAGCTTGCCGAGCGCATGCGGGCGGTCATCGCCGCCACGCCATTCGTGCTGGGCGGGGCGCATGAGATCGCCGTCAGCTGCTCGGTCGGCTTCGCCTGCATGCCTTTCGAGCCGGAGCGGCCGCAGGCGCGCAGCTGGCAGCAGGTCGTCAACCTGGCCGACCTGGGGCTCTACGCCGCCAAGCGCTCGGGCCGCGATGCCTGGGTCGGCGTGCACGCTGCCGCCGGCCGTGGTGCCCGGGGCGAGCGCATCGTCGGCGGTTTCGGTATCAGCAGCAGCCGTGGCCTGGATGAGGTCGTCGCGGCCATCGACGCGGCGGACGCGGTCGTCGGCTAGCTCCGGGGCGCGCGTTGCGCGCTCTTGGGCCTGAAGGCTTTGCAGACCTCGTCGCGGGTTTCCAGGTAGGGCCCGCCTATCAGGTCGATGCAGTAGGGCACGGCGGCGAAGACGCCGCTGGCCTTTTCGTGGCCCGCCAGCGTCTCGGCGATGGCCTTGGGCTGGCCGGGCAGGTTGATGACGAGGGCCTTGCCGCGGATGACGGCAACCTGGCGCGACAGAATGGCCGTCGGCACGAAGTGCAGCGAGATCTGGCGCATCTGCTCGCCGAAGCCGGGCATCACGCGGTCGGCGACGGCCAGCGTGGCCTCGGGCGTCACGTCGCGCGGCGCGGGGCCGGTGCCACCGGTGGTCAGCACGAGGTCGCAGCGCTCGGCGTCCACCAGCTCGATCAGCGCCGCAGAAATGCCGGCCTGCTCGTCGGGGATCAGGCGCGGCACGAACTCGATGGCGTTGAGCAGCGCGCCCGTCAGCCAGTCCTTCAGCGCGGGCAGGCCTTTGTCTTCGTAGACGCCCGTCGAGGCGCGGTCGCTGATGGAGACGATGCCAATCCGTACGGATTCAGGGACCGGATCACTCATCGTCGGCCGCCACTTCCGATGCCTTGATGAACTGGAACAGCTCGCGGAAGGCGCGGCCGCTGCGCTTCTCGGGCTCGCTGGCCGCGTCCTTGCGCGCCGCGCGCACGAGGCTGCGGAGCTGCTGGATGTCGACGTCCACGTGCTCGCCGATGAATTCCTGCAGCGCGTCATCGCTGGCCAGCAGGCGCTCGCGCCAGCGCTCGGACTGGTGCAGCCGCAGGCTGTCCTGCGCGTGGCCCAGCTTGAAGGCCGCCACGGCTTCGCGCACGGGCTCGGGGTCGATCTTGCGCATCAGCTTGCCGATGTACTGCATCTGGCGGCGCTTGCCTTCGAAGTTGGTGATCTTCTTGGCATGGCGCAGCGCGTCGGTCAGGATCTCTGGCAGGGCCAGCGGGGGCCAGCGGCTCTCGGGCAGGGCCAGCAGTTCCTCGCCCAGCTTCTGTAGCGCAGTCATGTCGCGCTTGAGCTGGGACTTGCTGGGGCGGTCGAAGTCGTCGTCGTCTTCGAATTCGGGGGTGTTTTCTTGCATGGGGGCCGTGGTCGGGCGAGACCTATGATTGTCGCCCACCCGATTTGTCTGTCGTTCATGTCCCAAGCCCAAGACGGTTTTGCCTACACCCCCGAGCAGTTCCAGCAGTGGATCGAGGATGCCCTCGGCGAGGCGAGGAAGATCGGCGCGACGGATGCCGGCGCCGAGGTTTCCGAGGGCTGCGGCCTGTCGGTGTCGGCGCGGCTGGGCAAGCTGGAAAACGTCGAGCGCAACCGCGACAAGTCCCTGGGCATCTCGGTCTACCTCGGCAAGCGCCGTGGCAACGCCAGCACCTCCGACTTCTCTCCCCAGGCCATCCGCGACACAGTGCGCGCGGCCTACGACATCGCCCGCTTCACGGCCGAGGACGAGTTTGCCGGCCTGCCCGACGAAGCCGATCTGGCGCTGGACGCCGCGGCCCGGCCCGAGCTGGACCTCTTCCACCCCTGGGCCATCGACGCTGCCCAGGCCGCCGACATCGCGCTGCGCTGCGAGGCAGCGGCGTTGGCGGTGGACAAGCGCATCACCAACAGCGAGGGGGCGGCCGTGTCGGCCCAGCAGTCGCACTTCTGGATGGGCAACACGCGCGGTTTTCGTGGCGGCTATGCCAGCTCGCGGCATTCGCTGTCGGTGGCGCCCATTGCCGGTCGCGGCAACGACATGCAGCGCGACGCCTGGTACAGCTCCATGCGCGACGCGGCCGACCTGGCATCCGCCGAGACCGTGGGGCGCTACGCTTCTGAGCGCGCACTGTCGCGCCTGAAAGCCCGCAAGGTGGCCACCGCCGAGGTGCCGGTGCTGTTCGAGAGTACGGTGGCCATCGGCCTGCTGGGCGCGCTGGTGCAGGCGACCAGTGGCGGCGCGCTGTACCGCCGCACCAGCTTCCTGCTGGACAGCCTGGGCAAGCCCGTCATGGCGGCCCACATCGACATCGCCGAGGACCCTCACGTGAAGAAGGGCAAGGGCAGCTCGCCGTTCGACGACGAAGGCGTCGTCACGCGGGCGCGCTCCGTCGTCGAAGGTGGCGTGCTGCAGGGCTATTTCCTGTCCAGCTACTCGGCGCGCAAGCTGGGCATGCAGACGACCGGCCATGCCGGCGGCTCGCACAACCTGCGCATGACCAGCCGCGCCACCGCGCCTGGCGACGACCTGCCGACGATGATCCGGCGCCTGGGGCGCGGCCTGCTCGTCACCGAGTTGATGGGGCAGGGCGTCAACTACGTGACCGGCGACTACTCGCGCGGCGCCAGCGGCTACTGGGTGGAGAACGGCGAGATCGCCTACCCGGTTCACGAAGTGACCATTGCCGGCAACCTGAAGGACATGCTGCAGAACATCGTCGGCATCGGCGCCGACGAGTATTCGATGGGCACCAAGACCATCGGCTCGGTGCTGCTGACGGGCATGAAGCTCGCCGGCAACTAACTATCATCGAACGCTGATGCCGACCCACAACACCAGGAGCACCCGGAGATGACCATTCGCACCCTCAAGCCGTTTGCCGCCGCCCTCGTTGCCTCTGTCGCTTTTGCCGGCCTGGCCCAGGCGGCCGACATCAAGCTTGGCGTGGCCGAGGCGCTGTCGGGCGGCGCGGCCCAGTACGGCCAGAGCATCCGCGCCGGCTTTCAGCTGGCGGCCGACGAGATCAACGCCGCCGGCGGCATCAACGGCAACAAGCTGGTGCTGGTCATCGAGGACGAACAAGGCAAGAAGGAAGAGGCGATCAACGCCTTCAAGAAGCTGATCTTCCAGGACAAGGTGCTGATGCTGTTCGGCCCCACGCTGTCCAATTCGGCCCAGGCCGCCGATCCGATCGCGCAGGCCGCCAAGACGGTGGTCTTCGGCACCTCCAATACGGCCGACGGCATCACCTCCATCGGCGACCACGTCTTCCGCAACTCGGTGACCGAGGCCGACGTGCTGCCGGTGACGCTGTCTACCGCTGTCAAGAAGCTCGGCATCAAGAAGGTGGCCGTGCTCTACGGCAACGACGACGTCTTCACCAAGAGCGGCTACGACAACTTCAAGAAGGCGCTGGAGGCGCAGAAGATTGCCGTGACGACGACCGAGACCTTCGCCAAGGGCGACGTCGACTTCAAGGCCCAGCTCACCAAGATCAAGGCGAGCAACCCCGACGCGCTGGTGCTGTCGGCGCTGATCGCCGAGGGCGCGCCCGTCATGGTGCAGGCCCGCCAGCTGGGCCTGAACGTGCCGGTCATCGGCGGCAACGGCATGAACTCGGTCAAGGTGTTCGAGCTCGCCAAGGGCGCGTCCGACGGCCTGTGGATCGGCAGCCCCTGGTCCATCGAGAACCAGACCAAGGAGAACGGCGCCTTCATCGTCGCCTACACGCAGAAGCACAAGTCGGCGCCCGACCAGTTCGCGGCCCAGGCCTATGACGCGATGTACATCACCGCCCAGGCGCTGAAGAAGGTCAAGTTCAGCGGCGATCTCGCCAAGGACCGCGCCGCGCTGCGCAACGCGCTGCCCGACGTGAAGTGGACCGGCGCCACCGGCGGCTTCACCTTCCGCCGCGCGCTGGACAAGGCCGGCAACCCGGCCGGCTATGACGCCAGCCAGACGGCCATCGTCAGCGTGACCAAGAACGGCCGCTACGCGATCGAGAAGTAAACGCGCCCAGCCGCAGTGGCCCGCGGCCTTTCACCGCGGGCCTCGTCTTTTTTCACCAGCCAACCCCGTGCTCGAACAGCAGCTCTTCAATGCCCTCTCGCTCGGCAGCGTCTATGCGCTGTTTGCGCTCGGCTTCACGCTGGTCTTCGGCGTGCTGGGCGTCGTCAACCTGTCCCACGGCGCCGTCTTCATGCTGGGCGCCTACGCGGCGCTGCAGGCGGTGACGAAGCTGAACCTGCCGCTGGCCGGCGCGCTGGCGGTGGCCTTCGTGGCGTCCGGCCTGCTGGGCCTGATCATCGACCTGCTCGTGCTGCGCCCGCTGCGGGCGCGCAACGCACCGCACCTGATCCCGATGATTGCCACCATCGGCCTGGCCATCGCGCTGAACAGCCTGGCCCAGGGCATCTTCGGTGCCGAGAACCTACGCTTCCCCGCCGAGGTGCTGCCACAGCAGACATTGACCATCGCCGGCCTGCACGTGACCGTGCTGGAGCTGGGCATCATCGCGCTGTCCTTCGGCCTGATGGCCGTGCTGCTGCTGGTGCTGCGCGGCACGCAACTGGGCCGTGCACTGCGCGCGATCGCCGAAAGCCCCAAGGCGGCGGCGCTGCTGGGCATCAACGTGGGCGGCCTGTTCATGCTGACGAGCTTCTTCGCCGCGGGTCTTGGCGGCGTGGCGGGCGTGCTGATCGGCCTGTACTCCAACGCGCTGTTCCCGCTGATGGGGCAGCCCATCCTGCACAAAGGCATCGCCGTCATCATCCTGGGCGGCATGGGCGACATCCGCGGCGCGATGCTGGCGGGGCTGTTCCTGGGTTTTGCCGAGGTGCTGTCGGTGGCCTACATCGGCTCCACGATGCGTGACGCGGTCGCTTTTGGCCTGCTGTTCGCCGTGTTGCTGCTGCGGCCCAAGGGCCTGTTCGGCACCGTGAATGAACGCAAGGTCTGACCGTCATGCTTGAGAGCTTCGACAGTTTCTGGGCGGTCTACAGCAACCTGGTGCTGACGCTGGGCACCAACTCGCTGCTGGCCCTGTCCATCTACCTGACCCTGTCCTGCGGCATGCTGGCCATGGCCAATGCGGCCTTCATGGGCATTGGCGCATACGCCGCGTCGCTGCTGACGATGAATGCTGGCGCGCCGTTCCCGGTCGCGCTGGCCGGCGGCATGGCCGCACCCGCTGTCGTGGCCTTCGTGATCGGCGGGCCGACGCTGCGGCTGTCGGGCGTCTACCTCGCGATGGCGACGCTGGCCTTCGGCGAGGTGGTGCGCATCTTCGTGCTCAACACCGAGGACTGGACCGGCGGCGCGTTGGGGCTGAACGGCATCCCGCCGCTGACGCAGTGGTGGCATGTGGCGCTGGCGCTGGCGCTGGCCTGCGTGGTGCTGGCACTGCTGCGCCGCTCCAAGGTGGGCCGCGCCTTCGAGGCCATCAAGCTCGACGAGACCGCGGCCGGCCTGATGGGGATCGACGTCAACGCCCACAAGATGCTGGCCTTCTTGCTGGGCGCCATGCTGGCTGGGCTGGCCGGGGCGCTCAATGCTCACCTGACCTTCTTCATCGGTCCGAACGAATACGGCTTCGACCGCGGTGTCGAGATCTTGACCATGACCATCCTGGGCGGCATCAACGGCCTGATGGGGCCGATCTCCGGCGCGGTCATCCTGACGCTGCTGCCCGAGCTGCTGCGCAGCCTGGCGGACTTCCGCAATGTGGTGAACGGGTTGATCCTCGTCGTGATCGTGCTGTTCCTGCCCCGCGGGCTTTGGGACCCGGCGCGCGTGCGTGCCCTGCTGGGCCGGGGGCGCTGAGATGCTGAAGTTGCGATCCGTGTCCCGCCACTTTGGTGGCCTCAAAGTGCTTCAGGACGTCAGCTTCGACGTGCCGCAGGGCGGCATCTTCGGGCTGATCGGCCCCAACGGCGCGGGCAAGACCACCGTGGTCAATCTCATCACCGGCCTGCTGCCGCCCACCTCGGGCGACATCCTGTTCAACGGTGTGAGCCTGGTCGGCCGCAAGCCGCACCAGATCACCACGGGCGGCATCGCGCGTACCTTCCAGAACATCCGCGTGTTCAAGGAGATGACGCTGCTGGAGAACGTCATCGTCGGCATGCACGGCCGCCTGGGCTACGGGCCGGCCGGCCTGCTGCTGCGCCTGCCGTCGTTCCGCGCCGCTGAGCGTGCTGCACGTGAGCGGGCGCGCGAGCTGCTGTCCTGGATGAAGCTGGATCACAAGGCCGACGACATCGCGGACAACCTCAGCTATGGCGAGCAGCGCAAGCTCGAACTGGCTCGGGCGCTGGCCACCGAGCCGAAGCTGCTGCTGCTTGACGAGCCGGTCGCCGGCATGAACGGCGCCGAGAAGACCGAGCTGATGGATGAGATCCGCAACATTCAGGCGCGCGGCTACACCATCTTCATGATCGAACACGACATGCGCTTCGTGATGGGGCTGTGCGAGCGCATCGCCGTGCTGAACTTCGGCCGCATCATTGCGGAGGGCGGGCCGGACGCTGTGCGCAACGACCCGCAGGTCATCGAGGCCTACCTGGGCCGCGACGATGAAGAGGTGGCGGCATGAGCTTGCTGAGCGTGCGCGGCCTGGCGGTCAACTACGGCCATGTGGAGGCGCTGCGGGGCATCGACTTCGACCTGGCGGCGGGCGAGATCACGACGCTGGTCGGCGCCAACGGGGCTGGCAAGTCGACGACGCTGATGGCGCTGTCAGGCCTTGTGAAGAAGGCGGCCGGCCAGGTGCTGTTCGATGGCCAGGATATTTCTGCAACGGCACCGCACCGCATCGTCGGCAGCGGCCTCGTGCAGGTCGCCGAGGGCCGGGCGACGCTGACGACGCTGACCGTGCGCGAGAACCTGGAGCTTGGCGCCTACACGCGCCGCGACGGCGCCGCCGCACGGGCGCGCGACATCGACCATGTCTACAGCCTGTTCCCCCGTTTGGCCGAGCGCGCCACGCAGATGGCCGGCAGCCTGTCGGGCGGCGAGCAGCAGATGCTGGCCATCGGCCGCGCGCTGATGGCCAAGCCGCGCCTGCTGTTGCTGGACGAGCCGTCCATGGGCCTGGCGCCCATCATCGTGCAGGACATCTTCCGCACGCTGAAGACCATCAACGCCGAGGGGCTGACCATCTTCCTCGTCGAGCAGAACGTGAAGCAGGCGCTCAAGCTGGCGCAGCGCGCCTACGTGCTGGAGAACGGCCGCATCGTGCTGCAGGGCAGCGGGGCCGAACTGCTGGGCGACCCGCGCGTGCAGGCCGCCTATCTAGGCCATTAGCCCAGCTGCTGCGCCTGGATGAACAGGCGCGTCGAGCGGGCGCCCGAGCGGCAGAAGGCCAGCAGCGGTCGCGGCAGCTCGGCCAGCAGATCCGCGAAGGCGGCGATCTCCTCGGGCGACTGGTAGCCGCCGGCCACCGGCAGGTGGCGGTACTCCAGCCCGGCTGCCTTGGCGGCCTCCTCGATGGCCGCCGATGTCGGCTGATCGGGGCCGTGCTCGAAGTCGGGCCGGTTGTTGACGACGCTCTTGAAGCCCGCGGCTGCGGCCTCGGCCATGGCTTCGGGCGTCAGCTGCGGCGCGACGCAGACGTCGGGCGTCAGGGCTTGCAGGGGAAGGCTCATCGCGTGCTCCTCACTTGGCCAGTGCGGCCTTGACCGCGGCGGACACTGTGCTCATCTCGGCGCTATTGCCCAGCGCGGCCTTGGCGGCAGCCATGACCTTGCCCATGTCGCCGGGGCCACTGGCGCCCAGCTCGGCCACGATGGCGGCGACCTTCTCGGCCACGGCCTCGGCCGACAGGCGCTCGGGCAGGTAAACCTGCAGCACGGCCAGCTCGGCGGTTTCCTTGGCGACGAGATCGTCCCGGCCGGCGGCGGCGAACTGGCCGATGGAGTCCTTGCGCTGCTTGATCAGCTTGTCGACGATGGCGACCAAGGCGGCGTCGTCCACGACGATCCGCTCGTCCACTTCCTTCTGCTTGACGGCGGCCAGCAGGCCCCGGATGGTCAGCAGGCGGTCGCTTTCCTTGGCGCGCATCGCGGCCTTCATGTCTTCGGTGATGCGGTCTTTCAGGCTCATGGGGAGGTCCGGTTCAAAATACAAAAACCCGCGACAGCGTCCTGTGGCGGGTTTCGGAGTTCACCGGAGCTGCGTTGAAAACAGGCTCCGGGTCGCGTCAGAGACGATCAGTACAGCTTCTTGGGCAGCTGCATGCTGCGCACGCGCTTGTAGTGGCGCTTGACGGCGGCAGCCTTCTTGCGCTTGCGCTCGGCAGTGGGCTTCTCGTAGAACTCGCGGGCGCGCAGGTCGGTCAGCAGGCCCAGCTTTTCGATGGTGCGCTTGAAGCGACGCAGGGCGACGTCGAACGGCTCGTTTTCCTTGACGCGGATGGTGGTCATGTATTTCCTTCAGATTGCGCTCGGTGTTCGCGGCTGAGGGTCAGCAGCAGGTTCCGGATTACTGCGTCGCCTTGAAAGGCATAGCGAATCGACGCGCGGGTTTGCCAGCAAAGCCGAGGATTGTAGCCGGGAAATCAAGGACTTGCCAAGATTTGCTCAGGCAGGTGCTGAGGCGGCCGCCAGGGCCTCGGCGCAGGCGGCCGCGCTGGCCCAGGCCCACTGGAAGTTGTAGCCGCCCAGCCAGCCCGTCACGTCGACGACTTCGCCGATGAAATACAGGCCCGGCACCTGCCTGCTCTCCAGCGTCTGGGAGCTCAGATCGCGGGTGGAAACGCCGCCGCGCATGACTTCGGCCTTGCGCCAGCCCTCATCCCCTGTGGGCATCAGCTGCCAGTCGTGGATGCTGCGGCCCAGGCGCTGCAAATCGGCGTCGCGGCACTCGGCCAGGGGTTTGGCGGCGTCCAGCCCGGCCCGTTCCAGCCAGACGGTGGCCAGGCGCTGCGGCAGGCGGGCGGCCAGTTCGTTGCCGAGCTGGCGGCGCGAGGTGGCTTTGGCCTCGACCAGTTCACGGTCCAGCTTCAGCTCGGGTGCCAGGTTGATCTGCAGCGGCTGGTCGCTGGCCGTGCGGTAGCTGGAGATCTGCAGGATGGCCGGGCCGCTCAAGCCGCGGTGGGTGAAGAGCAGATCCTCCAGGAAGCGCCCGCGCGCCCTGCCGGCGCCGCAGGCCACCTCCACCGGCAGCGACAGGCCCGCCAGTGCGGCGAAGGGCGCCCAGGCGTCGGCGTCGAAGGTCAGCGGCACCAGGGCCGGGCGGGGCTCGACGATGGCGTGCCCGAAGCGCTGAGCCAGCCGCAGCCCCCAGTCGCTGGCGCCGATCTTGGGCACCGGCAGGCCGCCGGTCGCGACAACGACACGCGGCGTACGTACCGCCCCCTGACTGGTGTCCAGCTCGAAGCCGCCTTCCGGCAGCCGGCGCACGTCGGCCACCGTGCAGGGCTGCCAGCGCGTCACGCCGCCGGCCTCGCACTCCTTGAGCAGCATCTGGATGATCTGCTCGGCGGAGTCGTCGCAGAACAGCTGGCCCTTGTGCTTCTCGTGGAAGGCGATGCCGTGGCTCTGAACCAGCTTGATGAAGTCCTGCGGCGTGTAGCGCGCCAGCGCCGAGCGGCAGAAGGCCGGGTTCTCGGACAGGAAGTTGGCCGGCCCGGCCTCACGGTTCGTGAAATTGCACCGCCCCCCTCCCGAGATACGAATTTTTTCGGCCAGCTTGGGCGCGTGGTCGATCAGCAGCACCTTGAGCCCGCGCTGGCCGGCGCGGCCCGCGCAGAACAGGCCTGCCGCCCCCGCGCCCACCACCACCGCATCGAATCCCTGCATACGCCTCCCGTGAATGGGGCGGCATTGTCGCGGGTGGAGGCATCGAAACTCGTTAGGATCCAAGACAGGTAGCAAAAGGGCCTTCTAGGGGGGAGGCCCGATTCATGGGGTAGTTCGGCCTTGCTGCTGGCGCTTTTGCCCCACTACATTCCCCCGACACCCTTGGCGCATTGCGGCTTTCCGCCGCGGGCGCACCATCGCATCAAAACGATTTCATGGACATGACCGCCGACCAGACCGCGATGGAGCCGCCACCCGGCAGTCTGGCGCATTGGCTGGCCGGGCATGCCGAACTCGGCGGCGAGGCGCTGGCAGGGCTGGTGGCCTTGATCGAGCCGCTGGGCAGCCAGGCGGCGATCAAGGCGGTCGCCACGGGCCGCTACGTGTTTGCGAGCACCGGTCTGGCCCAGATGTTCGAGCGCGAGGCCGTCGTCGGGCATACCGACGCCGAACTGCTCAAGCCTGACGAGACGACGGCCCTGCGCCGCGTCGAGCAGACGGTCATGGCCCAGCGGTTCCCCGTCGTCAGCGAACACAAGCTGGAGATCAATGGCCGGCGGCGCGAGTTCAGCGTCACGCGGCTGGCCGTCGGGCCCGATTTCCTGCTCTCGGTCTGGCACGAGCGTACCGAGGAGCGCCATCGCGAGGCCCATCTGCAGCGGGCTCTGGCGCAGATCGAGCAGCAGCAGTCCTCCATCGAGCAGATCCGCCGTGAACTGCAGCAGGGCTCGGGCCGCGACGAGGTCTCGGGCCTTTACATGCGTGCGCAGTTCGACGACCAGCTGCTGCGCGAAATCGACCTCTCCTCGCGCGAGCACCGCGAGTTCGCCCTCGTCGTCATCGCGCTGGACGCGTCGGCGGCCATTGCCGGGCTGGGCGATGACGCCCAGCAGCGCCTGCTCGAAGGCATTGGCCGCATGCTGCGCGCCAACACGCGGGCCATGGACTCGGCCTGCCGCATCGGTGCGCAGCGTTTTGCCGTGCTGCTGTCCGGTGTGGGTCTGGCCACGGCGCATGCGCGCATGGAGCAGTTGCGTCGGCAGTGCGCGGCGCAGATCGTCGTCCTCAATGGCCAGGATCTCGGCCTGTCGATCTCGATGGGCGTGTCCAGCTTCCCGCACACGGCCTCGCGCCAGGACGAGCTGATGGCCGCCAGCGAGGCCGCGGTGCATGAAGCCCAGCGCCGTGGCGGCAATCAAGTCGTGCTGGCGTCCATCTCCTTCGGCTGATTCCAGGGCCGCCTTCCGTCGGCGGCATCTGCAGTCAAGAGGTGACGGCTTCCTACAATGCCGGGATGCCCGAGACCGCTGTTCTGAACTCCCAAGACCTGCCCTTCGTCCACCTGCGCATGCACACCGAGTTCTCGGTGGTGGATGGCACCTTGAGGACCGATGACGCCGCCGACGCCGCGGCCAAGGATGGGCAGGTGGCGGCGGCCATCACGGACCTGGCCAACCTGTTTGGCGGCATCAAGTTCTACAGCGCGATGCGCAAAAAGGGCGTGCAGCCCATCCTCGGCGCCGACTGCTGGCTCGAGAGCGACGCCACCGACAAGCCGCCCACCCGCCTGCTGCTGCTCGTGCAGGACAAGCAGGGCTATCTGAACATCTCCGAGCTGCTGTCGCGCGCGTGGATCGACAACGTGCAGCGCAACCAGGCCTGCTTGAAGCTGGAATGGCTGCAGGAACTGGGCGGCGGGCTGATCTGCCTGTCCGGCGCCCAGCATGGTGGCCTGGGGCAGGCGCTGATGCAGGGCGACAAGGTGCGGGCGACCGAATGGGCGCTGAAGCTGGCAGCGATCTTCCCCGGCCGCTTCTACATCGAGCTGCAGCGCGCCGGCCTGCCCGGCCAGGAGGCGCTGGTGCAGGCCAGCGTGCCGCTGGCGGCGGAACTGGGGCTGCCGGTCGTCGCGACCCATCCCATCCAGTTCCTCGGCGAAGACGACTTCGAGGCCCACGAGGCGCGCGTCTGCGTGGCCGAGGGGGAGACCCTGGCCAACCCCAAGCGCATCAAGCGCTTCCTGCCGAGCCAGCACTTCAAGACCCAGGCGCAGATGCGCGAGCTGTTCAAGGACGTGCCCAGTGCCATCGAGAACACGACGGAGATTGCGCGGCGCTGCTCGCTGACCCTGGTGCTGGGCAAGCCGCAGCTGCCCAACTTCCCGACGCCGCTGCTGGACGATGGCACGCCCATGCCGATGGACCAGTACTTCCGCGAGCTGAGCCACGAAGGGCTCAAGGGCCGGCTGGTGCATCTCTTTCCCAACGAGGCGGAACGCGAGAAGGAGCGCCCCCGCTACGTGGAACGCCTGGAGTTCGAGCTCAACACCATCATCAAGATGGGCTTCCCGGGCTACTTCCTCATCGTTTCGGACTTCATCCGCTGGGCCAAGGAAAACGGCTGCCCGGTGGGCCCGGGCCGGGGATCGGGCGCGGGCTCCCTCGTCGCCTACGCGCTGCTGATCACGGACCTGGACCCGCTGCGCTACAACCTGCTGTTCGAGCGCTTCCTGAATCCCGAGCGCGTCTCGATGCCCGACTTCGACATCGACTTCTGCCAGGGCAATCGCGACCGCGTCATCGACTACGTGAAGGACAAGTATGGCCGCCCGGCGGTCAGCCAGATCGCGACCTTCGGCACCATGGCCGCCAAGGGCGCGCTGCGCGACATCGGCCGCGTGCTGGGCATGGGCTTCGGCCATGTGGACTCCATCGCCAAGCTCGTTCCCGCGCCGCCTGGCAAGACGGTCACGCTGGCCAAGCTGCCGCCCAACTTCGACCCCGACAAGGCCAAGATGGTCTATGCCCGCCACGAGTCGCCGGAGATCGAGGAACGCGAGAAGTCGGACGAGGAAGTGGCCGGCCTGCTGGAGATGGCGGCGCGCGTCGAGGGCACGGTGCGCTCCATCGGCATGCACGCCGGCGGCGTGCTGATCGCACCCGGCAAGATCACCGACTTCTGCCCGCAGTACCAGCAGCCCGGCTCGACCTCGGCGGTGAGCCAGTACGACAAGGACGACGTGGAGGCCATCGGCCTGGTCAAGTTCGACTTTCTGGGCCTGGCGACGCTGACCATCCTGGAGCTGGCCAAGGACTTCATCGTCGCCCGCCACGCCGACCGCAAGGACTTCGACTGGGCCAATGTGCCGCTCGTCGACAAGAAGGTGTTCGACCTCTTCGGCAAGGGCTATTCGGAGAGCGTGTTCCAGTTCGAATCGCCCGGCATGCAGCGCCTGCTGAAGGACGCCAAGCCCTCGCGCTTCGAGGATCTCATCGCGCTGGTGTCGCTCTACCGCCCGGGGCCGATGGACCTGATCCCGTCCTTCGTGGCGCGCAAGCATGGCAAGGAGACCATCGAGTACCCGCACCCGCTGCTGGGTCAGGTGCTGGAGGAGACCTACGGCGTCTTCGTCTACCAGGAGCAGGTGATGCAGGCGGCCCAGGTGCTGGGCGGCTACAGCCTCGGTGGTGCCGACATGCTGCGCCGCGCCATGGGCAAGAAGAAGGCCGAGGAGATGGCCATGCACCGCGAGATCTTCCGCAAGGGAGCCGCGGAGAAGGGGATCGACCAGGCCAAGGCCGATGAGGTCTTCGACCTGATGGAGAAGTTCGCGGGCTACGGCTTCAACAAGTCGCACGCCGCCGCCTATGCCTTGCTGAGCTATCACACGGCCTGGCTGAAGACGCACTACACGGCCGAGTTCTACGCCGCGAACATGACCATCGAAATGGACGACACCGACAAGCTCAAGGTGTTGCTCAACGACGCCAAGATCTTCGGCATCGAGTTCCAGCCGCCCTGCGTCAACAAGGGGCAATACCGCTTCGAGCCGCTGTCCAACCGGCTGGTGAACTATGGCCTGGGCGCCATCAAGGGCACCGGCCGCGGCGCCATCGAGGCCATCATCGCGGCCCGCGAGGCCGGCGGCCCCTTCCTGAGCTTCTACGACTTCTGCCTGCGCGTGGACCGCAAGTCGGTCAACAAGCGCGTGGTGGAAGCGCTGATCAAGGCGGGCGCCTTCGATAGCATCAACCCCGAGCGCTCCAAGCTGCTGGCCAGCGTGGCCCGCGGCTACACCCATGCCGAGACGACCGAGGCCAATGCCGACCAAGGCGGGCTGTTCGACTTCGGCGACTCGCATGCTTCCAGCACCGCTGAGCCCGACCTTGTCGACGCGCCGCAATGGAGCATCAAGGAGCGGCTGTCGCTGGAGAAGACGGCCATCGGCTACTACCTGTCGGGCCACCTCTTCGACCAGAGCGGCACCGAGGTGCGCCGCATCGTCAAGCGCCAGATCGCCGACCTGCAGGACAGCCGCGAGCCGGTGCTGGTGGCCGGCATCGTCAGCGGCATGCGCGTCATCAACGGCCAGCGCGGCCGCGTCGCCATCTTCAAGATCGACGACAAGAGCGATGCCATCGAGGCCGTGGCCAACGAGGAGCTGCTCAACGCCAACAAAGAGCTGCTGGCCGAGGACGAACTCATCATCGCCAGCGGCAAGGTGCAGAACGACCGCTTCTCCGGCGGCCTGCGTATGAATGTGCAGGCGGTGTGGAGCCTTGCCGCCGCACGGGCGCGCTTCGGCCGCCACCTGCTGCTGGGCAATGCCGGTGCGGCCGGGCTCGTCAAGGAACTGGTGGAGCGCTTTCCGCCGCGCGACGTGGAGACGGAAGAGGGCGGCACGCGCAGGCTGGGTCTGCCGGTGCGGGTGTCCGTCAAGGCCGAGCCCGAGGGCGACAAGGTGGGGGCGCGCTGGCTGGTCGAACTGGGCGAGGCCAGCCGCTTCTGGCCGGCCGACGAGGCATTGGCCAAATTGGGCACGGCGGCTGAGGTCATTTACGAAGCTGGATGAGCCCCAGCATCGGCGATGATTTCGCCGATGCTGCATGCCGTGCCCAAGCCCTCTGCCCAGTCAGGCGGATTCGTCCGTTCGCCGCCGGTCACGGGACTGATCCTGACCGGTGGAGGCGCGCGTGCGGCCTACCAGGTGGGCGTGCTCGCGGCCATCGCCCAGCTGCGGCGTGACGCCGGCCAGACCCGGCATAACCCCTTTCCCGTCATCAGCGGCACCTCGGCCGGTGCCATCAATGCGTCGACGCTGGCCTGCCATGCCGACGACTTCGACGGCGCCGTCGATGGCCTGCTGCATCTCTGGCAGGGCCTGCACGTCGAGAGCATCTACCGCGCCGACGCCTTCGAGGCGGTCAAGAGCGGCGCGCGCTGGCTGTCCATGCTGAGCCTGGGCTGGGCCATCGCGCGCTGGACGCGCAGCCGCCCGCGCAGCCTGCTGGACAACAAGCCGCTGCGCGAACTGCTGGGCCGCTACCTGAGCATGGACCGCATCGAGGCCATGCTGGACGGCGGCCATCTGCGCGCGCTGGCGCTGACCGGCTCCAGCTACACCTCGGGCCAGCACGTCACCTTCTTCCAGACCCACCACCACGTCGTGCCCTGGCTGCGCGAGCAGCGCATGGCCGTGCAGGCGCGGCTGACGCTAAGCCATCTGATGGCGTCCTCGGCCATCCCTTTCATCTTCCCGGCCGAGCTGCTGGACCTGGAGGGCATGCCGGAGTGGTTCGGGGATGGTTCGATGCGGCAGAGCGCGCCGATCTCGCCGGCCGTGCACCTGGGGTCCGAGCGCATCCTCGTCATCGGCGCGGGCCGCATGAAGGAGCCCGAGGGCCGGCGCGTCGGCGTGACCGACGAGCACCCCAGCATGGCGCAGATCGCCGGCCACGCGCTGTCCAACATCTTCCTGGACGCGCTGTCCGTGGACGTCGAGCGCCTGCGCCGCATCAACCGCACGCTGGCCCTGCTGCCCCGCGAGGCGCGCACGGCCACGGCGCTGCGGCCCATCGAACTGCTCGTCATCGCGCCCAGTCGCCGCCTGGACGATCTGGCCAGCGAGCACCAGGCCAGCCTGCCGCCCTCGGTGCGGGCCATGCTGAGGGCCTTCGGCGTCAGCGGCAAGGGCAAGGCCATGAGCGGCTCGGCCCTGGTCAGCTATCTATTGTTCGAGCCCAGCTTCATCGGGGAGCTGATCAACCTCGGCATGAGCGACACGCTGGCCAAGCGGGCCGAGGTGCAGCGCTTCTTCGGCTGGCCGGCGCGGGCGCCGCAGCTCGACCCCGCGCTGCTGCGCAGGAGCCGCTCAGCCGGGTTCGCGGCCGGCTGCTGAGAAGGGCTGGCCGGCGACGCGCAGGCCGGCGGCCGACAGCCTGCGGGCCGCGGCGGCCTTGATGCCGGGCACACGGTGCATCAGGTCGTACCAGTCCTCGAAGGGCCGCGCGGTAGGCAGGCGCTGCACGAGGACCGGGCCGAGGCCGGGCATGGACTCCAGCTCGGCATGCGTCGCGGCATTGGCTTCGACCTCGGCCTGGGCCAGCTCAGGCGCCGCCACCCAAAGCAGCAGCGCCCGGCGGCGAATGTGCGAGGGGCTCACGTTTCGCCCGCCTGGGCCCGCACCATGGCTGCGTAGGCGCCATCGCGGGCGATCAGCTCGGCATGCGTGCCAGTCTCGACCAGCTTGCCGGCACCGAGCACATGGATGGCGTCGGCATCGCGGATGGTGGACAGGCGGTGGGCGATGACGATCAGCGTCTTGCGGCCCGACCATTGGCTGAGCGCCTGCTGCACGGCGCGTTCGCTCTCGGTGTCGAGGGCCGAGGTGGCCTCGTCGAAGATCCAGATCGGCGCGTCCTTGTAGAGGGCCCGCGCGATGGCCAGGCGCTGGCGCTGGCCGCCGGAGAGCTTGCTGCCGTTGGCGCCGACCGCCGTCTCCACGCCCTCGGGCAGCGTCTGCACGAAGTCCCACAGGTGGGCGGCCCGCAGGGCCGCTTCCAGGCGAGCCTCGTCGCGTGGCTGGGCGTAGGCGATGTTGTTGGCGACCGAGTCGTCGAACAGCACGATGTCCTGGGACACGACGGCGAACTGGCGGCGCAGGGAGAGGCGCGTCAGCGTCTCGATGTCGGTGCCGTCGAGCAGGATGCGGCCGGCATCGGGCCGCCCGAAGCCAAGCAGCAGATGGATGATGGAACTCTTGCCCGCGCCCGAGGCGCCAACCAGGGCAGTCGTCCTGCCGGCCGGGAAGGCGAGGCTCAGCCCGTCGAGTGCCGGCTGGCCGGCACCGGGGTAGGTCAGGCGCACGTCCTGCATGACGAGCTCGCCCTGGGCGTGGGCTGGCAGCTCGCGCGTGCCGCCGTCGACCTCCTTGGGGGCGTCCATCAGCTCGAAGCAGCCCTTGGCGATGACGGTCGCGCGGGTCAGCGGCGCGGCCAGGTCGGACAGGTGGCGCAGCCGCGAGGTCAGCAGCAGCAGGGCGGTGACGAACTCGGCAAAGGCCTGCACGCCGGTGCCCTGGGCGCGTGCCTGCCACAGCGTCACGCAGATGATGAAGGACAGGCCCACGGCCGCCACCAGTTGCGACAGCGGCTGGGCCAGCGCGCCGGCGGTGGCTGTCTTGAGGTTGTTGCGGCGTACCTCGTGGGCCACGTCGGCGAAGCGCTCGCGCTCGTGGGCCTCGGCGCCGAACTGACGCACGACGCGCCAGGCGCGCGCCAGGTCGTCGACCTTGTTGACCAGCAGCAGCTGCGCGTCGTAGCTGCGCGTGGCCATCAACCGCATGCGCTGGTTGACCTTCTTCATGATGAAGGCCATCAGCGGCGTGACGACGAGGCTCAGCAGGGTCAGCTGCCAGTTCAGGTAGAACAGATAGGCCAGCATGGCCACGGCCGGCAGGCCGTCGCGCAGCACGCTCATGCCGACGTCGCCGACGAGCTGCAGGATCTGCTGCGGGTCGTTGACCACCTTGCTGACCGCCGTGCCGGGCTGCATCCTGGTGTAGATCTGGGCGTCCAGCCGCAGCAGCGCGTTGACGAGGGCGGCGCGGAAGTCCATCACGCTGCGCGTGACGGTCCAGTTGAAGAGGTACTGGCCCGCGAAGCCGAATACGCCGCGCATCAGGTAAAGGCCGATCAGCACGACCGGGATCATCCAGAGCGGGAAGGCATCCTTGGCGAAGCCCTCGCCGAAGGCGTAGCCGATCAGCTTGGGGATCATGGGCTCGGTGGCCGCGGCACCGATGTAGGCCAGCACGGTGAGCAGGGCGCCCCAGCGGTGGGGGTAGACGAACTGGCCCAGGCGGCGGGCCACGGAGGCGTTGGTGTCGAGAGACATGGGGCGCGATTGTCGCGCCTACACTGCGCGCCGATGCCGAACGACCACTCCCTGCGCGAGCGCCCGAAAGTCGTTCATTTCGTGACCGGGGGCTTCTCCGGCGCCACCCAGGTCGCCGTGGACCTCTGCCTGTCGGCGCTGCAGAGCGGGCCCTTCGAGCCCATCCTCATCCTGCGCCTGAAGCCGCACACGCCGATGGAGCGCGTCGAGGCCCTGCGCACCCAGGGCCTTCGAGTGCTGCTCGTGCCCGCGCACTGGGTGCACCGGCGCACGCAGATCGAGCTGGCCCGCCTGCTGGCCGAAATCCGGCCGGCGGCGCTGCTAGCCCATGGCTTTCCGGAGCATCTGATCGGCCGCCAGGCCGGGCTGGACGCGGGCGTGCCGGTCCTGATCCAGGTCGAGCACAACTCGCGCGAGCGCTACATGCCCTGGAGCCTGCGCGAGAGCCGGCGCCTTGCCGAGAGCAGCGCGGCCCTGGTGGGCGTCAGTGAAGGCGTGTGCCAGAGTCTGCTGGCCCAGGGCCTGCCGGCGGACAAGACGCTGGCCATCCCGAACGGCATCGACCTGGCGCGCTTCGCGGCGGCGCCGGCCGAGCGCGAGGCCGGTCTCGTCATGTCGGCCCGGTTCGCGCGGCAGAAGGACCACGCGACGCTGATCGATGCGATGGCGTGCCTGGCCGCGCAGGGCCTGCGGCCGCGGCTGCAGTTGGCCGGCACCGGACCGCTGCTGGCGCGCATGAAGGCCAGGGTGGCGAGACTGGGGCTGGGCGGTCAGATCGCCTTCCTCGGCCACCACACCGACATGCCGGGGCTGCTGCGGTCCCAGGCAATCTATGTGCTGGCCACGCATTACGAAGGCATGCCGCTGGCGCTGGTGGAGGCCATGGCGGCCGGCTGTGCCTGTGTCGCCTCCGACGTCATCGGCGTGAGCGGCGTCGTCGAGGACGGCGTGACCGGACTGCTGGTGCCTGAGGGTGATGCGCCGGCGCTGGCGGAGGCCGTCGCCCGGCTGCTGCGCGACCCCGCGCTGGCCGTCCGGCTGGGTGCCGCGGCGCGCGAGCGGGCGCTGGCCGAGCACGGCCTGGCGCTGATGCGGGAGCGCTACGAGGCGCTGATCACGCGCTGCGCCACCACTGCAGGCCACGCAGCCAGCGGCCGCGCTTGAAGTAGGCGGCCAGCAGCTCGCGCCGGCCCAGTGGCGAGCTGCGCTCGAAGCGCTCGGCGTCGGTGGCCAGGCCGGCCAGGGCCTCGCCCCCCAGCTGCAGCCGGCGCCGCCGCGCGCGCAGCAGCGTGCGAGCGCAGAAGTGGGCGATCTCGAAGCGGGTGTCGTCGCTCAACGGCGGCAGCTCGGCGGCCAGGCCGGCCAGGGCCCAGGTCCAGTCATCCAAGCGCCTGACGTCCAGGGTGGACAGCAGGCTGCCGCCGCGCTGGCGGTAGGCGATCCAGACCTCGGCCACGTGCAGATGCCGCGGCGTGTGCAACAGCAGGCGCGGGTAGACGGCCATGTCCTCGAAGACGCGGTCCTCGGGAAAGCGCAGCTTGCTCGGCCAGCAGGCCCGGCGAACGATCTTGCTCCAAGGGTGGAACTGGCCATGCACGAAGAAGCCGCGCAGGCGCTGGTCGACGTCTGCCATCAGTACGCCGGAGGGCCCTTCGAAGCTGCCGATATGGCGGTGGCGCGGTTTGATGGATTCGGTCGAGGGGCCATCGTCGAAGACACGGAAGTCGCAGCTCAGCAGGTCGGGCCGGCGCTGCTCGATCAGAGCCTTCAGCCGCGGGATGACGCCGGGCTCGACGAGGTCGTCGGGGTCGATGAACCACAGGTAGTTGCCGTGGGCTTCGTCCAGCAGCCGGTTGCGCGCGGCGCTGACGCCGCCGTTGACTGGCAGGCGGATCAGGCGCGCCTGGGGCAGCAACCGCTCGACGAGGGCGGCCGAGCCGTCGGGCGAAGCGTCATCGACGAAGACGAGCTCGACGCCGTCGTCGAGCTGGGGCTTGAGGGACTCGATGCAGGCCCGCAGCCATGGTTCCACCCGGTACATCGGGAACAGCAGGCTGAGCCAGGGTGCCGCGCTCACGGCTTGCTGTCGAGCAGATGGCGCAGGGCGCTGAAGGGCGAGACCCAGCCGCGTCGCCAGTTGCGCTCGACGACGGCGCGGTCGCCGCCGCGCAGCTTCAGCACGGCCGGCAGCACGCGCGGGCAGGGCACCAGGGCCAGGCGCGCGTAGAGATGGCGTTTGCGCCAGCCCACGCCGGCATGCCAGGCGAAGGGGCCGTCTTCGGCGCGCAGAAGTACGAGGCGGGCGGCCTGCGGGTCGCGGTCCAGCAGGTCGCTGGCGGCGACATGCATCAGCAGATAGCGCTGGAAGTCCTCGGTCAGCGCCTGCACGACGCGGGCATGCCGGCCCTCGTTCTGAAGACGTTGCAGCACGGCCTCGGCGCCCTCGTCCAGCGCCCGGTCGAAGGCCTGGGCCAGGGCCGTGGCAAAGCGGCCGCCGGGCACAGAGGCCATCAGCCAGTTCTCGACGATGGGCAGCTCGGGGCGGGTCGTGTAGCGGTCGATGTAGAAGCCGACGTAGTCGGCCGCGCGGCGCTTGCGGGTCTCGTGCAGCCAGCCCAGGTCGCGGCTCAGCAGCATGGAGGCGTCCATCCAGATGCCGCCATGGCGGGCCAGCAGCTGAACGCGCAGCCAGTCGGCCTGGCGGTAGGCGGGCAGGGCGTCGAAGTCGGGGCGCAGTGCGGGCAGCCATTGCTCGACGCTGCTGCGGTCCAGCAAGCGCAGCTGGTGGTCGGGGGCGAAGCGTCGCCAGTTGTCCAGGCAGGCCTGGATGAAGGCCGGGGCCGGGGCGGGCTGCCAGTAGGTCCAGATGACCTTGGGGATGTCCAGCTCGCAGGGCGGTGCCTGCTCGCCCACCAGTACGGCGCGCGTCTGGGTGGGCACCCTGGCCCGCAGCACGGTGGCCAGCTCGCGCAGCACGAGGCCGGCGATGAGGGCCACAAGGCCAAGGACGACGACGTTCATTCGCGCCAGTGATCGGCGATCCAGCGTGCCGGCCGCGCGTGCCGCCAGTTGCCGTTGCTGCGGCCGGCCAGCGCGTCGGGCGGGTTCATGACGCCGTGGAAGATCAGGATGCGCGCGCCTTGCGGGATGAAAGGATCACGCCAGTAGCTGGTGGGCCAGGCGGGGATGCAGTGGTATTTGTAGCTGGCGCACCAGGCGTCGTTCCAATACTTGAGCTTGCCTTGGCGGTGCAGCACGGCACTCAGGAAGGCTTGCTCGTTGCGGAACTCGGCCTTGGCCTTGGCCTGGTCGGCGAGGAACTCGGTGAGCACCTCCTGGTGGGCACCCAGCTCCCAGCGGTAGACCGAGGAGTTGCCGGTGATGCGCCAGGGGCGCTTCCAGTCGTGGATGACGAGGAACTCGCCCGGCACCTCGAAGAAGGGCGTGATGTCGTCGACGATGACCACGTCCAGATCCAGGAAGAGGGCAGTGCCGCTCAGACCGTACTCATCGACGAGGACGGGGCTGAAGGTGGTGAGCTTCTTCCAGCCGCGCTCGGGCTCGCCGTTGGGCAGCGTCATCTCGGGGATGGGGAAGCACTTCACCGCGGGGTTGATGCCCTCGCTGCGGTCGGTCAGGCAGACGAACTGGAAGTCGCCCCGCAGGTGCCGGCGCACCATCGCGTAGAGGCGATTGACGTACTCGGGGCCGTACTTGGTGCCCCACTTCATGCAGACGATGGTTCTCATTTCAAGCAATCCGCCCTATGCAGTGCATTCCCGCGCGGCACCCACGAAACCGGTTTTGCCGGGCCGTCGGGTGCGCCCCCTTGAAGGGGCCGGCGAAGCCGGTAGGGGGTGGGCTACAACTCTTCGACATGGCGCGGCGGGTAGGTGTCCCAGTTGAGGCAGCCGGGGCATTGCCAGAAGTAGTGGGCAGCCTCGAAGCCGCAGGCGGCGCAGCGGTAGCGCAGCAAGGGCTTCACGGCTTTCTCCAGCGTCTGCACCATGGGGCCGGCTTCGTCAGCAGGCAGCGCGGCGGCATTCAGCTTGAGCAGGTCGGTGGCAGCGGAGAGGGCGGGTTGTTCGCGCAGGTGGGCGGCCAGGCGCCCGCGCTGGATGTCGGGTTGGCCGGGCTGCAGCATGGCCAGGGCGCGCAGTAGGTGCATGCTGGGCGCGCGCTGGTACTGCTCGGTCAGCAGCGCGATGGCGCGCTCGGGCTGGTCCAGGCTTTGGGCCGCGGCTGCGCAGTCGGCGGCCACGAGATTGAAGGCCGCCGGGTTGGCCGCCAGCAGCTTCGTGAAGGCCGCCATCGCGCCCTCAGGCTGACCAGCCTTGAGCAGCAACTGGCCCTGCAGCGCATAGGCACGGGCCGACTCGGGCGCGCGGCGCTGGGCCTGGTCGAGCAGGGCGGGCACGAGGTCGGCATGGCCCTGCGACTGCGCCACGAGGGCCTGCTCGCAGAGGTAGTGCGAGATGCGGACGGAAAAGGAGCCGGTGCCGGCGGCTTCCAGCTCCTCGGCGACTTCGGCGGCCTTGGCCCAGTCGCGCGAGCGCTCATACAGCGACAGCAGGGCCAGCCGAGCCTCGCGCTCGAAAGCGGTGCCGCGCAGTTCGGCATAGGCGGCTTCGGCGCGGTCGAAGAGGCCGGCTTTGAAGAAGTCCTGCGCCAGTTCGTGCTGGGCGCGGTCGCGGTCGGCCTTGGGCAGATCGCCGCGGCGCAGCAGGTGCTCGTGCACGCGCACCGCGCGCTCGGTCTCGCCGCGGCGGCGGAACAAGCTGCCAAGGGCGAAGTGCAGCTCTGAGGTGTCGGGGTCGTTCTGGACGGCTTCGATGAAGGCGTCGATGGCCTTGTCCTGCTGCTCGTTCAGCAACAGGTTCAGACCCTTGAAGTAGGCCTTGGGGGACTCACGCTGTTCGAGCTTCCACTGCTTGGAGTCGAGCTTGGAGGCCAGCCAGCCGAGGACGAAGACGACGGGCAGTACGAACAGCAGCCAGCGCGGATCAAACTCCATCTTGGTGGGCCGCGAAGGGCGTTGCAGGCGCATCGGGCGCCGGGGTGAGGGCGCCGGGCAAGGGCTCGGCGCGTTGGGCGGCGCGGCGATGGCGCCACCAGGCGGGCACCATGGCCAGCACGCCGAAGGCGGCGCCGAAGCCGAAGGCCAGCAGCACGATGATGACTTGCGGTGCGCGCCATTCATGGCCGAAGAACCAGCGCACGACGGCCTCGTGGCTGTTGTTCAGCGCGAAGGCGAACAGCGTGAAGAAGAGCAGGGCCCGCAGGAGCCAGACGAGGGTGCGCATGGCCCCGGATTCTGGCTCAGGCGTCGGTGACGGGGAGATGCTTGTCGACCGCTTCGCGCAGGGCCTTGCCGGGCTTGAAGTGGGGCGCCAGCTTTTCAGGAATCATGACTTGCTCGCCACTGCGCGGATTGCGGCCGACGCGGGGCGGACGACGGCTGATGGAGAAGCTGCCGAAGCCGCGGATCTCGATGCGGTGGCCGCGCGCCAGGGCGTCGCTCATGGCGTCGAGGATGGTCTTGACGGCGAACTCGGTGTCGCGCTGGGTCAATTGGCCAAATCGTTCGGCGAGCACGGCGACGAGGTCGGAGCGGGTCATGGCAAAGCGGCTTGGTCGATCTTGTAATTGAAACAGGCCCGCTGGCGAGAGGCCGGCGAGCCTGTGGGGAGCATACCCGGCCTGCACGCAGGCCGGGCGTCAACCGAGGGCTTAGTTGCCCTGGTTGTCCAGCTTGGCGCGCAGCAGGGCGCCCAGGCTGGTCGTACCGGCGTTCTCACGCTCGTTCGACTGGCTGATGCGCTGCATGGCTTCCTGCTGGTCGGCGTTGTCCTTGGCCTTGATCGACAGCTGGATGTTGCGGGTCTTGCGGTCGATGTTGACGATGACGGCGGTGACTTCGTCGCCTTCCTTCAGCACGTTGCGGGCGTCTTCCACGCGGTCGCGGGAGATTTCCGAAGCGCGCAGATAGGCCATCACGCCGTCAGCCAGCTCGATCTCGGCGCCGCGCGGGTCCACGGTCTTGACCTTGCCGGTCACCGAGGCGCCACGGTCGTTGATCGTGGTGTAGGCGGTGAAGGGATCGCTGTCCAACTGCTTGATGCCCAGCGAGATGCGCTCGCGCTCGACGTCCACGGCCAGCACGACGGCTTCGACTTCCTGGCCCTTCTTGAAGTTGCGCACGGCGGTCTCGCCGGACTCGTCCCAAGACAGGTCGGACAGGTGCACCAGACCGTCGATGCCCTGGGCCAGGCCCACGAACACGCCGAAGTCGGTGATGGACTTGACCGGACCCTTGACCTTGTCGCCGCGCTTGACGTTCTCGGCGAACTCTTCCCACGGGTTGGCCTTGCACTGCTTCATGCCCAGCGAGATGCGACGCTTGTCTTCGTCGATTTCCAGGACCATGACTTCGACTTCGTCGCCCAGCGAGACCAGCTTGCTGGGGGCGATGTTCTTGTTGGTCCAGTCCATCTCAGACACGTGCACCAGGCCTTCGATGCCCGGCTCGATCTCGACGAACGCGCCGTAGTCGGCGATGTTCGTGACCTTGCCGAACAGGCGCGTGCCGGTCGGGTAGCGGCGGGCAACACCGAACCAGGGGTCGTCGCCCAGCTGCTTGATGCCCAGCGAGACGCGGTTCTTCTCGGCGTCGAACTTCAGGACCTTGGCCGTCAGTTCCTGGCCGACCGTCACCACTTCGCTCGGGTGACGGACACGGCGCCAGGCCATGTCGGTGATGTGCAGCAGGCCGTCGATGCCGCCCAGGTCCACGAACGCACCGTATTCGGTGATGTTCTTGACCACGCCGTTGACGATGGCGCCTTCGGACAGCGTCTCGAGCAGCTTGGCGCGCTCTTCACCCATGGAGGCTTCGACCACGGCACGACGCGACAGCACAACGTTGTTGCGCTTGCGGTCGAGCTTGATGACCTTGAATTCCATGGTCTTGCCCTCGAACGGGCTCATGTCCTTCACCGGGCGGGTGTCCAGCAGCGAGCCGGGCAGGAAGGCGCGGATGCCGTTGACGAGGACGGTCAGGCCGCCCTTGACCTTGCCGGAGACGGTGCCGGTCACGAAGTCGCCGGACTCCAGGGCCGTTTCCAGGCTCAGCCACGAAGCCAGGCGCTTGGCCTTGTCGCGCGACAGAATGGTGTCGCCGTAGCCGTTTTCGATGGCGTCGATGGCGACGGAGACGAAGTCGCCGACCTGGACTTCCAGTTCGCCCTGGTCGTTCTTGAACTCTTCGATGGGCACGTAGGCTTCGGACTTGAGGCCTGCGTTGACGACGACGAAGTTGTGTTCGACACGAACGACTTCGGCCGAGATCACTTCGCCGGCGCGCATGTCGGAGCGCTGCAGCGACTCCTCGAACATTGCGGCAAAGGATTCCATGCCGGAAGCGGCGGTTTGGGTTTGGGACATGTTGATTGATCCTGATGCGCCGGGGAGCCCCGGACGCGGCGTGCAGACGGGCTGCGGGTTAAGTTGTTGACATCGCCGCACCCGGTGAGCTGACGCTCGGGAGGGGAGTGCGGCGGGCCGTGGCTTCTCAGGCCTGGGCCGCTCCGACTTGCATCAGAACGGCCGGCGCTGTTGCCACCAAGCCAGCACCTGATCCACCGAGGCTTCGATGGTCAGCGCCGAGTTGTCGAGCAGCTGCGCGTCCTGCGCTGCGACCAGGGGCGAGGCCAAGCGGTTCTTGTCCCGCTCGTCACGCGCCTCCAAATCTTCGCGCAAGCTCTCCATATTAGCGGAAATTCCCTTGGAAATCAATTGCTTATGCCGGCGCTCGGCACGTGTGGCGGCGCTGGCGGTCAGGAAGACCTTGAGCGCCGCGTCCGGGAAGAGGGCCGTGCCCATGTCCCGCCCGTCGGCGACGAGGCCAGGCAGGCGGCGGAAGTCGCGTTGCAGCTGGTTCAGCGCCTGCCGCACCTCGGGGTGGACAGCCACCTGCGACGCCAGCAGGCCGGTGGCCTCGGCGCGCAGCCGGGCGCTGACGTCTTCCGGGCCCAGGAACACCTGGCCTGCACTGAAGCGCAGCTGCAGCGTGGGCACGATGGCGGCTACCGCGAGGCCGTCGTCCAGGTCCAGGCCGGCGCGGCGGGCGGCCAGGCCGGTGACGCGGTACAGCGCTCCGGAGTCCAGCACGCCGAAGCCCAGGGCCTTGCCCACCTCGTCAGCCAGAGTGCCCTTGCCGGACGCGGTGGGGCCGTCGATGGTGATGACGGGGATATCCTCGGCTCGGGCCGTGACGACACCGAACAGCGTCTCGAAATAGTCCGGGAAGGTCTTGGCGACGCAGTGCGGCTCCAGGATGCGCACGGGAACAGCCTGCTGCGCGACCAGTCCGTTGAAGGCCGCCAGCGAGAAGCACATCGCGACGCGGTGGTCGTCGTAGGTGTGGACGGACGCGGCCTTCCAGCCCTGCAGCGGCTGCACGCGGATCCAGTCCGGACCCTCCTCGACTGCGGCGCCCAGCTTGCGCAGCTCGGTGGCCATAGCCGTGATGCGGTCGGTTTCCTTCACGCGCCAACTGGCGATGTTGGTCAGCGTCGTCGGGCCGTCGGCGAAGAGGGCCATCACCGTCAGCGTCATCGCCGCGTCCGGGATGTGGTTGCAGTCCAGCGTGATGCCCTTGAGTGGCCAGGCACCACGGCGGACCTCCAGCCAGTTTGGGCCTGCCTTCACGTCGGCGCCCATCGCGGCGGCAGCCTCGATGAAGCGCACGTCGCCCTGCAGCGATTCGCTGCCGACGCCCTCGATGCGGATGGGCGCGTCGGCGGCCGCGATGGCGCCCAGGCCCACGAAGTAGGAGGCCGACGAGGCATCGCCCTCGACAAACACCTCGCCCGGCGAGCGGTAGCGGCTGCCAGCCGGGATGACGAAGGCGGCCCAGCCCTCGCGCTTCACGTCGATGCCGAAGCGTGCCAGCAGCGCCAGCGTGATCTCGATGTAGGGCTTGGAGATAAGCTCGCCGATGACCTCGATGCGGATGTCGCGCTCGGCGACCAGCGGCAGGGCCAGCAGCAGGGCGGTCAGGAACTGGCTGGACACGTCGCCACGCACGCGCACCGGGACATCCAGCGCCAGCGAGGACGGCCCGCGCAGGCGCAGCGGCGGGTAGCCGGGGTTGCCCAGGTCGTCGATGGCGCAGCCGAGGCCGCGCAGCGCGTCGACCAGGTCGCCGATGGGGCGCTCGTGCATGCGGGGCACGCCCGAGACCTCGAAGCTGCCGCCCTGCGTGGCGGCGAGCACGGCCAGAGCGGCGGTCAGCGGGCGCATGGCCGTACCCGCGTTGCCGAGAAAGAGCTGCGCGTGCTTGGCGAGCAGCTTGCCGCCCAGGCCGACGATGCTGACCGTGTCGCCTTCCTGCGCCACGCCGCAGCCCAGGGCGCGCAGCGCGTCCAGCATTACGGCCGTGTCGTCCGACGCCAGCAGGTCGCGCACGATGGTGCGGCCTTCGCTGAGTGCCGCCAGCAGCAGCACGCGGTTGGAGATGCTTTTGGAGCCGGGCAGGCGGACGGTGCCCGCGGCGCCGCGCAGCGGCGGCAGGTCGAGGAAGGGGATCTTGAACATCACTTGCCGGCCGGGCGGCCGGGAGGGACTGCAGGGGAGAGAAGGCTCCAGGCCTCGCGGCCTTCGGCGATGGGCCGGAGGGCGGCTTCGAGTGCTGCCGCGTCGCCGGCCTCGATCAGGGCTTCCAGCTGGTCCAACGTCGTGCGGAAGCGCTTGGACTGGGCCAGCACCTCGTGCTTGTTGGCCAGCAGGATGTCGCGCCAGACGGCGGGCTCGCCAGCGGCGATGCGGGTGAAGTCACGGAAGCCGGGGCCGGCGAGGCTGAGGTAGTCGCGCGCGGCGGGCTGCTCGGCAATCGCCTGGAAATAGGCGAAGGCCAGCAGATGGGGCAGGTGGCTGACGGCGGCGAAGGCGGCGTCGTGGTTGTGCGGCCGCATCTTCAGCACCGTGGCGCCGAGGGCCGACCAGACATCGGTCGCGCGTTGCACCAGCGCCGGGTTGGTGAAGGGCTGCGGCGTCAGGATGACCTGGCGGCCTTCGTAGAGCGTGGCCTCGGCGTGCTGCACGCCGCCGGATTCCTTGCCCGCGATGGGATGGCAGGGCACGAAGCTGGCGGCCCGTTCGCCCAGCGCGCGGCGTGAAGCCTCGATGACGTCGCACTTCGTCGAGCCCACGTCCATGAACAGCACGCCGGGATTCACGAGGTGGCGGATGGCCTTGAGCGTGATTTCCGTGGCCGACACGGGCACGGCGATGAGCACGATGTCGGAGCCGGACACCGCCAGCAGGGCCGACTCGGCGGCCACGTCGATGACGCCCAGCTTCTTGGCCTGCTCGGTGGTCGAGGGCGACTTGCTGTAGCCGATGACGCGCTTGACCAGGCCGGCGCGCTTCATCGCCAGCGCGAAGCTGCCGCCCATCAGGCCGCATCCGATGACGCCGAGCTGGTTGAACATGGCGGGCTCTAGTTCTTGACCGGGTAGGCGCCCAGCATCTTGAAGAAGGCGCAGAGTTCGCGCAACTCGGCCAGGGCCCCTGCGACATGGGGCTGGCTGGGGTGGCCGTCGAGGTCGATGTAGAAGTAGTAGTCCCACTGGCCGGTGCGGGCCGGGCGGGATTCCAGGCGGGTCATGGACACGCCGTGCTTCTTCAGCGGCACCAGCAGGTCGTGCATGGCACCGGGCCGGTTGGGCACCGAGACGACGAGGCTGGTGCAGTCGCGGCCGGTGGCCGGCGGCGTGGCCATGGTTTGCGGCAGGCAGATGACGGCGAAGCGGGTGCGGTTGTAGGCCTCGTCCTGGATGGCGTGGGCCACGATGTGCAGGCCGAAGAGGGTGGAGGCGCGCTCGCTGCCCAGGGCCGCCCAGGCCGGGTTTTCGGCGGCCAGCCGCGAGCCTTCGGCATTGCTGGAAACGGCGCGGCGCTCGACGTCGGGCAGGTGCTTGTTCAACCAATTCTGGCACTGGGCCAGAGCCTGAGGATGCGCCAGCACTGCCTCGATGCCGTGCATGGACGGCTCCTTGCGCATCAGGTTGTGGCGGATCAGCAGGCTGACCTCGCCGACCACATGGCAGGGGGTGTGCAGGAAGAGGTCGAGCGAGCGGGTGACGACACCCTCGGTCATGTTCTCAACGCCCACCACGCCGAACTGCGCGCTGCCACTGGCCGTGGCGTGGAAGACCTCGTCGAAGCTGGCGCAGTAGACGAGGTCGGCGGCGCCGCCGAAATACTCGATGGCTGCCTGCTCGCAAAAGGTGCCAACCGGGCCGAGCACCGCCACGCGCTGCGGCGACTCCAGCGCCAGGCAGGCGGACATGATCTCGCGCCAGATGGCCGACACATGCTCGGCCTTCAACGGCCCGGGGTTGGCGGCGCGGATCTTGTCGATGACCTGGGCGACGCGGTCGGGGCGGAAGAAGGGCGTGCCCTCGGCGCGCTTGATCTCGCCGACCTGCTCGGCCACGCGGGCGCGCTGGTTCAGCAGCTCCAGCAGCTGGCGGTCCAGGCCGTCGATCTGGTCGCGCAGCGCCAGCAGCGCCTGGGAGGCAATGGGTTCAGCCATGGCGGGCCTCGAAATCCTTCAGGAAGGCCACCAGCGCCTGCACGCCTTCCAGCGGCATCGCGTTGTAGATGGAGGCGCGCATGCCGCCCACCGACTTGTGGCCCTTGAGCTGAAGCAGGCCGGCCGCCTTGGCCTCGGCAAGGAAGCTCTCGTTGAGCTTCTCGTCCTTCAGGAAGAAGGGCATGTTCATGCGGGAGCGGCAGCCGACCTCGACGCGGTTCTCGTAGAGGCCTGATGCGTCCAGCGCAGCGTAGAGCAGGCCGGCCTTGTCGATGTTGCGCTGCTCGATCGCCGCCAGGCCGCGCCTGCCGGCGTACTCAAGCTGCTTGACCCACTGGAACACGAGGCCGGCGACATAGATCGCGAAGGTCGGCGGCGTGTTGTACATGGACTGGGCCGCGGCCACGGTTTCGTAGTTGAAGGCTGATGGGCAGATGTCCAGTGCGCGGCCCAGCAGGTCCTCGCGCACGAACACGAGCGTGAGGCCCGCGGGGCCGATGTTCTTCTGCGCGCCGCCGAAGGCCAGGCCGACACGGCTCCAGTCGATGGGGCGGGACAGCAGGTGCGAGGAGCAGTCGATGACGAGAGGCACGTCGCCGCCGATGCGCGGCAGGTCGTGGAACTCGACGCCATCGATGGTTTCGTTGGTGCAGACGTGCACATAGGCCGCGTCGTCGCGCAGCTTCCAATTGCGCGGGATCTCGCGGCCGTTGCCTTCCGCGGCGATCTGCACGTCGGCATAGCGGCGCGCCTCGGCCGCGCTCTTGCGCGACCAGGAGCCCGTGACGACGACGTCCACCTTGCCGCCGCGGCTGAGGTTCATCGGCACGATGGCGTTCTCGCCCAGGCCGCCGCCCTGCATGAAGAGTATGCGGAAGTTGGCCGGCACCGCGAGCAATTCGCGCAGATCAGCTTCCGCGCGCTCGGCAATCGAGATGAACTCCTTGCCACGGTGGCTCATCTCCATGACGCTCATGCCACTGCCCTGCCAGTCCAGCATCTCGGCCGCCACCTGGCGCAGTACGGGCTCGGGCAGGGTGGCGGGACCGGCGGAGAAATTGAACGGGCGGGCTGAGGTCATCGAGGCGTGGAAGCTACTTCTTGGGTGCGGGTGCCGAGGCGGTCGGCTTGGGGGCGGAGGCGGCGGGTGCCGACAGGCCGAGGTGCTTGGCGATGTTGGCGTTCAGGGTCTTGAAGCGGCCATCCAGCGTCGGGCCGGCTTCGGTCATGACCTTCTGCGCGACCGCCTTCTGCAATTCGACACTGGCGAGACCGAACTTCTGGCTGACCGGCGATTCTGCCCACGCCAGGACCTGCTTCAGTTCGTCCTCGCTGAAGCGTTCGTCCAGCAGGGCCGAAGCAGTGGTGGGCACGGCCTTGGAGATCTTGTCCTTCAGGTAGGGGCCGTTCTCCTCGATGAACTTCTTCAGCTCGGCATCCATGGCCTTGGCCGTGGCTTCGCGCTTGTCGGCCGGCACCTGCTGCAGGGCGGCGCGGCCTGCCTGGGTCAGCTGGGACAGCGGCCCCTGGATGATGTTGGCGGCCAATCCTTCGGACATGCCCTGCTGCTGCAGGGCCACGATCTTGTCGATCAGGGCCTTCTTGGCCGGGGACGGGTCGGCCAGGGCGGTGCCGGCGGCCAGGGCCAGGGCGAGGGCCAGGCCCAGCTTGCGAGAGGTCATGTCAGTCCTTGGGAGCTTCAGGGGTGTCCGCTGCCTCGCCGCCTTCGGCGCCGGCATCGGCTTCATTGGCATCGTTCTCGACGATGCGTTGCAGGCCCGACAGCTTGGCGCCGTCGTCCAGGGCGATCAGAGTGACGCCTTGCGTGGCACGGCCCAGTTCGCGGATTTCGCTGACGCGGGTGCGCACGAGCACGCCCTTGTCGGTGATCAGCATGATCTCGTCCTCGGGGCGCACCAGCGTCGCGGCAACGACGCGGCCGTTGCGCTCGCTCTGCTGGATGGCGATCATGCCCTTGGTGCCGCGGCCGTGGCGGGTGTACTCGACGATGGAGGTGCGCTTCCCGTAGCCGTTCTCGGTGGCAGTCAGCACGCTCTGGCTTTCGTCCTCGGCGACGAGCATGGCGATGAGGCGTTGGTCGGGCTCCAGCATCATGCCGCGCACGCCGCGGGCGGTGCGGCCCATGGGGCGCACATCGTCCTCGTCGAATCGCACGGCCTTGCCGCCATCGCTGAACAGCATCACGTCGTGGCGGCCGTCAGTCAGCGCGGCGCCGATGAGGTGGTCGCCTTCATCCAGGTCGACGGCGATGATGCCCGCCTTGCGCGGGTTGCTGAAATCCTTCAGCGAGGTCTTTTTCACGGTGCCCATGGCCGTGGCCATGAAGATGAAATGGTCCTCGGGGAAGGCGCGGAACTCACCCGTCAGCGGCAGCACGACAGTGATCTTTTCCCCGGCCTGAAGCGGGAACATGTTGACGATCGGCTTGCCGCGCGAGTTGCGGCTGCCCTGCGGCACCTCCCAGACCTTGAGCCAGTAGACGCGGCCGCGGTCGGAGAAGCACAGGATCCAGTCGTGCGTGTTGGCGATGAAGAGCTGGTCGATCCAGTCGTCGTCCTTCGTGGCGGTGGCCTGCTTGCCGCGGCCACCGCGGCGCTGCGAGCGGTACTCGCTGAGTGCCTGGCTCTTGATGTAGCCGGTGTGGGAGAGGGTCACGACCATGTCGGTGGGCGTGATCAGGTCTTCGGTGCCCAGTTCCTGGGCGTTGTGCTCGATGACGCTGCGGCGGGCGCCCAGCTTGGTCTGGCCGAACTCGGTCTTCAGCTGGGTCAACTCGTCGCCGATGATGGTGGTCACGCGCGAAGGGGTGGCCAGGATGTCGAGCAGGTCGGCGATCTCGGCCATCACCTCCTTGTATTCGCCGACGATCTTGTCCTGTTCCAGGCCGGTCAGGCGCTGCAGGCGCATCTGCAGGATCTCGCCCGCCTGCGCTTCGGAAAGGCGGTAGAGGCCGTCCGCCTGCATGCCGTACTCGGCTTCCAGCCCTTCGGGGCGGTAAGCGGCACCACCGCCTTCGGCGCGCGCGAGCATCTCGCGCACCAGCGACGAATCCCAGCTCTTGGCCATCAGCGCCGCCTTGGCAACCGGCGGCGTCGGCGAGGTCTTGATGGTCTCGATGAACTCGTCGATGTTGGCCAGCGCAACCGCCAGCCCTTCCAGCACGTGGCCGCGCTCGCGGGCCTTGCGCAACTCGAAAATCGTGCGGCGGGTCACCACCTCGCGGCGGTGCTCCAGGAACACGATGATCATGTCGCGCAGATTGCACAGCTTGGGCTGGCCGTCCACGAGGGCGACCATGTTCATGCCGAAGCTGTCCTGCAGCTGGGTCTGCTTGTAGAGGTTGTTCAGGACAACCTCGGGCACTTCGCCGCGCTTGAGCTCGATGACCACGCGCATGCCCGACTTGTCGGACTCATCCTGGATGTGGCTGATGCCCTCGATCTTCTTCTCGTGAACCAGTTCGGCGATGCGCTCGAGCAGGCTCTTCTTGTTCACCTGGTACGGGATCTCGTCGACGATGATGGCCTGGCGAGCGCCCTTGTCGATATCCTCGAAATGCACCTTGGCTCGCATGACCACGCGGCCGCGGCCCGTGCGGTAGCCATCGCGCACGCCGGCCAGGCCGTAGATGATGCCGGCCGTGGGGAAGTCCGGCGCCGGGATGATCTCCATCAACTCGTCGACCGTGCATTCCGGGCTCTTCAGCGCGAACAGGCAGGCATCGACGACTTCGTTCAGGTTGTGCGGCGGGATATTCGTCGCCATGCCCACGGCAATACCTGCCGAGCCGTTCACCAGCAGATTCGGCAAACGGGTGGGCAGCACCAGGGGTTCCTTATGGCTGCCGTCGTAGTTGGGCCCGAAATCGACGGTTTCCTTGTCGATGTCGGCCAGCATTTCGTGAGCGATTTTGTCGAGACGAATCTCGGTGTATCGCATCGCGGCTGCGTTATCGCCGTCGATGGAGCCGAAATTGCCCTGCCCGTCGATCAGCATGTGCCGCAGGCTGAATGGCTGGGCCATGCGGACGATGGTGTCGTAAATCGCCGAGTCGCCGTGCGGGTGGTATTTGCCCATGGTCTCACCCACGGCCTGCGCACTCTTGCGGTACTTGGCGTTGTAGGTGTTGCCCATCTCGTTCATCGCGTACAGCACGCGACGATGCACCGGCTTGAGGCCGTCCCGCGCATCGGGCAGGGCGCGGCCCACGATCACGCTCATCGCGTAGTCGAGATAGGAGCGGCGCATCTCCTCTTCGAGGCTGATGGGCAGGGTTTCCTTGGCGAACTGGGTCATGCGGGCTCGATCTCGCGTGCGCTACACGGGCGCGACGTCGTCATGGGTAGGTGAAAGGCGCGAATTCTATGCGGCGCGCCCCCTTGTAGCAGCAGCGCAACATCGTCACCATGCCCTTGAACGTAGGCCGCCACAATGCGTTCGTCTCGGTGCCCCCATGGCACAATCGTCGAGTCCCTAGGAGAAACCCTAAAGTTCTCCTGAGGTTAGAGGTTCGAGCACTGACTCTCGCAGGGCAACTGCGGCATTCCTTGAGAGGAGAATCATGAAGAAACTGAATCGTGTGGCGTCGCTGTTTGCGGTGGCCGCTGTCGCCGTTGCTGCGTCCAGCGCATCGGCCCAGGTCATCGACAACTGGCGCGCAACCGACGGTACCGTCTGGAAGAACGGCACCAACGAATACTGCTGGCGCGACAACTTCTGGACGCCCGCCACCGCCGCCAAGGGTTGCGACGGCGAAATCAAGCCGGCCCCGAAGGTCGAGGCGCCCAAGCCGGTCGCTCCGCCGCCGCCGGCTCCTGCTCCGCAGGCTCCGAAGCCCGTGACCCCGCCGCCGCCGGCGCCGGTCAGCGAGAAGGTCACGTTCGCCGCTGACGCCTTCTTCGACTTCGACAAGTCGACGCTGAAGCCCGAAGCCACCGCCAAGCTGGATGACCTGGTCAGCAAGACCAAGGGCATCAACCTGGAAGTCATCATCGCCGTGGGCCACACCGACTCGGTGGGCACCGACGAGTACAACCAGAAGCTGTCGATCCGCCGCTCGGAAGCCGTCAAGGCCTATCTGGTGAGCAAGGGCGTCGAGCCGAACCGCGTCTACACCGAAGGCAAGGGCGAGAAGCAGCCCGTGGCCGACAACAAGACCGCTGAAGGCCGCGCTAAGAACCGCCGCACCGAGATCGAAGTCGTCGGTACGCGCAACAAGTAAGCTCAGGCGCCCACGGGCGCTTGGTGCAAAGCCCCGCACGGCCCGCCGTCGGGGCTTTTCTTTTTTCCGATCCAGTCATGACGATCAATGCCGACCCGCAAGAGCTCGCCAAATTCGGCGAGCTGGCCCACCGCTGGTGGGATCCCGAGAGCGACTTCAAGCCGCTGCATCAGATCAACCCGCTGCGGCTGGGCTGGATCCAGCAACTGTGCCCCCTCGCTGGCCGGCGTGCCCTCGACGTGGGCTGTGGCGGTGGAATCCTGAGCGATTCCATGGCGCGTGCGGGCGCTCAGGTGCTGGGCATCGACCTGTCGACCAAGCCGTTGCGCGTGGCCGAGTTGCATGCGATGGAGGCGGGCACCGAGGGCGTGGAATACCGCGAAATCGCCGTCGAGGATCTGGCTGCCGAGCAGCCGGCGGCTTTCGACGTGGTGACCTGCATGGAGATGCTGGAGCACGTGCCCGATCCTGCCTCGGTCGTGCAGGCCTGCGCCGCGCTGGTCAAGCCCGGTGGCTGGGTGTTCCTGTCCACGCTGAACCGCAATGCCAAAGCCTTCATGCTGGCCATCGTCGGCGCCGAGTACGTGCTGAACATGCTGCCCAAGGGGACGCATGAGTACGCCCGTTTCCTGAAGCCCTCGGAGCTCGCGCAATTCTGTCGCGGCGCGGGGCTGGAACTGCAGGCCAGTCGCGGCCTGACCTACAACCCGGTGACGCAGCGCTACAGCCTTGGCAGCGACACCGACGTCAACTATCTGATGGCCTGCCGGCGCCCTTTGTGAGTCTGCTGACGCCGCGCTGGTCGCAGCTGCGGGCGGTGTTGTTCGATCTCGACGGCACGCTGATCGACAGCGCCGGCGATCTGGCGCGCGCTGCTAACGCCATGCGGCTCGAACGTGGCTTGGCGCCGCAGCCGCTGTCGCAGTACCGTCCGCACGGTGGTTCGGGGGCGCGCGGCATGCTCGCGCAAGCCTTCGGCGTTGCTCCGGGCGAGTCGACCTACGACGAGCTCAAGCGTGAGTTCCTCGATCGCTACGAGGGATTGATGTACGACACCACGGCGCCCTTTGAAGGTATCGAGGTCGAGTTGGCCGGCTTGGTGGCGGCTGGTCTGGCCTGGGGCATCGTCACCAACAAGGCTGAGCGTTTTGCGCTCCCGCTGGTGGCGGCTCTGGGGTTGCGCGCGGGGGCCGTCATCGGTGGCGACACCACGGGCCACACCAAACCTCATCCGGCACCGTTGATTGAAGCGGCGCGCCGCCTGGACGTTGCGCCCGCGACCTGTCTCTACGTCGGCGACGATGAGCGCGACATCATCGCCGGCCGCGCCGCCGGCATGACGACTGCTGCGGCCGCCTGGGGCTATCTGGGCCAAAGTGGTGAATTCGCTCATTGGCGTGCCGATCTGGAGCTGTTCTCACCTGGGGAGCTCTTGAAGAAGCTCGGCCTGCCCTAAAATGCGAAGTTCTGGGGCCGACCTGGTTTCGACGTGGGTGCGGATCCGGAGTAGGGCATGCCGAGCACCAGTCCGCTCGTAAAACCACTGGAAACAAAGTAACTGCAAACGACTCTACGTTCGCACTCGCCGCTTAATTGCGGATGAGCTTCTCAACGGCAGGCCGATGGGCCGGGCTGAGTTCCGCAAGGGGCAAGGCTGAGAAGTCACTCACATCGGCTGGCGTCTTGCCGGGTCACTCGGTGGGGCGTGAGATTCAGTGACTGGCGGGAAAGCTAGCGTGCCACTGCGCGAGTTGACCGTGAGATTCAAATCAGCCGGCTAAGCATGTAGATCTGCCCGGTGATGGCTTGCGGACGGGGGTTCAATTCCCCCCGGCTCCACCATCCAAGCAAAAGGCCCGTGTCAGCGACACGGGCCTTTTTCCTTTTCAAGTGCGCCGGGGGGAATTGAACCCCCGTCCGATATCAGTTGAATCCTTGCCCCCGGATCAGGCCGACCGCCAAGCCTTCGATGGCGAAATGCTCGCTGCTCTCGTTGACGCGGATGGGTTCGAAGTCGGGGTTCTCCGGCAGCAGTTCGATGCCCTCCGGGCCGCGCCTGAAACGCTTCACGGTCACCTCCTCGCCGACACGGGCGACGACGATCTGGCCGTTGCGGGCTTCCTTGGCCGACTGCACGGCCAGCAGATCGCCGTCGAGGATGCCGATGTCCTTCATGCTCATGCCCTTGACCTTGAGCAGATAGTCGGGTTTCTTGGCGAACAGGCCGGGCTCGACGGTGTAGGTTTGCTCCACGTGCTCCTGCGCAAGGATGGGGGCTCCGGCGGCAACGCGGCCGATCAGTGGCAGCGTCAACTGCGCGAGGCTGGGAATGGGCAGGCTGAACTGGCGCGCGCGGTTGACGGCGCCGAGCACTTCGGACTTGAGCCGGATGCCACGCGAGGTGCCGCCGACCAGTTCCAGCATGCCCTTGCGAGCGAGCGCCTGCAGGTGCTCCTCGGCAGCGTTGGCGGACTTGAAGCCCAGCTCGGCAGCAATCTCGGCGCGGGTGGGCGGCGCACCGGTGCTTTCGATCGCGTTGCGGACCAGGTCGAAGATCTGCTGCTGGCGGGCGGTAAGCTTGGGTTGGTCTTGCACGGGCGGCCTTCTGAATTGGCTGGAAATTTGTCCAGCACCTGTATTTTCATCCAGGAATCCACAAAATTGCAAACTCCAGCGGATCTGATCGTCATTTTGGGTACCGGCGGCACGATCGCCGGCACGGCCAAGACTGCCAGCGACGGGGTGGGCTACACAGCAGCGCAGCTGGGCATCGATGACTTGCTGGCCGCCGTGCCGGCGTTGGCCGGGCGTCGCCTGGAAGCGCACCAGGTCGCTCAGTTGGACAGCAAGGACATGGACTTCGCCACCTGGCAGCGGCTCGCAACGGCCGTACAGGACCAGCTGCTGCGGCCCGAGGTGGGCGGCATCGTTATCACGCACGGTACCGACACGCTGGAGGAAACGGCCTACTTTCTGCAGCGCGTGCTGGCTCCCGCCAAGCCTGTGGTGCTGACGGCGGCGATGCGCCCGGCCACGGCACTGGCGCCGGACGGCCCGCAGAACCTTTTCGATGCCGTGCAGGTCGCGGCGATGCCGGGCGCCTCAGGGGTCGTCGTCAGCTTCGCCGGGCGGGTGCATGACGCGGCCCAGGTGCGCAAGACGCACAGCTATCGGGTCGACGCGTTCGAGTCTGTCGATGGCGCGCTGGTGGCGCGGGTGGAAGAGGGCGTCGTGCGCACGCTGGGCCGCTGGCCGGCAGGCGACGCGCTGGGGCTGGCTCGCATTGCGCTGCCGGTGGCGCGCTGGCCGCGGGTCGAGATCGTCATGAACCATGCAGGCGCGGACGGTGCCGTCGTCCGGGCGCTGTGGGCCTCGGGCGTCGACGGGCTGATCGCTGCCGGGACCGGCAACGGCACGCTCAGCGCTGGCCTGGATGCGGCGCTGCGCGCGGCGCAGGCCGGCGGCGTCAGGGTCTGGCGCAGCACGCGCTGCGACGCCGGCCCGGTCATGGAGCTGCCCGGTCTGCTGCCGAGTGCCGGCGCGCTGAGTCCGGTCAAGGCCAGGATCGAATTGATCCTGGCATTGCTGGCGGGCTGATCAGAGGCGGCGCTGGCGGCGTGCGAGGGCCAGCACGCCGAGGCCGGCCAGCAGCATGGCGTAGGTTTCGGGTTCCGGCACCGCTGCGGTGTAGCCTGCGATGTCGGCCGTGTAGCTGTGCAGCACGCCGGGCAGCAGCTGATAGTCGGCGGACAGCGTGGCGCTGGCGGCGCCGGTCGTGAAGAAGCAGCCGCTCGTCAGGCCCACGGGGCACTGGATGGACGACGCGAAGGGATCGGCGTCGGTCATGCGCAGGTAGACGTCGAACTGCGTGCCGCTGCCGTTCTGGGTCACGCTGTAGTCGTTGTCGGTACCGGCGAGGATGACGTACTTGCCGTTGGCCAGCTGCGGACCGATGGCCAGGCCTTCCCATTTCTCCGGCGACTTGTTGCCCAGCGCGGCCAAGGTGTTGGCATCGAGGTCGATGACCTTGGCGCCCTTGGTCGCGGCGACGACGCCTGCGGGCAGGCTGCCGCTGGCGGGCAGGCTGATGTTGCTCACGTCGGTGGCGGTGCTGAGGTCGACCTCGAAGACGTTCTTGTCGGGGCTGGTCACCGTGGCACCGATGCCGACGCCCCGGTTGTTGCGCTCGAGGACGAGGAAGCGGTTGGCATCTACCGCGACCAGCGCGGAGATGCCGCGACCCTGGCTCGAACTGGCCAACTGGTAGGCGTATTGCCCCACGGCCAGGCCGGTGGCGGTGTCGTATTTGACGATGCGGGTGTACTGGCTGCGGGTGCTGGTAGCCGGGTCGTAGCCGTCGTTGATGAGGCCGTTCTGCAGCATCGCGAAGGCGTAGCGACCGTCCGGCGTGATGGCCAGCGCTTCCAGGCCTCGGTTGCCTTCGCGCCCGGAAGTGAGCTGCGGCAAGCTGCCGTTGGGGGCGAGCGCGTTGTAGTTCACGCTGCCGCCCGCCTTGGGTACGAGGTTGGCCGGCGTCGCGTACTCACGCACCAGCTGGCCGCTGCGGTTGAACTCGTAGACCGAGGGGCCGTACTCGTCGCTGACGAGCAGGTTGCCGGTCACCGGGTTGACGACGATGCCTTCGGGGTCGAAGGATTTGCCGAGCAGGCTGGGCGTGGCGGGCGCCTGGCCGTTCAGCGCCACGCCGGCGCTGGTGAACTTCACGGTCTGCTGGATCTGAAAATTGGAGATCGCGCCGGTCGTCGGGTCGATGTCGACGGTGAAGCGCTGGACGCGGGTGTCGTAGCTGAGCGTGCCGCCACCAGGGCCGCGGTCGGACAGGCCCCACCACTCGTTGCGGGCGCGGTCGTAGTAGATGTCTGAGAAAAAGCCGACGCGGCGATCGAAGTCAGAACCGCTGGAGAGGTCCAGGCTGTTGCCGGCGATGCTGATGCCGTTGATGAAGCTGACGTTGCTGACCGAGCCCGCCATGGCCGTGGAGGCGCTGGCGATGGCGGTCAAGGTGAGCAGGGACGCTCGAAGAAGCATGGGGCCTCCGGAAACTGGGTTGGCTGGACAAGTCAACGGCGCAGGCTAGGGAGGCGGGATGAAAGTTCCGTGACGTCGCCCGGGACGTCCCCGTATTCACGTGGGCGGGGAAACCCGGGCGATCGGCACGGTGCGATCAGACGACGGTCAGCGTCACGTCGACGTTGCCGCGCGTGGCGTTCGAGTAGGGGCAGACCTCATGGGCCGTGGCCACCAGGGCTTCCAGCTGGGCGCGGTCCATGCCGGGCACGGAGATCTTCATGTCGACCTGGATGCCGAAGGCGCCCGGCTTGTTGGCGTGCGGGCCGATGCCGACTTCCGTCGTGATCGAGACCTCGGCCGGCAGGCTGACCTTCTGGCGCGCCGACACGGCCTTCATCGCGCCGATGAAGCAGGCGGAGTAGCCGGCCGCGAACAGCTGCTCGGGGTTGGTGCCGGTGGCGCCGTCGCCGCCCAGTTGCTTGGGCGTGGTCAGCACGACGTCGAGCACGCCGTCGGACGACTTGGCGGTGCCGGCGCGGCCGCCGGTGGCAGTGGCGGTGGCGGTGTAGAGGGCTTTTTCGATGGCCATGGTGGCTCCTTCAGCGTAGTGCTTGGTGGTGGGAGGGAAAGAAATCAGGCAGCCGCGTCGGCGGCCCGGTTGAGTTGCTGGCGCAGCTGGGTGAGCCGCTGCGTCAGCGCGATGACTTCGTCCAGCTCGCAGGCGCTGGCGCAGGCGAGGTGGCTGGGGATGTCCAGGGCCTGCTCGCGCAACTGGCGGCCTTGCGGGGTCAGGAAGATGTCGACGCGGCGCTCGTCGTCGCTGGCGCGGCGGCGCTCGATGTGGCCCAGCGCTTCCAGGCGCTTGAGCAGCGGCGTCAGCGTGCCCGAGTCGAGCGACAGGCGCTGGCCGAGCTGGCTCACGCTCAAGCCCTCCGCCTCCCACAGCACCAGCATGACGAGGTATTGCGGGTAGGTCAGGCCCAGCGGCGTGAGCAGGGGCTTGTAGATCTTGGTCATGGCCAGCGAGCTGCTGTAGAGCGCAAAGCACAGCTGGCGGTCCAGCTGCAGCCATTCCGCGCGGGGATCGGCGGCCGGGGTGGGGGTCTTGCTGCGAGCCATGGTTGTTAATGTAGTTGGCAATTTAATTGCACACAATTTAAATGGTCTTTCGGGCGACACGGCACGCCAAGTCGATCTGAGAGGATGCGCCACCCCCAATGACGACAAGATGAGGAGAGATTATGGAAATGGCCGCAATCGTGCTGGCGGCGCTGGTGGCGCTGCTGCACCTGTACTTCCTGGTGCTGGAAATGTTCTTCTGGACCAAGCCGCTGGGCCGCAAAGCCTTCGGGCTGAAGGCGGATTTCGCGGAGCAAAGCAAGGCGCTGGCAGCCAACCAGGGGCTGTACAACGGCTTCCTGGTGGCCGGCCTGGCGTGGGGGCTGATGCAGGGCGCCGCTGGCGCGGGCAAGCCCTGGTTGGTGTTCTTCCTGGGCTGCGTCGTCGTGGCGGGCGTGTTCGGCGCGGCCACGGCGTCCAGGAAGATCCTGTTCGTGCAGGCGCTGCCGGGCGCGTTGGCGCTGGCAGCAGTCCTCGCGCTTTAGGCGCTCATCGCCTCGATCTGCTCGCCCAGCTCCAGCCAGCGCATCTCGTCGGCTTCGAGCTGGTCGGCAATCGCCTTCAGGCGCTTGCCCATTTCGGCGATGGCCGAGGCGGCCGCGCCTTCCGCGAGCTGGGCCTCGATCTCGGCGCGTTCCTCGGCCAGCGCGTGCAGGCGCTTGTCGATGGTCTCCATCTCCTTGCGCAGCGGGCGCGTCTGCTCGGCCAGTTTGGCGCGGGCCTGGCCGGAGACCTTGCGGTCCTCGCGCGGAGCGGGCGCGGGTGCGGGGGCTGCGGCCACCGCTGGCGCCGGTGCTGTGGCCGGCTGCTTCTTGGCCGCGCGGGCGGCTTCCTTGCTCTGGTCCAGCAGCCAGCGCTGGTAGTCGTCCAGGTCGCCGTCGAAGGGCTTGACGGCGCCGTCGGCCACCAGCCAGAACTCGTCGCAGACCTCGCGCAGCAGTGCGCGGTCATGGCTCACGAGCATGACCGTGCCCTCGAATTCGTTCAGCGCCATCGACAGCGCCTCGCGGGTGTTCAGGTCCAGGTGGTTGGTGGGCTCGTCCAGCAGCAGCAGATTGGGGCGCTGCCACACCAGCATGGCCAGCACCAGCCGCGCTTTCTCGCCGCCCGACAGGCTGCCGACCTGCTGGTTGACCATGTCGCCCGTGAAGCGGAACTGGCCGAGGAAATCGCGCAGCTCCTGTTCGCGGCCCGGCGGGCCGACCTCGCGCGCCAGCCGCACCATGTGCTCCAGCGGGCCTTCGTCCAGGCGCAGCACATCCAGCTCCTGCTGGGCGAAGTAGCCGATGGACAGGCCCTTGCCCTCGGTCAGCTTGCCGCCCATCGGCGCCTGCGCGCGGGCAATCGTCTTGACCAGCGTGGACTTGCCTTGACCGTTGGCGCCCAGGATGCCGATGCGCTGGCCGGCCAGCACCGAGCGGTCAACGCCGCGCACGATGATCTTGTCGCCCTCGTCGGTGCGGTAGCCGGCTGACAGTTCGTCGAACATCAGCATCGGGTTGGGCAGGTTCAGCGGCTCGCGGAACTCGAAGTTGAAGTCGGCCGAGGCTAGCACCGGCGCGAGCTTTTCCATGCGCTCCAGCGCCTTCACGCGGCTCTGCGCCTGCTTGGCCTTGCTGGCCTTGGCCTTGAAGCGGTCGATGAACTTCTGAAGGTGGGCCACGCGGTCCTGCTGCTTGGCGAAAGCGGCCTGCTGCAAGACCATGCGCTCGGCACGCTGCGTCTCGAAGCTGGTGTAGTTGCCGCCGTAGCGCACAAGCTTGCCTTCGTCCAGATGCAGCGTGACCTTGGTGATCGCGTCGAGGAACTCGCGGTCGTGGCTGATGATGATCAGCGTACCGTCGTAGCGCTGCAGCCAGGCTTCCAGCCAGACCAGGGCGTCCAGGTCCAGGTGGTTGGTCGGTTCGTCCAACAGCATGAGCTCGGCCGGGCACATCAGCGCGCGGGCCAGCTGCAGGCGCATGCGCCAGCCGCCGGAGAAGCTGTTGACGGGTGCGTCAAGCTGCTCGGTGCGGAAGCCCAGGCCCATCAACAGCGCCTGGGCGCGGGAGCGGGCGTCGAAGGCGCCGGCGTCGGCCAGCGCGGCATGGGCTTCGGCCATCGCGTGGCCGTCATTGGCCTTCTCGGCGTCGTCCAGCGCGATGCGGGCCGCCACCAGCGTCAGGTCGCCCTGCAGTACGAAGTCGGTCGCGCCGTCCTCGGTCTCGGGCATGTTCTGTGCCACTTCGGAGCGGCGCCAGTGCCGGGGCACCTCGACTTCGCCGCGGTCGTTGGAGAGGCGCCCGGTCAGCAGCGCAAATAGGCTGGACTTGCCCGCGCCGTTGCGGCCCACCAAGCCGATCTTCTCGCCGGGCTGCAGGGTGGCGGAAGCGCCGTCCAGAACCACCTTGACGCCGCGGCGCAGCGTGATGTCGCGCAGCGTGATCACAGCAGGTTTTCCTTCGTGACGAGCAGCACCTGGTCGGCGCCCGAGGAGGTTCCCATCCAGACAACTTCCAGTGTCGGGAAGGCAGCTTCGAAGTTTTCGCGTTCGTTGCCGATCTCCAGCACCAGCACGCCGTCGTCGTTCAGCACGGCGGGCGCGGCGCGCAGCAGCTCGCGGATGAAGTCCATGCCATCCGTGCCGCCGGCGAGGGCCAGCTCGGGCTCGGCCAGGTATTCGGCGGGCAAGGCGGCCATGCTGGCGCTGTTGACATAGGGCGGGTTGCAGAGGATCAAGTCGTAAGGTCCTTCAGCGCCCGCCAGGCCATCGCCCTGCAGCAGGCGCACGCGTAGCGCGAGGTTGTGGCGCTCCACGTTGAGCTTGGCCACGGCCAGCGCGTTGATGTCGATGTCGAGCGCGTCCACCTCGACGTCCGGCCAGGCCATGGCCGCCAGTACGGCCAGGCTGCCGTTGCCGGTGCACAGGTCCAGCACGCGGCGGCTGGCCGGGTTGAGCCAGGGGTCGATGCTGGCGTCGGCGATCAGCTCGGCGATGAAGCTGCGCGGCACGATGGCGCGCTCGTCGATGGTGAAGGGCACGCCCTGCAGCCAAGCCTCGCCGGTCAGATAGGCGGCGGGCTTGCGGGTCGAGATGCGTTCGTCGATCAGCGCGGCGATCGCCGCCACCTCGGCCACGCTCAGCTCGCGGCCCTCATGTTCGTCCAGCGCATCCAGCGGAATGCCGAGGCGCCACAAGGCCAGCCACATGGCCTCGTCGAACGCGTTCGTCGTGCCATGGCCAAAAAACAAGCCCGCCTGGGCGAGGCGGGCGGCTTGGGTTTCGATGCAGGCTATCAGTTTCAAGTGCCGCGGACGTCCAGGGTGATTTCGGTGAAGCTGGCCTCGTCGGGGGCCTTCTCTTCCTTGCGTGGTGTGGTCGTGAGACGGGCGCCGGGCGCCTCGTTCTGCAGCCGCCACAGCAGGTTGGTCGGCGAGTCAGCGAAGGCCAGGCCTTCCTCGCGGGTGATGGTGCCGTCGGTGATGAGCTTGGCGAAATGTTCTTCGTAGGTCTGCGAGCCCTCGGCGATGGACTTCTCCATCGCCTCCTTCACGCCGGCGAAGTCGCCGTTCTCGACGAGCTCGGAGACCAGCTTGGAGTTCAGCAGGATCTCGACCACCGGCACGCGGCCGCCGGCCGTGGCGCGCACCAGGCGCTGCGACACGATGGCCTTCAGGCCGGCCGCCAGATCGTTCAGCAGCGCCGGGCGGGACTCCGGCGTGTAGAAGGACAGGATGCGGTTCAGCGCGTGGTAGGTGTTGTTGCCGTGCAGCGTGGCCAGCACGAGATGGCCGGAGAGCGCGTAGCTGATGGCCGCCGTCATCGTGTCGCGGTCGCGGATTTCGCCGATGAGGATGCAGTCCGGTGCCTGGCGCAGCGCGTTCTTCAGTGCGATCTGCAGCGAGGCCGTGTCGCGGCCGATCTCGCGCTGGTTGACCACCGAGCGCTTGTTGCTGAACAGGTATTCGATCGGGTCCTCGATGGTGAGGATGTGCCCCGTCATCGTCTGGTTGCGCATCTCCAGCATGGCGGCGAGCGTCGTGCTCTTGCCGGTGCCGGTGGCGCCCACCATCAGGATCAGGCCGCGCTTCTCCTTGATCATCTGGCCCAGCACGGGCGGCAGCTGCAGGCTTTCCAGCGTCGGGATGTCGTGCGGGATGTGGCGGAACACGCCGGCGATGGAGCCGCGCTGGCGGAAGCCCGACAGGCGAAAGCTCCCCACGCCGCGCACGCCGACGGCCATGTTCAGCTCGCCAGTGTTGTCCAGCTCGGCCAGCGAGGCCGGGTCGATGACCTCGGCGATGAGCTGGCGCGGCTGCGGCGGCGTCAGCAGCTGGTCGGACAACTGCACGGTCTGCCCGTTGATGCGGATCAGCACCGGCATGTTGGCCGACAGATAGCAGTCCGACGCACCCTTGTCGGCCATCAGCCGCAGGATGCGCTCCATGTTGCCGGCGCCGGGGCTGCTCATGATCAGGCGCGCAGCAGTTCGTTGATGCTGGTCTTGGAACGCGTTTGCGCGTCGACCCGCTTCACGATGATGGCTGCGTACAGGCTGTAGCGGCCGCCGTCCTTGGGCAGCGAGCCAGAGATGACGACGGAGCCGGCCGGGATGCGGCCGTAGCTGACGGTGTCGGTCGCGCGGTCGTAGATGGGCGTGCTCTGGCCGATGTAGACGCCCATGGAGATGACCGAGTTCTCCTCGACGATGACGCCTTCGACCACCTCGGAGCGGGCGCCAATGAAGCAGTTGTCTTCGATGATGGTCGGGTTGGCCTGCAGCGGCTCCAGCACGCCGCCGATGCCGACGCCGCCGGACAGGTGCACGTTCTTGCCGATCTGCGCGCAGGAGCCGACGGTGGCCCAGGTGTCCACCATGGCGCCTTCGTCCACGTAGGCGCCGATGTTCACGTAGCTGGGCATCAGCACGACGTTCTTCGCCTGGAAGCTGCCGCGGCGGGCGACGGCCGGCGGCACCACGCGCACGCCGGTGGCGCGCAGTTCGGCCTCGCTCATGCCGGCGAACTTGGTGGGCACCTTGTCGAAGAAGGTCAGTTCCTTGTCGCCCATCAGCCGGTTGTCGTTCAGGCGGAAGGACAGCAGCACCGCCTTCTTGATCCACTGGTGCACCGTCCACTGGCCCACGCCTTCGCGGGTGGCCACGCGCAGGCGGCCAGCGTCCAGCTCGGCGATGACGTGCTCGACGGCCTGGCGCAGCTCAGGGGCGTTGGTGGGGTCGAGCGCGGCGCGGTTGTCCCAGGCGAGGTCGATCAGGCTTTGCAGTTCAGCGGTGTTCATGGGAGGGATTTCGTGAAGGAGACGATGCGGCGGGCGGCTTCGAGGCATTCGGCCTCGTCGGCCACGAGGGCCAGGCGGACGCGCCCGGCGCCGGGATTGCTGCCGTGCGCCTCGCGGGCCAGCAGGCTGCCCGGCAGGACGGCGAGATTGTATTGAGCGAGCAAGCCTTGGGCGAAGGCGACGTCGTTACCGCCTGGAACAGCGGCCCACAGGTAGAAGCCGGCGTCGGGCAGGGCCACGTCCAGCACCTCGGCCAGCAATGGCGTGACCTCGGCGAACTTGTGGCGATAGCGTGCCCGGTTGTCGACGACATGGGCCTCGTCGCCCCAGGCCGCGATGCTGGCGGCCTGCACGATGGGGCTCATGGCGCTGCCGTGGTAGGTGCGGTAGAGCAGGAACTTCTTCAGCAGCGCCGCGTCGCCGGCTACGAAGCCCGAGCGCAGGCCCGGCACGTTGGACCGCTTGGACAGCGAGGTGAACGCGATCAGGTTGCGGTAGTCGCTACGGCCGAGCCTGGCCGCCGCCTCCAGCCCGCCCAGCGGCGCCTCCTCGCGGAAGTAGATCTCCGAGTAGCACTCGTCCGAGGCGATGACGAAGCCGTGGCGGTCGCTCAGCTCGAACAGCGCCTGCCATTCGGACAGCGGCATCACCGCGCCGCTCGGGTTGCCGGGCGAGCACACATAGAGCAGCTGGGTGCGCGCCCAGGTCGCCTCGTCGATCTGGCGCCAGTCCACGGCGAAGTTGCGCGCCGGGTCGGCGTTGGCGTAGGCCACCTCGGCGCCGGCCAGCAGGGCAGCGCCTTCGTAGATCTGATAGAAGGGATTGGGGCAGACGACCGTGGCGCCTGGGCGGGTCGAATCGACGACGGTCTGGGCGATGGCGAACAGCGCCTCGCGCGAGCCATTGACGGGCAGCACCTGCGTCGCCGGGTCCAGCGTGAGGCCGTAGCGGCGCGCAATCCAGCCTGTGATGGCCTCGCGCAGCGCCGGCGTGCCGGCCGTGGCCGGGTAGGCGGCCAGGCTCTTCATCGAGGCGTTGATGGCCTCCGCGATCAGGGCCGGCGCCGCGTGGCGCGGCTCCCCGATGCCCAGGGAGATGGGGGCGAGGGCGGGGTTGGGCGTGATGCCGGCCGTCAGCTCGCGCAGGCGCTCGAAGGGGTAGGGATGCAGCCGGTCGAGCCGCGGATTGATCGGGAAACTCATGCAGGCATGATAGGGCGCAGGGCCGCCGGGCATGGCGCCGCAGGGGTTGCTAAGCCGTGAAGTGGGCCTAGCCGGCGGCGGCTTCGCGCACGACGGTCACCGTGCAGTCCGACTCGGCCACGACCTGGCCCGACACGCTGCCGAGATAGCGCCGCAATGCCGACGAGCCGCGCGCGCCCATGACGATGTGGTCCACGCCGTTGCGGTGGGCGAAGTCGATGATGGCGCCGGCCGCGTCGGGGGCCTCCAGCACGTGGAAGGTCAGCCGCCCGTCGTCCAGGTTCAGCGCCTTGCTGATGGGGCGCGCCCAATGCTTCAGTGCGATGAGCTGCTTCACGTGCAGGCTCTGGCCGTGCTTGTCGGTCAGCTCGTCGATGCCGATGCGGTTGACCCGCATGATGCTCACGCAGGCCAGGCGTGCGCCGGCCTCGGTCTGCACGATGCGGCGAACGGTTTCGCAAAGCTGGGCCAGCAGTTCGGGCGTCGCGTTTTCCACGTCGACCGCCGCCATGACGATGGGGCTGCGCGCCAGCTGCTGGCCGGCCGGCGGCGGCGGCGGGGCCTCGGCGCCCAGCGCGAAGAACCAGCGCTTGAGGCGGCGCATCGCGCCGCTGACCTGTAGCTTCTCGGCGCGGGCGGTCAGCGCCACGCCACCGGGTTCGCGCAGGTCCAGCGCCAGCTGGGCGGCGCTCTGGTAGCGGCGCTCGGGTTTGACCTCCAGGCAGCGCAGGATGACCTCCTGCAGCCAGGGCGGCAGCTCGGGCCGGATGGCGCGCGGCGGCATGGGCTCGACGAACAGGCGCCGTCGCAGGCCGCGCACCGAGTTCGGCTGGCCGAAGGGGCGCTCGCCGGTGGCCAGGTGGTAAAGCATGACGCCCAGCGCAAAGAGATCGCTGCGCGGGTCGTTGCGCACGAACTGCACCTGCTCCGGACTCATGTAGGGGCCCGTGCCCATGGGCAGCGTGAATTCCTCTTCCAGCAGGTCGGGCAGCTGCTCGTGGCGGCTGAGGCCGAAGTCGACCAGCACGGCCGTGCCGTCGGGCCGGAACATGATGTTGCTGGGCTTGATGTCCAGGTGCACGACATGCTGGCGGTGCAGGGCCGCGAGCGCGGTGGCCACGCGGGCGCCGATGTCGGCCACCTCCTCCAGCGGCAGCGGCGCGTCGTCCAGGCGCGGGCGCAGCGTGTCGCCGGGGATGCGCTCCATGACGATGAAGGCCTGCCGCGTCCAGTCGCCACGCGCGACGAAGCGCGGCACGTGCGGGCCGCTGAGCTGGGGCATCAGCATCTGCTCGACCTCGAAGCCGACGATGGTGGCCGGGTCTTCGCCGCCCTTGATGCGGGGCACCTTCATCAGCAGCTCGCCGTCGCCCCCGCCGCCCTTGCCGCCCTCTACGCGGCTCACACGCCAGAGGTTGGCCATGCCGCCCTGGTGCAGTTTCTCCTCCAGCCGGAAGCCGTCCAGCACCTGGCCGGCTTCGAGCGGCGCCGGCGGGGCGGGCGGCGAGGCAGGGGTGGTCGTCATCACTCGCCCAGGGTGAGGCGGCGCGCCAGCCGCTCGGCGATAAGCGGCGGCAGGTCGGTCGCGTGCAGGGCCGCGCAGGCGGCCTCGACGTCGTAGGCCACGCGCTGGAAGGTGATGCGGGCGTCGTCCAGGTCGGACTTGCCCGGGTCCAGCAGCGCATAGCAGGCCGCCGGATTGCCGTCGCGCGGCTGGCCGCAGGATCCGGGGATGACCAGCCACTGGCGATGCGCCGGCAGCGGCATGGGCACGCCGGCCACAGGGCGGAAGTCGCCCGCCTTGCCGGTGCCGGAGAGGTGGAAGAGCATGGGATCGTGCATGTGGCCGCAGACCTGGATGCGGGCTGCGCTGGCGTGCAGGCTCTTCACGGCCTCGGCACGGCCCTGCACGTATTCCCAGCCATTGGGCTCGAAGGCGTTGGCGTGCACGAACAGGCATTGGCCGGGCTCGCCATGGGCTTGCAGGGGCAGGCGCGCCAGGAAGCGCAGCTGGTCTTCGTCGAGCTGGGCGCGCGTCCAGTCGATGACGGCGCGGGCGTCCGGGTGCATGCTGGGCGTGCTGCCGTGGGCCACCGCCTCGTCATGGTTGCCCTGCACGGCGATCGCGCCATCGGCCGCCAGGGCCATGACCTGGTCGAGCACCCAGGCCGGGTCGGCGCCGTAGCCGACGAAGTCGCCCAGCAGCGCGTAGCGCGTGGCGCCCTGCGCGCGGGCGTCGGCGAGGACGGCCTCGAAGGCCTGGCGGTTGGCGTGAATGTCGGTGATGAAGGCCCAGCGCATGGCCGCAGCTTGCCATGAAGCGCTGACGCCGGCCCAACAGATCAGAGGGCGGCCAGATCGGGGCGGATGCGGGCCAGCTCGTCCAGCAGTTGTCGGGCCGCGGCCGGGTCGTGCGGGGCCAGGGCTTGCGCGAGGCGGCGCAGCGGGTCGGCCGCGGGCCGGAAGTCGGGGCTCTGGCGCAGCACCGCCAGCAGCGGCGGGCCGACGCGGGCCAGCATGACGGCAGGGTCGGCGCTGGGGGCCGTGCGGCGGCCCAGCTCCAGGTAGGCCCGGCGGGCGGCGGCGTAGGCATTCAGGCGCGGGGCGAGGTCCGGTGTTGGCAGCAGCGAGGCCGTGTCGACGCTGAGCTGGCCCAGCAGGTCCAGCAGGCGGTCGCGCGGCGCGGAGTCCGGCGCGTAGGTGATGCGCGGTGCGCGGTAGGCCACCCAGGGGCGGTCGTCGGTGTTCGGCGGTGCGCCGGCCGCGAAGCGCTGCAGCGCGGCGTTGTCGGCGATGAAGCTGCCCAGCACGGCCAGGTCGTCGCCCAGCCCGAAGCCCGCCGCCAGCGCCGGCGCGGCACGGGGCGCGAAACGGCTGCCGCCGGCGCGGCCGACGAGGCCGATGGTGGGCGTGTCCAGGCTGTTGCTGGCGAGGATGGCGGCGCCGTCGGGGAAGGCCTGCAGGAAGGCGGCGGCAATGCTGCGCAGGGTGTCGAGGTCGAGCTGGTGCAGGGGCAGCCACTGGCAGAACAGGCCGGCCGGCGCCAGGCGCTCGCGCACCGCGCCGAAGTGCTCGACCGTGTAGAGCGCGCCCGAGCCACTGCGGGCGGGGTGGAAATTGTCGGAGACGACGACGTCGTAGTGCTGCGTGGCCGTACGCACGTAGCGGCGGGCATCGGCGGCGATGAGCCGCGGGACCGGGCCCGGGCCGAGCGCGGGGCGGAACAGCGCCGAGGCTTCGATGACTTCGGGCAGCAACTCGACCGCATCCACCTGCAGCCCCGGCAACTGCGCAGCCACGCCCGAGGTGATGCCCGAACCGACGCCGAGGAAGAGGGCACGCTGCGGGGCCGGATGCAGCAGCAGCGGCAGCAGGGCCTGGCGGCCATCGACGTGCAGGCTGGCGCTGCTGCCTTCCTGCTGGCGGTTGTTGATGTGCAGCCGAGCGACGCCAGCGGCGTCCTCGACGACGCTGACGGCAGCCATCGCGCCGTCGCGGTAGCTGAGCAGGCGGCCGCCGTCGGGCAGGTCGACGAAGGCCAGCGGCGGTGCGAGCAGGGCCAGGGCGGCGGTGGCGCCGACGGGCAGCCACCACGCCAGGCTGCGCCAGGCCGGCATCGGCAGCAGGTAGCCCGCTGCCACGAGCAGCAGGGCCAGCCTGGGGCCGAGGGCCGGGGCCAGCGCAACGCCGAACAGGGGCGCGGCGAGCATGGCGCCGAGCGTGTTGACGCCCAAGGCGCGGCTGAACGGGATACCGGCCTCGGCCGCGTCGGCGCTGAGCTGGCAGAAGAGGGCGCCCATCAGCAGCGTCGGCAGCGCGAACACGGCGACGGCGAGGAGGGCCTCGGTGGCCAGGGCCGCGGCCAGCGTCTCGGGCTGCAGCCAGTCCTTGATCGCCTCGGCGCCCCAGAGCGCAGCTGTGCCGAGCAGGATGCTCATGGCCAGCACTTGCAGCAGCCGCGGCGTGCTGCGCAGCCGCGGCCAGCGCGCAAAGGCGGCAGCGCCCAGGGCGCTGCCGGCCAGGTAGACGGCCAGCAGCAGCGCGAAGGTGTAGACAGTGTCCTCCGCGACCTGGCTGAGCACGCGCACCGCCAGCACTTCGTAGGCGATGCCCAGCAGGCCGGTCAGCGCGAGCAGGGCCAGTGGCCGGCTCGACGCGCGGGGGGCGAGCCGCGGCATGGGTCCGGCCTTGAGCGCGATGCCGGCCAGCAGGGCGCAGCCGAGGTTGAGCGCCACGCAGAGCCCGGCGCTGCGCGTGAGGCCCCAGTCCGGGATCAGCCAGAAGGCGGTGGCCAGCACGCCGACCACGGCGCCCAGGGTGTTGGCGGCGTACAGCGGCGCCAGCCCCGCGGTGCCGAGGCGCGTCATGGCCGGCAATGTCGCCCCCATGGCGGCCGTGGCGGGCAGCAGCAGCAGGAAGCTGGCGCCGAAGGCGATGCTCCAGTGCCACAGCGGAGAGGCATCCGCCCCGATCAGCCGCAGGGCGGCGGCGCTGGCGGCCGGCATCGCGAGCATCAGCACCAGGCCCCAGGCGCCGATCAGGGCTTCGCAGCCGGCATACCAGCGCAGCGGCCGGGCACTCGTCTCGATGCGCCGGCCCAGGGCCAGCGCGCCGAGCGACAGCCCGCCGAAGAAGGCTGCGACCACGGCCAGCACGGCGGCCGATTCATGGCCCAGCACGAGCCCGAACTGCTGCGTCCAAATGATCTGGTAGCCCAGGCCGGCAAAGCCGGACGCGGCCATCAGCAGCAGGGCCAGGGGGGCGGCGTGCATGCGTCAGCCGGCGAAGGAGATCGCGTAGCCCCAGGAGTCCAGCCGTGCCGGGATGGCGTTGAAGGCCATCGTGATGCGGCGCTCGCCGGGGTTGGGCGGCACGGCGTGCATCAGGTAGCTGGGGAAGATGACCATGTCGCCGGGCGCGGGGGCGGGGCTGATCCACTTGTCCGCGTTGTAGGGCCCGGGTGTCGTGCCGGCGTGGTCGTTGCGGAAGGCGAAGTCTGTGCCTCCGGGCGACTTCATGAACACGGTCTGCGAGTTCTCGTGGGTGGGCGTCAGGTAGACCACGCCGGAGGCGAAGCTGTTGGCATGGTTGTGCATGGCCTGGTGGCCGCCGTGGTCCAGCACGTTGACCCACATCTCCTTGAGCGCCCAGCCCATGCGTTCGCCCAGCAGGGCGGCGCCGAAGTCCGTCAGCTTGGGCGTGATCAGCGCGGCAGCCTCGACGAACAGCGGGCTGTCGCCGGGCTTGAGCATCTCGGTGTGGGTGAGGTTGCCGGAGGAGTTGTTCTCGCGCACCGCACGGGCGCTGAAATGCTCGACCAGGGCCCGCACCAGCGGCGCCGGCAGCACGCCGGGCACGCGCAGCAGGGGAATGGGGAAAAGCCCGATGAGTTCATCCATCGGGCCATTGTCGAAAGCGACGATGACAGTTGTGCGAGCCTCCCTGGCGGGAAGCGGCGCCTGGGGCTCAGGCGCGGCGGCGCTTGGCCAGGCTCAGCGTGGCGACGCCGCCGGCCAGCATCAGCAGCCAGCTGCTCGGCTCGGGCACGGGGGCGGCGGCCAGCGTCACGTTGTCGAGCGACACGTAGGCGTTGGTGCTGGGCGTGGTGGCGCTGATGACGACCGAGGCGAGCGGGACATCGGAGACGAAGCCGACGAAGCCGGTCAGGGAGTTGCCGGTGCTGGTGGTCGTGAAGGTCAGGCCGTTGATGTCGGTGGCCTTCAGGGTCAGGGCCAGTGTGGACAGCTCGCCCAGGATGTTGGTGCCGTAAACGTTGGCACCGATGGCCTTCACCGGCGTGGTGAAGTTGCCGAAGGTCAGGGTGTCCTGGAACCACATCGTCGAGACGGCGATGTTGCTGGCCGCCGGCACGACGAACAGGCCCGACGGCTCGTTGATGGGGTCGGTGCTGAGGTTGGACGAGGTCAGGTCGTAGCCCAGCGCGCCGGCCGTGCGCGAGACGCTGAGCGCGTTCAGCGGCTGGTTGATGGTCAGGTTGGAGAAGCTGTCCGAGCTGACCACGCCGCCGGCGGCAGCGGTGAAGCTGGCGAGGCTGGTGCTGGCCGTGATGGCGGCCTGCGCGGCGCCGGCCGTGCAGATCAGTGCCGCGACGGCGGCGGCTTGTGACAGGGGGAAGCGGGCGTAGTTCATGAAGAGTCCTCAGGTGTCGAGCCAAAACCTGGACGCGACTATGTGCGGCGTTTGTGACGGGCCTGGGTCGGCCGTCCGTATCGACATAGTCCAAACGCGACAACGGGTACCGCCGCAGCCGCGCCCGCCCAGGGCAGCGCACCCGATCCCCCGCAGATGCGGGACGGGTTTTCCTGGGGCGCAAACACGCACCGGGGGCCATTCGGCTCTGCGCACCGTCACGCGGCGGTCAATGACGCTCCCTAGCATCCCGCCGTCACCCCCGATCCCGGTCACCTCGAATCATTTCAGGAGCTAGCCTCATGCGTATCCCGTTCAACCAGCGCCAAGTGGCCCTGGCCGCCTTCGCCGCCATGGGCTCGGTCGCCCTTTCGATGTCGCCCATCCAGGCTGCCGCGCAGAGCAAGCCCGCGGGCAAGTATGTGGCGGGCGACTTCCACAACCACACGACCTGCTCGGACGGTTCGATCTCGATGCAGAAGCTGGTCAAGAAGTCCACCGCTACCTGGGGTCTGGACTGGTTCGTGCAGGCCGGCCACGGCGGCAACGGCAACCGCAACTGCACGCTGACCGAAGACGCCAGCCTTGCCACGCCGGGTTACCCCTTCACCAACCAGGGGCCCACCACGACCTGGGCCAACAGCATCGGCAACGCCGCGCTGAAGGGCGACAACGCCGTTACCTCAGGCTTGATGTGGCGTTGGCAGTCGCTGCAGTCCTTCCAGTACCCCCTGCTGGAGAACGTGGCCGCCAACAACGGCGTGCCGCTTTTCCTGGGCCTGGAGTCCGTCGTCGCCGGCCACGAGCACAGCTCGATGTCCGTCATCACCGGCCAGATGCCGGCTGCCATCGACACCACGCCGATCGGCGGCGCGAGCACCGTGCTGGGCAACGCCAACGCGCTGGCGCAGTGGTCCTACTGTTTCGACCGCGGTGACACCGACACCAGCCGCGGCACCACCAACAACTGGAACTGCGCCGTGCCGGGCAGCCTGAACGAGACTAGCCCCGAGTGGAACGCCACGGCGGCCAAGCTCTTCCAGGGCAGTGGCACCGGCACCGGCACCAAGGGCCACACCAAGACGCTGGAAGCCATCAAGTGGATGGCCGCCAATCACCCGACGGGCAGCTACTACATCCCTGCCCACCTGGAGCGCGCCGGCCCGTTCAACCCGAACGGCAACAACGGCTTCAACGTCGAGCATCTGCGCAACTTCAACAACGTGTCGCCCGACATCGCCTTCGGCTTCGAAACCCAGCCGGGCCATGGCGCCTCGTCCGACCGCGGCGAGTACCAGCCCAAGCGCCAAACCATCAACGGCGTGCTGACCGATTCGGTCGGCGGCACGACCTACGGCGGCACCGGCGTCTATGGCGCACAGATCGGCGGCGTGTGGGACGCGCTGCTCGGCGAAGGCCGCAACTTCTGGTTCTTCGCCAGTTCCGACTGGCACAACCGGGGCATCTTCGGCCCGGATGACCGCCGCTCGACGCAGGACTTCCAGCCCGGCGAGTACCAGCGCACCTACGTCATGGTGCGCAACGGCACCGACCCGAAGCTGCGCCCGCAGACCATCGTCGACGGCCTGCGCACGGGCAACGCCTGGGCGGCCAGCGGCCAGCTGATCGACCGCCTGGCCTTCGTGGCCTGCTCGGGCCGCACCGCGGCGGATGTCCAGGCCATTGCCGTGGCGGCAGCCAGCACCGGCGTGTCTGCAGACGCCACGGGCTGCGCCACTATGGGCGAGCGCCTGAACATCACGGCCGGCACGGACGTCTACGTCGCCATCGTCGTGCGTGATCCCGCCGGCACGAACAACGCGCCCTACAACTTCCCGAACCCGTCGCTGCTGCAGGTGGGCATCAACCAGCCGATCAACCAGCCGGTGCTGGACCACATCGACCTGATCGGCGGCAACGTCACCGGCCTGAAGTCGCCGGCGGCTGCCGACTACGCTGGCCAGTGGCCCACCAACACCGACTGGCTGCGTGCCGACGGCACCAACCCGCGCACGGCTGCCGGCAAGATCGACCTGTCCGGCGTGCCGGCAGCAGCCAAGAACACCAGCGCGCAGGTGCTGTCCACCTTCAACGGCGCCACCTGGTCGGCCGTGACCGTGGGCGGGGCCCCGGGCCTGGCGATGGTCTACCGTATCGCGGCGCCGACGCAGTCGCAGTACGTGCGCCTGCGCGGCACCAACATGCCGGCCTCGGTGCCTTACGAGACCGACAGCGACGGCAACCCGCTGTCCGACCTGTACACCAACGCCAGCAACACCGCGATGCTGAAGATCCCCTGCACGACGGTCGGCACCAACGTGCCCGCCCTGGGTGGCCGCACCGCGTACACAGGCAACGCGATCAACGGCTGCCCGACGCACCTGCCGGTCGTCAACGGCGTGAAGTACTCGGCCTACGACGTGGCGGCCTGGTCGGACCTGTGGTTCTACAGCAACCCGATCTACGTGCAGGTGGCGGGCTCCGCCGGCGTGGCCCCCGCCACGGCGTCCAAGGCCCGCCTGGTGGCCGGCCGCTGAGGGGCGTGGGCGTGAGCCGCATCGCTGCTGCCCGCCCGCTGCGGCGCCGGGCCCTGCTCGGCGCCGGCCTCGCCGCGGGGCTGCCACTGTGGGCGCCGCAGGCCCGGGCCTGCGAGTTCTTCTCCGCCACGCTGCGCGTGACCCATCCCTGGGCGCGCGCAACCTTGGAGTCCGAGGACAGCGCCCGCGTGTTCATGCGCTTCGACGAGGTGACCGAGGACGACCGCCTCATCGGCGTGAAGACCATGGTGGCTGGCGGCGCCACGCTGGCTGGCCCGGGCGTGGCCGGCGACGGCGTGGACTTCGCCATCCCGCGCGGCCGCACCTCGCTGCTCAGCGAGCAGGGAGTCCATCTGCTGCTGACTGATCTGCAATGGCAGCTTCAGGTGGCGCGCGCCTATCCCATGCAACTCATTTTCGAAAAGGGCGGCGTGCTGAACGCCAGCTTGAGCATCGACTTCCCTCGCTTTGGCTGATTCCATCCCTGCGCTCACCCTTCTGTGGTGCGCCCGGGCCTCTTCACGAGCCCGGGCGCTTTTGCCTTTTCTTGCGACCCTTCCATGAATTCCCCGTCGATGACTTCCTCCATGGGCCAACCCGCATCCGGCGCCGCCGCGCCCGCGCGCCGGCTGCCCGCCGTGCTGCGCGAACCGCTGCTGCATTTCGCGCTGCTCGGCGCCCTGCTGTTCGCCGCCGATCACTGGCTGGTGTCGCGAAACGACGACCCGCGCACCATCGTCGTGGGGGCCGAGGTCGACAAGGAGGCCCGCGAGGTCTTCAAGTCCGCGCGCGGCCAGGACCCGACCGACAAGGAGCTGGCCGCGCTGCGCCGCACCTGGGTGCACAACGAAGTGCTCTACCGCGAAGGCATGGCCCTGCGCGTGGACCTGGGCGACACGGCCATCCGGGAGCGCGTCATCTTCAAGGCGCTCAGCATCGTCGACGCCGGCCTCAAGCTGCCGCCGGTCGATGACCGTCAGCTGCGCACCTGGTTCGAGGCCCACCGCGACAAGTACGACGAGCCCGGCCGCTACGACTTCCAGGAGGCCATCCTGTCTGGCGACGGCAGCGAGGCGGCCGTGCGGGCCTTCGTGAAGGATCTGAACGGCGGCACGCCCGGCGAGGCCAAGGCCGGGCTGCGGGTCTTCAAGGGTCGGCCGCACGCCAGCCTGGCGCCCAGCTACGGCCCCGACTTTGCCAAGGCGCTGGATGCCAGCCCGCCGGGCGGTGCCTGGCAGGCCCTGCACACCAAGGAAGGCTGGCGCGCAATCCGGCTCGACGCCGTCACCCCCGGGCGCCTCGCCGCCTTTGAGGCGGTGCGCAATGTCGTGCTGCAGGACTGGACCGACGACACGCTGGCTGCGCAGCGCACGGCTGCCGTGCGGGAGCTGGCGAGCAAATATCGTTTTCGTACCGAGTCGGGGCAGGAATGGTCGTTCTGATGCGCCGCCTGCTGCTGGTCTGGCTGGCCGCCTGGCTGCTGCCGGCCGGCGCCCACGAGCTCAGCATGGCTGAACTGCAACTGCGCGAGCTGTCGGGCGGTGAATTCATCGCTGCCTGGGGCGCGGGCGAGAAGAGCGCGCCGACCGACAGCCTCGTCCCGCAATGGCCCGAGCACTGCAACGCCGAGGGCACTGCGCTGCACTGCGGCGAGGCCGGGCTGAAGGGCACGATGGGCATGAAGGGTATCGGCGAGCGCTTCTCGGCAGTGCTCGTCAAGATTTACTGGCGCGACGGGCAGACGCGCGTCTACACGCTGACGCCGGGGCAGCCGACCGTGCAGCTCTTCGGCGCGGCGCAGGATGGCCGCGGCCTGGGCGAAGTGGCGTCGGCCTACACGGTGCTGGGCTTCGAGCACATCCTGAGTGGCATCGACCACCTGCTGTTCGTCATCTCGCTGCTGCTGCTGGTGGGCTTCGGGCGGCGGCTGTTGTGGACGATCACGGCCTTCACGGCCGCCCACAGCCTGACGCTCGCGCTCAGTGCCCTCGGGCTGCTGACGCTGCGCCCGCCGCCGGTGGAGGCCACCATCGCGCTGTCCATCGTGCTGGTGGCCGGCGAGGGCTTGAGCCCGCGCGAGACCTGGTCCAAACGCTGGCCGGCGCTGGTGGCCTTCCTGTTCGGGCTGATGCACGGCCTGGGCTTTGCCGGTGCGCTCAAGGAAATCGGTCTGCCCCAGCAGCACCTCGCGGCCGCGCTGCTCAGCTTCAACGTCGGTGTCGAACTCGGACAGCTGTTCACCGTCGGCATCGCCTGGCTGCTGTGGCGGCTGACGAGGCGATGGCCCGCCATGGCCCGGCTGCGGACTGCGCTGCTCTATGCCATCGGCACCGCAGCGGCGTACTGGTCCTGGTCGCGGGCGTTCGCGATCATTGCCTGACGCGATGAAAAAGGGCCCGACTGAAAAGGCGGGCCCTGTGGCGGGACGGTGGGCGGTCAGCCGATGCGGCCGAGCAGCAGGTACTCCATCAGGGCCTTCTGCACGTGCATGCGGTTCTCAGCTTCGTCCCAGACCACCGACTGCGGTCCGTCGATGACGTCGGCCGCCACCTCCTCGCCTCGATGTGCAGGCAGGCAGTGCATGAAGAGGGCGTCCGGCTTGGCGCGGGCCATCATGCCGGCGTCGACGCACCAGTCCGCGAATGCGGCCTTGCGGGCTTCGTTCTCGGCCTCGTAGCCCATGCTGGTCCAGACGTCGGTCGTCACCAGGTCGGCGCCCTCGCAGGCTTCGCGCGGGTCCTTGAAGACGCGGTAGCAGCTCGCGTCCTTCACGCCGGCGACCGCCGGGTCCACGCCGTAGCCGCTGGGCGTGCTGACATGCACCTTGAAGCCGAGGATCTCCGCCGCCTGCAGCCAGGTGTTGGCCATGTTGTTGCCGTCGCCCACCCAGGCCACGACGCGGCCCTTGAGGCAGTCCATGTCGATGGCGCCGCGGCGGTCCATGCCGCGGTTCTCGATGAAGGTGAACAGGTCGGCCAGGATCTGGCAGGGGTGGTACTCGTTGGTCAGGCCGTTGATGACCGGCACGCGCGAGTGCGCCGCGAAGCGCTCGATCTTGCTCTGCTCGAAGGTGCGGATCATGACGATGTCGACCATGCGGCTGATGACGCGCGCCGAGTCTTCCACCGGCTCGGCGCGGCCCAGCTGGCTGTCACCGGTCGTCAGGTGCACGACCGAGCCGCCCATCTGGTACATGCCCGCCTCGAAGCTCACGCGGGTGCGCGTGCTGGCCTTCTCGAAGATCATGGCCAGCGTGCGGTCCTGCAGCGGCTGGTATTTCTCGTAGTTCTTGAAGCGGCGCTTGATGATGGCGGCGCGGTCGAACAGGTGGGCGTATTCCTCGGCCCGCAGGTCCTTGAACTGGAGGTAGTGGCGCATCAGCGTGTCCCCCGGCTTCATGGCGTGGGCTGCGCGAGCAGCGACTTGATCAGCGGCACCAGGATGGCCGCGATCTGGCGGGCCTCGTCGGCCGTCAGGATCAGCGGCGGCAGCAGGCGCACGACGCGGTCGGCCGTCACGCTGATGAGCAGGCCGGCATCGAGCGCCTGGCCGAGCAGCGGGCCGGCCGGGCGGTCCAGCTCGATGCCCAGCATCAGGCCCTGGCCTCGGATTTCGACGACGCCTGGAACGCCCGCCAGGCCCTCGGCCAAGGCACCGCGCAGCGTGGCGCCGACGGCCTCGGCATTGGCCAGCAGGCCGTCCTCCTGCATGATCTTCAGCGTCTCGACGCCGGCGCGCATGGCCAGCGGGTTGCCGCCGAAGGTGGTGCCGTGGTTGCCAGCCGTCAGCACGCCGGCCGCGCGCGGGCCGCAGACGACGGCGCCGATGGGCACGCCCGAGCCCAGGCCCTTGGCCAGCGGCATCACGTCCGGCTGGATGCCTGCCCATTGGTGGGCAAACCACTTGCCGGTGCGGCCGATGCCGCACTGCACCTCGTCCAGCATCAGCAGCAGGTCGCGCTCGTCGCAGACGCGGCGCAGCGCCTGCAGGAACTCGATGCGGGCCGGGTTGATGCCGCCTTCGCCCTGGATGGTTTCCAGGAAGATGGCCGTGATGTTGGGATGCGCGGCGAGCGCGGCCTCGACGGCCGGGATGTCGTTCAGCGGCACGCGCACGAAGCCCGGCACGAGCGGACCGAAGCCGGCCTGGATCTTGGGGTTGGCCGTGGCCGACAGCGTGGCGATGGAGCGGCCGTGGAAGGCGCCCTCGAAGACGAGGATCTCCGGCGAGGTGTTGCCACGGTCATGGCCGAACTTGCGGGCGATCTTCAGCGCCGCCTCGTTGGCTTCCAGTCCGCTGTTGCAGAAGAAGACGTTGGCCAGCCCGGAGAGCTCGCAGAGCTTGGCCGCGAGCTGCTCCTGCAGCGGCACGCGGTAGTAGTTGCTGGTGTGGATCAGCTTGGCGACCTGATCCTGCAGCGCCGGCACCAGGCGCGGATGGTTGTGACCCAGCGTGTTGACCGCGATGCCACCGAGGCCGTCCAGCAGTCGTCGGCCTTCCGTGTCCCAGACCCAGCAGCCCTGGCCGTGCGAGAGCGCAACGGGCAGGCGGCCGTAGGTCGGCATGACATGGGGCTCGGACGAGGGGGGGACAGCGTTCATCGGGTCTCCAGAAAATTCCAGAAGGGGGTTGAGGAAAAGTGGGCTTTTGATTCTAGGGTCGAGAACGCTGGAAATGCTGCGCCGCAGCAGATGAGGCTGTGTCGAGGCACAATACCGGTCTTTGGCAGCGGTGCCCCGCTGTACAGCGAAGCCCCGTCCATGACCGTTGCCCCACCGCCGCGCGAAGTCTTCATCCAAGGTGTCACCCTGGATGGCAAAACCTTCCGCCCGAGCGACTGGGCCGAGCGACTGGCCGGTGCGATGTCATGCTTCCGCCCGGGTGGCGCGCGTGCCGGCATTGGCGCCCACATCGGTTACTCCCCGCTGTGCGTGCCCACCGTCATCAACGGGGTGAAATGCGTCATCGTCAATGAGGAACTCAGGCGCCTCGAACCCATGGCCTGGGACTTCGTCATGAACTTCGCGCGTGACAACAACCTCCAGGTGGCCGACGCCTGCCTGCTGCCGGACCGGCCGGGCGGCAAGACGGGCGCTTGATCTCCTATCTCCTAGCGAGATTCCCAAGGCGCGCCGGGGCGGGCCGCCGTTATCCTCACCGGCAATGTTTGGAAACATGCCGATAAATTCCAACACCACACCGCTTTCCGTCGATCCGCGCGCTGCCGCGCCTGCCCTGGCGCAGGCGGAGCGCGAGCCGACTCCGGTCTGGGTGCTGCTGCGCGGCCTGTCGCGTGCGAGCGGACATTGGGGCGTGTTTCCGGAGCATTTGCTGCGCGAACTGCGTGCGCTGCAGCCGGCCTCGCGGCTGCAGTTGCTGGACCTTCCCGGTACTGGCGCGTTGCGTCGCCAGGCCAGCCCCACGCAGGTGTCGGCCATCGTCGATGCCTGCCGTGCGGAACTGGAACGCCAGGGCGTCCGCGGCCCGGTGTCGTTGATCGGCATGTCTCTGGGCGCGGCCGTGCTGAGCGACTGGGCGAACCGCTACCCTGCGGAAGTCGAAGCCGGTGTGCTGATCAATCCCAGCCTGCGGCCTTTCAGCGAGTTGTTCCGCAAGCCGCGGCCGCTGAACTATCTGGGCCTGCTGTTGCTGTCGCTGAGCCGTTTCAGTGCGCGCATGCGCGAGGAACGCGTGCTCAGCCTGACGACTCGTCTGACGCCGGCCCAGGCCGTCATCGACCGCTGGGTGGAACTGCAGCGCCAGTACCCGTTAGGCGTGCGCAATACGGCGCGCCAGTTGCTGGCGAGCGTGCGCTATCGCGCCAGCCGCACGCGGCCGGCGGCGCCGATGCTGCTGCTGTGCAGCAAGGCGGACGGCCTGGTGGACTGGCGCTGCTCGCAGGCCATCAGCCGTGCCTGGGGTGCGCCGCTGCGCCTGCACACGAAGGCGGGGCACGATCTGCCGCTGGACGACCCGCAGTGGGTGGCGCGTGCCGTCGCGGAGTGGCTGCGGGATCGCAGCATCCAGGGGGTCGTTCCCGGCGAGTGGCACTGAAAGGTGCTCCGTGTTCCCTGGAAATGCAGAAGGCCCGCTTTCGCGGGCCTTCTGCTTGCACCAGAGCTGGATTGGTTGTCAGGCGGCGAGCGCCTTGATCTTGGCGGACAGGCGGCTCTTGTGGCGAGCAGCCTTGTTCTTGTGGAAGATGCCCTTGTCTGCGACCGAGTCGATGACAGCCTGGGCGGCCTTGAACAGGTCGGCGGCCTTGGACTTGTCGCCGGCCGTCACGGCCTTTTGCACGTTCTTGACGACCGTGCGGAAATGGGAGCGCAGTGCGGTGTTCGCTGCGTTGAGCTTGACGTCCTGGCGGGCGCGCTTGCGACCCGACGCCAGGCGAACCGTCTTCTTCTTGGCTTTGGAGCTGGTTGCCATGCTGTATCTATACCCAGTTGGTGCAAAGACGACGAGTATAGCATGGGATCAGGGTTTCAGCCAAGTGCCCGAGCGGAGTTTCAAAAGAACCCTGGATGGCGACACAGATAATCCGCCGCCATGAATCTGCTGCGCGCTGCGTCGACCATTTCCCTGCTGACCCTGACCTCGCGCATCACCGGCCTCGTCCGCGAGCAGATGACGGCCGGGCTTTTCGGCGCCACCGGCATGACGGATGCGTTTCTCGTTGCCTTCCGGATTCCTAATCTGCTGCGCCGCCTGTTTGCCGAGGGCGCCTTCTCGCAGGCCTTCGTGCCTTTGCTGGCCGCATCCCGGGCGACCGACGGGGACGAGGCCACACATGATCTCGTCGATGCAGTGGCCACCGTGCTGCTGTGGGCGCTGATCGCCACGTCCGTGCTGGGCATCGTTGCCGCCCCACTGCTGGTCTGGCTGCTTGGATCGGGGCTGTCGGCGCCGGCCTTCGATGCGTCGGTGGTCATGACGCGCTTCATGTTTCCCTACATCGGCTGCATGTCGTTGGTCGCCCTGTCCGCCGGCATCCTGAACACTTGGCGGCGCTTCGTCGTGCCGGCTGCGTCGCCGGTGCTGCTGAACCTGAGCATGATCGCCTGCGGCTGGGCGCTGGTCGGGCCGCTGGAGCGTGCCGGTCATCCCGGCATCTACGGCATGGCCGCAGGTGTGATGCTCGGGGGCGTGCTGCAGCTGGCCGTGCAATGGCCGGCGCTGAGCCGCATCGGCATGCGACCCCGGATGAGCTGGAGCTGGCGCGGCTTGCGCGAGTCGCAGTCGCACCCCGGCGTGAGGCGCATGCTGGTCGCCATGGGGCCGGCATTGCTCGGCGTGGGCGTGTCCCAGCTGTCGCTGATGATCAACACGCAGATCTCCAGCCACCTGGCCGAGGGGGCGACCTCCTGGCTGAACTACGCGGACCGGCTGATGGAGTTCCCCATCGGCCTGCTGGGTGTGGCGTTGAGCGCGGTGCTGACGCCCCAGCTGTCGGCTGCGCAGGCCTCGGGCCAGGCCGAGCGCTACAGCCGCCTGCTCGATTGGGGCTTGCGCATGGTGATGCTGCTGGCCTTGCCCTGCGCGGTCGCGTTGCTGGTGTTCTCCGTGCCGCTGACCGCCGTGCTCTATCACCGGGGTGCGTTCACGGCCACCGACGTGGCGCATACCGCCCAGTCGGTGATGGGCTGGGGCGTCGGCCTGCTGGGGCTGATCGCCGTCAAGGTGCTCGCACCTGGCTTCTATGCGCGCCAGGACACCGGCACGCCGGCCAAGATCGCCGTGGCTGTGCTGGTGCTGACCCAGGCCTTCAACCTCGTCTTCGTGCCCTGGGTCGGCGTCGCCGGCCTGGCACTGTCCATCGGTCTGGGGGCGCTGGTCAATGCCGGCTGGCTGCTGTGGGGGCTCAAGAAGCTGGGCAGCTACCGCCCCGAGCCCGGCTGGCTGGGATTCGGTCTGCGCGTTGCGCTGGGCTGCGCCGCCATGGGCCTGCTGCAGTGGCAGCTCGCCACGCGGCTGGACTGGATCGCACTCGGCGCGCAGGAGTTCCAGCGCTGCCTCGCCATGGCCGCGAGCCTGGCGGGCAGCGCCATCGTCTACTTCGCCGTGCTGCTGCTGGCCGGCATGCGGCCCCGGGCCCTGGGGCGCCCGAGCTGATGCAATACGCGGCGCCGACCCCGCTGGACTACTTCGCCACCCTGGTGGCCGAGGACGACAGCCTGAACCTGCTCGAAGCCGCCATCAGCCTAGCGCAGGATGAGCATCCCCGTCTCGATGTGCAGGCCGTGCTGGCCCAGGTGGACGGCCTCGCGCGCCGGCTGCGCGAGCGCCTCACGCCGGAGACAGTGCAGGCCGAGCGGCTGCACCACCTGACGCGCTTTTTCCACGGTGAGCTGGGCTTCGCCGGCAATCTGAACAACTACTACGCGGCCGAGAACAGCCATGTCCATCGCGTGCTGGAGACGCGCCGCGGCATCCCCATCACGCTGGCCGTGCTGCTGCTGGAACTGGCCGAGCATGCCGGCTTGCGCGCTGCGGGTGTGGCCTTTCCGGGGCATTTCCTGGTCAAGTTCAAGATGGGATTGGGCGAGGTCGTCGTCGACCCGTTCACCGGCGAGCTGCTGACAGCCACCCGGCTGGACGAGCGCCTGGCCGTCTACCGCCACGGCAGCGGCCTGCCGGCCGACCTGGAGCTGCCGCTGGAATTCTTCCTGCGGGCCGCCACGCCACGCCAGATCCTGGCACGCATGCTGCGCAACCTGAAGGAGGTGCATCGCGCCGGCCGCGACTGGTCGCGGTTGCTGGCCGTGCAGCAGCGCCTGGTCGTGCTGCTGCCGGATGACGCTGCGGAACGGCGCGACCGCGGGCTGGTGTTCGATGCCCTCGGTGCCTCGGCGGCGGCAGCGGAAGACCTGGCCTTCTACCTTGCCGAACAGGGCGACGCGCCGGATGCCGCCGAACTGCGCGTGCGGCTGGCCGCGCTGCTCGAGCGGCGGTCGCCGCCGCTTCAGTGACAATCCGCGCCCTCCCGCCCCGCCCACCATGATGACGCTCAGCAAGTACCAACGCACCGCCCTGGCCTGGGGTGGCGTTGCCTGCGCCCTCATGCTGCTGCTGTGGCTGCTGTCGCCGGTGCTGGCGCCCTTCATCGCAGCCCTGGTGCTGGCCTACGCGCTCGCGCCGGCCGTGCAGGCCCTGGTGAACCGACGCGTGCCGCGATCGCTGGCCGTGCTGATGGTGGAGCTCATCTTCGTGCTGGCCCTGCTGGCGCTGCTGCTGCTCGTGCTGCCCATCCTAAGCAGGGAACTGCCGGCGCTGCGCGAGCAGATCCCAGCCCTGGCCAAGCTGGCCAACGACCAGGCCTCGCCCTGGCTGGCCGAGCATGGCATCTACATGCAGCTCGACCCGGCCAGCATCAAGGCCTTCGTGCTGAAGTATCTGGACGCCAATCTGGAGGAATGGCTGGCCACCGTGCTGAGCTCCGCCCGCATCGGCGGCAGCTTCCTGCTCGCCGTCATCGGCAACGCGGTGCTGCTGCCTGTCGTGCTCTTCTATCTGCTGGACGACTGGCCGCGCCTGATCGAGCGCGTGAACGCCCTGGTGCCACCGGCGGCGCGCGGGACGGTGGGCAGCTTTCTGCAGGAGTGCGATGCGACGCTGGGCCAGTATCTGCGGGGCCAACTGCTGGTCATGGGTGTGCTCGCCATCTTCTACAGCGTCGGCCTTGCCCTCGCGCGCTTCGATCTGGCCCTGCCCATCGGCGTGTTCACCGGCCTGGCCGTCTTCATTCCCTACCTGGGCTTCGGCCTGGGCCTGTTGCTGGCGCTGCTGGCCGGGCTGCTGCAGTTCGCCAGCTTTTACGGCGTGGCGGCCGTCGCTGTCGTCTTCGGCATCGGTCAATTGCTGGAGAGCTTCGTGCTGACGCCTCGTTTCGTCGGCGAGCGTATCGGCATGAGTCCGCTGATGGTCATCTTCGCGCTGCTGGCATTCGGCCATCTGCTGGGCTTCGTCGGCGTGCTGATCGCGCTGCCGCTGTCGGCCGTTGCGGCCGTCGCGGCGCGGCGCCTGCACAAGGCCTATCTTGCGAGTTCGCTGTTCCGTTGACCCCTTCAATGAGACAGATCCCTTTGGCGCTGCTGGCCCCGCCGGCACATAGCTTCGACAACTTCCTGCCCGGCGCCAATGCCGAAGCCCTGGCCTACCTGATGGGTCTGATGCCGGGCGACCCGCCCGTGTTGCTGTGGGGACCTGCGGGCTCGGGCAAGACCCATCTCCTGCAAGGCCTGGCCGAGCGCTGGCAGGCCGCCGGCCAGCGCGTGGCCTGGTATGACGCCGACACCGCCTTGCCCTGGGAGCTGCCGGCCCACGAAAGCCTGCTGCTGCTGGATGACTGCCAGCGCTTCGACGCCGGCCAGCAGCACGCGGCATTCGCGCTCTTCGTCGCCTCGGCAGGGCAGGGCTATACCGTCGTCGCCACCGCCGATGCTCCGGCCGTCGACCTGCCGCTGCGCGAGGACCTGCGCACCCGCCTGGGTTGGGGGCCGAGCTTTGCACTCGAGCCCCTGCGCGAAGCCGAGATGCGCGCCGTGCTGCGCCGCGAGGCCGACCGCCGCGGCCTGCTGCTGGGCGATGAGGTGCTGTCCTACCTGCTGACGCGCTTCGAGCGCAACCTCAAGGGCTTGATGACCTTGCTCGAACGGCTGGACGAATTCGCCCTGGCCAGCAAAAGGGCGCTGACACTGCCGCTGCTGAAGGCCATGTTGGCCGACGAAAGCGGCGAAAAGAAAATCGACTCCGACCCCACTTTATGAATCTGACGCTGTTTGACCTGGACGGGACGCTGATCCCGATGGACTCCGACCATGCCTTCGGTGGCTTCATGGTGGAGGTGGGCTGGGTTGACGGCGCGGTCTGGGGCGCGCGGAACGACGCGTTTTTTGCCCAGTACAACGCCGGTACGCTGGACCTGGCCGAATACATCGACTTCGCCACCTCCGCCTGGCGGGCCCGGCCGCTGGCCGAGGCGCTGGCCATGCGCGAGCGCTTCATGGCCGAGGTCATGCGCCCGGCGCTGCGGCCCGAGGCCGTGGCGCTGATCGACAAGCACCGTGCGGCCGGCGACCTCATCGCCATCGTCACCGCCACCAACGTCTTCGTCACCGAGCCCATTGCCCAGGCCTTTGGCGTCGAGCACCTGATCGCCGTCGACCTCAAGCGCGATGCCGAGGGCCGCTACGACGGCGGCATCGACGGCATCCCGAGCTTCCGCGAGGGCAAGATCGCGCGCGTCGATAACTGGCTGCAAGGCCTGGGGGCACAATGGCGCGATTTCGAGCGCGTGAGCTTCTACAGCGACTCGACCAACGACCTGCCCCTGCTCGAACGCGTTAGCCACCCGGTGGCGACCAATCCCAGTCCGACGCTTGCGGCCATCGCCGCCGAGCGCGGCTGGCCCCAGTTGCACCTCTTCGCATGATCAAGAAGTTCATCGACAAACTGCTCGGCAAGCCCACCGCGGCCAGCGCCAGGAAGATCAGCCCGCTCGGCAAGCGGGTCGAGGTTCCCGCCGAGGTCCATGGCATCAACCCCGACCTGCTCGACGAGCGCGCCGTCAAGGTCGTCAAGACGCTGACCGATGCCGGCTTCGAGGCCTACATCGTCGGCGGCGCCGTGCGCGACCTGCTGCTGGGCATGCGTCCCAAGGACTTCGACGTCGCCACCAACGCGACACCGGAGCAGGTCAAGGGGCTGTTCCGCCGTGCCTTCATCATCGGCCGGCGTTTCCGTATCGTGCACGTTGTCTACGGGCGGGGCCGCGAGCATGAGGTCATCGAGGTCTCGACCTTCCGCGCGCTGCCCACCGAATCCGAGGCCGTCAACGGCAACGAGAAGACGGCCAAGGGCGAACTGGACGGCAAGTCCCACGCCGTGGACGCCAGCGGCCGCGTCCTGCGCGACAACGTCTGGGGCCCGCAGATCGAGGATGCCGCGCGTCGCGACTACACCGTCAACGCGATGTACTACGACCCGCAGCGCCGCCTCGTTGTGGACTATCACGGCGGCCTGGCCGACGCCAAGGCCAAGGTGCTGCGCATGATTGGCGACCCCGAGACGCGCTACCGCGAGGACCCGGTCCGCATCATCCGCGCCGTGCGCTTCGCGGCCAAGCTGGACTTCCATCTCGAGAAGAAGACGCTCGCGCCTGTGGCGGCCTGCACCCCGCTGCTGGCCAACGTGCCGGCCTCGCGTATCTTTGACGAGATGATCAAGCTGCTGCAGACCGGCCATGCCCTGGCCAGCCTGGTGCAGCTGAAGAAGCTTGGCCTGGTGGGGCAGGGCGGCAAGGTCTTCGCCGTGCTGGACGCTATGCTGACCGAGACCGGCGACCTGCCCGAGGGCGTGCGTGGCGACTTCGTGCGCCAGGCCTTCGAGGACACCGACCGCCGCGTCAACGAAGGTCGTGGCGTCAGCCCCAGCTTCATGCTGGCCTGCATGCTGTGGCACGAGGTGCTGGACCGCTGGAACAAGACACGGGCCGCTGGCGAGCCGCCGGTGCCGGCCCTGGCGCAAGCCATCGACGCCGTCTTCGACGCCCGCATTGGTGACATCTCCGGCCGCGGCAAACTGGCCGCCGACATGCGCGAGATCTGGATGATGCAGACCCGCTTCGAGCGCCGCAGCGGCTCGGGCGTGTTCAGCCTCATCGAGCAGCCGCGCTACCGCGCCGGCTTCGACTTCCTGCGCCTGCGTGCCGATGTCGGCGAGATCGACCCGGCGCTGGCCGACTGGTGGGAGGACTTCGCTCTGGGTAGCGACGACGACCGGCAAGCCCTGCTGGCCGACGCCCGTTCAGCGCAGCTCAAGCAGCCCCGCGTCGTCCGCGCGCCCCGCGCCGAAGTGCCCGCCAGCGAGGAGTCGGACCCCGCCACCGACGCGCCGGCCAAGAAGCGCCGCCGCCGCCGTCGCAAGCCCGCCGGCGGCGGGGAGGGCGCCGCCGCGCCGGCGCCCGCGGGCGAGTGAGCTCGCGCGCCTACGTCGGCCTCGGCGCCAACCTTGGCGCCGACCTGCCGGCCACGTTGACCCAGGCGGCATTGCGCCTTGCGGCCCTGCCGGGAACCCATGTCGCGGCGCTCTCCAGCGTCTGGCGCAGCGCGCCGGTGGATGCCGGCGGGCCGGACTTCCTGAACGCCGTCGTGGCGCTGGACACCAGCCTGCAGCCGCTGGAGCTGCTGGATGCGCTGCAAGCCATCGAGCTCGCCCACGGGCGCGAGCGCCCCTATCGCAACGCGCCGCGCACGCTGGACCTGGACCTGCTGCTCTACGGCGACTTGGCGCTCGATACGCCGCGGCTGACGCTGCCCCATCCGCGACTCGGCGAGCGTGCCTTCGTGCTGCGTCCGCTGCTGGAGATCGCGCCGAAACTTCTGCCTCTGGCTGCTGGGCAAGACTGGCAGACCCAGCGCATCGAGCGGCTCGGACCGCTCTCCCTCTGACCCGACACCACCCGGACACAGGACGATGTTCTCGACGCTTGCTGGTTGGCAGACCGTGGGGCTGCTGCTGCTGTCCAACGTCTTCATGACCCTGGCCTGGTATGGCCATCTCAAGGGGCTGGCCACCAAGCCATGGTTCGTCGCCGCGCTCATCAGCTGGGGCATCGCCCTGTTCGAATACCTGCTGCAGGTGCCTGCCAATCGCATCGGCCACGGCGCGGGCTTCACGCTGGCGCAGCTGAAGATCACGCAGGAGGTCATCACGCTGGCCGTCTTCGTGCCCTTCAGCCTTTACTACATGGGCGAGCCGCTGAAGCTGGATTTCCTGTGGGCCGGGCTGTGCCTGATGGGGGCCGTCTACTTCATCTTCCGGTCGGCTTGATGACGATTTCGTGACGGTGCCCGCTAAACTGCGCGCCTTCAAGAAATCCAAGGATGGCCATGTTGTTTGGCAAGCTGCTGCCCCGCGAGGGCAATTTTTTTGAGCTCTTCAATGAGCATGGCGGTTTCATTGCGGAAGGTGCGCGAGCCTTCCTGAAGATGATCGAAAAGTATGCCGACCCGGCGCTGCGCCAGCAGTACGCCGATGAGGTCGACAAGGCCGAGCACGCCGCCGACCGCGTCACTGCCGAGGTGAACCGGCTGCTGCACCGCACCTTCATCACGCCCATCGACCGCGAGCAGATCCACAGCCTGATCAACGCGATGGACGACATCCTCGACCTGTTGCAGGACTCGTCGGAAACGCTGTCGCTGTACGACGTGCGCACGGTGCCCGAGCAGGTACTGCAACTGGCCACGCTCAGCGTGCGCTGCTGCGAGCGCGTGCAGCATGCCGTCACGCTGCTGCCCCATCTCAGCAAGCCGGCCACCACCGAGGCGGCACTCAAGACCTGCGAGGAAATCGACCGCCTGGAATCCGATGCCGACCGCGTCATGCGCGAGGCGATGTCGCGCCTGTTCCGCGAGGAGGCCGACGTGCGCGAGCTCATCAAGCTCAAGGCGATCTACGAGCAGCTGGAATCCATCTCAGACCGCTGCGAGGACGTGGCCAATCTGATCGAGGGCATCGTCCTCGAGAACTCCTGATCAGGCCCGTCCATGGCATCCGCTGAGATCGCCTTCTGGGTGGTGGCCCTGCTCGTCGTGCTGGCCCTGCTGTTCGACTTCATGAACGGCTTCCACGACGCGGCCAACTCCATCGCCACCGTCGTCTCCACCGGCGTGCTGAAACCCCAGCAGGCCGTGCTGTTCGCCGCCTTCTTCAATGTCGTCGCCATCGCCTTCTTCCAGCTCAAGGTGGCGGCCACGATCGGCAAAGGCATCGTCGAGCCGGGCGTCGTGGATCACCACGTCGTGTTCGGCGCGCTGATCGGGGCCATTGCCTGGAACTTCATCACCTGGTGGTGGGGCATCCCGTCGTCTTCATCGCATGCGCTGATCGGTGGCATCGTCGGCGCCGTCGTTGCCAAAGCCGGCGCGCAGTCGCTGGTGGGCGCGGGCATCTGGAAGACCGTGGCCTTCATCATCGTGTCGCCGCTGCTGGGCTTTCTGCTCGGCTCGCTGATGATGGTCATCGTCGCCTGGGCCTGTCGCCACAAATCGCCGCTGCGCATCGACCGCTGGTTCCGCCGGCTGCAACTGGTCTCGGCCGGGCTCTACAGCCTGGGCCACGGCGGCAATGACGCGCAAAAGACCATCGGCCTGATCTGGATGCTGCTCATCGCGGCCGGCATGGTCAGCGCGGGCGAGAAGGCGCCGCCCAGCTGGGTCATCGTGGCCTGCTACATCGCCATCGGCCTGGGCACGATGTTCGGTGGCTGGCGCATCGTGCAGACCATGGGTCAGCGCATCACCAAGCTCAAGCCGGTCGGGGGCTTCTGCGCCGAGACGGGCGGCGCCATCACGCTGTTCCTGGCCACGGCGCTGGGCATCCCGGTGTCGACGACGCACACCATCACCGGCGCCATCGTCGGCGTGGGCTCGGTGCAGCGTGCCTCGGCGGTGCGCTGGGGCGTGGCCGGCAGCATCGTCTGGGCCTGGATCTTCACGATCCCGGCCGCGGCGCTGATGGCCGGCGTCTGCTACTGGGTCAGCTTCGCGATCTACTGACCGGCCTGCGACTCGAAATACCGCTGGGCGCTGAAGGCGATGGTGGCCATTAACGTCGTGCCGCCGATGAGCAGGCAGAGCACGACGCCAATGATGGCCGCCCAGCCTCCGGCCGATGCGGGCTTGCCCGCATTGAAGCGCTCGTTCCAGCGCTCGTCCGGCGTCAGGCCATAGACGATGCCGCCCAGCAGCGCGGCGACGAGACTGACGCCCAGCAGCGGAATCAGCACCCAGGCCAGCCGGTCGTCCTGCCCGAGGTGGTTCATCCGCTGCACGCCGACGAGGCCCAGCAGCGTCGGCAACGGGAAGGCCCAGGCCCAGCGATCCTTCAGGCCGTGCAGGTAGAAGCGGTGCAGGCCGAAGGCGCCGACCAGCAGCGCCAGCCAGGTCGCTGCGGCCTTGTGCTTGACGCCGCTCATTCGGCAGCCGCGCTGTCGCCCTGGCCCAGCGCGCGCTGCATCAGCACGACATCCAGCCAGCGGCCGAACTTCCAGCCGGCACTCTTGAGCACGCCGGTGTGCTCAAAACCCAATGCCGTGTGCACGCCGACCGAGCCTGCGTTGTTCGCGTCGCCGATGACGGCCAGCATCTGCCGTGCGCCAGCGGCTTCGCAGCGGGCGATCAATTCGGCCAGCAGCAGTCTGCCGACGCCCTGGCCCTGGGCGGCGGGAGACAGGTAGATGGAGTCTTCCAAACAGAAGCGATAGGCGAGGCGAGGGCGGAAGTAGTTGGCATACGCATAGCCAAGCACCTGACCGCCACGCTCGGCCACCAGCCAGGGCAGGGAGCGGCCGAGCACTTCGGCGCGGCGCTGTCCCATCTCGTCAACGCCGGGAACCTCGGTCTCGAAGGTGCCGGTGCCTTCCAGCACGGCCTGGGCGTAGATGGCCTGGATGGCGGGCAAGTCGGCGTCGGTGCTGGGGCGAATCGTCAGCGGCTGAGCGGCGGGGGAGGGCTGTGACATCTGTCGGTTTCAGGAACTGCTGGAAATGGGCTTTGTCGAGTTTATAATGCTGGGTTTGGCGCTGGTCGCAGATGGCTGCGGCGTATCTACAGTGCCTCCCCCGGCAGGGGTTCCTGCTCTTCGACTTGTCGCTACTTGAGTGTCTCCTCGTGCGGTGGTCGCCCAATTTTTAGGAAACATCATGGTTGTGATTCGTCTGGCTCGCGGCGGCTCCAAGAAGCGCCCCTTCTACAACATCGTCGTCGCCAACAGCCGCCAGCGCCGTGACGGCCGCTTCATCGAGCGCGTCGGCTTCTACAACCCCGTCGCTTCTGGCGCTGCCGAGAAGCTGCGCGTCGAGCAGGATCGCGTGAGCTACTGGATCGGCGTCGGCGCCCAGCTGTCGCCTACCGTCGCCCGCCTGGTGGGCGAGGCCAAGACGGCTGCCGTGGCCCCCGCCGCTGCCGCCTAAGCTGGCGTGGCAGGCAACAAGCCTCAGAAAGACGGCGCTTCGGCGCCGTCTTTTGCTTCTGACGCCAGTTGGCCGGAAGACCTGATCCAGGTTGGCCGCATCCTCGACGCCTGGGGCGTCAAGGGCTGGTTCAAGGTGCAGGCCTACTCCAACCAGGGCGACGCCCTCTTCAACGCCAAGCACTGGTTCCTGAAGAGCGACGGCCCCAAGCCCGGGCGGCAGGCGCTGAAGGTCCTGTCCGTGCGCGAGCACGGCGAGGGCATCGTCGCCAGCGCCGACGGCATCACCGACCGCAACGGCGCCGAGGCGCTGCGTGGCTGGGAGCTGTGGGTTTCTCGCGCCGACTTTCCCCGCACCGGCGACGACGAGTATTACTGGATCGACCTTATCGGCCTGGACGTCGTCAACCGCGAGGGCCAGGCTCTGGGGCGCGTCATCGGTCTTATCGACACTGGCCCGCACGCGGTGCTGCGCATCCTGCCGCCGGGCATCGAGGAGCCGGCCAAGCCGGATCAGGAGCGCCTGATCCCCTTCGTCGAGGCCTTCGTCGACGACGTCAGCCTGCAAGCCCGGCAGATCCGCGTCGACTGGGGCGTGGACTTCTGAAGGCGGGCGCAATGCGCTTCGACGTCCTGACAATCTTCCCGGAGCTGTTCGCGCCGCATCTGACGCATGGGGTCACGCGGCGTGCCTTCGAGAGCCGCCAGGTCGACGTGCGCCTGTGGCCGCTGCGCGATTTCGCGGAGGACAACTACCGCCGCGTCGACGACCGTACCTACGGTGGTGGCCCCGGCATGGTCATGCTGGCCGAGCCGCTGGAAAAGGCGCTGAGCGCCGTCAAGGCCGACCGGGGCGAAACAGCGCCGGCCGTCATCCACTTCACGCCCACGGGCGCCCGCATTGACCAGGCGCGCGTGCAGGCCCTCGCAGCCGGCCCCGGCGCTGTCCTGCTGTGCGGCCGCTACGAGGGCATCGACCAGCGCGTGCTTGATCGCCATGTGACGCTGGAACTCAGCCTGGGCGACTTCGTGCTGTCTGGCGGCGAACTGCCCGCACTGGCGCTGCTGGACGCCGTGGCGCGCCTGCAGGACGGCGTGCTGGGCGACGCCCAGTCCCACCAGCAGGACAGCTTTTCCGATGGTCTGCTGGATTGCCCGCACTACAGCCGGCCCGAAGTCCTGACCGACGGCCGCGAAGTGCCGGCCGTACTCCTGTCCGGGCACCATGCCGACATCCGGCGCTGGCGCCGCGAGCAGTCGCTGGCGATCACGGCAGCGCGCCGGCCGGAGTTGATCGAAGCGGCCCGAGCCGCCGGCCGGCTCAGCAAGGCCGACGAGGCCTTCCTGGCCAAGATCTAGGCAAAACCCACAAGCCCGGGCTATACTTGTAGGCTGTCCGATCCTCTGGCGGGTCGAGTGGACTGAAAGCCTTGAATCACTTCGAAAGGCTTTCGGCTGCAAACCCAACCGATAAATAGCGAGCCGCCAAGATCCTTAGGAGTACAGATGGACCTGATCCAAACCCTTGAGCAAGAAGAAATTGCTCGCCTGAACAAGACCATCCCGTCCTTCGCCCCTGGCGACACCGTGATTGTCAGCGTCAACGTCGTTGAAGGCAGCCGCAAGCGCGTGCAGGCCTACGAAGGCGTCGTCATCGCCAAGCGCAACCGTGGCCTGAACAGCAGCTTCATCGTCCGCAAGATCTCCAGCGGCGAAGGCGTGGAGCGCACGTTCCAGCTGTACAGCCCCCTGATCGCCTCGATCGAAGTCAAGCGCCGCGGCGATGTCCGTCGTGCCAAGCTGTACTACCTCCGCGAGCGTTCTGGCAAGTCGGCTCGTATCAAGGAGAAGCTGGCTTAATCGGCCGGTTCACACCGCCAAAGCCGCCCGGAGCTACGCTCTCGGCGGCTTTTGTCTTTCTGAAGCATGACCCGACCTGCCATCACCCAACCCCAGCTCGTGCCGGTCACGGGAGTCGACGCGCACCTGCCGGCCGTTCCTGCCGAGGCGTTGACCGCCGAGTCCATCCGGACGCGGCTGGAAGCCGCCTCGGCATGGACGCCCGAGTTCGCCGGCGATGGCGGCCTGTTCGCCGGCCGCGAGCCAGCCGGCGCCGCGGTGCTGGTGCCTCTCGTGCAGCGTGACGCCGGCCTGAACCTGCTGCTGACGCGGCGCACCGACCATCTGCGCGACCATGCCGGCCAGATCAGCTTCCCCGGCGGCCGTGTCGAACCCGAGGACGATGACCCCATCGCCACGGCGCTGCGCGAAACCGAGGAGGAGATCGGCCTGTCGCGCCGCCACATCGAGGTCATCGGCCAGTTGCCGATCTATTCGACGGTGACGGCCTTTCAGGTGACGCCCGTCGTCGGCCTCGTCGAGCCGGGCTTCACGCTGACGCTCGACGCCTTCGAGGTGGCCGAGGCCTTCGAGGTACCGCTGGCCTTCCTGATGAACCCGGCCCATCACCGGCACCACAGTTTCGAGTTCGCCGGGGCCGCTCGGCGCTTCCTGTCCATGCCCTGGCAGGGGCCTGAGCGCGAATACTTCATCTGGGGCGCGACGGCCGCGATGTTGCGCAACCTCTACCGACTGCTCGTGACGACCTGATCCCGCCCCGGGCGCCACTATCATCCCGGCCCATGAATTTCTTCGCGGTGCTGCTGGCTCTGCTCTGTGAGCAACTCAAGCCCCTGAGGCATGGCAACCGGGTGCACCAGTCCGTCATCGCCTGGGTGCGCTGGACGGGACGCAACTTCGACGCCGGCGACGAGCACCATGCCGCCATCGTCTGGGCCATCACGGTGCTGGTTCCCGGCCTGGCCGTTACTGCCGTCTACCTGACCCTGCGCCACTTCAGCCTGCTGCTGGCCCTGGGTCTGGATGTGCTCATCCTCTACCTCACGCTGGGCTTTCGCCAGTTCAGCCATTACTTCACCGACATCCGCGACGCGCTGGAGCGCGGCGACGACGCGACCGCGCGCCAGCTGCTGGCCGAGTGGCGCCACCTGGACGCGAGCGAGCTGCCGCGCACCGAGCTGATCCGCCACGTCATCGAGCATTCCCTGCTTGCTGCGCACCGCCACGTCTTCGGCGTGTTCTTCTGGTTCGTCGTCTGCTCCACCATCGGCCTGGGCCCGGCCGGCGCGGTGCTCTACCGCATGGCCGAGTTCGCCGGCCGATACTGGGCCTTCAAGAGCCGCACGCTCGATGCACCCACCAACACGCGGCTGCTGGCCCTGTCGCGCCAGGCCTTCAGCTTGATCGACCACCTGCCCGCCCGGCTGACGGCGACGGGCTTTGCCATCGTCGGCAACTTCGAGGAAGCCGTGAACGGCTGGCGCCGTGATGCCGCCCTTTGGTTGCACGCCAACGAGGGCATCATCCTCGCGTCGGCGGCCGGCGCCGTCGGCCTGCAGCTGGGTGGCGCGGCCGCGCCCGGCATCACGCCTGACCGCAGCAAGACCTTCGATGCCGGCTCCGAACCCGGCGCCACCGGCGCTGCCGGCTCCACGGCCGGGGCACCGCCTCAGCTCGGCCATCTGCAGAGCGTCGTCGGCCTGGTCTGGCGTTCGGTCGTGTTGTGGATGCTGCTGCTGGCGTTGCTGACTCTCGCCAACCTCGTCGGCTGATTCCATGAACTTTCCTGAGTTGCCGGCTCTGGCCGAGCCCGGACTCGCCGCGCGCGTCCAGCACGCTATCGACCACAAGACCAAGCCGCTTGGCGCTCTCGGGCACGTCGAGGCGCTGGCGTTGCAGCTGGCGTTGATCCAGGGCGCCGGGAAGCCGGTGCTGCGGCAGCCCCAGCTCGTCGTGTACGCGGCCGACCATGGGCTGTCAAAGCGTGGCGTATCGGCCTATCCGCGCGAGGTCACGCCGCAGATGGTGGCCAATATGCTGGCCGGTGGCGCGGCGGTCTCGGTGCTGGCGCGCCAGCAGGGCCTGGCGCTGAACATCGCCGACTGCGGCGTCGACGCGCCGCTGGCCGAGGGGGCCATCGACCTTCGCATCGCGCCGGGCACGGCCGACGCGAGTGTCGGTGCGGCGATGTCGGCCGAACAGGCCGAGCGCGCGTTGCGCAACGGCATGGCCCTGGCGGAGCGCCTGCCCGGCAACGCGTTGCTGCTGGGCGAGATGGGCATAGGCAACACCTCTTCGGCCAGCCTGTTGATGCAGCGCCTGACCGGCTTGCCGTTGACCGATTGCGTCGGCCGTGGCACGGGTCTGGACGATGCCGGCCTGGCGCGCAAACTCGCCGTGCTGAACGAGGCGCTGGCCGTGAATGCCGCAGCGCAGACGCCGATGGAGATCGCGGCCGCCCTGGGCGGATTCGAGATTGTCACGATGACCGGCAGCGTCATCGCCGCGGCCGCCCAGCGGCGTGTCGTCCTCGTCGACGGCTTCATCACGACAGCCGCCGTCGCGCTTGCTGAGGCTTTGTGCCCGGGCGTGCTGGCGGCCTGCGTGTTCGCCCACCGTTCTGCCGAAGGGCCCCACGCGCGCTGGCTGCAGCAATTGGGCGCCCGCCCGCTGCTGGACCTGGACCTGCGCCTGGGCGAAGGCAGCGGCGCCGCCCTGGCCTGGCCGCTGCTGACGGCCGCCTGCGCCTTGCTGGCGGACATGGCCAGCTTCGAGAGCGCCGGCGTCAGCAACCGCGAATAGCCCGGTGCGGCTCTTCCTCGTCGCGTTGCAGTTCCTGACCCGCCTGCCGGTGCGGCTGGGCCGCTTCGAGCCGGCATGGCTGAACGACTGCGTGCGGCACTTCCCACTGGTTGGTGCGCTGGTAGGCGGCGCCGGTGCGATCGTGCTGCTGGGCGCCGCCCGGTTCTGGCCAGCCTGGGTGGCCGCGGTACTAGCGCTCGTGGCGACCGTAGCGCTGACCGGTGGTTTCCACGAGGACGGCCTTGCCGACACCTTCGATGCCCTCGGCGGCATCGTGCCGCGCGAGAGGGCGCTGGCCATCATGAAGGACTCGCGCATCGGCAGCTATGGCGCGCTGGTCCTGGTCCTGTCGCTGTTGCTGCGCGCCGCCTTGCTGGCTGTGCTGGCGACGCGGCCCGCGTTGGGCGTTGTCGCGGCCCTGCTGGTCAGCCATGCCTTTGCGCGCGCAGCGGCAGTCGGCGTCATGGTCAGCTTGCCCTATGGAGGCGACGTCGAGCATGCCAAGGCCAAGCCGCTGGCCCTGGCAGTCGCGCCGCGCAACCTGGCGATCGCACTGGGCTGGTGTGGCCTGCTGGCGCTGGCGCTGTCCGGGCAGGGGGTGCCGCCGATGCGATTGCTGGCAGCTGCGGTTGCCGCGGCCGGCACCGCACTGCTGATGCGCCATTGGCTGCGGCGCCGCCTGGGAGGCTACACGGGAGACGGCCTTGGTGCCACCGAGCAGTTGGCCGAGATCGCCGTGCTGCTGGCCTTCGCAGCTTCGGTCTGATGCTGGCGTTCACGATCTGGCGCCACCCAAGGCCGCGCGGGGCCGAGGGGCGCTGCATCGGCGGTCGCACGGACCTGGCGGTGGACCCTCGCAAGGCCAAGCGGCTAGCGCACCGCATCCGCACGCATGCGCGTCGACGTGGGCTGCCGCGCGAGGTCGTCACCTCGCCGCTGCAGCGCGCGGCCAGCGTGGGGCGATGGCTGAAGCGCTGGGGCTTTGGCTGGCGAGTTGATGCCGACCTGACTGAAATGGACTTCGGACATTGGGATGGCCGCTCCTGGCGCGACATCGCACCCGCGGAGTTCGAGCGCTGGATGTCCGATTTCTGTGGCTTTGATTTCGGTGGGGGCGAGACGCTGAACGTGTTGCTGGCCCGCGCCGCGGCCTGGAGGCCGCCCTGTGCGCTGGTTGTGGGGCATGGCGGGTGGATCAACGCCCGGCTCTGGCGCGGCGACGCGCCCACGCCGGCGGCCTGGCCACAGCCGCCGGCCTATACGGTCTGTGTGCCTGTGGAACGCTGAATCCGACGGCGCAGGGCTTGCGTGACGCTGGAGGTGGCCCGCATTGCTGGCGCCTCGATGATGCGATAGCTCGCATGGCTGGCCAGCACCAGGAGGGGCGCCAGCGCGAGCACCCAGGCCCAGTGCACGGCGGCCGGCAGGGCGCCGCCGGGGGCATCCGTGCCGAGCACGAAGTGCAGCAGGCCGAACAGCAGGAGGCCATGCAGCAGATAGATGCTGTACGCCGCCTCGCCAAGCAGCCGGGAGGCCGGGTGGCACAGCAGGCCGAAGAGGTCGTTGCCGCAGGCGATCAGCACGAAAGCGAATGCGACCAGGGCCAGCGAGCCGTAGTCGGTAGCCTGCGGGAACAGTGCCACCGCGGCGCCCAGGCAGGCCAGGATCATCAGGCTGGCCATGCGGCCTGCAGCCCAGCGGCACAGCGCCGGCGAGCGCCGGCCGAGCGCCGCGGCGATGCCGCCCGCGAAGGCCCACAGATGCACCGGCAGGGCATGCCAGGCCAGCAGTGCCGTCAGCGACACCAGGCCCAACAGCAGGTAGGGCCAGCGTGGTAGCACGCCCACCGTCAGTGCCAGCAGCGGCAGGAGGCCGTAGAAGAACCATTCATAGGGAAGCGACCAGGTCACGCCGGCAACGACGATCTTGGTCGCCTCGACCAGGTTGATGGGCGGGTTGCCGTAGATCGTGAAGCCCAGCCAGCGCAGGGCCTGCTTGGCGACGGTGCGTGCAGGCTCGTGCAGTTCGCCGCCGGACAGCACGGCGACCGTCGCAAAAAGCAGCAGCATGACGAAGAGGTACAGCGGCACCAGGCGCAGCAGCCGCGATACCAGCAGTCGCAGCCAGTCCAGCGGCCTGCGGCGGGCGTCCAGGAGCTTGGAGAAGAACAGCAGCCCCGTGATCATGAAGAACAGCGCGACGCTCCCGTGGCCCAGATGGGTGTAAAGCTGCGATGGCGGAAGCTGCCACTGGCCGCTGTGGGCATAGAAGTACCAGATGCAGCCGTGGTGCAGGAAGACGCCCAGGGCCAGGTAGCCACGCAGCCCGTCGATGCTCGCGAAGCGGCCCGCCGCGGGCGGCGCGTCGACATGCCGGTTCAGCAGGGCCGCCGTGGCGAAGGCCAACAGCAGTCCGGCGACCGCCGGCAGCGGGCTGACCGGGCCGAGCAAGTCCAATTCGGCCTACTTCAAGACTGTCTGCTGCATGAACAGCACGGTGGCGTAGAACTGGAAGTCCTGGTTGTCCTTCTTCTGGAAGCCGTGGCCTTCGTTTTCGGCGCGCAGATACCAGACCGGCGTGCCGCTCTGGCGCACGGTGGCCACGATCTGCTCGGCCTCGGTGTAGGGCACGCGCGGGTCGTTCTTGCCCTGAATGACGAAGAGTGGCTTCCTGATCCGGGCGGCGTTGGTCAGCGGCGAGATCTTCTCGAGATGGGCCTTCATGGCCGGGTCGCGCTCGTCGCCGTATTCGACGCGGCGCAGGTCGCGGCGGTAGCTCTCGGTGTTGTTCAGGAAGGTCACGAAGTGCGAGATGCCGACGACGTCGATGGAGCCGGCGATGCGGTCGGCGTAGTGGGTCGACACGGCCAGCGTCATGTAGCCGCCGTAGCTGCCGCCGGTGACGAGCACGCGCGAGGCGTCGAGGTCGGGCTGGGTGGCGATCCAGTCGAGCAGGGCACCGATGTCCTTGACCGAGTCCTCGCGCTTGAAGCCGTTGTCCATGGCCAGGAAGCTCTTGCCGTAGCCGCTGGAGCCGCGCACGTTGGGCTGGATCAGCGCCATGCCCAGTTCCTGCACGTAGTAGGCGTTGCGGCCCAGGAAGCCGAAGCTGGCCTGCGACTCGGGGCCACCATGGATGCTGATCAGCACCGGACGCTTGCCGGAGAACTTCTTGGGCGGCTCCGTCAGCAGTCCCGAGATCGTCGTGCCGTCGAAGCTCTTCCAGCGCACGATCTTCTGCTCGCTGAAACCCGAGGTGTCGAGGCCGGGCGCGGCCGAGGCGTGCGTCCATTGCTGGACCCTGCCGTCCGTGCCCAGCGAGTAGATCTGGCTGGGGCCCTGGGCATTGCTGATCGAGAAGGCCAGCTCGCCGCGGCCATGGTGGTAGGACGCCGCACCGATGTTGCCGTTGGGCAGGGTGGCGGGTGGCGGCACTTCCTTGGCCGTGGCGGCGTCGAAGAAATGCAGCTCGTCGCGGCCGTCGACGTTGAACTGGGCGGCCAGCCTGGCACCGTCGTCGGTCAGCGTGACGCCGCTGACGTCCCAGGGGATGTGGTTGCTGACGCGGTCGATGCGGCCGCTGTTCAGGTCCAGCTTCATCAGCTCGCGGAACTCGCCGGCGCGGTCGCTGGCAATCCACAGGGAGCGGCCGTCAGGCGCCCAGCCGGCCGGCGAGTAGGTGGCCTTGGCCTCTTGGCTAACGATGGCGGGCGCGACCTGCCTGGCCACGCCGCTGGTCAGGTCCAGCATCCAGATCTGCGATTCATTGGCCGACAGATAGCGCGTCAGCGAAACCATGCGCTCGTCGGGCGAGGGGCGGCTCGCGGCCCAGCCGCCACCGTCCAGCTCGGCCAGCTTGCGGCGGCCTTCCGGCTTGAGCGGGTCCATCAGCCACAGCGTCGTCGTGATCTTGGCGCGCGTGCCGCCCTGGGCGGTGCGGTCGATGGGCACGGAGGAGTAGATCAGCTGGCCGCTCTTGCGCAGCCAGGTGTTGATGGCATGGCGCTCGTCGGGGCTGGTCAGCAGCACCGGCTGCGCGCCGGCCGGGGTCAGCGGCAGGCGATAGATCTGGCCGACCTCGTTGCCGCCGGTGGCGCGCTCGAAGACGATGTACTGGCCCGTGCGGGGCTCGTAGGTGGCGCGGGTGACGGGGTCGATGCCATCGGTCAGCTGCTCGCCCTCGCTCCCGGGCGTCGTCACGCGGAAGATCTGGGCGGTGTTGGCGCCGGCCTTGCGGTGGCTGACCAGCATCTCGCGCTGGGTCGGATGCCAGTCGGAGAAGGCGTGGCCGCGGAAGTCGTTGTAGCGGCCGATGGCGTCGGCCAGGCTCTGCGGCACTGGCGGGATGCCCTGGACGACCAGGTTGGTGTTCGGCGTGACGACGGGGGCCGGGGGGGGCGTGGAGGCGCAGGCGGCCAGCAATGCCGTGCCGAGGGCGTAGATGGAAAGACGCAGGCGATTCATGGGGGCCTCAAAATGGGAATGGGCGCTCGAAGCGCCCATTCTCGACGGGGTTTGACTCGGGGCTAACCCGCTGTGACGGGCGTCATGTCCACATCAGGCCGTCTGCTGGATGCCGGCGATCAGCCAGCCCCCGCCCGACTCGACCAGATGCCAGACTTCGTCGAAGTCCTGGGCTGCCTGCTCGCTCTGCTCGCGCACCAAGCCCCAGAAACGCACGGAGACGACCTGCTGGCCTTCCTCGGTGGCGACGTCGACGACGCGGGCGTCGAGCTGCAGCACCTCAGTGTGCTGGGCCTGGCTACCGCGCGCCAGTAGCTCCTGCTGGATGCTGGCGTACATCTGCGGCGTCGTGAAGCGGCGCAGGTCGGCCTGGTCGCTGGCGTCGTTGGCGGCCTGCAGGCGGATGAAGACCTGCTTGGCGATCTTCTCGAAGCTGGCGGCGTCGAAGTCGGCGGGGGCCGCGGTGATCGGCGCGGTCGTGCCGGCAGCAGCCGCGGGCGCCGCATTCCACGCCGGCTCGGTCGAGCGCAGGTTCACGCCGTTGGCGCCGGCGAGCTGCGGCTTGGGTGCGGCGAAGCGACGCACCAGGAAGCGGATGACGAAGACCGCCACCAGGGCCAGCAGCACCATCGTCATCAGGTTGGCCAGCTCGCCGCCGAAGCCGAAGTGGCTGGCCAGTGCGGCCAGGCCCAGGCCCGCGGCCAGGCCGGCGATGGGGCCCAGCCAGGAGCGCTTGGGAGCCGCGGGCGCAGCAGCGGGTGTTGCGGCTGCCTGCTTGGCCGGGGCGGCCTGCTGCGGTGCGGCGGGTTGCTGGGTGGGCGGCGTCTGTGGCGCCGTCTGCGTGGGCACGCTGCGCTTCATGCCGCCGCCGGAGAGGCGCTTCGCCTCGGCATCGTGGGCGGGCAGGGCGACGGCCAGCAGGGCGGCCAGGGTTACGGCGAAGATGCGGTTCAAGAGGAGTCTCCGGAAAGCTGGGAAGCGAGCTGCAAGCTGCAGGCTCTATTCAGCATTTTCAAGCGTCCCGGATGTCTGCGACGACGGTTTTTCCGAAGTCTGGCCGCATGAGAAAGCTGATGATCGAGGTCGCCGTCGTGTCGGCCGTCTGCAGCTGGCCGCCATCCTTGAGGCCCTGGAAGCGGGCCTGCTCGGTGAAGCGGGCGGGGTCGGCGCCGCGCAGCTGGACCTGCATGTCGGTGTCGATGACGCCCGGTGCCAGGGAGACGACGCCGATGCCGGGCTCCTCCAGCGCCAGCGCGCGGCTGAGGTGGTCGAGCCCTGCCTTGACGGCGCAGTAGGCGGCGCTGCCGGCCATTGCGCGGCGGCCCAGGCCCGAGGAGACGTTGAGGATGCGGCGCACCGGCACGCCCGTCGTCTCGGCGAGGAAGACGCGGCTCAGCAGCGCCGGCGCCTCCAGCCCCACGCGCAGCGCCGCCGACAGCTCGGCCAGCCCCGTTTCCGCCAACGGGCCAGGCTGGCTGAGCAGGGCGGCGTTGTTGACCAGCGTGGCGCTCTGCCAGCCGCCGTGGGTGCGCAGCCAGGCCTGCAGGCGCTCGGCGGCAGGCAGCGGGTCGGCGAGGTCCAGCGTCCACTGCTCGGCCTGCAGGGCCGGGTTGGCGCGGCGTGCGATGCCGATGACGCGGTGGTCGGGCGCAGCGAGCTGCTGCACGAGAGCCGCGCCCAGGCCGCGGGAGCTGCCGGTGACGATGTAGAGGTGCATTCAGAACTCCGGGGGGCAGATGAAGTGGTGGCCGGCGACCTGCAGCTCGCTGGCATGCAGGAGCAGGCGCGAGCTGGCGGCGGCGATGTCCGGCGCTGCGTAGAGTGCGTCGCCGAGGATGGCATGGCCCAGGTGTGCGAGGTGGACGCGCAACTGGTGGCTGCGGCCCGTCAGGGGCTCCAGCGAGACGCGGGTGTGTGGGCCCTCGCGGGCCAGCACGCGCCAGCGCGTCTGCGACGGCTTGCCTCGGGCGAGGTCGACCTGCTGGCGTGGCCGGTTGGGCCAGTCGGCGGCCAGCGGCAGGTCGATCAGCCCGTCGCCTTCAAGCATCCCGGCGACGACGGCAACGTAGCGCTTGCCGACGCGCCGCGCGGCGAAGTCGGCACTGAGCTCGCGCTGGGCATCCGCGCCGCGGGCGAACAGCAGCAGGCCCGAGGTGGCTTGGTCGAGCCGATGCACCACGAGGGCATCAGGGAAGAGCGCCTGCACTCGGGCGCTCGCGCAGTCGGGCTCGATGCGGCCGGGCACGCTGAGCAGGCCGGCAGGCTTGTCGATGACGACCAGTCGGTCGTCGGCATGAATGACGTGCATCAGCGGGAAGACACGACGATGCCCGCCGCGATCAGCGCGAAGGCCAGCCCGTGATACCAGGCAGGTGCCACGCCCAGCAACGCCGCCGAGATGACGGCGGCGAAAACGGGCGTCAGGTTGACGAAGAACCCCGCCAGCGCTGGCCCGGCCTCGGCCACGCCGATACCCCAGCAGCGGTAGGCGATCAGTGACGGGCCGATGGCGACATAGGCCAGCACGGCCAGCAGGGTGGGGCTCCAGTGAATGGGGGCAGGCGCCACGACCTGCTCCACGCCGGCCGCAACACCCGAGAAGACGACGCCGAACATCAACTGCGCCATCAGCGCCTCCGCCCAGTTCCAGTCCGGCTTCTCGCCCGGCCGCAGTCCCGGCGCCGGCCGTGCCAGCATCCACGAGTAGACGGCCCAGGTGAAGATGGCCACCAGCATCAGCAGGTCGCCCGGCACGAAGTGCACGGCCAGCAGCGCGGCCGGGTCGCCGCGCGCGATGACGACGGCCACCCCCAGCAGCGACAGCACCGCGCCGGTCAACTGGCGGCGCTTGGTCCGCACGCCGTAGAACAAGGCCCCCACGCCAAGCATCCATACCGGCATGCTGGCGGTGATGAGCGTGACGTTCAGCGGCGACGAGGTGTGCAGCGCCAGGTACTGCAGCGAGTTGTAGCAGCCCATGCCGAGAAAGCCCAGCCAGGCCAGGCCGCGCCAGCGCGCCAGCGCCTCGCGCGGGTCCGCCAGCAGCCGGCGCGCCAGCGGCGCGAGCAGCACCAGGGCGAGCAGCCAGCGCAGGCCGTTCAGCGTCATCGGCGGGATATCGTTGCGCACCAGCCGGCCGACGACCGCGTTGCCGGCCCACAGCAGCGGCGGCAGCGTCAACAGCAGGGCAAGGCGTGGGGTCAGTTTCATCGGGCGGCTGCGCGCGCGGCAAAGGGCTGGCACGATAGCCGACAACGCAACAAGGAGAGCTGTGATGAGTGAAAAGGCCGTGGTCATCGACGCCCCGGGCGGTCCGGAACAACTGAAGCTGGTGGACGTCGACGTGGGCGCCCCCGGTCCCGGCGAGATCCGCATCCGACACCAGGCCTGCGGGCTGAACTACATCGACGTCTACCACCGCAACGGCACCTACCCGCTGGCCCTGCCGGCGCGCTTAGGAATGGAGGGCGCGGGCGTCGTCGAGGCGGTGGGCGAGGGCGTCACGCATCTGAAGGCCGGCGACCGTGCCGCCTATGCCAGCCAGCCGCCGGGTGCGTACGCGACGGTCCGCGTGATGCCGGCCAAGTGCGTTCTGAAGCTGCCCGACGCGATCAGCTTCGAGACCGGTGCGGCCATGATGCTCAAGGGCCTGACGGTGCAGTACCTGCTGCGCAAGACCCTGCCCCAGGGCGGGCTGCAGGCGGGCGACTTCGTGCTCTTCCATGCCGCGGCGGGTGGCGTGGGCCTGATCGCTTGCCAGTGGGCGCGGGCGCTGGGCCTGCAGCTAATCGGCACGGCCGGCAGCGACGACAAATGCCGGCTGGTGCTGGAGAGCGGCGCGACGCATGCAATCAACTATCGCAGCGAGGACTTCGCCGCACGGGTGAAGGACATCACCGGCGGCCGCGGCGTCAAGGTGGTCTATGACTCCGTCGGCGCGGACACCTGGGAGGGCTCGCTGAACAGCCTGGCGCCCTTCGGCCTGCTGGCCAGCTTCGGCGCGGCCTCAGGCCCGGTGCCGCCCTTCAGCGTGGGCACGCTGGCGGCCAAGGGCTCGGTTTACGTGACTAGGCCGACGCTGTTCACGCATATCGCCACCCGCGAGGCCACGCAGGCCATGGGCGACGACTTGTTCGCCATGGTGGCCGGCGGCCGGGTCAAGATCCACATCGACCGGCGCTATGCACTGGCCGACGTGGCCGAAGCCCATCGAGACCTCGAAGCGCGCCGCCTGACCGGCAGCGCGGTGTTGCTGCCCTGAGCGCGCCGGCTGCGGCTCACATGATGCGCCGCAGCGCGATCTCGAAGCTGAAGCAGGAACCGAGGCCGGGGGTGCTTTCGACGCTCACGGCGCCGCCCATCAGGGCCACCAGGCGCTGCACGATGGTCAGGCCCAGGCCCGTGCCGCCGTAGCGGCGCGTGATGCTGCCGTCGGCCTGGATGAAGGGGTCGAAGATCAGGCCGATCTGCTCGCGCGTCATGCCGATGCCGGTGTCCGTCACGGCGCCGCGCAGGCGCAGGCGGGCGGGCGGGTCATCTTCTTGTGCCTCGGCCAGCGCGATCTCGATGCGCACCTCGCCGTGCTCGGTGAACTTGAGGGCGTTGCCGACGAGGTTGATGAGCACCTGGCGCAGGCGCAGCGCGTCGCCCACCAGCCAGGACGGCACGCCGGGCTGCACCCGCGTGTGCAGCTGGATGCGCTTTTCGTGGGCCTGCAGCAGCAGCGGCTGCAGGGCTTCGCCCAGGCAGTCGTGCAGGCTGAAGGGGGCCTCCTCGATGATGATGCGGCCGGCCTCGATCTTGGCTACGTCCAGCAGGTCGTTGATGATGGTCATCAGCCCCTTGGCGGACTGGTGGGCCATGCTGATGAAGCGGCGCTGGCGTTCGTCGAGGTCGGTCTGCAGCACGAGCTCCGTCAGCCCCAGCACGCCGTTCATCGGTGTGCGGATCTCGTGGCTCATGTTGGCCAGAAAGGAACTCTTGGCCTGGCTGGCCGCCTCGGCGGCCTCGCGCGCGGCGACAAGGGCGGCCTGGCTGGCCTTGAGGTCGGCGATGTCGCGGGCGTTCAGCAGCAGCACCGTGTCGCCGGTGACCGGGTCGCGCATCGGCCGCGCGTCCAGCGCATGCCAGCGCACGCCGTCCAGTGTTTGCAGTTCGACGTCCTGGCGGCAGGCCTCGCCGCGCAGCACGCGGTTGTGGATGCTGTCGGCGTCCAGGGGGTAGGCGAACAGGCGGCTGAACTCGCTGCCACCGACCGGCGGCGGCGTGTCGCCGAAGGTGAGCGCCGCGGCGGGGTTGCGCATCAGCAGCTCGCCGGAGCCGGAACCGTGCAAGCCGAAGACGGCGATGCGCACCGAGGTGTGCTGCAGAGCCTCGACGCCGCGCAGCATGGCCAGGTCGGCGCCGCCGCCCAGCGAGTCGGCGGCGAACAGCATGACCTGGCGGCGGTCGGGCGTGCGCATGCCGCGCGAGACCAGCATCACCGTCGTCGGTTCGCCCTTGGGGTATAGCGTCCACTGCTCGCGCACGATCTTGCCCTGGGCGTGATCGGCCGCCGTGACGGCCAGGCGCTCGCGCACGGCGTCGCCATGCTCGGAAAAGTCGCGCGACAGGAATTCCTCGGCGCTGTCGGCATGCCAGAAGCGCAGGGCCGCGGCATTGGCCCAGAGGTTGCGCTGCTGGTCAGGATCGAAGACCCACAAGGGGACGTCGAGCCAGTCGTAATGGCTGAGGCTGGCGAAGTCGAGGAGCATGGGGGCGGCAATCGGCGCGCGATTGTCACCGCATGTCACAGCGGGTTGCCGTGAACTACTGCGCTATACGGCTTGCCCTTGACCCAGCGCAGCCCGGTAGGCGTGCCAGCTGGCGTGCCCCAGCCAGGGCCCGACGACGAGCAGGCCGGCAAAGCAGGGCAGCATGGCCAGCACGGTCAGCGTCGCCACGATGGCGCCCCACAGCAGCATGACGGCGGGCTGGGTGAGGCAGAGCTTGAGGCTGGCCAGGCCGGCGGTGACGGCATCTGTGTCGCGGTCCAGCAGCAGCGGCATGGCGATGACGCTGACCGCGAAGATCAGCCCGGCGAAGACGGCACCCACGGCGAGGTAGGCAGTGACGAAGCCCAGCGTGTCGGCGCTCAGCAGCTTGTGCAGGGAGCCTGCGAAATCGGGCATGCCGTTGAAGCTGACCGCGAAGACGACCAGCGCCGCCCGGCCCCAGAGCATCTCCAGGATGAGCAGCACGAAGCCGAAGATAGCGATCTGCCTGACGTTGGTCATCCAGGCGCCGAGGGCGTCCTCGATGCTGGGCTTCTCGCCGCGCTCCAGGCGCAGGCTGACCTGGTAGAGCCCCAGGCACAGCAGCGGCCCCAGAAGCACGAAGCCGGCGCACAGGGCCAACGTGTAGATGGGGGCGTGGCGGAACACCATCAGCACCGCCAGGCCCATCAGCGCGAAGCAGGCACCGAAGAAGCCGCCGATGGCCGGGGCGCGGCGCAGGTCGGCCCAGCCCAGCCTCAGCCAGCTGATCGGTGCCAGCAGTGGCAGGTGCTGCAGCTTGGGGCCGAGCTCGACGGCGGGCTCGGGGACGTAGGGGACGTAGCCGGGGGGATTGGGTTCAGGTGCGTCGGACACGGCGCAGTTCATCCAGGATCAACAGGATGGCACCGATGGTGATCGCACTGTCCGCAACGTTGAAGGCGGGGAAATACCAGCCGCCCGCGTGGACCTGGATGAAGTCGACGACGTAGCCGTGGATGGCGCGGTCGATGACATTGCCCAAGGCGCCGCCGAGGATGAGGGTCAGCGCCCAGGCGAACAGCTTCTGGTGGCCGTGGCGGCGCAGCATCCAGGTGATGAAACCGGCAGCCGCGAGGCCCAGACCGAGGAAGAACCAGCGCTGCCAGCCCGAGGCGCCGTGCAGGAAGCTGAAGGCGGCGCCGTAGTTGTGAGCGCGCACGAGGTTGAAGAAGCGGGTGACTGGATGGACGTCACCCAGCTGGAAGGCACCCAGGATCAGGATCTTGGTGAACTGGTCGGCCAGGATGATGACGGCGGCGATTAGCAGCCATTGGGTCAGGCCGGCGGGAGCAGAGGAGCGGGAAGCCATGGGCAGCAGTGCGATGCGAGGGGCGTCAATGTAACTTGCCCGCGGCGGCGGGCTTGTAGGCGAAGGAGAAGCGGCGTAGAAGCGGAGTTCTCCCTTTGTCCCTGGAGGACACCATGCGCAAACGCATCTACTGGCTGCTGCCCGATCTGGGCAGCGCGCGGCGCACGATGGACGAGCTGCTGCTCGCCCGCATCACCGAGCCTCACATCCACTTCGTTGCCACCGAGGGGGCTCCCATGGACGGCCTCCATGCGGCGAATGTGCTGCAGACCTCGGATCTCGTCGAGGCGGCCCAGAGCGGAGCGCTGATCGGCTCAGGCCTGGGAGCGGCAGGTGGCGTGGCGGCGGCGCTGGCCATCAGTGCGGCCTCGCCGGCGGCCGTCGTCATCGGCCTTGCGGCCCTGGGCGCCATGCTGGGCACATGGTCGTCCAGCATGATCGGCAGCTCCACGCCGAGCCGGCGCCTGAAACGCTTTGAGGAAGCCCTCGCCGACGGGCAATACCTGCTCATCGTCGATGTGCCGCGCACGCGCGTTATCGAGATCGAGCGCCTGCTTGAACGCACCCACCCCGAAGCGCACTTCGAGGGGATGGAGCCGAACGTGCCCGCCTTCCCCTGACGGGGATCAGGCCACGGTGCGGGTCTCGCCCGCGCCGTGCAGATTGCTGTCGCAACGCCCGCACAGCGTCGGGTGGGCCGGGTTGCTGCCCACATCGGCGCGGTAGTGCCAGCAGCGCTCGCACTTGGCATGGGCACTGGGCGTCACGACCACGCCGAGCTGCGCGGCCGACACCAGCTTGACCGCCGACGTGATGAACACGAAGCGAAGGTCCGCGCCCAGACTACGCAACAGCGCTTCGTCCTGCTCGTTGACCTGCAGCACCAGCTCGGCCTGCAACGAGGCGCCGACGGCACCGGTCACGCGCACCGCCTCGATGGCCTTGTTGACTTCGTCGCGGATCTCGTGGATGCGGGTCCATTTGGCCAGCAGGCCTGCGTCGGTCGCGCCGAAGTTCCAGTAGGTCTCGGTGAAGATGCTGTCGCCCTTGGTAAAAACCTGCCACGCCTCTTCAGCGGTGAAGCTGAGGAAGGGCGCCATCCAGCGCAGCATGGCGTGCGTGATCTGCCACAGCGCCGTCTGGGCCGAGCGGCGGGCCAGGCTCTTGGGTGCCGTCGTGTAGAGGCGGTCCTTCAGCACGTCGAGGTAGAAGGCGCCGAGGTCTTCGGAGCAGTAGACCTGCAGCTTCGCGACGACCGGGTGGAACTCGTAGCGCTCGAAGTGGCCGAGGATGTCGGCCTGCAGTTCGGCCGCACGGGCCAGGGCGTAGCGGTCGACTTCCAGCAGGTCTTGGGCAGCGACCATGTCCGTCGCCGGATCGAAGTCGCTGACGTTGGCGAGCAGGAAGCGCAGCGTGTTGCGGATGCGGCGGTAGCTGTCCACCACGCGTGCGAGGATCTTCTCGTCCAGGCCCAGGTCGCCCGAGTAGTCGGTCGCGGCCGTCCACAAGCGCAGGATCTCGGCGCCGAACTTGTCCGACACGGCTTGCGGGGCGACGACATTGCCCATGGACTTGCTCATCTTGCGGCCCTGGCCGTCGACGACGAAGCCATGGGTCAGCAGGCCCTTGTAGGGCGCGCGACCGTAGAGGGCGCAGGCGATCAGCAGCGACGAGTGGAACCAGCCGCGGTGCTGGTCGTGACCTTCGAGGTAGAGGTCAGCCTCGGGGCCGCTGTCGTGGCCGGCGCCCTTGTGGCTGCCCTTGAGCACATGCTCGAAGGTGGAGCCGGAGTCGAACCAGACGTCCAGGATGTCGTTGCCCTTGGTGTACTGGGCTGCTTCGGCGCCCAGCCATTCGGCGGCGTCGAGCTTGGACCATGCTTCGATGCCGTTCTGCTCGACGAGCTGGGCGGCGCACTCGATGAACTCCAGCGTCTTGGGATGCGCCTCGCCCGTGTCCTTGTGCAGGAAGATGGGCAGGGGCACGCCCCAGCTGCGCTGGCGCGAGATGCACCAGTCGGGTCGGCCGGCGATCATGTCGTGCAGGCGGGCGCGGCCGTTCTCGGGATAGAAGCTCGTCGCCTCGATGGCGGCCAGGGCCGTTTCGCGCAGGCTCTTGGGAGCCTTGTCGGTCGTGAACAGGCCGTCGCCCTCGTCCATGCGCACGAACCACTGCGCGGCGGCGCGGTAGATGACGGGCGTCTTGTGACGCCAGCAGTGCGGGTAGCTGTGGGTCAGCTTGGACTGGGCCATCAACCGGCCGTTGTCCAGCAGCGTCTGGGCGACGACCGCATTGGCCTTCCAGATGTGCTGGCCACCGAACAGCGGCAGGTCGGCCGCATAGGCGCCGTTGCCCTGCACGGGGTTCAGGATGTCATCGAAGGCCAGGCCATGGGCGACGCAGCTCTGGAAGTCGTCCAGGCCATAGGCGGGCGCGGAATGGACGACGCCGGTGCCGTCCTCAGCGGTGGCGTAGTCGGCCAGGTAGACCGGGCTTTCGCGGTCATAGCCGGGGTGGACTGCGCTCAGCGGATGCTTGAACTTCAGCAGTTCCAGCTTGCGGCCGGGCACCGTCGCCACGGCCGTGCCCTCGAGTTGCCAGCGCGCCAGGCACTTCTCCACCAGCGCCTCGGCGACGACGAAGTAGCCTTTGGGCGTGTCGACCAACGCGTAGGGCAGCTCGGGGTTGAGGTTGAGCGCCTGGTTGGCCGGGATGGTCCAGGGAGTGGTCGTCCAGATGACGGTGAAGGCGTCCTTGGTCAGCGGCGCGACACCAAATGCCGCGGCCAGCTTCTCGGGCTCGGCGGACAGGAAGGCCACGTCGACCGCGGGCGACTGCTTGTCGGCGTACTCGATCTCGAACTCGGCCAGCGACGAGCCGCAGTCGAAGCACCAGTAGACCGGCTTCAGGCCGCGGTAGACGAAGCCGCGTTCGAACAGCCGCTTGAGGACGCGGATCTCGCCAGCCTCGTTGGCGAAGTTCATCGTCTTGTACGGGTTGTCCCACTCGCCCAGCACGCCCAGGCGCTTGAAGTCGCTGCGCTGGCCGTCGATCTGCTCGGTGGCGTAGGTGCGACTCTTGGCCTGCACCTCATCGCGCGGCAGGCCGCGGCCGAAGGTCTTTTCGATCTGGTTCTCGATGGGCAGGCCGTGGCAGTCCCAGCCGGGGATGTAGGCCGCGTCGAAGCCCGCCAGCTGGCGCGCCTTGACGATCATGTCCTTGAGGATCTTGTTGGCGGCGTGGCCGATGTGGATCTGGCCGTTGGCATAGGGCGGGCCGTCGTGCAGCACGAACTTCGGAGCGCCGCAGCGGGCATCGCGCAGCCGCTTGTACAGGCCTTGCTCGTCCCAGGCCTTGACCCAGCCCGGTTCGCGCTTGGGCAGGTCGCCGCGCATGGGGAAGGGCGTGTCGGGCAGGTTGAGCGTGGAGCGGTAGTCCGGGGTGGTCATGGCATGCGGCCAGGCGGGCGGGCCTGGCGATTCGGAATTCGGGAGGGCGAGCGAGGAGCGGCGGAGAGCCGCTTCAAATTCGGTCGCGCGTGGTCTGGCGGCGCTGGGCGGCGTGGGTGGCCAGGAAGGCGCGCGCTGCAGCCGTGTCGGCGCGGATGGCGGCCGTGAGCGCTTCCAGCCCGTCGTACCTGGCTTCGTCGCGAAGTTTGAGCAGCAGTTCCACGCGGGCAAGTTTACCGTAGCCCCCCTCGGCGGCCAGGGGCCAGTCCAGGCAATGGACTTCGAGCAGCACGCGGCCGGCGTCTTCGACCGTGGGCCGGTTGCCCAGGCTGGCCACGCCGGGCAGGGGCTCGGGCGTCAGGCCATGGACGAGAACGGCGAAGATGCCGTGGGCGGCCGGCTTGTCGTGCGGAAAGCGCAGGTTGAGGGTGCGAAAGCCGTCGGCAGCGCCGGGGGTGGTCTCGCCCAGCTGGCGGCCGAGCTTGCGGCCATGAGCGACGTGACCGGAGATTGCATAGGGCCGGCCCAGCAGGGCTGCGGCCTTGGTCATGTCGCCGGCGGCCAGGGCCTCGCGCACGGCCGAGCTGCTGACGCGCAGGCCGTGCACCTCGTAGCTCATCATGCGGGCGACGTCGAAACCGCGGGCCTGGCCGGCGGCGTCCAGCGTGGCGTAATCGCCCTGGCGCTTGGCGCCGAAGCGGAAGTCGTCGCCGACGAGGACGTAGCGCGCGCCCAGTCCGTCGACGAGCACCTGGCGGATGAAGTCCTGAGCGGGCAGCGAGGCCAGGGCCTCGTCGAAGCGCAGGATGACGACCTGGTCGATGCCACAGCGCTCCAGCTCGCCCAGTTTGTCGCGCAGCGGCGCAATGCGGGCGGGGGCGAGTTCCGGTTTGCCGGCCTTGGCGGCGAAGAAGTCGCGCGGATGCGGCTCGAAGCTCATCACGCATGTCGGCAGGCCGCGATGTCGGGCCTCCGACTGCAGCAAGGCCAGCATGGCCTGGTGGCCGCGGTGCACGCCGTCGAAGTTGCCGATGGTCAGCGCGCAGGCGGGTGCGATGCCGGGGTGGTGGAAGCCTCTGAAAACTCGCATCGCGCCTATTGTCCCCAGACCTCGGCCGGGCTGGCGACCCAGCGCCATTCCCCCGGCTTCAGGTCGGCCGGCAGGCTCAGCGCACCGAACTGCGGACGGTGCAACGCCTCCACGCGGTTGCCGACGGCGGCGACCATGCGCTTGACCTGGTGGTACTTTCCTTCGATGAGAGTCAGCCGCAGCAGGGTGTCGTCGACGATTTCCGCGCCTTCGGCCTTGCTGATCTCGGGGGGGCGCTGGAACTTGCCGGCGACCTTGCCCTCAGGCTCCTTCAGCTCGACGCCGGCCAGCAACTGCTCGACCATCGCCGCCGTCAGCGGATGCTTGCAGCGCGCCTCATAGACCTTGGGCACATGGTGCTTGGGCGATGTGAGCTTGTGGATGAGCGTGCCGTCGTCGGTCAGCAGCAGCAAGCCGGTCGTGTCCTCGTCCAGGCGACCGATGGGCTGCACGCCGCGCTCGCGCAGTGGCGCCGGCAGCAGGCTCAGCACGCTGGGATGGTGCTTGGGCTTTTGCGAGCATTCATAGCCGGCCGGCTTGTTGAGCAGCACCAGCGCCTTGTCGAAGCAGGGCCATTCCTGGCCATTGACGGAGAAGCGAAGCCCCGCCGTCTCGAACTCGGTATCGGGCTCTTCGACGACTTCGCCGTTGACGCTGACCTCACCGTGCCACACCAGCCCCGCGCACAGGCGGCGCGTCCCGAAACCCTGGCTGAACAGGATCTGCGAAAGCTTTTGCTTCAAGGCCTGGCCTGGGAGGACTTCATCGGCTGCACGTCGCCGCAGTCGGCACCGAGCCAACGCCCTTCACCGCTCACCTTGGTGGTTTCCGTCTTGCCCTGGCGCTGACGGCGGATGGTCACATCGTTCGCGAATCCTTCATTGCCGCGCAGCGTCACCGTCGCATCGCCCTCGGAAGCGGGGTCGGTGCAGACGAAATGGGTCTGGATGGTGCTGCCGCTGCGCTTGATGTCCTGGGTGCAGTTGCCGTGGTGGTTCACGGGCGCCATGTTGCGCTCGGCCTGCTCCTTGGTGATGCAGGTCTTGATGGTGATGGCGCCGCCGGCCATGTTCATGCTGACGCCGCGCTGGGCCATCATCTGTTCCATCATGCGGCGTTGCTCGGGAGGCATGGACTCCATGGCCTTCTGGCCCTGGGCCATCTGGGCCTGGCGGGCCGGGTCGAGCTGCGGTGTCTGCTTGAACTCCCACAGCCCAGGCTTCATCGTCTGGGCGTGGGCACTGCCGGCCAGCAGACCAGCGAGCAAAATGGCGTGGGCGAACTTCATCGGGTGACCTCCAGGGTCAGGCAAACACCCCCGCAGTGTCCTGCATCCGGGCACTGACTTCACCCAGGTGATGCATCGTGTCGCCCCATTGCATCTCCATGACGGTCAGGCGCTTGAAGTAGTGGCTGCCGGCGTACTCGTCGGTGACGCCGATGCCGCCGTGCATCTGGGTGCACTGCTGACCGACGAAGCGCATCGAATTGCCGAGCTGCACCTTGGCCTGCGACAGGGCGCGGCGGCGCACCAAAGGCGCGTCGCCCAGGCGCAGCGTGGCGTAGTAGCTCATCGAGCGGGCGAGTTCGAGCTGCATCTTCACATCGGCCGTGCGGTGGCGCAGGGCCTGGAAGCTGGCGATGGCGACACCGAACTGCTTGCGGGTGTTCAGATAGTCAACGGTCAGCGCGAGGTATTTCTCCATGACGCCGATGGCCTCGGCCGCCTGGGCCGCGATGCCGATGTCGGCGGCGAGCTCCAGCAGGGCCAGGCCCTGGTCGGGGCCGGCAATGAGCTGGGCCGGCGTGTTGTCGAGGTGGACCTCGGCGGCTCGCGAGCCGTCGAAGAGCGAGTAGGGGCGGGTATGCACGCCGGTCGCGGAACGCTCGACGAGGTAGAGGGCGATGCCTTCGGTGGCGTCATCGGCACCAGCGACGCGGGCCGGCACGATGAAGGCGTCGGCCAGGTCGCCGGCTGGCACCAGGCTCTTCACCCCGGTCAGCTTGCCGTCGACGGCACGGGTGGTGACGCGGTTCAGGCGGTAACGCGATTTGGCTTCCTGGTGGGCCAGCACCACGAGGGCGTCGCCACCGGCGATGCGAGGTAGCCATTCGGTCTGCAGCGCTTCAGGGGCCTTGCTCAACAGGGCCGGCGCGATCAGCGCGCCCTGGGCCACCGGCTCCATGACGAGACCGCGGCCAAGTTCTTCCATGACCACCATCGCCTCGACGGCGCCGAAGCCCAGGCCGCCATGAGCCTCGGGCACGGCCAGCGCGGTCAGGCCCAGCCCGGCGAGGCCTTCCCAGACAGCGCGGTCGAAACCGCCAGCGCGTTCGATCTGCGTGCGGCGCTCGAAGGCGTAGTCCTTGTCGACAAAGCGGCGCACGGCATCACGCAGGGCTTCTTGGTCATCAGAGAAATCGAAATCCATTTGTCTTGCCTCCCTTAGCCGAGCACCGTCTGCGCGACGATGTTGCGCTGCACTTCGTTGGAACCGCCGTAAATCGTCGTCTTGCGGACGTTCAGGTAGTTGCCGGTCAGCGGGATGGCGTGCGAGGCACCGCCAATCCACGCGCCACCCAGCCACTGATCACCCTGCCAGCCGCCCTCCATGGCCTCGTGCACATGCGGCAGGGCCAGCGGGCCGCCGGCCAGCATCATCAGCTCGGTGTAGCGCTGCTGCAGCTCGCTGCCGCGGATCTTCAGCAGGCCGGCGACGTCCAGCGGCTGCTTGCCGGTGCGCTCGCCGGACAGCACGCGCAGCACCATCATCTCCAACGCCACGACATCAACCTCGCACAGCGCGATCTGGTCGCGAAAGCGCGCGTCGTCCATCAGGCCTTCGGCCTTGGCGATGCGCTTCAGGCGCTCCAGCTCGCGCTTGGCACGGTTCACATCGGCGATGTTGGTGCGCTCGTGGGAGAGCAGGTGCTTGGCATAAGTCCAGCCCTTGTTCTCCTCGCCGATCAGGTTCTCGGCCGGCACCTCCACGTTGTCGAACCAGACTTCGTTCACCTCATGCTCGCCGTCCAGCATGATGATGGGCTTGACGCTCACGCCGGGCGACTTCATGTCGATCAGCAGGAACGAGATGCCGGTCTGCGGCTTGCCTTCGCTGGACGTGCGCACCAGGCAGAAGATCCAGTCGCCGTACTGGCCCAGGGTCGTCCAGGTCTTCTGGCCGTTGACGATGTATTTGTCGTCTTTGCGCTCGGCGCGGCATTTCAGCGAGGCCAGGTCGGAGCCCGAGCCGGGTTCGCTGTAGCCCTGGCTCCACCAGACCTCGCCGCTCATGATGCCCGGCAGGAAGCGCTGCTGCTGCTCCGGCGAGCCGAAGGCCATGATGACCGGCGCAACCATCACCGGACCGAAGGGCACGATGCGCGGCGCGCAGGCAAGGGCGCATTCCTCCTCGAACAGATGGCGCTGCACGGCGTTCCAGCCCGGGCCGCCGAACTGCTTGGGCCAGGCCCAGCCATGCCAGCCCTTGGCCCCGAGGATCTTGGCCCAGCGCTGGAGATCGTCCTTGTTCAGGCGCAGCGCGTTGCGCACCTTGTGGGCGATCTCGGCCGGCAGATTGGCGCGCACCCAGTCGCGCACCTCGGCGCGAAAGGCCAGCTCCGCATCGGTGAAGTTGAGGTCCATGTCTCGCTGCGTTGTCGTGATGGGAATGCCGGTCTTTTTAGCACGGTCGTTCGCATCCTGGCTGTCCGGCCAGGGACAGGGCCGCGAGCTGGGCCTGAAAAACAAAAAGGCGCTCCTAAGAGCGCCTTTTCAACTCGGCCGGAAACCGGTTCAGGCCGCCTTGGCTTGGCGACGGCGCAGGCCGGCGACGCCGAGCAGGGCGACGCTGGTCAGCGCGAGCGTGGCAGGCTCCGGAACCGTGACCGTCGTGCCACTGCAGACGCCACTGCTGGAGATGGAGCCGGTGCACTTGGCGCCTGCTGCGGCATAAAGCTTGAAGTAGTCGTCGCCGACAGTCAGTGAGCCGCGGTTGTCGACGCCGGTACTCTGAGTAAATCCTGAGTTGTAGGCCGTGATCAACCACCAGGTAGAGGTCTTGCCGTCCTTGTTCACCGAGTTGTAGGGGTTGCTGGTGTCCTGGATAAAGTCACCATAGTTGCCCACCAACTCCCACCCGGTCATCGTGCCGGCTACCGTGCCGGACAAGGTCGGGGCGCTGGCACCAGTCCAGCGAAACACGGAAACGTCAACAGTTTTGCCGAGCGAGGTGGTGCCGCCGCCGCAACTCGTACCGTACGTCATGGCGCCGGTCGTGTTGTTCTTGCATGCCAGCTCGGGGGAGGTGGCCGTGCTGTCGACGAAACCCAGGCCGATGCTGCTAAGGACCGTAGACGCGCTGAAACTCAGCAGCACGCCTTCCGTGTTGAGGTTGTTGTCGAGGGCGTGATACGGCGACCCACTGTCGGTGCCCGTTGTCATGCCCTGCCCGCCGCCGCCGTAGTCATACAGCGTGCTGGCAGCCCAACTGCCAGACAGCTTGTTGGACGCGTTCAGAGTGTTGGCAACGTAAAAGCCAGACATTTGAACGGTGTAGGCGGCGTTGCCGCTGTCGCCGTACTTGGTGGCCGTGCTGGTGGTCGTGGTAGTGCCTGCCGCGGCGGTGTCCAGGGCCCAGTAGGCTTGCGCGGTGCCGCTCCAGGCGAGACCAGCGATGAGCGCGGTCAGGGCGGTCATGCGGATGGCGCGGACTTTCATTTAGTTTTCCTTGGTTGTCGCCAGACGGCGGTCAAATTTCAATTGATATGTCAGCAAATTCAATGCCAGCACAAAAATCTCGTTGCCGCTCAACGGCTTGCGGATCTAGCTCCTTGGCTCTGATAAAAATTGTAAGGACAACCGACAACGGCGCCAGGGGTTTGGGCCCCTCAGTTGAGGGTGGTCAGCAATTTCTTCGCTTCGTCGGCCGAGGCAAAACCCACATTCGTCCTTAGCGCGGCGTTCAATTCCTCGCGCGCCTCTGCCTTGCGCCCGGCTTTCGCGAGGACGGCGGCCAGGTGGTAGCGGATCTCTGGCACGTCGGGCGCACGCAGCCGCGCTTCGCGCAGCAACTGCAGGGCGCGCTCGCCGTTGCCGGCCAGGTGGTTGGCCCAGCCGGCGGTGTCCATGAGTTTCGGGTTGCGGGTGTCGACCTTGTAGGCGCGTTCGGCCATGGCCACCGCACCGGGGTCCCTGGTTTCCATCAGGATGTTGGCCAGGTTGTTCAACGTCTCGGCGTGATTGGGCCGGAGTTTCAGGATCGCTTCGTATTGCTTGCGGGCCGACGCGAAATCGCGGGTGCGCAGGTTCTGTTCGGCGACGGCGTTGCGCACGGCCAGGTCGCTGGGGTTGCGCTTGAGCCAGGCATCGCCGAGTTCGATGGCGGCCTTGGGGCCGCTCTGGTTGCCGACGGCGCGCATCAGCCGTGTCAGGCTGGCCTGCGACTTCTCGATGTCGTGCGCCTTGCGCAGCGCGTCGATGGCCGCCATGGCCTGGCCGCGGTGGGTCGCCACTTCGGCCAGCAGGTTGTAGCCGATGGCCGCCTTGGGCGCGGCCTGGATGACCTGCCTGGCGCGCTGCTCGGCCTTTGTCGCGTCACCCTGGGTCAGCTCGATGCTGGATAGCATGGCCATGGCGGGCATGAAGTCGGGATTGCCGCTGAGCGCCTTGTCCAGGCTGTAGGCGGCACCGCTGTAGTCCTTGATGCCGATCTGCTGGCGGGCGACCTCCAGCAGGCGAGAGGCATCGAAGGCGGCTCGGCGGGCGGCATTGGTCAGCGTGGTCTTGGCGCCGGGCGTGTCGCCGTTGGCGGCCTGGGCGCCGGCATAGGCCTGCAGTGCCTCCACGTCCTCGGGCAGCTTGGCCAGCAAGACCTTGGCCGCATCGACGGCGCGTGCTGGCTGGCCCTTGCGCAGATGCCAGGCAACAAGCGCGAAGTTGGCACGCGTCTCGCGCGCACCGCTCGCGTCGGCGGCACTTTCCAGCCATTTCTGGGCCTCGTCGTCCTTGCCCCAGCGCTCGTGCAGCAGCGCGAGTTCGAACAGCACGCTGTTGTTGCGCTCATCACCCTTCAGAACTTCGCGCAGCCGCTTGTTGGCGGCGTCGAAATTGCCCGTCACGGTGTCGATGCGCGCCAGGCCGAGGCGGGCCTCCGTCAGCTTGGGATCGAGCTTCAGCGCCTTCTCGTAGCCGGCGCGGGCGCCCGGGTAGTCGCCCGCCTGGGACTTGGCGTAGGCCTGCACCATGAGGACGGTGGCATTGTTCGGATTCGCGCGCGCCAGGTTGTCGGCAACGGCCAGGGCCTTGGGCGCCGCGCCTTCGCGCAGATGCAGCGTGATCAGCGCCAGCCCGGCATAGGTCTGCTTGGGATCCGCTTTGTAGGCCTTGGCCAGTTCGTCGGCCGCCGGTGCAGACTTGCCGCTATGGAGCAGCGACAGGCCCAGCGCGGTCCGGTATTCCGGGGAGTCCTTGGCCTTGATGGCTTCCTGCATCAGCGCAACGGCGCGGGCATGCCGGCCCTGGGCCATGTGGGCCGAGGCGAGCATCAGCAGGGCCTGGCCATCACCCGGCCGGGCTTTTACATAGGGCTCGAGCAATTCGACGGCGCGGTTGGCGTTGGGCTCGCTCAGTGCCGCCTGGGCAAGCAGCTTGATCAGGGGGCTGCCCGGCTGCTGGCGTGAGGCCAGCTCCAGGAAGGGCTTGGCCTTCTCCATCTCATCGAGGCTGTAGTGCGCCAGGCCGTTGAGCATCAGCAACTGGGTGCGGTAGCGGATGTATTCGATGGGAACGGGGTCGAGCAGGTCGGTGATCCGCTTCAGCGCTGCCCGCGAAGTCGGCCGGTCGTTGGCGCGATCGGCCAGCACGGCCCGCAGGTAGGTGCCGCGCGGATCATTGGGCTTGATGGACTGCAGTTCATTGATCTCGGCCAGCGCATCCGCGTCACGGTTCAGGTCGAGCAGCAGACCGGCCCGCGCCAGATGCGCTTCGGCGTGCTTGGGTTCGGCCTTGATGGCGTGCTCGTAGCCGGCCAGTGCCTGTGTAATCTGGCCTGAGGCGTGGTGAACGGCAGCCTTCTGGTAGAGCGCCTCGGCGCTGTCCGGCGCGAGCTTGAGGGCCTGGTCGGCCGCGGCATGCGCCTCCGTGAACTGTCGATTGCGCACGCGCAGCGGCACTTCGGCGATCCAGCTGTTGACCTCGTTGCTGTTCAGTGCACGCGCACCCAGCACGGTGGCCAGTGCGCCCTTGCTGTCGCCCAGGTCGGACTGCGCGGCGGCCCGCTCCAGCAGCAACTGCTGCTGGATGCCGGGCGGCAGGCCGGCGGTCTGCAGGCGCGGGTCGTCCAGCATCTGTGGCTGCTTGCCCTGTGCGTTCATCGCCATCGCCAGGGCGACGACGACCTCGGCGCGATTGACGCCCAGGCGGATAGCTTCGCCCAGCTCGACCTCGGCTGCCGCCGGTTCGCTATTGGCCAGCAGCGCCTTGCCCAGCAGCACGTGCACGGGCAACTGGCGCTTGTCGGCCTGCAGCGCGTTCTTGAGCTGGATGATGGCCCCGGGGATGTCGCGCTTCTCGTAGCGCTGCAAAGCGTCTTCGTAAAAGCGGGAGGCTTTGGCCGCATCCTGGGCCATGGCGACGGGGGCGCCGGCGATCAGCAGGGCGGCGAGCAGGCCGTGAAGCGAGGCGGATTGACGGGTCATCGAGGCGGGCCGGCTGGGGTGGGCGCCGGATTCTTGCAGAAGCTGTCTGGTGCTTTCAGTAGCGCAGCTCCAAAGTCATGACGTCGCTCTCGCGCCGCATCTGGAAGCGGTTGAGGAAGCTGTTGCCCAGAAGCACATGGCTCATCAGACCGGGGATGACGATGGCATCGACATCGCGCACTTCGACATCGCCGATGCGCACGCTGGCGAGCTGGAACTGGTAGGCCGGCACGATGCCGTTGGCCGTCTGCGTGACGATGCGCTTGCCGTACATGTAGCGCAGCCCCAGCTTCTCGGCTTCTATCTGGCTGATGGAAACGCTGGTGGCGCCGGTGTCGACAAGAAAGCTCGTGACCTGGCCGTTGATCATGCCGATGGTCGTGTAATGGCCGCCAGCGCCCATGGGCAGGATGATCTGGCGCGGCGGTGCGCCGGCGGGGGCGACGACGCGCCCCGGCGCGGCACCGAGGGCCAGGGTCTGGCGCCTGCCGCCGAACTCGACGATGGCCCGACCATCCTCCAGCGCCACGAGCTTGACGCCTTTGGCCGTGCCGCCCACCTCGACCGTGCGGGGTTCGCCATCGATGATCAGCAAGGCCGAGCGCGAGCCGAGCATGCCGTTGAGCTGCACCTGGCTTGGCGGCTGGACCTGCGCTGAGGCCAGTCCGCAAGTCAGCAGCAACGGCAGCAACGCAAGACGGCCCATGCTCAGTCGCGGAAGTTGTTGTAGGTCAGGGGGGTGTCGCTGAAGCTCTTCTTGAGATGGGCGATGGCCGTCTGCAGGTCGTCGCGGTTCTTGCCTGTCACGCGGACGGCGTCGCCCTGGATGCTGGCCTGCACCTTGAGCTTGCTCTCCTTGAGCGAGCCGACGATCTTCTTGGCCAGCGTCGCCTCGATGCCTTCCTTGATCTTGTAGACCTGGCGCACCTTGTCGCCGCCCAGCTTCTCAATCTTGTCCTGCTTGTCCAGGAAGCTGATGACCACGTCCTGCTTGGTCAGCTTGGCGTACAGCACGGCTTCGATCTGCTCCAGCTGGAACTCGCTGTCCCCGGTACTGTGGATTTCCTTGTCCTTGAGCTCGACCTTCGCACCCGTGCCCTTGAAGTCGAAACGGGTGCCAATCTCCTTGATGCTGTTGTCCACGCCATTGCGGATCTTGACGTGGTCGGGCTCGAGAACGGTGTCGAAACTGGGCATGTGAATGGTCGTCAGGTTGTCGTCTGCGAAAATTTTCCCATGTCCGCGCCGACCCAGACCCCCTCGAACGAAGTGCCCGCCGGTCTCGCCATAGAGAACGACGTCAATCTCAAGCCCTACAACACCTTCGGCCTGCCGGCCGTTGCGCGCCGACTCGTGCGCATCCGCGAGGCGGCCGACGTGCGCCGCGTGGTCGACCACCCCGACCTGGGGCGAGCTCCGAAGTTCGTGCTGGGCGGCGGCAGCAATCTTGTGCTGACCAAGGACGTCGATGCCGTCGTGCTGAAGGTGGAAATTCCCGGCATCCGGCTGTTGGAGGCGCGCGACGATGCATGGATCGTCGAAGCCGGCGCCGGTGTCGTCTGGCACGAGTTGGTCAGCTGGACGCTGGAACATGGCTATCCCGGCCTGGAGAACATGGCCCTGATCCCGGGCACGGTGGGTGCCGCGCCGGTGCAGAACATCGGCGCCTATGGCATCGAGGTCAAGGACAGGCTGGAGGCCGTCGAGGTCATGGACCTGGTCACGGGCCGGCCGGCCCTGCTGCCGGCGGAGGTCTGCCGCTTCGGCTACCGGGACAGCGTCTTCAAGCACAGCGATTTCGGCGGGCTGGCGGGCAAGAGCGTCATCACGCGCGTGCGATTTCGCCTGCCGCGGCCCTGGCATCCGGTGCTGGGTTACCTCGAGATCGAGCGCAAGATGGCCGAGACCGGCATCGCCGCGCCGGATGCGCGCCAGATCTTCGACTGGATCGTGGCGGTGCGGCGCGCCAAGCTGCCCGACCCGGCCGTCATCGGCAACGCCGGCAGCTTTTTCAAGAACCCGGTCGTCACGGCCGAGCAGTGCCGCGACATCATCGGCCGCGACCCCGGCATCGTTCACTATCCCATGCCCGACGGAAGCGTGAAGCTGGCCGCCGGGTGGATGATCGATGCCTGCGGCTGGAAGGGGAAGACGGTGGGCGGAGCAGCGGTCTACGAGAAGCAGGCCCTGGTGCTGGTGAACAAGGCGGACGCGCGTGGTGCCGAGGTGGTGACGCTGGCGCGGGCCATCCAGGAGAGCGTTTACGGGCGCTTCGGCATCCGGCTGGAGCCGGAACCGGTGGTGGTGTGATCCTGATGCGACGCGCGCTGCTGGCCCGGCTCGGCGTCGCCAGCGTCCCGGCACGGGCGCTGGAGCCGCTGCTGGCGCGCAGCGTGCCGGCCGGGATCGACCCGCGCCCTATCTCGTCAGCGAAAAACTCGACGGCGTGCGTGCGCTGTGGGACGGGCGGCCGCGCCGGCCTGGTTCCTGGCTCAGCTGCCGCGCGAGGCGCTGGACGGCGAGCTGTGGATCGCGCGGCGCAGTTTCGACGCGCTGTCCGGCACCGTGCGGCGCAGCGAGCCGGTCGACGCCGAATGGCGCCGCGTGCGCTACCGCGTCTTTGAATTGCCTGCGGGCGAGGGCGACTTCGAACGGCGTGCCAGCAGGCTTAAGGCCTTGGCGGGCGGTGTCGTCGAGCCCGTCGAGCAGTGGCGACTTCCGTCCAACGCCGCCCTGCGCGCGAAGCTGCAGGAGGTGGTGGCCGCGGGCGGGGAGGGCCTGATGCTGCACCGCGCCGATGCGCCCCCCGGCCTCGGGGCGCAGCGATCTGTTGCTCAAGCCCAAGACGCAGGCCGACGCGGAGGCCGTCGTGGCCGGCCACGAGCCGGGCAAGGGGCGCTTCGCGGGCCGGCTCGGCGCGCTGGAACTGCAGACGCCGGAGGGCATCCGCTTCAAGCTGGGCACGGGCTTCAATGAAGAGCAGCGCAGCAATCCCCGCCCATCGGCGCCAGGGTGACCTACCGCTACCGGGATCTGACACCCGGGGGCAAGTCGTGCTTTGCCAGCTTCCTGCGCGTGGCGGACGATTTCTGAGAAGCCTGCCACCGCATGGCTCAAAGCCAGCGCAGCAGGGTTTCTAGCCAGTTGGGCAGGGGGCGGCTGGGCGTGTAGTTCTGGCGGTACTGGCTGTGCATGGATGGGCTCCTCAACAAATACTGTTTATTTATACAGTATTCGTCAAGGTCTGACCAGTGCCGCCCAGGCTTATTCCAGACGCGGCAGTCCACCGCCGGCCAGCAGGCCGGTGCCGGTGTAGATGCCCAGCTTGCTGCGCGTGTCGGTGATGTCGAGGTTGCGCATGGTCAGCTGGCCGATGCGGTCGGCCGGGCTGAACGGCGCGTCCTCCACCTTTTCCATCGACAGCCGCTCGGGCGCGTAGGTCAGGTTGGGGCTGCGCGTGTCCAGCAGCGAGTAGTCGTTGCCGCGGCGCAGTTCGAGCGCCACCTCGCCGGTCACGGCGCGCGCTACCCAGCGCTGGGCGGCCTCGCGCAGCATGATGGCCTGCGGGTCGAACCAGCGGCCCTGGTAGAGCAGGCGGCCCAGCTTCATGCCGTTGACACGGTACTGCTCGATGGTGTCCTCGTTGTGGATGCCGGTCACCAGGCGCTCGTAGGTGATGTGCAGCAGGGCCAGGCCCGGGGCCTCGTAGATGCCACGGCTCTTGGCCTCGATGATGCGGTTCTCGATCTGGTCGCTCATGCCCAGGCCGTGGCGGCCGCCGATCTTGTTGGCCTCGGCCAGCAGGGCCACCGGATCGCGGTACTCCACACCGTTCAGCGCGACCGGCACGCCTTCCTCGAAGCGCACCGTCACCTCTTCAGCCTTGATGGCCACGTCCTCGCGCCAGAACGCCACGCCCATGATGGGGTTGACGATCTTGATGCCGCTGTTCAGGTGCTCCAGGTCCTTGGCCTCGTGTGTGGCGCCCAGCATGTTGGAGTCGGTCGAGTAGGCCTTCTCCGCGCTCATCTTGTAGGCGAAGCCCTTGGCCGTCATGAAGGCCGACATCTCGGCGCGGCCGCCCAGTTCGTCGATGAAGGTCTGGTCCAGCCAGGGCTTGTAGATCTTCAGCGCCGGGTTGGTCAGCAGGCCGTAGCGGTAGAAGCGCTCGATATCGTTGCCCTTGAAGGTCGAGCCGTCGCCCCAGATGTTGACGCCGTCGGCCTGCATGGCGGCCACGAGCATCGTGCCGGTCACGGCGCGGCCGATGGGCGTGGTGTTGAAGTAGGTGACGCCGGCCGTGCTGATGTGAAAGGCGCCGGCCTGCAGCGCTGCAATGCCCTCGGCGACCAGCTGTGCGCGGCAGTCCACGAGGACGGCCTTCTCGGCGCCGTACAGCATGGCCTTGCGCGGGATCTCGTCGTAGTCGGGCTCGTCGGGCTGGCCCAGGTTGGCCGTGTAGGCGTAGGGCAGGGCGCCCTTGAGCTTCATCCAGTGCAGGGCGGCCGAGGTGTCGAGACCGCCGGAGAAGGCAATGCCGACCTTCTGGCCGACAGGAACGGATTGCAGGATGGTGGACATGGTGCGGGTCTCTTCTTCAGGCGACGAGGGGTTGCCACTCGGGGTGGCGCTGGATGTAAAGCTGGACGTAGCTGCAGGCGGGCACGACCTTCAGGCCCTGCTCCTGCGCCCATTGCAGGCCGGCCTCGACAAGCCGGGCCGCGAGGCCCTGGCCACGGTGGGCGTCGGGCACGCCGGTGTGCGTGAAGACGATGCGGCCGGCGCCCAGCTCGTAGTCGAGCACGCTGGCCGGCGCGGTGGGCAGCGTGAAGCGCTGGCGCTCGGGCTCGTGCTGCGGGGTCATGCGGAGGCAGCCTTCAGCACGACGGGGTGCACCTCGACGTTGGCGCTGGCCGTGGAGACGTAGACGCTGCCGTCCTGGATGCTGATCTGCAACTGCATGCTGCGCTCGGCCAGCTTGGCAAGCGCCTGCGACTGCTCGGCCGGAATCTGCCAGACGGTGAGCTTGGGCGTGCGCGTGAGCTTGCTCTCCAGGTTGCGCCACCACACCTCGGTGCTGGACGCGAAGCTGTAGACGCTGACGCGCTCGCTGCGGCCGTGCGCCTTCATCAGACGGCGGTCATCGGGCTGGCCGAGGTCGATCCAGTGGACGATGTCGCCCGTCAGGTCGATCTGCCAGAGGTCGGGCTCGTCGACATCGGACAGGCCCTTGGTGAACTCCAGCCGACCGCGCAGCTCGTCGGCCGGAACGTTCAGCGCGAAGGCCAGCACGCGGATCATCAGCCGCTCCTCGGTCTCGCTGGGGTGACAGGCGAGGGTGAGGTTGTGGTCGCCGTAGACATGGCGGTCCATGTCGGCGATCTGGAGCTGGGCTTTGTAGATGGTGGCTTTGAGCGCCATGAAACGGTGGTTACTAAGGGCAGCCCGCCATTATCGGGGCGAAGCCTCGTGGCATGATTCCGTTTCCCGTTTGGAACCTTCGCAACCTCGCGTTGCGCGCTCGACATGAAACGCATCCTTCTCCCGCTGGCCCTGGTCATCGCCGTCTCCGCCCAGGCACAGATCACCAACAACACCAAGGCCAAGGTCGACCCGAAGAACAACAAGGTCAGCAACCCGGTCGTGGAGAAACCCAAGCCCAAGCTGATGTCGCGCGACGAGCTGCGCGCCTGCATCGACCAGCAGGACGCCAACGGCAAGGAGGCCGAGGCCATCAAGGCCGAACAGGCGTCCTACAAGGCCAATGCCGACAAGCTCAAGGCCGAGAAGGCCAACATCGAAGCCGGCGAGGCCGAGCTGGCCAAGAAGGTCGCCGAGGTCAAGGCCGAGCGCGACGGCATCCTCAAGGCCCACGAGACGCTGACCGCTGAGGCGCCCAAGCTGGAAAAGGCCGAGCTCAAGGCCCGCAACGAGGCCTACCAGGCTCGCGCCAATGCCTTCGGCCCGATGGTCGATGCGCTGAAGGTGGCCGATGCCGAGCAGGGCGCCAAGCGCAAGGCCTTCTCCGACAAGGTCGACGCGCTGGACGCCCAGTTCAAGGGTATCGAGGACCGCACCGAGAAGCACTTCGACGCCAACGACAAGTGGAAGGCCGAGTGCCAGAACAAGGCCTACGACGAGAACGACGAGAAGGCCATCCGCAAGGAAAAGGCGGCCGCGGGCAAGTGATTCCCGCCGGCCACTGAAGACCGCTACCGGGCCGCCTCCCCACCAGGGAGCGGCCCTTTTTGTTTTCTGCCAGGACAACCCGCATGAGCAATCCGCTGCTGCAGGACTGGGCCGGCCCACACGGCCTGCCGCCCTTCGCCGACATCGCCCCGGCGCATTTCCAGCCCGCCTTCGACGCCGCGCTCGCCGCGCACCGCACCGAGATCGAGGCCATCGCCGGCCAGGCCGAGCCGCCGGCCTTCGCCAACACGCTGGCTGCCTTCGACGCCAGCGGCCGTCAGCTCGCCCGGCTCGAGCACCTCTTCTATACGCTGGCTGCCTCGGCCACCTCGCCCGAACTGCAGGCCCAGCAGCGTGCCCTCGCCGCGCCGCTGGCCGAGCATGGCAGCTGGGTCTACATGCACCAGGGGCTGTTCGCGCGCGTCGAGGCGCTGTTCGAGCAGCGCGAGCGCCTGGGCATCACGCCCGAACAGCGCCGCCTGCTGGAGCGCGTGCACCTGGACTTCCTGCGCGCCGGCGCCCGCCTCGCGCCCGAGGCCCGGGTGCGCTATGCCGCCGTCATGGCCCGCCTGGCCGAGCTGAACACGCGCTTCGCGCAGAACGTGCTGGGCGCCGAGAACGGCTACCAGCTGCGCCTGACCACCGAAGCCGAACTGGCCGGCCTGCCCGGCTTCGTGCGCGCGGCCGCCCGCCAGGCGGCGCTGGACCGCGGCTTGGGCGACGGCACCCACGTCATCACGCTGTCGCGCTCGCTGATCGTGCCCTTCCTCGCTTTCAGCGCGCGGCGCGATCTGCGCGAGCAGGCCTGGCGCGCCTGGGTCGGGCGTGGTGATGACACCGGTGACACCGACAACCGCGCCATCTGCCGCGAGATCCTGGAACTGCGCTCCGAACAGGCCCGGCTGCACGGCCACACCTGCTATGCCGACTACGCGCTGGAGGACACGATGGCGCGCAGCCAGGGCGCCGTCATGGGTCTGCTGGAGCGGGTCTGGCACCCGGCGTTGGCCGCCCAGGCACGCGAGCGCGAGGCCGTGCTGGCCGCGATGGCCGCTGCCGGTGCGACGCATGCCCTCGAAGCCTGGGACTGGCGCTTCTACGCCGAGCAAGCCAAGCGTGCCCGCTTCGAACTGGACGAGGCCGAGGTCAAGCCCTATTTCTCGCTGGACCGCATGGTGGCGGCCATGTTCGACTGCGCCAGCCATCTCTTTGGCCTGCAGTTCAAGGCCCGGCCCGACATCGCCGGCTACCACGCCGACGTGCGCGCCTATGAGGTCTTCGACGCCGACGGCTCGCTGCGCGGCCTGTTCCTGCAGGACAACTTCGCCCGCCCGACCAAGCGCAGCGGCGCCTGGATGAACGCGCTGCGCAACCAGAGCCGCGCGCTGGGTGCCACGCCCGTCATCCTGAACAACAACAACTTCGCCCGCGGCGCGGCCGGCGAGCCGACGCTGCTGAGCTTCGACGACGTGCGCACGCTCTTCCACGAGTTCGGCCACGGGCTGCATGGCCTGCTGTCCAACGTCGAGCACGAGCGCCTGGCCGGCACCCAGGTGTTGCGCGATTTCGTAGAGCTGCCCTCGCAGCTCTACGAGCACTGGATGGCCGAGCCCGAGGTGCTGAAGAAGTTCGCCCGCCACTGGCAGACCGACGAGCCCCTGCCCGATGCGCTGCTGGCCAAGCTGCAGGCTGCGCGCCAGTTCGGCCAGGGCTACGAGACGCTGCGCTACACGGCTAGCGCCCTCGTCGACATGGCTGCGCACGCACTGCCCGCTGCGCCGGCCGACGTCGTCGCCTTCGAGCGCGACACGCTGGCGCAGCGGGGCCTGCCGGCCGAGGTCGGCATGAACCACCGGCTGACGCATTTCCAGCATCTGTTCAGCAGCGCCGGCTACGCCGCCGGCTACTACGTCTACCTGTGGGCCGAGGTGCTGGACTGCGATGCCTTCGACGCCTTCGTCGAGGCAGGTAGCGTCTTCGACGCGGCGGTGGCCGCCCGGCTGCGCGAGTGCATCTACGCGGCCGGCAACAGCCGCGAGCCGGGCGAGGCCTTCCGCGCCTTTCGCGGCCGTGACCCGGTGGTTGAGCCCATGCTCAAGGACCGGGGTTTGCTGCCGGCCTGAGGGCGGGCCGCAAGGCGGCCCATTGCGCCAGCGCGACGACGGCGCACATCGTCGCGAAGGCCACCCACGCGTGCGGCCACAGCAGCGGCAGGCCGAGCAGGATCAGCCCGTCGTTGCTGCCGGGAATGAGCAGGCTGCCCCAGCCCATCAGCAGACCGCCGGCCCCGCAGCGCGCCAGCCCGGCGGCATTGGGCAGGCGTCGCCGCCACAGCCCGGCGCGCCAGCCGCCGGCCATCGCGCCGGCCAGCAGGCAGGCGAATAGCGCGAGGCGGGTCGCGCTGTCCCTGCGCATGCCATGGGCCAGTTCGGCCAGCGCGTCGGTGTAGGCCCAGGGGCCTTCGAGCAGCAGCAGCACGAGAAAGGCCAGGCCGATGGAGACGGTGGCCGCGTGCGGTGACCACCAGCCGCCCTCGCGCCAGCGTGTCGCCGCGCGCCACAGTGCCCAGGCAGCGAAGAGCAGGCCCAGCGCTGCCGGTGCCAGCCACAACGGCGAGCCCATCGGCAGCGGCTGCGGCTGCACCGGGCCGAACAGGCGCCCCAGGCTCAGGCAGCCGAGGAAAAAGCCCAGCGGCGTGGCGACAAAGGCCCATTCACCGTTGCCCAGCCGCGCGATGGCACCGAACACGCAGGCCTGGTTGATGAAGGCCCCCAGGCCCAGCAGCCCGGCGCCCAGCAGCGTCCAGCCCGTCAGCGCGAAAGGCGCCGGCAGGACGGGCGGGGCGAGGTGCAGCGCCCGTGCCAGCAACAGCCCGCCGGCCACCCACAGCGAGGCCTCCAGCAGGCTGCGCAGCCGGGTGGCGCGGCGCTGCGCCATGAGCTCGCCGACGGCGGCCACCGTGCAGGTCGCGCCGCGCTGGATGGCCGCGCCCATCAGCAGCGCGCAGGCCGCGGCGCCTGCGAAGGCCAGCGCGTTCATTGGTGCACCCCTGGGCGTGCGGCCCGTCCCGCCAAGCGGGAGCGAGCTTGGTTGTGCCGGCCCGGCGCGGCGCTCACGCCGGCTCCAGCAGGTGCTCGATGACGCCCTCGATCGGGTCCACGGGTGCCTGCCAGGGCGCGCGCTCGATCATGCGGCGTGCGTCGGCTAGGCCCGCATCGCGGCGCGCCTTGACGCCGGCGGGCGTGAAGTCGATGTCTTTGGTGTGGTCCTCGCCCTCGATGCGCGGCGCCAGCAAATGGGCCACGTGCATGGTGGTGCCGCAGCCCCAGGCGGCCAGCTCCCTGGCGGCGCGCTGCTGCGCCGGCGGCAGCAGGCGGTTGAGCTCACGGATGACGTGGCGCAGCCGGTGGATCTGCTTCTGGCGGGCGATGTGGCTGTCCGCCCGGCTGGCGTACTGGATGTCCTTCTGCCGGCCCATGACCTGCCAGATTGACTCGGGCTGCGGCGCTGTCTGGTGCCAAACGTTGACGGCGAAGATCAGCGCGTCGCGGCGCGGGTTGTCGTCCAGCACGGCCTCGATGGGCGTGTTGGAGTAGAGGCCGCCGTCCCAGTAGGCCTCGCCATCGATGCAGACGGCCGGGAAGGCCGGCGGCAGGGCGCCGGAGGCCATGACGTGCTCCAGGCCGACCGGCTCCTCGCGGCTGTCGAAATAGCGCATCTGGCCGCTGCGTACATTGACGGCGCCCACCGTGAGGCGGGTGCCGCCGTGCTGCAGCTCCTCGAAGTCGACCAGGCCGCGCAGCGTCTCGCGCAGCGGCTCGGTGCTGTAGTAGGCCGCCTTGTCGACACCCAGCGCGGCCTGGGTGCCGCGCAGTGCTGCGAGGTTGGGTTCGAAAAAGGCCGGGATGCCGCGCATCACCGTCGTCATGTTGGCCAGCAGATTGCCCATGCCCAGCCAGTCCAGCGGGCCGGCCATGCGGTTCTGCTGCTCCACATGGCGCCAGAAGGCGTTGAGCCGCTCCATGCGCCGCTCGGGCGGGTTGCCGGCTATCAGTGCGGCGTTGATGGCGCCGATGGAGGTGCCGATGACCCAGTCCGGCGCTATGCCGGCCTCGTGCAGAGCCTGGTAGACGCCTACCTGATAGGCGCCCAGCGCCCCGCCTCCTTGCAGGACGAGCACGACCTGGGGGCGTGCCGTGTTTGGGGTGGGGTGGGGCTTCTTGGTGGGCATGTCTGTCTCCGCTGCAGGTAGCTGGGTCGGTCGGCGCGCGGCCCCTCGGGCTTACATGTGTTCCTTCATCGTGGCCGGCTTGCCGTCGTTGACGATGTCGGCGATGGTCAGCTCCACCGGGGCGGCGGTGCTGTTCTTCCACCAGTGCCTGGTGCCGAGGAACTCGCGCGAGATCTCGCCGGCCTTGTGCAGGATGGGCACCGCGCACTTGCTGGAGTGCTCGTGGATCTCGCCGCTGTTGACCATGATCAGCGCGGGGCGGTCCTCGTGGCTGTGGAAGGGCACGACGCCGCCAGGGGCGATCGTCATGTGGCGCAGGCGCAGGCGGCGGTTGGCCAGGTGCACGTTCTCCTTGGCCAGGTCGATGGACGAGAGCTCGGTATCGGTCACGCCGACGGGGGCGGTGGCGGCATCGGCCAGCGCGTTGGCCATGACCTTGTCGGCCGGGCATTCGCCGGCATGGGCGCTACTGCCGGCGAGGCTGGTGACGAGGGCCGCCGTGGCGGCCAGCAGTTGGCTCAGGCGGGACGTGCGGGTGCGGATGATCGAAGTCTTCATGGGTTTCTCCCTTGGGTTTGGTTTGCGGGGTGGCGGGGTTTCACTGGGCCGTCCAGCCGCCCTCTATGGGCAGCACGGCGCCGGTGATGGGGGCGGCATCGTCGGAGCAGAGGAAGCAGGCCAGGGCAGCGACCTGCTCGACGGTGACGAACTGTTTGGTGGGCTGGGCGGCGAGCAGTACGTCGCGGATTACGGCCTGCTCGCTGATGCCGCGGGCACGGGCGGTGTCGGGGATCTGCTGCTCCACCAGCGGCGTCAGCACGTAGCCGGGGCAGACCGCGTTGACAGTGATGCCGGCCTCGGCGAGCTCCAGCGCGACGGTCTTGGTGAAGCCGGCGACGCCATGCTTGGCGGCGACGTAGGCCGACTTGTACTTGCTGGCCACCAGCGCATGCGCCGAGGCCACGTTGATGATGCGGCCCCAGCCCTTCTTCCTCATCGCCGGCACGGCCAGGCGAGTCGTGTGGAAGCTGGCGCTGAGGTTGATGGCCAGGATGGCGTACCACTTGTCGACCGGGAACTCCTCCACCGGCGCGACATGCTGGATGCCGGCGTTGTTGATGAGCAGATCGATGGCGCCGAACTCGGCGATGGCGCGGCCCATCATGCGTTCGATCTGCTCCGGCTGGCTCATGTCGGCTGGGTCGTGGCGCACCTGCACGTCGTGCTGCTCGATGAGGTCCAGGCGCAGCCTTTCGATGTCGTGCACGTCGCCGAAGCCGTTGAGCACGACGTTGGCGCCCTGGGCGGCCAGCGAACGGGCGATGCCGAGGCCGATGCCGGAGGTGGAGCCCGTGACGAGGGCGGTCTTGCCGATAAACATGTGGTTCTCCTAGTGAAAGCGGGAGGGAGGCGGGTCGCGGTCGACCTCGGCCGTGCGCGTGAAGCGCAGGTGGGTGATGTCGAGCGGGAAGAACAGGCCCCAGGTCCATTCGACCCAGATGCGCGCCTTGCGGCCCAGCGTGGGCATGCGCAGCAGGTAGTAGCCGCGCCACAACAGCCAGGCCGGCAGGCCCGTGAGAAGCAGGCCGAACAGGGTGGCCACGCCCTTGAGGTGGCCGGTGGTGGCCATCATTCCGCGGGCTTGGTAGGCGAACGGCCGCGTCGGCCTGCCGTCGAGATGGCGCAGCAGGTTCTCGGCCAGGGTCCGGGCCTGCGCGACGGCGAACTGCGCCGTCGGCGGGCAGACTCGGCCGTCGTCGGCGTTGAGCTGCGCGGCGCAGTCGCCCAGTGCCCACAGCACCGGCGCGCCCGGCTCGAGGGGCACGCGGCCGTCGGACAGCGTCGCGATGCGGCCGCGCGTCATCGGCAGGGCCAGGGCCTCGGCCAGCGGGTTGGGCTGCGTGCCGACGGTGCAGATGACCGTGGCACTGGGCAGGGCCCGGCCGTCGGCCAGCTCGACCTCATAGGCATGTATGCGCGCGGCGCGCGTGCCGCAGCGCACCTGCACACCACGCCGCTTCAGCGAGCGCTCGGCCGCCTCGCCCAATGTGCGTGGCAGTTCGGGCAGCAGGCGCTCGCCGTCGTGCAGCAGGCTGATACCGAAGCCGTTGGCACGGGTGCGGGGGTAGTGGCGGCTGGCGCTGCGGATGAAGTCGGCCAGCGCGCCGGCCACCTCGACGCCGGAGAAGCCGCCGCCGATGACGACGAAGTGTCCTAGCGCCGGATCGTCGCCTAGCTCGCGGCGGGCCAGTGCCTGCAGCACCCGGTTGCGGATGTGCAGCGCGTCGCCCACCAGCTTCAGCGGCAGCGCATGCTCGGCCATGCCGGGCAGCAGGTCCAGGCGGGCGCGCTGGCCCAGGGCCAGCACGAGATGGTCGAAGGCGAACTCGCGCGGCCCGGCCAGCGTGTGGCAGCCGATGCGCCGGGACTGCAGGTCGATGCCGCCGACGCGGCCCATGACGAAGCGCACGCCGGGCAGCATTTCGCGGATGGGCGCCACCACGTGCTCGGGGAAGACGCCGGCGCCGACGACCTCGGGCAGCATGGGGTTGAAGGTGGTGTAGCTCTCCTCGCTGACCAGCAGCAACTCCCAGCCGGCGGGCAGGCGGCCGTGCAGGGAGCGGGCCAGCGTGGTGCCGGCAAAGCCGCCGCCGACGATGGCGACGGTGCGGGCTGAGGGAGTGGGCTTGGCGGTGGACATGGCGCTGGACACGGCGGTTAGGGCATTGAAGGCCGCCAGTGTCCGGATCGGGGCGCAAGCCGTGAATTGGCATCAATTCATGGCGCCATGCGCGCTGGTTATCGTGGGGGGTGTAAGGAAGCCGCGGCCCCGCGCGACCCCCGCGCATGGAGCTCTACCAGATCCGCTACTTCCTGGCCGTGGCTGAAACGCTGAACTTCACACGCGCGTCGGAGCGGTCCTTCGTGTCGCAGCCGGCGCTCACCAAGGCCATCCAGCGGCTGGAGGAGACCATCGGCGGGCGGTTGTTCGACCGCACCAAGAACTCCGTGCAGCTCAGCGAACTGGGCCGGGCCATGCTGCCCAACTTCCGCCAGATCTTCGATACCGCCCAGGCCGCCCGCGAGCAGGCGCGGCGCTTCGCGCGCCAGAAGCGCGAGGTGGTGCGAGTGGGTGTCATGTGCACCATCGACTTCCAACAGGTGCTGCCTGGTTTTGTGCAGAGCCAGGATCAGCACGACATCGAGCTGCATTTCCGCGAGGGCAACCTGGAGGCGCTGACCGACGAGCTGGACCGCGGCGACGTCGACATCGGCATCATGTGCTCGCCCTACGAGACCCCACGACGCTTCGACGCCCGACTGCTGTTCCGCGAGGACTATGTCGTTGCCATCGGCGAGGACCACCGCTTCAGCGGCCGCCAGGCCATCGACATGGCCGAGCTGGACCGCGAGCGCTACTGCGAGCGCATCTACTGCGAGTTCTCCAGCTACATCGGGCGCCTGCTGATTGATCGCGGCGTGCGGCTGGAGGTGGTGCAGCAGTCGCACCGCGAGGACTGGATCCAGGCCTTCGTGCGTTCCAACTTCGGCGTCGCCTTCATGCCGCAGTCCATCGCCGACGCGGCGGGGCTGATGCAAGTGAGCACGGCCGACTGTCCCATCGTGCGCGAGGTCAAGCTGCTGGTGCAGTCGGAGCGGCCGCTGAGCGCAGCCCAGCAGGCCGTCGTCGATTCACTGCTGGTTCACGACTGGCGGCAGGCCTAGCTTTCGGGGCGGCGCCAGAGCCAGATCGCTACGACGAGCATCACGGCGGGCACCGCGACCTTGACCGTCGGCGGCAGCGTGGTCAGCGCCAGCATCGTGGCGCTGCCGGCCATCATCAGACTGGCCAGCCATTTGGCGCGGCGTGGCACGGCGCCACTCTCGCGCCAGCGGCGGATGTGGGGGCCGAAATGCGCGTGGTTGAGCAGCCAGGCTTCCAGCGCCGGCCAGCCCTTGCCGGCGGCCCAGGCAGCCAGCAGCAGGAAGGGCACGGTGGGCAACACCGGCAGCACCGCGCCAACGAGGCCCAGCACAAGACTCAGCAGCGCCAGCGCGCGCCACAGCAGCCGGTGCATGACGGCCCTTACTTCAGTCCACCGCTGAGGAATTGCTGCAGGCGCTCGCATTGCGGGCGCAGCAGCATTTCCTTGGGGTTGCCTTCCTCCTCGACGCGGCCCTGGTGAAGGAACAGGCAATGGTTGGACACCTCGCGCGCGAAACCCATCTCGTGGGTCACGACGATCATCGTGCGGCCCTCGGAGGCCAGATCGCGCATGACCTTGAGCACCTCGCCGACCAGCTCGGGGTCCAGCGCCGAAGTGGGTTCGTCGAACAGCATGACCTCGGGGTCGACGGCCAGCGCGCGGGCGATGGCCACGCGCTGCTGCTCGCCGCCCGACAGCTGGGCCGGGTAGACGCTGGCGCGGTGGGACACGCCCACGCGGGCCAGCAGCGCCTGGGCACGCTCGACGGCCTCGGCCCTGGGCCTGCCGAGCACATGCACCGGTGCCTCGATGACGTTCTCCAGCACCGTCATGTGGGCCCAGAGGTTGAAGTTCTGGAACACCATTGCCAGCCTTGCGCGCCAGCGCTGCAGCTGGTGGGCGTCGGCGGCCTTCAGGCTGCCGTCGCGGTCGCGCACCAGTTTCAGTGCCTCGCCGCCCAGCGCCAGCTCGCCTTCATTGGGCTGTTCCAGCAGGTTCAGGCAGCGCAGGAAGGTGCTCTTACCCGAGCCGGAGGAGCCGATCAGCGTGACGACGTCGCCCTTGCTGGCGCTGAACGAGATGCCCTTGAGCACCTCGCGCTCGCCGAAGCGCTTGTGGATGTTGGTGGCCTGCAGTTGAACGTGGCTCATGCTCAGGCCCCCAGCAGCTTGCCGGTGCGCAGCGCCTCGCGGCCGGCGACCTTGGCGACACGCATGCCGGCGAAGGCAAAGCGCAGGAAGTCGCGCGCGAAGAACAGGCCGTCCACGGGGCTCTTCAGCTCGGTGACCGCCGCCGTGATCGGATCGATGACATGGGCCAGCACTTCGCCGGCCTTCACCTCGGCGCCGACGTCCTTGACGAAGGTCAGCACGCCGGCCACCGGCGACTTGATGGGCATGCTGCCGGCCAGCGGGCGGGCATCGCCTTGCGGCAAGGGCAGCGCCGGCCTGTCGCCCCTGATCAGGCCGCGCCAGCGCAGGTAGTCGACGATGTTCCGCGCGTCGGCGGCGGCCAGTTCGTGCGTCACGTCGGCGGCGCCGCGCAGCTCGACGGTCACGCTCAGGCAGGCCTGCGGGATGGGGAAGCGGCCGCCGAAATGCTTTGCCCACTTCCACCAGACCTGGGAGCAGGCCTCGTCGAAGGGGTTGTCGCCCGAGTCCTGGGCCAGCAGCGTCACGCGCGAGCGCAGGAAGCGCGCCAGAGGCTCGCAGTCGGGCCAGCAGGGCGTCTCGGTGTAGAGGTGCATCAGCGCCTGGGCGTCGCAGTGAAGGTCCAGCACGACGTCGGCATCGCAGGACAGGCTGAGCAGCGTGCGGCGCAGCGACTGCAACTCGGTGTCGACGGGCGAGGCCAGCACGGCGGCCCTGAGCGCACGGCGCAGGACGGCGACATTGCTCGCGGCGTCGGCGCCCAGCTGCGACTCCACCGCCTGGGCGACGGCCTCGATCTGGTCCGGGTAGTGCCGGTTGAAGTTCTCGCCGGTGGTCAGCTCGAAGCGGCCCTGGTGCATGTGCAGCAGGTGCTGCGACAAGCCGATGGGGTTGGCCATCGGCACGAGGATGATCTCGCCGCTGATCTGGCCGGCGGCATCCAGCGCATCCAGCATGCCGCGCAGATGGTGCGCGACCAGCATGCCGGGCAGCTCGTCGGCGTGCAGCGAGGCCTGGATGTAGGTCTTCTGCCCACCGGGCTGGCCGTAGTGAAGCGAGACGAGTTCGCGTTGCGTGCCCGGGGCGGGGGAGAGCAGGGAATGTCGAACGACTTGCATAGGCGTAGTGTCTTACCCAGCGGACGCCGCAGGACCGGCTTTGCCGGGCTGCTGGTGTCGCCCCCTTGAGGGGGCCGGCGAAGCCGGTAGGGGGTGGGCCATTTCTAGCGGCTCATCATGGGTTTGAGCCAGCGGTTTTCGGCCCAGCGGAACAGGCCCACCAGGCCCAGCGTGAGCACGAAGTAGAAGGCGCCGGCGGTGATGAAGGCTTCGAAGGGCAGGTAGTACTTGGCGTTGACCTCGCGCGCCGCGCCGGTCACGTCCAGCAGCGTGACGACGCTGGCCAGTGAGGTGCCGTGCAGCATGAAGATGGCCTCGTTGCCGTAGGCCGGCAGCGCGCGGCGCAACGCGGCGGGCAGCACGATGCGGCGCAGCATCAGGCCGCGGCCCATGCCCAGCGCCTTGGCGGCCTCGATCTCGCCGGCCGGCAGCGCGCGGATGCTGCCGGCGATGATCTCGGTCGTGTAGGCGGCCGTGTTCAGCGTGAAGGTCAGCCAGGCGCAGAAGGTGGCCGACGACAGCCATGGCCAGGCCCAGCTCTCGCGCACCACGTCGAACTGCGCCAGGCCGTAGTAGCAGAGGAAGAGCTGCACCAGCATGGGCGTGCCGCGGAAGGTGTAGGTGTAGACCCAGACCGCCCGCGAGGCCCAGCCCTTGAAGACGGTGCGCACGATGGCCAGCGGCACGGCCATCAGCAGGCCGCAGGCCAGCGACAGCGCCAGCAGCTTCAGCGTGACGACCAGGCCCGAGAGGTAGAGCGGGAAGTTCTCGGCGATGGATTCGAAGTTCACAGCTTCGCCTCCTTCGCGCCGATGGCCAGGCGTCTTTGTGCCCAGCTGAAGCCCAGCTCGGACAGGCTCGTGAAGACGAGATAGATCAGCGCCACGGCCAGGTAGAAGCTGAAGGGCTCGCGCGTGTTGCCGGCGGCCTGCTGGCCGCGCGTCATCAGGTCGGACAGGCCGATGACGGACACGATGGCCGTGCTCTTGATGAGCACCAGCCAGTTGTTGGAGATGCCCGGCAGCGCGTGGCGCAGCATCTGCGGCAGCAGGATGCGCCACAGCACCTGGCGCGGGCTCATGCCGTAGGCCAGGCCCGCCTCGCGCTGGCCCGGCGGCACGGCCAGGAAGGCGCCGCGGAAGGCCTCGGTGAGGTAGGCGCCGAAGATGAAGCCGATGGTCAGCACGCCGGCCACGAAGGGGTCGATGTCGATGTAGTCCTCGTGACCGAGCATGGGCGCGACCGTGTTGATGGCCAGCTGGCCGCCGTAAAAGACGAGCAGCATCAGCACCAGGTCGGGCACGCCGCGGATCAGCGTCGTGTAGGTGCCGGCGAGGCCTTGAGCCACACGCGAGCGCGACAGCTTGGCCAGGGCGCCGGTCAGGCCGAGCAGCGCGGCGATGGCCAGCGACGACAGCGCCACGCCCAGCGTGACGGCGGCGCCCTGGAGCAGGCTGGGGAGGAATCCGTGCAACAACATGGAGACTGGTCTTTCAGCGTGGGCTGACGAGATCGAAGCTGAAGTAGCGGTCGTTCAAGGCCTTGAGTGCGCCACCGCTGCGCAGTGCTGCGAGGGCGTCGTCTAGGCGCCGGCCCAGCGTGGCGGCATCCGCCTTGCGCAGGCCGACGCCGATGCCGCGGCCGTAGTAGCGCTCGTTCCTGCCGAAGTCGGGCCCGACGAAGCCGAAGCCGCGGCCATCGGCCTGGTTGAGGAAGCCGAACTGCGCGATGACGGCGTCCACCAGCGTGGCGTCCAGGCGGCCGGACTTCAGGTCGAGGAAGACCTGGTCCTGCGTCGCGTAGCGCAGCACCTGGCTGTCCTGGAACTGCTCGGCCAGGAAGCGCTCATGGGCGGTGCCGCGCTCCACGCCTATGCGCCTGCCCTTGAGCCCGGCCGGCGTGATGTCCAGCTTCGCGTCGCTGCGCGTCACCAGGCGCGCCGGCGAGAAGTAGTAGGGCTGCGTGAAGGCGATGACCTGCTGGCGCTCGGGTGTGATGGACATCGAGGCCATGATGGCGTCGATCTTGCGCGACTGCAGCGCCGGGATCAGGCCGTCGAAGTCGAGGATGACCGTCGTGCAGGGCAGGGCCAGCCGGGCGCACAGCGCCTGGGCCAGGTCGACTTCGAAGCCCTTGAGCTGGCCGTCGGCACCGACCTCGCTGAACGGCGCGTAACCGACCGCGAAGCCGACGCGCAGGCGCTGGGCGGTCTGCGCCAGCGCCGTGCCGGCCAGGGCCAGACTCGCTGCGCCCAGGGCGGAGCGTCGTCGCATCACGGCTGCTTAGTACGCGGCGCGATGTCGTAGTCGAAGTATTTGTCGGCCAGCTTCTTGAACGTGCCGTTGGCCTGCACGGCATCGATGGCGGCATTGAACTTCTTGCCCAGCGTCGCTTCATCGGCGCGGCGCATGCCCACGCCGGTGCCGACGCCGAAGACCTTGTCGTCCAGGATGGCCGGGCCCGAGAACGCAAAGCCCTTGCCTTCGGGCTTCTTCAGGAAGCCGAAGTCGCCGGCGGGCGAGTCCATCAGCGTGGCGTCGATGCGGCCGCTCTTGAGGTCGAGGAAAACCTGGTCCTGGCTGCCGTAGCGCACGATCTCGCTCTGCGTGAAGGTCTTGCTCGCGTAGGTCTCATGCGTGGTGCCGCGCTGCACGCCGATCTTCTTGCCCTTCAGGCCGGCGGCCGTGGGGTCCAGCTTCACGCCGGTCTTGGCGATGAGGCGCGCCGGGGTGTTGTAGTAGGGCTTGGAGAAGGCGATGACCTTGGCGCGCTCCTCGGTGATGGAGACGCTGGCGAAGATGGCGTCCACCTTGCGCGACTGCAGCGCCGGGATGAGACCGTCGAAGTCCTGCTGCACCAGCGTGCACTGCGCCTTCATCTCCGCGCAGTAGGCCTGCACCAGCTCGATCTCGAAGCCTTTGAGCTTGCCGTCGGCACCGATCTCGGAGAAGGGCGGGTAGGCGCCCTCGACGCCGATGCGCAGCTTCTTCCACTCGGGCGCCTGCGCCTGGGCGAGCGACGCGGCAAGTGTCAGGGCAAACAGGACGGTTTTCTTCATGTCGGACCTCTTGGGTTGGACGGTGTTCAGCGGGCGACGTCGGGTAGCCAGTCGCGCAAGGCCGCAAGGGTAGCAGCCGGGTCTTCCTCCTGAGGCACATGGCCCAGCTTCGGGAAAACCACCAGCCGGCTGCCCCGGATGCCTTTTTCGAACTCGCGGCCCCAGCGCAGCGGGATCAGCCGGTCGCGTTCGCCCCAGAGGATGAGGGTGGGCACCTGGATCTCGGGCAGGCGCGCGACGGGGCCGGGTGCCAGCTGGTCCATGCGCCGCATCAGCGCGACACGGTTGCCTTCGCGCAACGCGAGCTCGTAGTAGCGGTCCACCAGCGCGGCGGTTACGCGGCCCGGGTCGCCGTAGACGTCCAGCACGCTGTTCTCGATGGCGCGGCGCGGCAGCACCCAGCGCATGGGCTCGCGCAGCACAGGGATGCGGGCGATGCGAAAGCCCAGCGGCAGGGACTCGGGCTGGAAGTCGAAGCCGGCGGCGTCAACGAGTACGAGGCCGGCGACGCGGGCCGGGTCGGCCAGGGCCAGCTGCCAGGCAATCTCGCCGCCCAGCGAATTGCCGACGAAGATGGCGCGGCCTACGCCCAGCCGCGCCAGCAGCTGGCGCACGAAGGCGACGTAGCGCGCGTCGCTGTAGTCGTTGTCGGCGTTCGGGCCGGTCAGGCCGAAACCGGGCAGGTCGAAGCTGATGACGCGGCGCGTCGGCGCGAGTCCGGCGACCCAGCCCTCCCAGGTGTGCAGGCTGGCGCTGGTGCCGTGGATCAGCACCAGGGGCAGCGGGTCGCTGCTGGGGCCCTGGTCGCGGTAGTGGACGAGCAGGCCGTCGATGTCGACGAAGTCCGACGGCGGCGGCGCCCAGCGCGGCACCAGGCTCTCCAGCGAACGGTCCGGGGCCTTGCTGACGGCAAAACCCAGCGCGCCCAGCATCAGCAGGATGCCGAAGACCTTCAGCAGCAGTTCGCCGAGCCTGCCCTTCACGGCACCGGGCTCAGGTCGGGGGCCAGCGATTCGCGGTCGTCGAAGACGAAGCAGCCGCCGTGGTAATGCTTGCCGCCGGTGTCCTCGAAATACTTCAGGATGCCGCCGTCCAGCTGCCAGGCCGTCAGGCCCTGGGCCTGCAGCACCATGGCCGCCTTCTCGCAGCGGATGCCGCCGGTGCAGTAGCTCACCACGGTCTTGCCGACCAGCTCATCGCGGTGCGCGGCCAGCGCCTCGGGGAAGTCGCTGAACTTGTGCAGCCGCCAGTCGATGGCTTCGTCGAAGGCGCCGTGGTCGACCTCGAAGCCGTTGCGCGTGTCCAGCATGACGACCTCCCGGCCTGCATCGTCGTGGCCCTGGTCCAGCCAGCGCGCCAGCGTGGCCGGCGGCAGGGCGGGGGCCCGCGGCGCCTGATCGGGGCGGATCGTGGGATGGTTCATGCGGATGATTTCCGGCTTGACCTTGACCTTGAGCCGCTGGAAAGGCTGGGCCTCGCTCCAGCTCTCCTTGGGCGTCAGCGCAGCGAACCGGGCATCGGCGCGCAGCTCGTCTACCCAGGCGTTCACGGCCTCGGCGGAGCCGGCCAGGAAGAGGTTGATGCCTTCCTCGGCGATCAGCACCGTGCCCTTGAGGGCCAGCGCCTCGGCACGGGCATGGAGCCGGTCGCGCAGCGCCGCCGTGTCGGTCAGCGAGACGAAGAGGTAGCAGGAGATGTTGAGGATGGGGCCGGTCTGCATGAGGCCGCGGATTATCGGGTCGTGCTCAGTCTGCCCAGCGCGAGGCGATGGCCCGTACCTCGTCCAGGCAGGCATCGAGCGCCTCGACGATGCGCGGATCGAAGTGGCTGCCGGCGCCGTTGCGGATGTAGGCCAGCGCCTCGTCGTGCGTCATGGCCTGCTTGTAGGGGCGCTCGCTGATCAGCGCGTCGTAGACGTCGGCCACGGCCATCAGCCGCGCCGCCAGCGGGATGGCCTCGCCGGCCAGGCCGTCCGGGTAGCCGCTGCCGTCCCATTTTTCGTGGTGGTGGCGGGCGATCTGGCGGCCGAAGGTCAGCATCAGGCCGGCATCGTCGCCGAGGCGGTCGACCGCGCGCTGTAACAGGTCGGCGCCATGCTCGGCATGGGTCTTCATGACTTGCCATTCGTCGGGCGACAGCTTGCCGGGCTTGAGCAGGATGCCGTCGGGGATGGCCACCTTGCCGATGTCGTGCAGCGGCGCGGCCTTGGCCAGCTCGTCGATGGCGAACTCGGTCAGGTCGGCCGGACCGTCAGGCTGGGCCGCGATCCAGCGCGCCAGCGCGCGCACGTATTCCTGGGTGCGCTGGATGTGGTTGCCGGTGTCGGCATCGCGGAACTCGGCCAGGCCCACCATGACAAACAGGGTCGTGTCGCGCAGCCGCTCCACCTCGCGGCGGCGCGCGTCCAGTTCGTCGCTGAGCTGGGCGTTGTGGCGCAGCAGATGGTCTTCGGCGAGCTTGAGCTGCAGATGGGTGCGCACGCGCGCCCGCACGGTGGCCGGGTTGAAGGGCTTGTGGATGAAGTCGGCGCCACCGGCCTCGAAGCCGGCGCTCTCGTCCTCGGGCCGCGTTAGCGCAGTCAGGAAGATCACCGGCACACGGCGGGTGGCCGGGTCGGTCTTCAGGAGGCGGCATACCTCGTAGCCGTCCAGCTCCGGCATCATCACGTCCAGCACGATGAGGTCGGGCGGCTGGCGGCGGCAGATTTCCAGCGCCTTGGCGCCGCTGACGGCCAGCTGCACGCGGTAGTCGGGCTTGAGCACCTGGGCCAGCAGCGTCAGGTTGGCCGGCGTGTCGTCGACGACGAGCACGGTGGCCTGGGCAGCAGCGGCGATCTCGGGCGGCGTCCTCATCATGGCTTGATCTCTCCGCGCAGCGCGGCCTGGGCCTCGTCGAAATCGAAGCGCTGCATGGCGCCGGCCAGGGCCTTGGCCTGGGCGACGGGCAGGGCCTCGATGAGGGTGGATTCGTGTTTCTCCCACAGCGTCAGCGCGTTGCTGTCGGCCTCGCCGAGCAGGGTGTCGAGCTCGCTGATCAGCGTGGCCGGGTCGGCGCCGTCGATGGCGGGAGGCGGCGCCGCGGGCAGGGGCAGGTCGACCGGCAGCGGCCGGTCCAGGTCCAGCAGGCGGCGCAGCAGGTGGGGCAGCAGCGGCTTGGCGCACAGGGTTTCGGCACCCTGACGCTGCGCGCGCTCGCGCAGCACCGGCGTGTCGAAGGCGCTCAGCAGCACGGTGCGGCGCGCGCGTGGCGGGCCGCTCTGGGCCAGGCGGGTCAACAGCTCGCCGCCCTCCATGTCGGGCAGCACCCAGTCGATGATGAGCAGGTCATAGGGCTGGCTGGCGGGCAAGGCCACCAGCCGCGCCAGCGCCTGCCGCCCCTGGGCGAGCAGGTCGACGCGCGTGTACGGCGCCAGCGCCTTGAGCAGCGCGATCAGGCTGTCGTGGCCGCCGCTGTGCGCGGTCTGCACCAGCAGCACTCGGCCCGGCGGGGGCGGCGCCGGCAGCTTGAATTCCGGGCAGGGCGAAGCCGGCAGCGTCAGCTCGAATTCACTACCGCGGCCCGGGGTGCTGCTCGCCGTCAGCGTGCCGCCCATGCGTTCTGCCAGGGCCCGGCAGATGGCCAGGCCCAGGCCCGTGCCGCCGAAGCGCCGCGTGGCGCTGGCCTCGGCCTGGGCGAAAGGCGTGAACAGCCGCGAGAGTTGCTCGGGAGCAAGCCCGACGCCGCTGTCGCGTACGCGCAGCACCCAGCCGCCGGCCGCATCGAGGCTGACGCTGAGCCTGACCTGGCCGGCGGGCGTGAACTTGACGGCATTGACCAGCAGTTCGGTGACGAGCTGGGTCAGGCGCACCGCGTCGCCGCGGCGCGCCCCGGCCATGCCCAGCAGCTCGGGCGATGCGATCTCGCAGATCAGCTCCAGGTGCTTGGCCTGGGCAGCCGGGCGCACGGCGTCGAAGGCGTGGGCCAGCAACTGCTCCAGGTGCAGCGGGTCCGCGGCCAGCTGCATGCGGCCGGCGTCGAGATCGGCATAGTCCAGCAGGCCGTCGATGAGCCTGACCAGGGACTCCCCGGCCTTGGCCACCTCCTGCAGCCGGCTGCGCTGCTCGGTGGCCAGCCGGCCCTGCAGCATCAGACGCGTCAGGCCCAGCACCGTGTTCATCGGCGTGCGGATCTCGTGGCCGATGTTGGCGAGGAAATCGGACTTGGCCCGCGAGGCCGCCTCGGCCGCGGCGCGGGAGCGTTCCATCTCGGCCATGCGAGCGGTGACGAGGTCGTCCGGGGTGGCCAGGCCGCCGGCCGCCGGGGCCAGCTGCGTCAGCCGCGCGAGCTGGCGCGACAGGCCCCACAGCGCCACGCAGAACATCGTCTGGCACAGGGCGAGGTTGGCGATCAGCGGCCAGCCGTCGATCAGCCAGGGCGGCGGCGTGCCGTAGAAGCGCAGCAGCGTCGGCGGTGCCAGCATGACGACGAGCAGGCCGAGCGAGATGAGCAGGGCCTCACGGGCGCGCCAGGTCGTGAACAGCAGCAGCGTGCCGCCCATGGCCCAGGGCGCGAAACTGCCCAGCGTGTAGAGGCTGGGCCCGGGTGGAGGGCGCAGCGTGAAGGCCAGCATGGTCAGGCTGAAGTACAGGGCCAGCAGCGTGACGCCGGCGCGCTGCCACAGCCTCAGCCGCTGCGGCCGGCGCCAGGCGAGCAGGCCCAGGGCTGCGAAGGTGGCGGCGATCAGCGGGTAGGCGATGCGATCGCTGGGCTCGATGACGCCCAGGGTGGTCTCGCTGCCCCAGGCGAACAGTGCCGAGGCGACGATGACGGCGAACAGCCAGCGCGTGCCGACGGGGCCCAGGACGACGATGACGGCGGGCCTCACGCGCCGTTCCCGCGCGGCGCGCCGAGGGCCGACGCGGCGGCGTCGAAATCCATCGCGGCCAGCGCCTGCTCCAACTGCTGGCGCTGGGCGGGGGCAAGATCGCTGTGGGCGCCGTAGGCCTGCCACCAGTCCAGGGCTCGGCTGTCGCTCTGGGCCAGCAGCTGGCGCAGTTCGTCGATGCTGCCGGGGGCGCCGCTGCGCGTCGGAGTGCTGTCCCAGGGGCGGGCCAGGGCAGCCTGGATTTCGGCCTGCAGCTGGGCGAGGCCGGTCCGCACCTCCTCGAACTGGAGGGTTGCGTGGGCTGTATCGGCTGCCACGGCGCTGCGCTCCAGCGCGAGGGCGGCATGGTGCAGGGGCCGGGCGCCCAGCGTGGCGGCCAGCCCCTGCAGCGTGTGGGCGGCCCGACGCAGTTCGGTCCAGTGGCCGGCACTCAGCCAGCCGGGCCAGGCGGCCAGGCCGTCGGCGTACTGATCAGCGAAGCCCTGCAGCGTGCGGCGGTAGAGGGCCGCCTGGCCGTCGAACTGGCGCAGGCCGAGCTGCAGGTCCAGCGTCGGGCGCGCCGGCGGCGGCGCGGCGGGCGGGCGGTAGCGTTGCAGCTCGCGCACGAGGCGGGCCACGTCCAGCGGCTTGGCGATATGGCCCTGCATGCCGGCGGCCAGGCACTGGGCCTTTTCCTCGGCCAGCGCGTGGGCGGTCATCGCGAGCACGGGCAGGTGCCCGAAGCCGGGCAGCTCGCGCAGCCGGCGGGTGGCGCTGAGGCCGTCGAGCACCGGCATCTGCAGGTCCATCAGCACGAGGTCATAGGCCTGGGGGCCCCGGGCCTGCAGCCGGTCCAGGCCCTCCTGGCCGTTGCCGGCGACGTCGACCCGGGCGCCCCGGCTGGTCAGCAGGCGCAGCGCGATCTCCTGGTTGACGGGGTGGTCCTCGACGAGCAGCACGCGCAGGCCGGCGAGCGATGGCCCGTCCAGGACGGCGGGCCGATCCGCGGCCAGGTCGCCGAGCAGGCGGCGCAGGTCGCCGGACAGCAGCGGCGTGGGGCAGAGGGCGCGAGCGCCGAACGCGCGGGCCTGGCCCGGCTCGCCATCCGAGCCGGGCGGGCTCAGCACGGCGATGCGCAGCGCGGGGTGGTCGCGGCGCAGCTGGGCCAGCAGCTCGGCGCCGGTGGGGCCCGGGCCGGGCAGCAGCCAGTCCACCAGCAGCCAGTCGAAGGGGTGGCCGCCCTGGCGGGCTTCGGCCAGCGCGGCCAGCGTCCCAGCCACGTCGCCGCAGGCCGCGAGGCCGGCGCCCAGCCCCAGGTGGCGCAGCAGGGTCAGCGTGGCTTCGCGGCTCTCGGTGCGGGCCATGGCAAGCAGCAGGCGCTGCGCTTGCGGCGGGACTGGTGGGCGGCCCTGACGGTCCTGCGGCAGCGCGAGATGGATCTCGAAGCTGCTGCCCCGGCCGAGCTGGCTCTGCACGTCCAGCGTGCCGCCCATCAGCTCGACGAGGCGGCGCGTGAGGCCCAGCTTCAGGTTGGTGCCGCCGTGGCGCTGCGGGCTGGCCGGGTCGCCATGGTCGGGCGGGCGGAGCAGGCTGCCGAGCTGCTCGGCGCTCATGCCGATGCCGCTGTCCTGCACGGTGATGCTGAGCGGCACACGGCCCAGCTCGTCGCCGGGATGGGCGGCCAGGCGCAGCAGCACCTGGCCGGCCGACGTGTGCTTGAGGGCGCTGGACAGCAGGTTGACGAGCACCTGCTGCAGGCGCGCCGCGTCGCCGCACAACTGGCCACGCGCACCGAGCAGGCTGGCATCGGCCCAGTCGCAGATGAGGGCCACGTCGGGGTTGGTGTGCATGGGCCGCACCAGCTCGATGGCCTGGGCGACGACGTCCTCCAGCTGCAGCGGCTGGTTGTCGATCTGCAGCAGGCCGGCCTCGATCTTGGACACGTCCAGCACGTCGCCGACCAGGCCGAGCAGCGCGCGCGAGGCGGCGTCGGCCTTGGTCAGCAGTTCGCGTTGCTCGGCGCTGAGCGAGGTCTGCAGGGCGAGCTGGGTCATGCCCATGACGGTGTTCATGGGTGTGCGGATTTCGTGGCTGATCCGGGCGATGAAGCGGGCCTTGGACTGGACCGTGGCCCGGTGGGCCGCGGCCGCGTCGACACAGCGGCGCAACACGAACAGGCACAGCGGTGGCAGCGGGAGCAGGAGGGCATTAATCACCAGGGCGGCATCGACGACGGCGCCACCCGCCCCGCGCAGGCTCCAGAGCAACGCGAAAAGCACCAGCAGCGCCGCCATGGCAAGCCAGAGAAGACCGAGCATGAGCGGGCGCTGAAGCATTGGACGGTCGTGTGAAACGAGCCGATTATGGGAGCGGCAGAGGCACCGAACCTGCGATGCGGGCCGGTCTCGGCCCTGGGGAAAGCCCAGGGCAGGCCTGTGGCGCCGTGGCTAGGGCTGCGGTTATCCTGGGCCGCCATGCCGCTCATCCTTGTCGTCGACGATCAGCCGAGCAACATCCACGCGCTGTACCAGCTGCTGGTGGACGAATGCGAAGTCTCCATGGCCACCAGCGGCGCCGAGGCCCTGGCCTATTGCGCCCAGCAGCTGCCGGACCTGATCCTGCTCGACGTGCTGATGCCCGAGATGAGCGGCTACGAGGTCTGCGACCGCCTGAAGGCCGATCCGCGCACCCGCGGCATTCCCGTCATCTTCGTGACCGTGCAGGGCAGCGCCGCCGACGAGGCCGAGGGTTTTGCCCATGGCGCGGTGGACTACATCCCCAAGCCCTTCGTCGATGTCGTTGTGAAGGCCCGTGTGCGCACCCAGCTGGCGCTCAAGCTGGCCTCCGAGAGCTTCGCGCGCTCGCAGATCGAGCTCTTCCAGCGCGACAAGCTGGCCTCGGTGGGCCGCACCATCTCCGGCATCGCCCAGGAGCTGAGCTCGCCGCTGGGCAATGCCCTAATCTCCGCCTGCACGCTGCAGGACGACCTGGCCCAGCTGCGTAGCCTGTCCCAGGGCGGCAACATCAAGCGCAGCGATCTGGACAAGCACCTGCGCGTCAGCGAGGAGAGCGTCGGCCTGGTGCTGTCCAACCTGCAGCGCACGCTGTCCATCGTCGACTCCTTCCTGCAGTCCACGGCCGACAACTTCGGCGACCAGCGCCGCAGCTTCTCGCTGCTGGAGCTGATCCACGAGGTCGTCACCGGCCTGGCGCCGGCGCTGGAGACTCACCAGGTGCGCTGCGAGCTCGATGCCGGCGACGACCTGCATCTGTTGAGCTTCCGCGGCGCGCTGGCCAAGGTGCTGGCGACGCTGATCCAGAACGCCATCAAGCATGCCTACCGCGAGGCCGGCGGCGAGGTGCACCTGCGCGTGCGGCCGCTGGGCACCGACCAGCTCGTCATCACGGTGCAGGACCATGGCGTCGGCATCCCGCCAGGCATGCTGGGGCGCGTCTTCGACCCGTTCTTCTCGACGCGCTTCGGCCTCAACCGCACGGAGCCGGGGCTCTACATCGTGCGCAACCTCGTCACCTTCGCGCTGGGCGGCCAGATCCAGGTCGAGTCCACGCCTGGCGTCGGCACGACGGTGCGGCTGACGCTGCCGATGATTTCGCCCGAGGCGCGGCGCACGGCGGGATAGGCCATGCTGGCGGTGCGGGCCCGATTGGCGTGGCTGGGCGGCCTGCTGCTGTTGTTGATGCTGGGACTGGGGGGCTGGCTGATGCACCGGCCGGCCGCCGAGGCCGCGCACAGCCCCATCGTCATCGGTCTGCTGCATGCCCTCAGCGGCCCAATGGCCGCGAGCGAGGCGCCGCTGGTGGCGGCCACGCGGCTGGCGGTGGAGGAGATCAATGCGGCCGGCGGGCTGGTGGGGCGTCGAGTCGAACTGAAGATCGAGGACTCGCGCTCTGATCCGCGCGTGGCGGCCGCTGCCGCGGAGCGTCTCATCGGCACGGAGCATGCGGTGGCGCTGTTCGGCTGCTGGTCCTCCACCTGCCGCCAGGCCGTCAGGCCCGTCGTCGAGACCCACCGGCACCTGTTGTTCTATCCGGCCGCGCACGAGGGCATGGAGCAGTCGGCCCATATCCTCTACACCGGCCCGACGCCCAACCAGCAGGCGCTGCCGGCGACCGACTGGGCCATGCACGGCTTCGGACGGCGCATCTACCTGGTCGGCACCGACGGCCTGTACCAGCGCCGACTCGGGGCCGTGCTGCGTGACTTCATCGCGCTGGGCGGCGGCGAGGTGCTGGGCGAGCGCTATGTGCCGCTGGGCGGGCGCGACATGGGCGCCGTCATGGCCGACCTGCAGAAGCTGCAGCCCGACATCGTCCTCAGCGCGATTGCGGGCGAGAGCAACCAGGCCTTTTTCGATGCTCTCGTGGCGGCCGGGCTGACCGACCTGCCGCTGCTGTCCTTCAGCGCTGCCGAGCCCGAGATGGCGGCCTTCGGCGGGGGGCGGCTCGACCGCCACTTCACGGCCTGGAGCTATCTGCAGTCCGAGCCCGGCCCGGCCAACGAGGGCTTTCTGGCGCGGCTGCGGCGCAGCCAGGGCGAGGCCGTTCAGGCTGGCGACCCAGCGGTTTCGGCCTACCTGGGGGTGCAGCTGTGGGCCGCTGCGGTGCGCGAGGTCGGCAGCCCGCAGACCGATGCTGTCAATGCCAACGTGCTGCATCAGACGGTGCCGGCGCCGCAGGGCTTTGCGGCGGTGGACGGGCACAGCCGGCACCTGTGGCGCCAGTTGCGCATCGCGCAGGTCAAGCCGGGCGGCCAGCTCGGCGAAGTCTTCGTGCTGCCGCGCTACATCCGGCCAGAGCCTTGGCCGGCCTTCCGCTCCACCGAGCATTGGATGGCGCTGATTGCGCGTTCCGAGGTGAGGCATTGAGCGCTACGCCCCCCGTCGCCGTCGAGTCGGCGCGCCGAGCCTGGCGCGTCGGGCCGGCCCTGTTGTTGGGCATGATGCTGATGTCCATGCTGCCGCTGGGGCTGGTGGGTCTATGGCAGCTCGCCAGCTTCGAGCAGCGCCTGCACGAGACGGTGACCGAGGGGCTGGTCGTCATCTCGCGCAAGAAGGTCAACGAGATCAACGAGTATCTCAACGAGGTCGGGACCGACGCCCGGGTCGTGGCCCAGGCCGGCGACAGCAGCGCGCTGCTGCAGCAGCGCAGCGATGCCGTGGCGACGCGCGTGCCCGCGGCCAGCCGGGCCTTTTTCGAGCGGCTCTACGACACCGGCAAATACCTCAACCTGCTGCTGGTCCAGCCCGATGGCCGCATCAGCTTCGCGATGAAGACGCCGGCCGGATCCACGCCGGAGCTGGCGCGGCTGGACGGCGGCGCCTTCGAAGGCACGGAGCTGTTCGCCGCCCATCGCCGCGCCACGGGCCAGCTCGACCCGCAGCTGACCTCCGTGCAGCGCCTGCGCGGTGAGGAGGCAGCCACACTCTTTCTCGTCCATCCGGTCGTCGTCGACGACCGCGTGCTGGGCAGCGTCGTGCTGCAGCTGGACCTCGAGCGTCTGCTGCGCGTCGCGACCGAGCGCTCGGGCTTGGCGCTGGGTGGCGAGACCGTGCTGGTGCGCCGCGACGGCGACAAGGCCGCTTTCATCAACGATCTCAAGCGCGCGCCCAGCCGCAGCCTGAGCGGGCTGATGGAGCTGGCCGCACCCGACGCTCCGCCGGCGCTGCGCGGCCTGCGCGGCGAGAGCGGCAGCGGGCTGACGCGCGACTACGCGGGCGTGGAGACCGTCTCGTCCTGGCGCCACCTGCCGGCGCTGGACTGGGGCATTGCCGTCAACCTCGACGCGGCCGAGGCCTTTGCGCCGGCACGCGCGCTGCGCGACCGCCTTGCCCTGGCCCTCGGCCTGGCGCTGGTGCTGGCGCCGGCGCTGGGGCTGCTGCTGGGGCGGCGCATCGTCGAGCCGGTCGAGATGCTCAGCGGCGCCGTCGCGCGCATCGCCGGCGGCAAGCTGGACGAGCGGGCGCCGGTGTGCGGTTTCGTCGAGTTCCGCGAACTTGCGCGCGGCTTCAACCGCATGACCGAGCAGCTGATCGTTGAACGGCAACTGCTCGAAGCACGCGTCGAGCAGCGCACGCGGGCGCTGAACGACAGCGAGCAGCGCTTTCGTGGCGTCTTCGAGCGCGCCCAGGTCGGCATCGCGCTGTGCGATGCGCAGGGCGTCATCCTGGACGTGAACCAGGCGCTGACGGCCATGCTGTGCCGCGAGGCCGGCGAGCTGCGCGGTGCCAAGCTGGCCGACCTGCCGGACTTCCGCCCCGGGCGCGTGCTCGGCGGCGAAGTGGCGCGGCTGGACAGTGCGCGGCTGGATCACGTGCGCTTCGAGCGCGGCTTCGCGCTGCCCGGCGGCGGCGAGCTGTTCGCCGACGGCAGCGCCAGCGCCATCCGCGACCGGCGCGGCCGGCTCGTCAACGTGGTGCAGATGCTCATCGACGTGACCGAGCGCCACCGCGCCGAAGTGGAGCTGGTGCGTGCCCGCGTGGCGGCCGAGGCGGCCAGCCAGGCCAAGAGCGATTTCCTGGCCAACATGAGTCATGAGATCCGCACGCCCATGAATGGCGCCCTGGGCATGCTCAACCTGCTGCTGCGTACCGAGCTTTCACCGCGCCAGCACGACTACGCGAGCAAGGCCCGCACGGCGGCCCAGGCGCTGCTGGCCGTCATCAACGATGTGCTGGACTTCTCCAAGGTCGAAGCCGGCAAGATGGAGCTGGACCCGCATCGCTTCGAGCTCAGCGACTTCATGCGCGAGCTGGCCGTCATCCTGTCGGCCAATGTCGGCAACAAGGACATCGAGGTGCTGTTCCGCCTCGATCCGCGCCTGCCGTCGGCCCTGGTCGGCGATGCGACGCGGCTGCGCCAGGTGCTGCTCAACCTGGCCGGCAATGCGCTCAAGTTCACCGAGCGCGGCGAGGTCGTGCTTGGGCTGAAGCTGCTGGGCGAGGAGGGCGTCGAACCCGACAAGAAGGCCCGGCTGCGCTTCGAGGTCAGCGACACCGGCATCGGGATCCCGGCGGACAAGCTCGACCACATCTTTGCCGGCTTCAGCCAGGCCGAGCAGAGCACTTCCCGGCGCTACGGCGGCACCGGTCTGGGCCTGGCCATCAGCCGCCGGCTCGTCGCGCTGATGGGCGGCGAGCTGCGCGTGGACAGCCGTGTCGGCGAGGGCAGCCGCTTCCACTTCGAGCTGCTGATGGACAGCGCGCCGGCCGGCAGCGGCGAAGCCGACCCGGCCCAGCGCGGGCTCAAGGTGCTCATCGTCGACGACAACCCGATGGCCCGCGAGGTGCTGCAGGGCATCGGCGCCAGCCTGGGCTGGGATTGCGACATGGCGGCTAGCGGCGAGCAGGCGCTGGCGCTGGTGCACGAGGCCGCGCAGCACGGCGAACCCCATTACGACCTCATCCTGATGGACTGGCGCATGCCGGGGCTGGACGGCTGGGAAACCTCACGCCGCATCCGGGCCAGCCATGAGTCCGACGCGCCGGTCATCATCATGGTCACCGCCCACGGCCGCGAACTGCTGGCCGAGCGCAGCGAGCAGGACATCCAGAGCCTGGGCGGCTATCTCGTCAAGCCGGTCACGGCCTCCATGCTGCATGACGCCGTCGCCGAAGCCACGCGTGGGCAGCCCGCCCAGCCGCCGCGCGCTGCGTCCGGCGAGCCGCGGCTGACCGGCATGCGGCTGCTCGTCGTCGAGGACAACGGCTTCAACCAGCAGGTGGCGCAGGAACTGCTGGAGGACGAAGGCGCCAGCGTGACCCTGGTGGGCGGCGGTGTGGAGGGGGCTCATCTGGCGCTGGTCGCCGAGCCCGCCTACGACGCCATCCTGATGGACCTGCAGATGCCCGACATCGATGGCTTCGAGGCCACGCAGCGCATCCTGGCGCGCCGGCCCGACAGCCTCATCATCGCGATGACCGCCAATGCGATGGAGGCCGACCGGCAGGCCTGCCTGGCCGCGGGCATGCGCGAGCATGTGGCCAAGCCCATCGATCTCGAACAGCTCGTGGCCTGCCTGCTGCGCTGCGTCGGGCCCGTCGCGGCCCGGCCGGCGGGTGCAGCGCCGGCACCTGCCGAATTGCCGCTGCTCGAATCCAAGGCCGCCCTGCAGCGCCTGGGCGGACGCCAAGCCCTCTATGAGCGGCTGGTGAGGTCTTTTGCCCAGGATGCGCCGGCGGAGATGGCGGCCTTGCGGCGCCATCTCCAGCAGCCCGGCCGGGCCGATGCTATGCGCGCCCTGCACACGCTGCGCGGCCTGGCCGGTGCCGTCGGGGCCAGCGCGCTGGCTGCCGCGGCAGCCCGGCAGGAGGCGGGGCTGCGCGACGGCGGTGCGACGGACGCGGTCGACGTCGCCGCCCTGCAGGCCCTGCTCGACAGCAGCCTGGCCGCATTGGCGGTGCAGGTGTCGCCGCCCGGGCCCACTGTGGTTCCGCCGGCCGCGACGGCTGAGGGGGATCCGCTGGACGGGCTGCGCCGGCTGCGCCTGCTGCTGGTGGAGCGCAACATGCGCTCGGTGGCCGCCTGCGAGCAGCTCGGTGCCGCCCATGGCGAGGCGCTGGGCGCCGAGATGACCCAGCTGTCGACGGCCGTGGCACGGCTGGATTTTGCCAAGGCCCTGAAGGCCTGCGACCTGTTGCTGGACCGGCTCAATCCGCGCTGACCGGCGCCGTGAAATTCCTGTCGCGCAAAAGCCGTTTCCGCCGTCCGGCAGCCGCTGGTTTGCGTACAATGAGAATCATTCTCATCGAAGCGACCGCCTGTCGACCTGACCATGTCCGAGCTGCTGCCCTCCAGCCTCGCCGCCGCCCCTGCCGGGCAGGCGCTGACCGTCGATCAGGTCAGCGCGCCCCAGCATTCGCCCGAGTGGGCCGCCTGGCTGGCCGATCTGGGCTTCCTGCCGGGCGAGGCCGTGCGTGTGCTGCGCCGCGGCGCCCAGCGCACGGGCAACCTGGTGGTGCGGGTCGGGCAGTCGACGTTTGCGCTGCGCCACGCCGAAGCCGAATGCATCGCCGTGACGCCACGTCATGGCTGATGCCGTCGTCCATGTTCACCGTGGCGGCAAGCTGGTTGCGCTGGTCGGCAATCCGAACTGCGGCAAGACGGCCCTCTTCAACGGTCTGACCGGCAGCCACCAGAAGGTGGCCAACTACGCCGGTGTCACGGTGGAGCGCAAGGAAGGCCGCCTCGTCACGGCAGCCGGCAAGGCGCTGCGCCTGCTGGACCTGCCCGGCACCTACAGCTTGCACCCGCGCTCGCCCGACGAGCGCGTGACCTGCGACGTGCTGGCCGGCCGCGCCAAGGGCGAGAAGCGGCCCGACCTCGTCGTGTGCGTGCTTGATGCCACCAACCTGCGCCGCAACCTGCGCCTGCTGCTGGCGGTGCGCAGGCTGGGTCTGCCCGTCGTCGTCGCGCTGAACATGGCCGATCTGGCGGCGCGCCGCGGCCTGAAGATCGACGCTGCGGCACTGGGCGCCCAGCTGGGCCTGCCCGTCGTGCGCACCGTCGCCATCCACAAGGAAGGCCTGGACGAGTTGCGTGCCCTGATCGACAAGCCCGAGGTCTGGGAGGGCTCTGCCATCGCGGCGGCGGCCGGGCAGCAGGTCGACGACCATGTGACCGTCAAGACCATGCTGCGCGCGCTGCAGCTCGACCAGGAGTTGCCCACGCTGCCCAGCGACCGTGTCGACCGCGTGCTGCTGCACCCGGTGGCCGGCTCAGTCATCCTGGCCGTGCTGCTCTTCCTGCTGTTCCAGGCAGTGTTCTCCTGGGCCGAGCCGCCCAAGGACGCCATCGAGGCCGGCATGGCCTGGATCGGCGCCCAGGTGGGCCACTGGCTGCCGGATGGCTGGCTGCACAGCCTCATCGTCGATGGCGTCATCGCTGGGGCCGGCGGCGTGCTGGCCTTCCTGCCGCAGATCCTGATCCTGTTCTTCTTCATCCTCGTGCTGGAGGAGTCGGGTTATCTGCCGCGCGCAGCACTCTTGCTGGACCGCCTGATGGGCAGCGTGGGCCTGTCCGGGCGCAGCTTCATCCCGCTGCTGTCGAGCTTTGCCTGCGCCATACCCGGCATCATGGCCACGCGCTCCATCTCCAACCCGCGCGATCGCCTCGTCACCATCCTCATCGCACCGCTGATGACCTGCTCGGCGCGCCTGCCGGTCTATGCGCTGCTGATCGGCGCGTTCGTGCCGCAGCGCGAAGTGGCCGGCCTGGAGTTGCAGGGGCTGGTGCTGTTCGGGCTGTACTTCGCCGGCATCCTCGGGGCGCTGGCTGTGGCCTGGGTGCTCAAGCGCTTCACCAACGCGGGCCGTCTCGTGCGCCCGCTGATGATGGAGCTGCCCAGCTATCACTGGCCGCACCCGCGCTCCATCGCCATCGGGTTGTGGCAGCGGGCGGTGATCTTCGTCAAGCGCGTGGGCGGCATCATCATGGTGCTGACCATCGCGCTGTGGCTGCTTGCCAGCTTCCCGGCGCCGCCGGAGGGCGCCACCGGGGCACCCATCCAGTACAGCGTGGCCGGCTGGCTGGGCGCGGGCCTGGCCAAGGTCTTCGCGCCCATCGGTTTCAACTGGCAGATCAGCCTGGCCCTGGTGCCGGGGCTGGCCGCGCGCGAGGTGGCCATCAGTGCGCTGGGCACGGTCTACGCGCTGTCCGCCACCGGCGACGACGCCGCGCAGGCCCTGGCGCCGCTGATCGCGCAGAGCTGGAGCCTGGCGACGGCGCTGTCGCTGCTGGCCTGGTATGTGTTCGCGCCGCAGTGCATCGCGACGCTGGCCGCCGTGAAGCGCGAGACCGGCGGCTACAAGTTGCCGCTGATCATGACGGGCTATCTGTTCGGGCTGGCCTACCTGGCTTCGTTCATCACCTACCGCGTGGCGCTGGCGCTAGGCGCGGGCTGAGCGTTCACTGGGGCGTCGGCCGCGTCGGCACGCCGGCGCTGCAGATGTCGATGTGGCCCGGGCTGTGCACGAACCAGCCGCTGCGGTAGCGGCGCGCGTCGAGCAGCTGGGTCCAGGTAGCGGACTCGGTCTTCAGCACCTGCAAGGCGGGGCGCTCCTCGGCGGGCACGTCTGCCAGCAGCCGGATGCGCTGGATGCCGGTGCGCTGCTCGGGCCTGTCGTAGAAGCCCATCGCCGCCGTGCCGCGGGGGAGGGCAGACAGCAGCTCCATGCCCTTGAGTACGCGACCGACGACGGTGATGTTCAGGTCCAGCCCGCGCGGGGCCTGGCCGATGACGACGTAGAGCTCGGTGCCGTTGCTCGAATCGATGGCATCGCCACGGCCCGCGCCGACCATGCCGTAGCAGTGGGCCAGCCAGGCCTTGCCGGCCCTGGGGTCGGCCGCGACTGGGAAACCCTGGGCAAAGCCGGTGCGCGGTGCCCAGCCGTCCACGTCGGCCAGCCTGGCGAAGCCGGCGGTCTTGCCGATGCGGTCCAGCGGCACCGAGAACTCGGCGGGCAGTTTCGGCGCCACGCCGGCCGGAAGCGGCTTGGCCTTGGTGGCGTCCTCTCCGTCGGGGTCGCCCCACTGGGTGACGAAGTTGTCCTGCACGCGCAGGATGGCCAGGCCGTCCCAATAGCCGCCATGGGCCAGCGCGCGGATGTTGGCGGCGTGGGCGGGCGCAAAGCGCGGTGCCAGCTCGATGATGACCTGGCCCGAGGCCAGCTCCATCAGCAGCGTGTTGTCGGGGTCCAGCGCGCGCCAGTCGCTGCCGGGCGACGCAGCGAGGATCTCCTGCGCGGAGTGCTTCTTGACGGGCGCCGGTGCCCTGCGCGGCGCGGCCATGGCGGAGGAAAGCAGACAGGCCAGGGCCAGCGTGGCCAGGGCGGAGGCGTTGTGTTTCATGGGCGCGGAGCTTAGCGCCGCCGGTGGCCGCTAGAACTCAGCCAGGCCCTTCCACAGCATGTAGGCCGCCAGTACGAACAGCAGGCTCGCGAACACTTTCTTCAACTGAGCCACGTCCATGGCATGGGCTGCGCGGGCGCCCAGCGGCGCCATCGTCACGCTGGCTGCGGCGATCAGCGCGAGCGCCGGCAGGTAGAGGTAGCCCACGGCGCCCGGCAGCGCGGGCGTAAGCCCCCAGCCGCCGATGACATAGCCCAGCGTGTTGGCGACGGCGATGGGGAAGCCGAGGGCCGCGCTGGTGGCCACTGCAAGGTGCACCGGCACGTTGCACCAGACCATGAAGGGCACGCTGACAAAGCCGCCGCCCGCGCCCACCAGGCCCGACAGCAGGCCGATGCCGGCGCCGGCGCCGAGCTGGCCAGCCGTGCCGGGCATCTGCCGGCTGGGCGCGGGGCGCTTGTTGCGCAGCATCTGCCAGCCCGAGAAACTGACGAAGGCCGCGAACACCAGCGCCAGCCAGGCACCCTTGATCAGCGCGAACAGGCCGGCACCAGCCAGCAGGCCGCCGACGAGGATGCCCGGCGCCAGACCCTTGACGAGATCCCAGCGCACCGCGCCGCGCTTGTGGTGAGCACGCACGCTGGACAGCGACGTGAACATGATGGTGGCCATCGAGGTGGCGATGGCCATCTTGACTGCCGGGCCCGCCTCGACGCCGCGCTGGCCGAGGATGAAGGTCAGGAAGGGCACCATCAGCATGCCGCCGCCGATGCCCAGCAACCCGGCGAGAAATCCCGCTGCCAGGCCCAGTGCCAGCAGTTCGATGACTAGGGACGCCGTCATGCGCTGTGCAACCGCTTGACCACCGCCGCCCACTCGGCCGGCGTGACCGGCGTGATGGACAGGCGGCTGCCTTTTTCGAGCACGCGCATCGAGGCCAGCTCCGGCGCCTCGCGCATCTCCTTCAGGCTCAGCAGCCGCGTCGTCTCGCGCCAGCGCACGTCCACATGCACCCAGCGTGGGGCCTCGAGCTTGGACTTGGAGTCGAAGTAATGACTGGAAGGGTCGAACTGTGTCGCGTCCGGGTAGGCCGCGCTGCCGACCTCGGCCAGGCCCGCGATGCCGGGCTCGGGGCAGGACGAGTGATAGAAGAGCACGCCATCGCCCAGCCGCATGTCGTCGCGCATGAAGTTGCGCGCCTGATAGTTGCGCACGCCGGTCCAGGGCAGGGTGCCGGCCCGTTGCAGGTCGAGGATGGAGGCCTCGTCGGGCTCGGACTTCATCAGCCAGTAGCGCATGGCACCTCGGCAGTGACAAGACGTAGTGCCTTGCCCCGTGGAACTCGCGGAACCGGCTTTGCGAGGCCGCTGAGTCCTCCCCCTTGAGGGGGCCGGCGAAGCCGGTAGGGGGTGGGCTTGTGAATGAGGGTGTCCACCGCGAATCCTGGGGGCCGAGATCCTGAACACCCTGGGGTATACAGGTGGGCGAGGTCAGCCGGACTTCGGGTTCATCTGACGCGAGACGATCACGCCCGTCCGGAATGTTCCAAGCCCTTGCTCATAGAGCATCGGATGAAGGAAATAAAAGCCCCGGGGACTGCGATGGACGGGATGGATTCTACGGCGCTACAGGAGCTGCCCGTCGTGTTCCAGCGCTTCGTCCAGGCGCTTGACGAGGGCATCCAGCTCCGGCGCTGACACGCTCGCAGCCGGCAGGGCCACTGGGGCTGCGGCGCGGGGCGTTTCGGCCAGCTGGTAGGCCAGGTTCAGCGCGGCCAGCACGGCGATGCGTTCGCGCGCCTTGACCTTGCCGGCGTCGCGGATGGCGCTCATCTCGCGGTCCACCTGGGCCACGGCGGCGGTCAGCGCGGCCTCGCCGCCCTCGGGGCAGCCGAGCAGATAGCTCTGGCCCATGATGGTGACTTCCATCTGCTTCATGGCTGTTGCTCTTCCTTGGGGGCCTCGACGGGCAGGCGCTCCAGCAGCGCGTCCACGCGGGCGCGTGCCGCGTTCAGGCGCGAGCGCAGGCTGTCGCGCTCCTGCGTGATGGCGGTCAGCTGCACCTGCAGCAGCAGGTTGGTGCGCAGGATTTCGTCGTGGCGAAGGAGCAGGCGCTCCACGCGATCGGTCAAGTCGGTCAGGCTGGCCATGGATGGGCTCGGGTCAGGCGGCGGCCGATTTTAGTTGCCGTCCGAAGTCGCACTCGTTGACAACGGCGCAGGCGTTGCACAGCGGCTTGCGCGCCTGGCAGACGTAGCGGCCGTGCAGGATGAGCCAGTGGTGGGCATCCACGCCGTAGGCCGGTGGCACGCGCTTGAGCAGGCCGAGCTCGACGGCCAGCGGCGTCTTGCCCGGTGCGAGTCCAGTGCGGTTGCTGACGCGGAAGATGTGGGTGTCCACGGCCATCGTCGGCTCGCCGAAGGCCACGTTGAGCACGACGTTGGCCGTCTTGCGGCCCACGCCGGGCAGTGCCTCCAGCGCTTCGCGGCTGCGCGGCACCTCGCCGCCATGCTGGTCAAGCAGGATGCGGCAGGTCTGCAGCAGGTGCCTGGCCTTGCTGCGGTACAGGCCGATGGTCTTGATGTGGCTTTCCAGTCCTTCGGTGCCCAGCGCCAGGATCTGGGCCGGCGTGTTGGCGACGGCAAACAGGCGTTTCGTCGCCTTGTTCACGCCGACGTCGGTGGCCTGGGCCGACAGCAGCACGGCCGTGAGCAGTTCGAAGACGCTGGCGAATTCCAGCTCGGTCTGCGGCGCAGGGTTTGCGCGTTGCAGCGTGGCGAAGAAGCGTTCGATCTGAGCGACATTCATGCCGCGATTGTCAGCCCCGTTTGGCTCGTGCGCGGGCAAGCGCTGCCTCGATGACGGCGCGCTTGCGGTCCAGCTGCGCCGGGTCGGTGATGACCGATGCCGCCGCCACGTCGGCCAGCTTCGCCTCGGCCTTGGCCATGAGCCGCACCTCGTTCTCCTCGGCCTCGCGGTGGCGGCGGAACTGGCGGAAGGCGTAGCGCTCGCGCGCCTCGTCGGCCTGGTGCTGGCTCCATGCGGCCCAGCCGGTGGTGGTGGTCACTTCGGGTATGGAGATGCAGTCCACCGGGCAGGCCGGCACGCAGAGCTCACAGCCTGTGCACTGGGCCGCGACGACGACGTGCATGGCCTTGGGCGCGCCGACGATGCAGTCGGCCGGGCAGGCCTTGATGCACAGCGTGCAGCCGATGCACCAGGCCTCGTCAATGACGGCCACGCCTCGTGTGGCTTCGATGCCGTTGGCGGGATTCAGCGCCAGGGCAGGGCGGCCGGTGATGACTGAGAGCCTCGCCACGCCTTCCGCGCCGCCGGGCGGGCACTGATTGATCTCGGCCTCACCCGCGGCGACGGCGTCGGCGTAGCGGCGGCAGTCCGGGTAGCCGCAGCGGGTGCATTGGGTCTGCGGCAGTGCGGCGTCGATCAGGGACGCGAGGCTCACGCTGGATTCAAGCCTTTCGCCTGCGGGCCGGTGCCGGCTTGGCCGTGGCCTTGACGGGGGTCGCCTTGGCGGTCTTCTTCAGCGGCGCAGCTTCGTACTTGGCGATGAACTCGCGCACTTCGGGATAGACGTTGTCGCGCCAGCGGCGGCCCGAGAAGATGCCGTAGTGGCCGGCGCCGATGGCGTCGTAGTGGTATTGGTGCTGCTTGGACACGCCGGAGCAGATCTCGTGGGCGGCCTTGGTCTGGCCGGCGCCGGAGATGTCGTCCAGTTCGCCTTCGACCGTCAGCAGGGCCGTCGTCGTGATGTCCTGCGGGCGCACGAAGGCGCCGTCCACCTGCCAGGTCCCGTTGACCAGCGCGAAATCCTGGAAGACGGTCTTGATGGTGTCCAGGTAGTACTCGGCCGGCATGTCCAGCACGGCGTTGTACTCGTCGTAGAAGCGGCGGTGGGCCTCTGCGCCCTCGTCGTCGCCGCGCACCAGGTCCAGGAAGTAGTCGTAGTGGGAGGTCAGATGCCGGTCCGGGTTCATCGCAACGAAGCCGGTGTGCTGCAGAAAGCCCGGGTAGACCTCGCGGCCGGCGCCGGGGAAGTTGGTGGGCACGCGGTAGATGACGTTGGTCTCGAACCAGCTGAAGCTGCGGTTCATGGCCAGGTTGTTGACGGCCGTCGGGCTCTTGCGGGCGTCGATGGGGCCGCCCATCATGGTCATGCTGCGCGGCGTGGGCTCACCGGCGCTGGCCATCAGCGAGATGGCGGCCAGCACGGGCACCGTGGGCTGGCAGACGGACATCACATGGCAGTCCGCGCCGCCGACGTGGCGGATGAACTCCTGCACGTAGCGGATGTAGTCGTCCAGGTGGAAGGGGCCTACTTCCAGCGGCACCATGCGGGCGTCGGTCCAGTCGGTGATATAGACCTTGTGGTCCTTCAGCAGTTGCTTGACGGTTTCGCGCAGCAGCGTGCTGTGGTGGCCGGACAGCGGCGCCACGACCAGCACCGTGGGCTGGTCCTTCATCTTGGCCAGTACCTTGGGGTCGTCCGTGTAGCGCTTGAAGCGCAGCAGCCGGCAGAAGGGCTTCTCCAGCGGCACCAGCTCCTGCACGGCGACCTCGACGCCATCGACCTCGACGGTCTTGATGTCGAACTCGGGCTTCTCGTAGTCCTTGGCCAGACGATGCGCCAGGTCGAGGCCTGCCGACAGGCGCTGAGCCATCGGCGTGTGCGCGAACGGCGACAGCGGGTGGCTGTAGAGCTTGGCCGATGCGGCGGCGAACTCCGAGAAGGGGCTGAGCAGGGCGCGCTGGGTTTCGAAGAGCTGATACAGCATGGCAAACCTTGAACTAGGGGCCGTGGAATGGCCCGATGGTGCCAGAAAACGCTTTCGGCTTTGTGCGCTGCAACATCGGATTGACGGTCAAACCGCCAATCCTGCGCACTTCAACGGTGCGTTCAGCCCTTCAGCACGGCGGCCATGGCCGCGGCGACGGTCGGCAGGTTGCCTTCGTTCAGCGCGGCCACGCAGATGCGGCCGGAGTCCACACCGTAGACGCCGAACTCATTGCGCAGGCGCTGCATCTGGGCGGCGTTGAGGCCGGAGTAGCTGAACATGCCCAGCTGCTCGGTGACGAAGGACAGATCCTGCGTGACACCGGCGGCCTTCAGCGCTGCGACCAGCGCTGAGCGCATGGCCTTGATGCGCACGCGCATGCCGCCCAGTTCCTCTTCCCACAGGCCGCGCAGCTTGTCGTCGGACAGCACGGCGGCCACCACCTGGGCGCCGTGCGTCGGCGGGTTGGAGTAGTTGGTGCGGATCATGATCTTCAACTGCGACAGCACGCGCACGGCCTCTTCGTCGCTGTTGCAGACGACGCTCAGCGCGCCGACGCGCTCGCCGTACAGCGAGAAGCTCTTGGAGAAGCTGGTGGACACGAAGAAGCCCACACCGGCGGCCTGGAACTGGCGCACCGCCTCGCCATCTTCCTTGAGGCCGAAACCGAAGCCCTGGTAGGCCATGTCCAGGAAAGGCGTCAGGCTCTTGGCCTTGACGACGGCGACCACCTCGGCCCACTGGGCAGCCGTGATGTCGTAACCCGTCGGGTTGTGGCAGCAGGCGTGCAGCACGACGACCGTGCCCGCTGGCGCGGCGTTCAATGCGGCCAGCATGCCGTCGAAGTTGATGCCCTTCCTGGCGGCGTCGTAGTAGGGGTAGGTCTCGACCGTGAAGCCGGCCTGGGTGAACAGGGCGCGGTGGTTCTCCCAGCTCGGGTCGGAAATCAGCACCTTGGCGCCGGGGTTGAGCTGCTTGAGGAAGTCGGCGCCGATCTTCAGCGCGCCGGTGCCGCCCAGGGCCTGCACGGTGGCGATGTTTTTCAGCTCGCTGCCGAAGACCAGCTTCTGCACGGCCTTGTCGTAGGCGGCGATGCCGTCGATAGGGAGGTAGCCGCGCGGCTTGGGGGCGGCGGCCATGGCAGCCTCGGCTTCACGGACGCACTTCAGCAGCGGCAGCTTGCCGGCTTCGTCGTAGTAGACGCCCACGCCGAGGTTGACCTTGCCGGCGCGGGTGTCGGCGTTGAACTGCTCGTTCAGGCCGAGGATGGGATCACGGGGGGCAAGGGCGACGTCGGCGAAGAGGGACATGACGGGTTTCCTGAAAGGACGTTGGCAGCAGGGGAGGGTTGAAAGATCAGGGTCTGCGCTAACCTGCCCGGTTTCGCAGCGAACCAATTTTGCCCCGTGATTCAGGGAATTCCCCATGCAAGAAGCTTTGAACGTCCAACCCGGCCCCGAAAGTGACTCGGAGGAACGCAAGGGCGAATTCGTCAGCTTCGAAGGCTCCCCGTTCCAGCTGTTCCAGCCTTTCCCTCCGGCGGGGGATCAGCCGACGGCCATCGCCCAGTTGGTGGAGGGGATCAACGATGGCCTCAGCTACCAGACCCTGCTGGGCGTGACCGGCTCGGGCAAGACCTTCACGATGGCCAACGTCATCGCCCGGCTGGGCCGGCCGGCCATCGTCTTCGCACCCAACAAGACGCTGGCAGCCCAGCTCTACAGCGAGTTCAAGGACTTCTTTCCGAAGAACGCGGTCGAGTACTTCGTCAGCTACTACGACTACTACCAGCCCGAGGCCTATGTGCCGCAGCGCGATCTCTTCATCGAGAAGGACAGCGCCATCAACGAGCACATCGAGCAGATGCGGCTGTCGTGCACCAAGAGCCTGCTGGAGCGGCGCGACGTGATCATCGTGGCCTCCGTGTCGGCCATCTACGGCATCGGCTCGCCCGCTGATTACCACCAGATGGTCATGACGCTGCGGGTGGGCGACAAGCTGGGCCAGCGTGACGTCATCGCCCACCTGATCCGCATGCAGTACACGCGCAACGAGATGGAGTTCCAGCGCGGCCACTTCCGCGTGCGCGGGGACACCATCGACGTCTTCCCGGCCGAGCATTCGGAGCTGGCCATCCGCATCGAGCTGTTCGACGACGAGATCGAGGCCCTGTCGCTGTTCGATCCGCTGACGGGACAGATCCGCCAGAAGATCCCGCGCTTCACCGTCTACCCCAGCAGCCACTACGTGACGCCGCGCGAGCGCGTGCTGGCGGCGGCAGACGCCATCAAGGAGGAACTGCGCGAGCGCGTCGGCTTCTTCGTCAAGGAGGGCAAGCTGGTCGAGGCCCAGCGCATCGAGCAGCGCACGCGCTTCGACCTGGAGATGCTGCAGGAGGTGGGCCACTGCAAGGGCATCGAGAACTACACGCGGCACCTGTCCGGCGCCCAGCCCGGCGACCCGCCGCCGACGCTGGTGGACTACCTGCCGCCCGACGCGCTGATGTTCCTCGACGAAAGCCATGTGCTGATCGGCCAGTTCGGCGGCATGTACAACGGCGACCGGGCGCGCAAGACGACGCTGGTCGAGTATGGCTTTCGCCTGCCGTCGGCCCTGGACAACCGACCGCTGAAGTTCGCCGAGTTCGAGCGCAAGATGCGCCAGGCCATCTTCGTGTCGGCCACGCCGGCGCAGTACGAGCAGGACAACGCGGGCCAGGTGGTCGAGCAGGTCGTGCGGCCGACGGGCCTCGTGGACCCCATCGTCGAGGTGCGGCCGGCCACGCATCAGGTGGACGACGTGCTGCAGGAAATCCGCCTGCGCGTGGAGGTCAACGAGCGCGTGCTGATCACGACGCTGACCAAACGCATGGCCGAGCAGCTGACCGACTACCTCAGCGACAACGGCGTCAAGGTGCGCTATCTGCACTCTGACGTGGACACGGTGGAGCGCGTGGAAATCCTGCGCGACCTGCGGCTGGGCGCCTTCGACGTGCTGGTGGGCATCAACCTGCTGCGCGAGGGGCTGGACATCCCCGAGGTGTCGCTCGTGGCCATCCTGGATGCCGACAAGGAAGGCTTCCTGCGCGCCGAGCGCAGCCTGATCCAGACCATCGGCCGCGCGGCGCGCAACCTCAACGGCAAGGCCATTCTTTATGCGGACCGCATCACCGAGTCCATGAAGAAGGCCATCGGCGAAACAGAGCGCCGTCGCGCCAAGCAGATCGCCTTCAACGAGGAGCACGGCATCACGCCGCGCAGCGTGCAAAAGCGCATCAAGGACCTGATCGACGGCGTCTACTCCGAAGAGGCCGGCCGCGACGAGGCCAAGCTGTTGGCGGTCGCCAAGGTGGAGGACCTGTCCGAGAAGGACCTGGCCAAGCGCATGGCCCAGCTCGAAAAGCAGATGCTGGAGCACGCCCGCAACCTGGAGTTCGAGCTGGCCGCCCGCCTGCGCGACCAACTTGCGCAACTGCGTGAGCAGGCCTTCGGCGCACTCGTGCACGACAACATCGTGCCGCTGGACAGCGCTCGCAAGACCGGCTTGCCACGTTGAACTGCTGCGTTGCAGCAAAAAACCCGTCGAATCCTAGGGCTACCCAGTAACCCTGGGATGCGGCCGATTAGTCGAGTAAAATCATCGGAAATGATTCGCTCGGCTATTGTCCCGGGCGTCACGGGTTAACCCGAAATCATTTGTCCAGGACAAATCCTGGTCGTGCCATCTCGCAAAGGAGTTTTTATGCGTCTCACTACCAAAGGCCGGTTTGCAGTCACCGCGATGTTGGACTTGGCGCTGCGCGAGAATACGGGCCCCGTGGCTCTGGCGGCGATCAGCCAACGGCAGCAGATTTCGCTGTCCTACCTGGAGCAGCTCTTCGGCAAGCTGCGCCGCCATGAACTGGTGGAAAGCACGCGTGGCCCGGGCGGCGGGTATTCGCTGGGCCGCAAGGCCGAGGACATCACCGTCGCCGACATCATCGTCGCCGTGGACGAGGCGTTGGACGCCACCGGCTGCGGCGGCAAGGAAAACTGCATGGGCGAAGACAGCGGCCGCTGCATCACCCATGAACTCTGGACCAATCTGAACGCCAAGATGATCGAGTACCTCGATTCCGTTTCCCTGCGCAAGCTCGCCGACGAGCAACTGGCCAAGGGCTTCGAGGTCGAGGCGGCGCCGGTCAAACGCGCCATCTCCAGCCAGCCGGTGCTCAAGCCCATCCGCGTGACGGCGCCGAACTCCGTCTTCGCCCTGGGCGGCGCGTTCAGCAAGTAAGTCAGAAGAACTCGAAAAGAAGTCGTTCCATGGACATGACCCCGCACTTCCCGATCTACCTCGACTACGGCGCCACGACGCCGTGCGACCCCCGCGTGGTGGACGCGATGATTCCCTGGTTGCGCGAGCATTTCGGCAACCCGGCGTCGCGCAGCCACGCCTGGGGCTGGGAAGCTGAAGAGGCCGTCGAGAAGGCCCGCGTGCAGGTGGCCGAGCTGATCGGCGCCGACCCGCGCGAGATCGTCTGGACCTCGGGGGCGACCGAGTCCAACAACCTGGCGCTGAAGGGTGCAGCGCAGTTCTACAAGACCCGCGGCAAGCACCTGATCACCGTGAAGACCGAGCACAAGGCCGTGCTCGACACCATGCGTGAGCTGGAGCGCCAGGGCTTCGACGTGACCTATCTCGACGTGCTGGAGAACGGCCTCGTCGACCTGGAAGCCTTCAAGGCCGCGCTGCGCCCGGACACCATCCTGGCCTCGGTCATGTACGTGAACAACGAGATCGGCGTCATCCAGGACGTCGTCGCGCTGGGCAACCTCTGCCGCGAGCGCGGCATCATCTTCCACGTCGATGCAGCCCAGGCCACCGGCAAGGTCGAGATCGACATGGCCAAGCTGCCTATCGACCTGATGAGCCTGGCCTCGCACAAGACCTACGGCCCCAAGGGCATCGGTGCGCTCTACGTGCGCCGCAAGCCGCGCGTGCGTCTGGAGGCCCAGATGCATGGTGGCGGCCACGAGCGCGGCATGCGCTCGGGCACGCTGCCGGTGCACCAGATCGTCGGCATGGGCGAGGCCTTCCGCATCGCCCGCGAGGAGATGGGCATCGAGAGTGATCGCATCCGCGCGCTTCACGAGCGTCTGGTGAAGGGGCTCTCGGACATCGAGCAGACCTTCATCAATGGCGATCTGGAAAAGCGCGTTCCTCACAACCTGAACATCTCTTTCAACTACGTCGAGGGCGAGTCGCTGATCATGGGCGTGAAGGGCCTGGCGGTGTCGTCCGGCTCAGCCTGCACCTCGGCCAGCCTGGAGCCCAGCTATGTGCTGCGCGCGCTGGGCCGCAGCGATGAACTGGCGCATTCCTCCCTGCGCATGACCATCGGCCGCTTCACGACCGAGGAAGAGATCGACTACGCCGTCAGCGTGTTGACGGACCGCGTCGCGAAACTGCGCGAACTGTCCCCGCTCTGGGACATGTACAAGGACGGTGTCGATCTGAGCACCATCCAGTGGGCCGCCCACTGAGGAGAACAACATGGCTTACAGCGAAAAGGTCGTTGACCACTACGAGAACCCCCGCAACGTCGGCAAGTTCGACAACGGCGACGAGGACGTCGGCACCGGCATGGTCGGCGCGCCCGCCTGCGGCGACGTGATGAAGCTGCAGATCAAGGTCAATCCGCAAACCGGCCTCATCGAGGACGCGAAGTTCAAGACCTACGGCTGCGGCTCGGCCATCGCCTCCAGCTCCCTCGTGACCGAATGGGTCAAGGGCAAGAGCCTGGACGAGGCGCTGACGATCAAGAACACCCAGATCGCCGAAGAGCTGGCTCTGCCGCCGGTCAAGATCCACTGCTCTATCCTGGCCGAAGACGCCATCAAGGCCGCCGTGGACGACTACCGCGCCAAGCACAGCAGCTGATATGTCCGTCACGCTGACCGAAGCCGCGGCCCGCCACGTCAAGCGCTACATCGCCAAGCGCGGCAAGGGCGTGGGCGTGCGCCTGGGCGTGAAGACCACTGGTTGCTCAGGCCTGGCCTACAAGCTGGAATACGCCGACGAGGTGGCGCCGGAAGACGTGATCTTCGAAGGGCATGAGGTCAAGATCCTCATCGACCCCAAGAGCCTGCCCTATCTGGACGGCACCGAGCTGGACTTCGTCCGCGAAGGCCTGAACGAAGGCTTCAAGTTCCGCAACCCGCGCGAGAAGGACCGCTGCGGCTGCGGCGAATCGTTCCGTGTCTGACCGGCCCCGAGTTCTTGCTGAGCGCGGCACCGGCCGCGCTTTTTGCTTTTTCACCGCCGCACCATGCGCCTGACCGACAACGACTTCCAGCTCTTCGGCCTGCCCGAGACGCAGGCTCAGGCGCGCGCCGACATCGACGCGCGCTGGAAGGCGTTGCAGGCCGAGGTGCACCCCGACCGTTTCGCGTCTGAGGGTGCTGCCGCCCAGCGCGTGGCCATGCAATGGGCCATGCGCGTGAACGAGGCCTACCAGCGTCTGAAGGATCCGCTCAAGCGCGCGGCCTACCTGTGCGAGCTGCGCGGTGCGTCGGTTGGGGCGGAGAACAACACGCAGATGCCGGCCGCCTTCCTGATGCAGCAGATGGAGTGGCGCGAGGCGCTGGATGAGGCGGGGAGCGAGTCCGCCCTCGAAGCCCTCGATGACGATGCGGCTCAAGCCGAAGCCGCCTCGTTGGCCCAGGCGCAGAGGCTTCTCGACGACAACAACGACGCGCCGGCGGCAGCCGCGCAGGTGAGGGCGCTGATGTTCATCCAGCGTTTCCGCGCCGACATCGACCAGCGCCTCGCGGCGTTGGATGCCTGACTCATGGCCCTTCTTCAAATCTCCGAACCCGGCGCCTCGCCGGACCCGCACCAGCGCCGCATCGCCGTCGGCATCGACCTGGGTACGACCCATTCCCTCGTCGCCGCCGTGCGCCACGGCGTGGCCGAATGCCTGCCCGACGAGCAGGGCCGCGTCATCCTGCCGTCGGCCGTGCGCTATCTGCCCGAAGGCCGCCGCCAGATCGGCGCCGACGCGCTCGCAGCCCAGGCCGAGGACCCCGAGAACACCATCGTCTCGGTCAAGCGCTTCATGGGCCGGGCCGTGGCCGACATCGCCAATCGCGAGCAGCTGCCCTACCAATTCGAGGATCGCCCCGGCATGCTGGCCATTGCCACGCGCGACGGCGTGAAGAGCCCCGTCGAGGTGTCCGCCGAGATCCTCGCCACGCTGCGCTTCCGCGCCGAAGACAGCTTCCTCGATGACCTGTTCGGCGCCGTCATCACGGTGCCGGCCTACTTCGACGATGCCCAGCGCCAGGCCACCAAGGACGCCGCCGAGCTGGCTGGCCTCAAGGTGCTGCGCCTCATCAACGAACCCACGGCGGCGGCCATCGCCTACGGCCTGGACAACGCCAGCGAAGGCCTTTATGCCGTCTACGACCTCGGTGGCGGCACCTTCGACATCTCGCTGCTGCGCCTGATGCGCGGCGTTTTCGAGGTCGTTGCGACGGGCGGCGATGCGGCCCTTGGCGGTGACGATTTCGATCGGGCGCTGGCCGATTGGGCGCTCGCCGGTCGTGTTGTCGAATCGGCGCACGACAAGCGTGCGGTCCTCGTCGCAGCGCGTGCGGCCAAGGAGGCCCTGTCCGGAGCGGAGTCGGCCGAACTGGTCGCGACGCTGGACACTGGCGAACTGCGCGCGAGTGTCACGCGCCAGCAGTTTGAAGATCTGGTCCAGCCGCTGATCGCCAAGACGCTGTCGTCCGTGAAGCGCGTGCTGCGCGACGCCAAGGTCAAGGCAGTCGACGTGCAGGGCACGGTCATGGTGGGCGGCTCCACGCGCATGCCCGTCGTGCGCCGCGCTGTTGGCGAGCTGTTCGGCCGCGAGGTGTTGACCAACCTCAACCCCGACGAGGTCGTGGCCCTGGGCGCCGCCATCCAGGCCAACCAGCTCGCCGGCAATGCCGCCGATGGCGAGATCCTGCTGCTGGATGTGATCCCGCTGTCTCTCGGCCTGGAAACGATGGGCGGCCTCGTCGAGCGCGTCATCGAGCGCAACTCGACCATCCCCGTGGCCAAGGCCCAGGACTTCACGACCTTCAAGGACGGCCAGACGGCCATGGCCATCCACGTGGTGCAGGGCGAGCGCGAACTGGTCAGCGAATGCCGGTCGCTCGCTCGTTTCGAGCTGCGCGGCATCCCGCCGATGGTGGCCGGCGCGGCGCGCATCCGCGTCAGCTTCCAGGTTGATGCGGACGGCCTGCTCAGTGTCTCTGCCGAGGAGTTGACCTCGGGCGTGCAGGCCGCCATCACCGTCAAGCCCAGCTACGGCCTCGGCGACGACGAGATCGCCAACATGCTGAAGGACGGCTTCGCCAGTGCCGAGGGCGACATGGCCGCACGCAAGCTGCGCGAGGCCCGGGTCGAAGCCGAACGCATGATCCTCGCGACGCGCAGCGCGCTGGCCGTCGATGGCGATCTGCTGCCTCAGGCCGAGCGTGAAGCGCTCGAGGCCAGGCTGGCGGAGCTGGCGCGCATGGACGGCGATGCCGATGCCATCGATGCCGCCGTGAAGGCGCTGGCCGAGGCGACCGAGGGTTTTGCCGCCGAGCGCATGAACCGCTCCATCGCCCGCGCGCTGACCGGCCGCAACGTCTCGGCTCTCTGAAAGCACACCATGCCCGTCATCAAGATCCTCCCTCACGCCGAGTACTGCCCCGACGGTGCCAGCATCACGGCAGCCCCCGGTACGTCGATCTGCGAAGCCCTGCTGGACAACGACATCCACATCGAGCATGCCTGCGACCAGGTCTGCGCCTGCACGACCTGCCACGTCATCGTGCGCGAGGGCGGCCGGTCCCTCTCCGAGATGGAAGAAGACGAGGAGGACATGCTGGACCGCGCCTGGGGGCTGGAGCCTGATTCGCGCCTGTCCTGCCAGGCGCTGCTGCGCCAGCAGGACATCACGGTCGAGATCCCCAAGTACTCCGTCAACCACGCCAAGGAAGGCAAGTGAGTGGGGTGAAGCGCATCCTGGGTTTCGAGTCGTCCTGCGACGAGACCGGGGTTGCGCTCGTCGAGGTGGAGGGCGACAGGCCGCCACGGCTGCTGGCCCAGGCGCTGCACAGCCAGATCTCGATGCACCAGGCCTACGGCGGCGTCGTGCCCGAACTGGCCTCACGCGACCATGTGCGGCGCGTGCTGCCGTTGACGCGCGAGGTGCTGTCGCAGGCTGGACTGGCGCTGCATGACGTGAGCCTGGTGGCCTACACCCAAGGCCCCGGCCTTGCGGGCGCCTTGCTCGTGGGCGCGGGCGTCGCTGTGTCGTTGGCCGCCGCCCTGGATGTGCCGGCACTGCCTGTGCATCACCTGGAAGGGCATCTGCTGTCGCCCTTCCTGTCGGCCGATCCGCCGGAGTTCCCCTTCGTCGCTCTGCTGGTTAGCGGCGGCCACACGCAGTTGATGCGTGTGGACGAAGTGGGGGCGTACGAGATGCTCGGCGAAACCATCGACGACGCTGCTGGCGAGGCTTTCGACAAGAGTGCCAAGCTGCTGGGCCTGCCCTACCCGGGCGGCCCGCACCTGGCGCGCATGGCCGAGTTCGGCAATCCGGAGGCCTTCGCCCTGCCGCGCCCGCTGCTGCACAGCGGCAAGCCGGATTTCAGCTTCGCCGGCCTGAAGACGGCGGTGCTGACGCAGGTGAAGAAGATCGGCTTGGACGGATCCGTGCCCTGCGAGCAGACCAAGGCCGACTTGGCCGCATCGACGCAGGCCGCCATCGTCGACGTGCTGGTGAAGAAGTCGCTGCTGGCGCTGAAGGAAACGGGGTTGAAGCGCCTTGTCGTCGCTGGCGGCGTGGGTGCCAATGCCAAGCTGCGCGAGCAGCTGAATGCTGTCTGCGCGAAGCGGGGTGTGCGCGTGCACTACCCCGAACTGCAGCTCTGCACCGACAACGGCGCCATGATCGCGATGGCCGCTGCGCTGCGCGTGCAGCGGGGCATGGCCCAGCCCAGACGGGACGGCGGCTTCGAAGTCCGCCCGCGCTGGGATCTGTCGGCCGTTTAGTTGATCGTCAGCTGGCCGCCGTTCTCGGCGATGCGCTTGACCAGGTTCAAGGTCAGCACGCCGTTCTCGAAGCGGGCCTGCGATTGCGCTTGATCGATCTCGACGGGCAGCGAGAAGCTGCGGGCATAGCTGGCTGCGCGACGCTCGCGGTAGAGCACGCGGGAGCCGTCGGTCGATGCAGCGGCTTCCGCCGTGGCGGTCTCGATGTGCACGCGGCGACCTTCAATCCGGACCCTGACGGCTTCCTTCGCGACGCCGGGCATGTCGACGGTGACGCTGTAGGCCTTGTCGTCCTCGCTGACGTCCAGGGCGGGCGTGCGGATGGTGTCGGCATCGAACGGACGCACGGCACGGGCGACGTAGCGGGGTTGGGTGAGGTAGAACATGGCGATTCGACTCCGTTGGTTTGCGCTGCTGAGCCAGTCGGGAGCAGCACCCGATGACCCGGAGATAGGGCGGTGCTGAAGCGCTTCAAGAGTGGTTCCCGCGCCGAAGCAGATAAGTCACGCATTCATGGGGCAGGGCATTCCTTGCTCTTGAAACCGGCTTGGGGCGCCCCTAAGTCCGACTGCTTGGTCTGCCGCTGTTTGGGCTGTTTCAGGCTTTGGGCTAGAATCCGAAGGTTTTGCGCTTCCCGGTGCAGAACAAGAAGCTCGTCGCAAGTCGAGCGCGCCAGCACGGCTCGGGGTGGTTTCCCCCGTGTCCGCAAGTCAACCCCGGAAACCGTCTGCGGCAGCGCCATGTGATGTGCCTGCCCGGCCGGACTTCCGAAACCTTTTGGAAAACAAAATGTCCGTCGCCGATCTGAACAAGGCCGAAATCGTCAAGGCCAACGCCCGCAGCGCCAACGACACCGGCAGCCCCGAAGTCCAAGTCGCCCTGCTGACCGCCCGCATCAACGAGCTGACGCCCCACTTCAAGCTGCACGCCAAGGACCACCACGGCCGCCGCGGCCTGCTGAAGATGGTCAACACCCGCAAGAGCCTGCTGGCCTACCTGAAGCGCATCGATTCCAGCCGCTACACCGCGCTGATCGCCAAGCTGGGCCTGCGCAAGTAAGTCACCCGAATCCGCAAGGAGCCTGTCTGGTCCATCAAGCCCAGCACAGGCTCTTTGTCCATCTGCCGGAACCAAGCTGACGTGGTCACGGATCATTCCAAGACGGCTTTCGCGCGAGCCGCCCTGGAATGGCATCTGGACCAAACCCAGTCTCGTTTCCGGTGTTCACCGGGCGCCCAAGTTCGATGACTTGCGCCCAACGCAACCAGGAGCAATGAGCATGTCCATGTTCAACAAGGTCACCAAGTCCTTCCAGTGGGGCCGCCACCAAGTCGTTCTGGAAACGGGCGAGATCGCCCGCCAGTCCACCGGCGCCGTCCTCGTCAACATCGAAGGCACCGTCGTGTTGGCCACCGTGGTCGCCAAGACCGAGGCCAAGGCCGGCCAGGACTTCTTCCCGCTGACCGTCGACTACCTCGAGAAGACGTATGCCGCCGGCAAGATCCCCGGCAGCTTCTTCAAGCGCGAGGGCCGTCCCTCCGAGCACGAGACGCTGACCAGCCGCCTGATCGACCGCCCGATCCGCCCGCTGTTCCCCGAAGGCTTCTTCAATGAAGTCCAGGTCGTCATCCATGTGGTGAGCCTGAACCCCGAAGTGCAGGCCGACATCGCCGCCATGATCGGCACGTCCGCCGCCCTGGCCGTGTCCGGCATCCCGTTCAATGGCCCGATCGGCGCCGCCCGCGTGGGTTATGTGAACGGCGAGTACACGCTGAACCCGAGCAAGTCTGAACTGGTGAACAGCCAGATGGACCTGGTCGTCGCCGGCACGCAAGCCGCCGTGCTGATGGTCGAGTCCGAGGCCTCCGGGCTGTCGGAAGAAGTCATGCTGGGCGCAGTGGTGTTCGGCCACGAGCAGGGCAATGTCGCCATCGCCGCGATCAACGAACTGGTCAAGGAAGCCGGCAAGCCGGCCTGGAACTGGACCGCGCCCGCCAAGGACGAAGCCTTCATCGCCAAGGTCAACGCCCTGGCCGAAGGCCCGCTGCGCGAGGCCTACCAGATCCGCTCCAAGCAGGCCCGCACGCAAGCCTGCCGCGCCGCCACGGCCAACGTGTTCGCCGCGCTGTCGGCCGAAGGCGTGTCGTTCGACAAGGTCGAGGTCGAAGGCCTGCTGTTCGAGATCGAAGCCCGCATCGTGCGCAGCCAGATCCTGGCGGGTGAGCCGCGCATCGACGGCCGCGACACCCGCACCGTGCGCCCCATCGAGATCAGCAACGGCATCCTGCCGCGCACCCACGGCTCGGCGCTGTTCACGCGCGGAGAGACGCAGGCTCTCGTGGTCGCCACGCTGGGCACGGACCGTGATGCCCAGCGCATCGACGCGCTGGACGGCGAGTTCGAAGACCGCTTCATGATGCACTACAACATGCCCCCCTTCGCTACCGGCGAGACGGGTCGTGTGGGCTCGCCGAAGCGCCGCGAAATCGGCCACGGCCGTCTGGCCAAGCGCGCGCTGATCGCCGCGCTGCCGAGCAAGGAAGACTTCCCGTATTCGCTGCGCGTGGTCTCGGAAATCACCGAGTCCAACGGCTCCTCGTCGATGGCCTCCGTCTGCGGCGGCTGCCTGGCGCTGATGGACGCCGGCGTGCCGATGAAGTCCCATGTGGCCGGCATCGCCATGGGTCTGATCAAGGACGCCAACCGCTTCGCCGTGCTGACCGACATCCTGGGTGACGAAGATCACCTGGGTGACATGGACTTCAAGGTGGCCGGCACGACGACCGGCATCACCGCCCTGCAGATGGACATCAAGATCCAGGGCATCACCAAGGAGATCATGCAGGTCGCCCTGGCTCAGGCCAAGGAAGCCCGCCTGCACATCCTGGGCAAGATGGTCGAGGCCATGGGCAGCGCCAACACCGAGGTGTCGCAGTTCGCCCCGCGCCTGTACACGATGAAGATCAACCCGGAGAAGATCCGTGACGTTATCGGCAAGGGCGGCGCCACCATCCGTGCACTGACCGAAGAGACCGGCACGACGATCGACATCGGCGAAGACGGCACCATCACGATCGCGTCGACGGACGCCGAGAAGGCCGAGATGGCCAAGAAGCGCATCGCCGAGATCACGGCCGAAGTCGAAGTGGGCAAGGTCTACGAAGGCCCGATCGTCAAGATTCTGGACTTCGGCGCCCTCGTGAACCTGCTGCCCGGCAAGGACGGCCTGCTGCACATCAGCCAGATCGCCCACCAGCGCGTCGAAAAGGTGACCGACTTCCTGCAGGAAGGCCAAGTCGTCAAGGTCAAGGTGCTCGAGACCGACGAGAAGGGCCGCATCAAGCTGTCCATGAAGGCGCTGATCGACCGCCCGGAGCGTGAAGCTGCGCCGGCCGCTGAGCCGACGTCGCCCGCAGCGGAGTAATCAGGGCTGCGATGAGGGCCATCGCGATCACCCGCCCCGGCGGGCCCGAGGTGCTTGAACTGGCCGAACGGCCGGATCCTGTCGCGGGCCTGGGTGAGTGCCTGATCCGTGTTGCAGCTTCGGGTATCAACCGCCCGGACGTGCTGCAGCGCAAGGGCGCCTATCCGCCGCCGCCGGGTGCGAGCGAGTTGCCTGGGTTGGAGATTGCTGGCGACATCGTCGCCGGCGACGCGTCAGCTCTGGCTGCGCATGGCTTCAAGCTGGGCGACAAGGTCTGCGCTCTGGTCAATGGTGGCGGCTATGCTGAGTTGTGCGCGGTGCCGGTGGGCCAATGCTTGCCTGTGCCCAAGGGATGGACGCTGGCCGAAGCGGCCACGCTTCCGGAAACCTGCTTCACTGTCTGGGCCAATGTGTTCGACCGCGTCGGCCTGCAAGCCGGCGAGACGCTGCTGATCCATGGCGGCTCCAGCGGCATAGGCGTGACGGCCATCCAGATGGCCAAGGCGCTCGGCGCCCGCGTGCTGGTGACGGTGGGTAGTGCCGACAAGGCCGAGGCCTGCAAGGCCCTGGGTGCCGACGTCGCAATCAACTACCGTGAACAGAACTTCGTTGCCGAAGCCAAGGCCGCCACCGGTGGTCGTGGCGTCGACGTGATCCTGGACATGGTGGCGGGCGACTACATCGGCCGCGGCGTGCAGGCGCTGGCCGAGGACGGCCGCCTCGCGCTGATCGCCGTGCAGGGTGGCGTGAAGTCGGAGATCGATGCCGGACTCGTGCTGCGCAAGCGCCTGACGATCACCGGCTCGACGCTGCGCCCGCGTTCTGCGGCCTTCAAGGCCCAGCTCGCGCGCTCCTTGCGCGACAGGGTCTGGCCGCTGATCGAGGCGGGCCACATCAAGCCCGTGGTGTACCGCGAGCTGCCCGCCGCGCGGGCGGCCGAGGCTCATGCATTGATGGAATCCAACCAGCACATCGGCAAGATCGTGCTGACCTGGTGAGGAGCTGACATGAGAAAGAAACTTGTCGTGGGCAACTGGAAGATGCATGGCAGCCGAGCTGCCAATGCCCAGCTGCTCGCCGGCCTCAAGGAAGCCGGCCCCTGGAACGCCGACGTCGCCGTCTGCGTGCCGTTCCTCTACATTGCCGAGACGGCTCTGGCTCTGACCGGCACGGCCATCGCCTATGGCGCCCAGGATTGCTCCTCGCACGAGCAGGGCGCCTACACCGGCGAGGTGTCGTCGGCCATGCTGCACGACGTCGGCTGCCGCTACGCCATCGTCGGCCACTCGGAGCGCCGCGCCTACCACGCGGAGAGCGACCAGCTCGTCGCCGACAAGGCCAAGGCTGCGTTGGCCCATGGCGTGACGCCCATCGTTTGCGTGGGTGAAACCCGCGCCGAGCGCGAAGCCGGCCAGACTGAAGCTGTCGTCAAGCGCCAGCTCGCCGCCGTCATCCACACGCTGGGCCACTGCTGCGGCGAGATGGTCGTGGCCTATGAGCCTGTCTGGGCCATCGGTACCGGCCTGACGGCCACGCCCGCCGAAGCGCAGGCCGTGCATGCTGTGCTGCGCGCCCAGCTGCATGCCGCGACCGACCGTTCGGCCGCCATGCGCATCCTCTATGGCGGCAGCGTCAAGGCCGACAACGCGGCCGAGCTGTTCTCGCAGGCCGACATCGACGGCGGCCTGATCGGTGGCGCCTCGTTGAAGGTGGCTGACTTCGCCGCCATTTGCCGGGCCGCGGCCCACTGAGTTTTCCCGGCGTCCGGCGTGGGCGCCTCCGAGTTTTGATGGAGTGTTTGGAATGCAGTTCTTTGCAAATCTGGTGTTGATCGTTCAGCTGCTGTCGGCCCTGGCGATCATCGGTCTGGTGCTGGTGCAGCACGGCAAGGGCGCCGACATGGGCGCGTCCTTTGGCAGCGGTGCTTCCGGCAGCCTGTTCGGTGCCACCGGCAGCGCCAATTTCCTGTCGCGCAGCACTGCCGTGGCGGCGACGCTGTTCTTCGGCTGCACGCTGGGTCTGGCCTTCCTGTCCAACGGGCGCACCGCTGCGCCGGGCGCGGACAACGTGCTGGACCGCGCCGCCGTCGTTGCGCCGGCGCCTGCCGCCTCCGGTGCTGCCGCCATCCCTGGCGCCATCGTTGCGCCCGCTGCGCCGGCCTCCGCGGCAGCTTCGGCCGCTGCGAACTGAAGCCTGACTAAAAGCCTCGCCTCTTCATCGGAGGCCAGTCATTTCCGGTATAGAATGCGAGGCTGTCTGGCAAGCAAAACCCTCCCCAGTTGCCGGGCAGATTTCAGTACCAGCCGTCGTGGTGAAATTGGTAGACACGCTATCTTGAGGGGGTAGTGGCGAAAGCTGTGCGAGTTCGAGTCTCGCCGACGGCACCAGACAATCGGCAGGTCTTCCGTTGATTCGGAAGGTCGGCCAAAGCGGCCTGTCGCTAGGTCTCCCGGAACGAATCTGGGGTGGCTGATGCAAGGTTCAAGGCGGGCGCGATCCGCGAGCGATATCTTTCGATTCGCTGGTGGCGCGCCTGTTTGCTTTTGTGGTCGGCTTGTAGAGCGACTGCGTTGACGAAGACGTTTCAGTCGACCAGAGAAGGCGCAAATGAATCTCGATCAATACCTGCCCGTCATCCTTTTCATCTTGGTCGGCGCAGTGGTCGGGATCGCACCCCAGGTGCTCGGCGCGCTGCTGGGCCCGAATCGGCCGGATCAGGCCAAGAACTCCCCCTACGAATGCGGCTTCGAGGCCTTTGAAGACGCGCGCATGAAATTCGATGTGCGCTACTACCTCGTTGCCATCCTGTTCATTCTGTTCGACCTGGAAATTGCTTTCCTGTTCCCTTGGGCTGTTGCGCTCAAGGAAATCGGTGCGACAGGCTTCTGGGCGATGATGATCTTCCTCGGCATTCTGGTCGTCGGCTTCGCCTACGAATGGAAAAAGGGCGCCCTGGACTGGGAATAAGCGTTCGCCGACACAAGCTGGGAATTCCAAATGGGTATTGAAGGCGTCTTGAAAGAGGGCTTTGTCACCACGTCGGTCGACAAGCTCATCAACTGGTCCAAGACCGGCTCACTCTGGCCGATGACCTTCGGCTTGGCCTGCTGTGCCGTCGAGATGATGCATGCGGGCGCCGCCCGCTACGACATCGACCGCTTCGGCATGCTGTTCCGTCCGAGCCCGCGCCAGTCCGACCTGATGATCGTTGCCGGCACGCTATGCAACAAGATGGCGCCGGCCCTGCGCAAGGTCTACGACCAGATGGCCGAGCCGCGCTGGGTGCTCTCCATGGGCTCCTGCGCCAATGGCGGCGGCTATTACCACTACAGCTACTCCGTCGTGCGCGGCTGCGACCGCATCGTGCCGGTGGACGTCTACGTGCCCGGTTGCCCGCCGACGGCCGAGGCGCTGCTCTACGGCATCCTGCAGTTGCAGGCCAAGATCCGCCGCGAAAACACCATTGCCCGCTGAGCGCCTAGGTATGAGCCTGAATCTCGAAACCCTGGCCCAGCAGATTGGGGCCGTCCTCGGCGAGCGCGTCGTGGAGTTGAAGAACGCCTTGGGCGAACTGACGCTGACCGTGCGCGCGGCCGACTATTTCGACGTTGCGACGACGCTTCGCGATCATCCTGAACTCAAGCTTGAGCAGTTGATCGACCTTTGCGGTGTCGACTACAGCAGCTTCGGCGACGGTGCCTGGGAAGGTCCACGCTACGCTGTCGTCAGCCATCTGCTGTCGGTCAGCAAGAACTGGCGCCTGCGCCTGAAGGTCTTCGCGACCGATGACGACTTTCCCTGCGTGGCTTCGGTCACCGAGGTGTGGAGTTCGGCCAACTGGTTCGAGCGCGAGGCATTCGACATGTACGGCGTCATCTTCGACGGCCACAACGACCTGCGCCGCATCCTGACGGACTACGGCTTCATCGGCCATCCGATGCGCAAGGACTTCCCGGTGTCGGGTCATGTCGAGATGCGCTACGACGCCGAGCAGAAGCGCGTGATCTACCAACCGGTCACGATCGAGCCGCGCGAAATCACGCCGCGCATCATTCGTGAAGACAAGTACGGCGGGCTCTGAACCATGGCCGAAATCAAGAACTACACGCTGAACTTCGGTCCCCAGCACCCGGCCGCTCACGGCGTGCTGCGCCTGGTGCTGGAGCTGGACGGCGAAGTCATCCAGCGCGCAGACCCCCACATCGGCCTGCTGCACCGCGCCACCGAGAAGCTCGCCGAGCAGAAGACCTACATCCAGTCGCTGCCCTACATGGACCGCCTCGACTACGTGTCGATGATGGCCAACGAGCATGCCTACTGCCTTGCCATCGAGAAGATGCTGGGCATCGAGGTGCCGATCCGCGCGCAATACATCCGCGTGATGTTCGCCGAAATCACCCGCCTGCTGAACCACCTGCTCTGGCTGGGTTGCCACGGCCTGGACTGTGGTGCGATGAACATCCTCATCTACTGCTTCCGCGAGCGTGAGGACCTGTTCGACCTGTACGAAGCGGTGTCGGGTGCGCGCATGCACGCCGCCTACTTCCGTCCGGGCGGCGTGTACCGCGACCTGCCGGACACGATGCCGCAGTACAAGGTCAGCAAGATCCGCAATGCCAAGGCGATCGCCCAGCTCAACGAGAACCGCCAGGGCTCGATGCTGGACTTCATCGACGACTTCTGTGCGCGCTTCCCGAAGAACGTCGACGACTACGAGACGCTGCTGACCGACAACCGCATCTGGAAGCAGCGCACGGTCGGTATCGGCGTTGTGTCGCCCGAGCGGGCGCTCAACCTCGGCTTTACCGGCGCCATGCTGCGCGGCTCGGGCATCGCCTGGGACCTGCGCAAGACCCAGCCCTACGACGTCTACGACAAGCTGGACTTCGACATTCCCATCGGCACCAATGGCGACACCTACGACCGCTACGTCGTGCGTGTGGAAGAGATGCGCCAGTCCAACCGCATCATCCAACAGTGTTCAGCATGGCTGCGTGCCAACCCCGGCCCGGTCATCACCGACAACCACAAGGTGGCGCCGCCAGCCCGCGTGGACATGAAGTCCAACATGGAAGAGCTGATCCACCACTTCAAGCTCTTCACCGAAGGCTTCCACGTGCCGGAAGGCGAGGCCTATGCAGCTGTTGAACACCCCAAGGGCGAGTTCGGCATCTACATGGTCAGCGATGGCGCCAACAAGCCCTACCGCCTGAAGATCCGTGCCCCAGGCTTCGCCCACTTGGCAGCGCTGGACGAGATGGGTCGCGGCCACATGATCGCCGATGCCGTGGCCATCATCGGCACGATGGACATTGTTTTCGGTGAGATCGACCGATGAGCAGCTACCAACTCTCCGACGCCACCCGCGCTCGCTTCGACCGCGAGGTCGCCAAGTACCCCTACGAACTGCGCCAGTCGGCCGTCATGGCCTGCCTGGCCATCGTGCAGCAGGAAGAGGGCTATGTCTCCCGCGCCGCGGAAGACGCGATCGCGGCTCACCTCGGCATGGCGCCCATCGCCGTGTACGAGGTGACGACCTTCTACAACATGTACAACCAGAAGCCGGTCGGCAAGTTCAAGCTGAACGTTTGCGCCAACCTGCCTTGCCAGCTGCGCGACGGCCAGAAGGCGCTGGACCACCTGTGCAGCAAGCTTGGCATCGAGCAGGGCGGCACGACGGCCGACGGCCTGTTCACCGTGCAGAAGAGCGAGTGCCTGGGCGCCTGCGCCGACTCGCCGGTGATGCTGGTCAACGACCGCCAGATGTGCAGCTTCATGACGATCGAGCGTCTCGACGAGCTCGTCGACGTGCTGCGCGCTGAAAGCTCGAAGGCCTGAGGAAGACGATGCTGGACCTCACCAAATTCCAAAGCACCGGCGCAGAGACCTGCTTCCACGGCCGCCACATCAGCCCGCAGATCTATGCGGACCTGAACGGCAAGAACTGGTCGATCAAGGACTACGAAGCCCGTGGCGGCTATGCGGCCTTGCGCAAGATCCTGGGCAAGGACGGCGGCGAAGGCCTGACGCCTGACCAGGTCATCGCCGAAGTCAAGACCTCGGCGCTGCGGGGACGCGGCGGTGCCGGCTTCCCCACGGGCCTGAAGTGGAGCTTCATGCCCCGCCAGTTCCCGGGCCAGAAGTACCTCGTCTGCAACTCGGACGAAGGCGAGCCGGGCACCTGCAAGGACCGCGACCTGCTGATGTTCAACCCGCATCAGGTCATCGAGGGCATGGCCATCGCCGCCTACGCGATGGGCATCACGGTTGGCTACAACTACATCCACGGCGAGATCTTCGAGGTCTACGAGCGCTTCGAGGCGGCGCTGGAAGAAGCCCGTGCCGCGGGCTATCTCGGCGACAACATCATGGGCAGCAGCTACAGCTTCCAGCTGCATGCCCACCACGGCTTCGGCGCCTACATCTGCGGCGAGGAAACGGCCCTGCTGGAATCGCTGGAAGGCAAGAAGGGCCAGCCGCGCTTCAAGCCGCCGTTCCCGGCCAGTTTCGGCCTGTACGGCAAGCCCACCACCATCAACAACACCGAGACCTTCGCGGCGGTGCCCTGGATCATCCGCAACGGCGGCCAGGCCTACCTCGAGATCGGCAAGCCCAACAACGGCGGCACCAAGCTGTTCTCGGTGTCGGGCGACGTCGAGAAGCCCGGCAACTTCGAGATTCCGCTGGGCACGCCGTTCTCGGTGCTGCTCGAGATGGCCGGTGGCGTGCGCAAGGGCCGCAAGCTCAAGGCCGTCATCCCCGGCGGTTCGTCCGCCCCGGTGCTGCCGGCCGAAGTGATGATGCAGTGCACGATGGACTATGACTCCATCGCCAAGGCCGGCTCGATGCTGGGCTCGGGCGCCGTCATCGTCATGGACGACTCGCGCTGCGCGGTGCAGAGCCTGCTGCGTCTGTCCTACTTCTACGCCCACGAGTCCTGCGGCCAGTGCACGCCCTGCCGCGAAGGCACGGGCTGGATGCACCGCGTGCTGGAGCGCATCTACCACGGCGAGGGCAGGGCAGAGGATATCGACCTGCTGAACTCGGTGGCCGACAACATCCAGGGCCGCACGATCTGCGCGTTGGGCGACGCCGCGGCGATGCCCGTGCGCGCCATGATCAAGCACTTCAAGCACGAGTTCGTGCACCTGATTGAACACAAGAAGCCCCTGGTGGCTCCGACCTGAGCGCCTAGGGAACACCCATCATGGTTGAAATCGAACTCGACGGTCAGAAGGTCTCGGTCCAGGAAGGCAGCATGGTCATGCATGCCGCCGAGAAGGCCGGCACCTACATCCCGCACTTCTGCTATCACAAGAAGCTGAGCATCGCGGCCAACTGCCGCATGTGCCTGGTGGACGTGGAAAAGGCGCCCAAGCCCATGCCCGCCTGTGCGACCCCGGTCACGCAGGGCATGATCGTCCGCACCAAGAGTGACAAGGCGATCAAGGCCCAGCAGGGCGTCATGGAATTCCTGCTGATCAACCACCCGCTGGACTGCCCCATTTGCGACCAGGGCGGCGAGTGCCAGCTGCAGGACCTGGCCGTGGGCTACGGCGCGGGAAAAAGCCGCTACTCCGAAGAGAAGCGCGTCGTCTTCCACAAGAACGTCGGCCCGCTGATCTCCATGGAGGAGATGAGCCGCTGCATCCACTGCACCCGCTGCGTGCGCTTCGGCCAGGAAATCGCCGGCCAGATGGAACTGGGCATGGCTCACCGTGGCGAGCACAGCGAGATCCAGACCTTCGTTGGCCGCACGGTGGACTCGGAGCTGTCGGGCAACATGATCGACATCTGCCCGGTCGGCGCGCTGACCAGCAAGCCCTTCCGCTACAGCGCCCGGACCTGGGAGCTGTCGCGCCGCAAGAGCGTCAGCCCCCACGATTCAACCGGTGCCAACCTGATCGTCCAGGTCAAGAACCACCAGGTTCTGCGCGTCGTTCCTTTGGAGAACGAGGACGTGAACGAGTGCTGGATCGCCGACCGCGATCGCTTCAGCTATGAGGCGCTGAACAGCGATGCGCGTCTGACGGCGCCCATGATCAAGCAGGGCGGCGCCTGGAAGCAGGTCGACTGGACGGTGGCGCTGGAATACATCGCCAACGGCCTGAAGACCATCAAGGGCGACCACGGCGCCAAATCCATCGGCGCGCTGGGCTCGGCCCACAGCACGGTCGAAGAGCTGCACCTGCTCACGCAGATCGTGCGCGGCCTGGGCAGCGACAACATTGACCATCGCCTGCGCCACAGCGACTTCGGCAACGTCGCAGCCGCTGGTCAAGCTCGTTGGCTGGGCACCAGCATCGCCAGCCTGTCCGAGCTGGACCGCGCCCTCGTCGTAGGCTCCAACCTGCGCAAGGACCACCCGCTGTTCGCCGCCCGCCTGCGCCACGCCGCGCGCCGCGGTGCCGCCGTGCATCGTGTCGGAGTCAGCAACGATGACTGGCTGATGCCGCTCGCCGGCTCGACCTCCGTCGCCCCGTCGAGCTGGGTGCAAGCCCTGGCCGACGTCGCTGCCGCCATCGGCAGCGGGGCACCGCTGGCCGGCACGGCCACCGACGAAGCCAAGGCCGTCGCCGCCAACCTGCAGTCGGGCCAGCGCAAGGCCATCCTGCTGGGCAACGCAGCGGCTGAACACCCGCAGGCCACCAGCCTGCTGGCGTTGGCGCAGTGGATCGGCCAGCAGACCGGCGCCAGCGTCGGCTACCTGACTGCCGCCGCCAACACGGTTGGCGCCCAGCTGGTGAAGGCCCAGCCGCAAGTCGATGGCCTGAACGCTGGCCAGATGCTCAACGGCACTTCGCTGAAGGCCGTGGTGCTGCTGAATACCGACCCGGTGCTGGACTCCGCCAACGCCGCCGCCGCCGCCAAGGCGCTGGACGCCGCCGAGATGGTCGTCGTGCTGAGCCCGTTCAAGAGCGGCCTCGAATACGCCGATGTGCTGCTGCCCATCGCACCGTTCACCGAAACCTCGGGTAGCTTCGTCAACGCCGAGGGCCGACTGCAGAGCTTCGTCGGCGTGGTGCGTCCGCTGGCCGAAACACGTCCGGCCTGGAAGGTGCTGCGCGTGCTGGGCAATCTGCTGGGCCTGCCAGGCTTTGACCAGGACAGCTCCGAGCAGGTGCGTGAACAGGCTCTGGGGGGCGACTTCACCGCCCGTCTGTCCAACACCGCCTCGGCCGCCGCGCAAGTCGCTGCGAAGGGCGAGGGCGTCGAGCGCTTCGCCAACCTGCCCATCTACGCGACCGACGCACTGGTGCGCAATTCCACGTCGCTGCAACTGACCACTGACGGCCGCGAAGCCGCTACGGTCGGTCTGCCTAGCAGCCTGTGGACGCAGCTCGGCCTGGCCGAGGGTGACCAGGTTCGCGTCGTGCAGGACGGCGGCGCCGCCCAGTTGCCGGCGCGCCTTGAAGCCGGCCTGCCTGCGGGCGTGGCCCGCGTGCCGTCCGGTCTCGCACAAACCGCCGCTCTGGGCGCCGCCTTCGGCACGCTTAGCATCAGCAAGGTCTGAGGGAGCAGACAAGAATGATCGACACCCTCTACCAACAAGGTGCCTCGTTGCTGGGTGGCCTGTGGCCCCTGGTCTGGAGCCTGCTGAAGATCATCGCGGTCGTCGCGCCGCTGATGATCTGCGTCGCCTACCTCACGCTGTGGGAACGCAAGGCCATCGGCTGGTCGCAAATCCGTCCGGGTCCGAACCGCGTCGGCCCCTACGGCCTGCTGACCCCCATCGCCGATGCGGTCAAGCTGATCTTCAAGGAGATCATCAAGCCCGCCGCCGCCAGCAAGGGCCTGTTCTTCCTCGGTCCCGTCATGACCATCATGCCGGCCCTGGCCGCCTGGGCCGTCGTGCCCTTCGGTCCGGATGCTGCCGTGGCCAACGTCAACGCCGGCCTGCTGTTCCTGATGGCCATCACCTCGCTGGAGGTCTACGGCGTCATCATCGCCGGCTGGGCGTCCAACTCGAAGTACGCCTTCCTGGGGGCGCTGCGCGCCTCGGCCCAAATGGTCTCCTACGAGATCGCCATGGGCTTCGCCCTCGTCGTCGTGCTGATGGTAACGGGCAGCCTGAACATGACCACCGTCGTGCAGGTGCAGGAGAAGGGCTACTTTGCCAGCATGGGCCTGAACATCCTCTCCTGGAACTGGCTGCCGCTGTTCCCCATCTTCATCGTCTACTTCATCTCGGGCCTGGCTGAAACCAACCGCCACCCGTTCGACGTCGTCGAAGGCGAATCGGAAATCGTCGCCGGCCACATGATCGAGTACTCGGGCATGTCGTTCGCGATGTTCTTCCTGGCCGAGTACGCCAACATGATCCTGGTGTCGGCCCTGGCCGTCGTCATGTTCCTGGGCGGCTGGAGCGCACCGATCTCCTGGAGCCTGTTCGGCATGCAGACGCCGGACTTCATCCAGCACACGATGGCGTTCTGGAACTGGGCCTGGCTGTTCGGCAAGACCTTCTTCGTCGTCACGATGTTCCTGTGGGTGCGCGCCACGTTCCCGCGCTTCCGCTACGACCAGATCATGCGTCTGGGCTGGAAGATCTTCATTCCCATCACGCTGATCTGGCTGGTCGTTGTCGGTGCCTGGATGCAGACGCCGTTCAACATCTGGAAGTGAGGCGGCGCCCATGACTGCAATCACGAATTTCGCGAAGACCTTCTTCCTCTGGGAACTGCTCAAGGGGATGAAGCTCACCGGCCGGCACTTCCTGTCGCGCAACATCACGATCCAGTTCCCGGAAGAGAAGACGCCGCTGAGCCCGCGCTTCCGCGGCCTGCACGCGCTGCGCCGCTACGAGAACGGTGAAGAGCGCTGCATCGCCTGCAAGCTCTGCGAGGCCGTCTGCCCCGCGATGGCCATCACCATCGAGAGCGACGTGCGCGCCGACGGCAGTCGCCGCACGACTCGCTACGACATCGACCTGACCAAGTGCATCTTCTGTGGCTTCTGTGAAGAGAGCTGCCCGGTGGACTCCATCGTCGAGACGAGCATCTTCGAATACCACGGCGAGAAGCGCGGTGACCTGTACTTCACCAAAGACATGCTGCTGGCCGTTGGCGACAAGTACGAGCCGCAAATTGCTGCGCAAAAGGAGGCGGACGCCAAGTACCGCTGATCGCTGACTGGCCACCGGCCGCAGCGGTCCAGCTCAGCTGGCCTGGATACGTATGGACATCACGACCATCCTCTTCTACGTCTTCTCCGGCATCCTGCTGGTGAGTTCGTTCCGTGTCATCACGGCGCGCAGCACCGTGCACGCGGCGCTCTTCCTGATCCTTTCCTTCTTCACGGCGTCCTGCATCTGGATGCTGCTGAAGGCCGAGTTCCTGGCCATTGCGCTGGTGCTCGTCTACATCGGCGCCGTCATGGTGCTGTTCCTGTTCGTCGTCATGATGCTGGACCTGAACACGGACAGCATGCGTGAGGGTTTCTGGAAACACCTGCCCGTCGCGGCCGTCATCGGTGCGCTGATCGCCTTCGAGATGGGCATCGTGCTGATGGGCGGCTTCCAGCTGTCCGACGCGCCGGTGGCTACCGCCGCCCAGATCAGCCAAGGCAACACCAAGCTGCTGGGCATCGAGATCTACACGAGCTACCTCTACCCGCTGCAGATCGCCGCCGTGCTCCTGCTGGTGGCCATCGTCGCCGCCATCGCGCTCACGCTGCGCCGCCGCAAGGACTCGCGCGCCATGGACCCGTCCGAGCAGGTCAAGGTCACCAAGGCCGACCGCCTGAAGATCGTGAAGATGGCGCCCACCGTGGCTGCCGCCCCCGCCGCACCCACCGAAGGAGGCCAGGCATGATCGGCGCCGCTGGACTGACCCTGGGCCACTTCCTGACGCTGGGCGCGATGCTGTTCGCGCTGTCGGTGATCGGCATCTTCCTGAACCGCAAGAACCTGATCGTGCTGTTGATGGCCATCGAGCTGATGCTTCTGGCGGTCAACCTGAACTTTGTCGCCTTCTCGCACTACCTGGGCGACATGGGTGGCCAGGTCTTCGTGTTCTTCATCCTGACCGTTGCGGCGGCCGAGTCGGCCATCGGCCTGGCCATCCTGGTCGTGCTGTTCCGCAACCGGGCCAGCATCAACGTCGAGGAACTCGACGCGCTGAAGGGTTGAGAAAAAGATGTCTGCACAACTCTCCCAGAACCTGCTGCTGACGGTGCCGCTGGCGCCGCTGGCGGGCGCCATCCTGGCCGGCTTCTTCGGCAAGACCATCGGCCGCCGTGGCTCGCACATGGCCACCATCCTCGGTGTGCTCGTGGCCTTCATCATCTCGGCGATGACGCTGTACAGCGTCGCCGTCGACGGTGCCCGCTTCAACGAGACGGTCTACGAGTGGATGACGCTCGGCGACCTGAAGATGGAAGTCGGCTTCCTCATCGATGGCCTGACGGCCATGATGATGGTGGTGGTGACCTTCGTGTCGCTGATGGTGCACATCTACACCATCGGCTACATGGAAGAGGACGACGGCTACCAGCGCTTCTTCTCCTACATCTCGCTGTTCACGTTCAGCATGCTGATGCTCGTCATGAGCAACAACATGCTGCAGCTGTTCTTCGGTTGGGAAGCGGTGGGCCTGGTGTCCTATCTGCTGATCGGCTTCTGGTACAAGAAGCCGACGGCCATCTTCGCCAACATGAAGGCCTTCCTGGTCAACCGGGTCGGCGACTTCGGCTTCATCCTCGGCATCGGCCTGCTGGTGGCCTATGGAGGCTCGCTGAGCTACGCCGAGACCTTCGCCAAGAAGGACCTGCTGGCGCAGATGCTGTTCCCGGGCACGGACTGGGCGCTGCTGACCGTCGCCTGCATCTGCCTGTTCATCGGCGCCATGGGCAAGTCGGCGCAGTTCCCGCTGCACGTCTGGCTGCCTGACTCCATGGAAGGCCCGACGCCCATCTCCGCGCTGATCCACGCCGCGACGATGGTGACGGCCGGCATCTTCATGGTGGCGCGCATGTCGCCGCTGTTCGAGCTGAGCGACACGGCGCTGAACTTCGTGCTGGTCATCGGGGCCATCACGGCCCTGTTCATGGGCTTCCTCGGCATCATCCAGAACGACATCAAGCGTGTCGTCGCGTACTCCACGCTGTCGCAGTTGGGCTACATGACCGTCGCCCTTGGGGCCTCGGCCTACTCGGTCGCGGTCTTCCACCTGATGACGCACGCGTTCTTCAAGGCCTTGCTGTTCCTCGGCGCTGGCTCCGTCATCATGGGCATGCACCATGACCAGGACATCCGCAACATGGGCGGTCTGCGCAAGTACATGCCCATCACCTGGATCACGTCGCTGCTGGGTTCGCTGGCCCTGATCGGCACGCCGCTGTTCTCGGGCTTCTACTCGAAGGACTCGATCATCGAGGCCGTGCACGCCAGCCATCTGCCAGGCGCACAGTTCGCGTACTTCGCCGTCATCGTCGGCGTGTTCGTGACCGCCTTCTACTCCTTCCGGATGTACTTCCTGGTCTTCCATGGCAAGGAGCACTTCCACCACAAGCCCTTCCCGGGCGAGCACGACCACCACGACGATGACCATGGCGATCATGGCCACGCGCATACGCCGCACGAGTCGCCCTGGGTCGTCACCGTGCCGCTGGTGCTGCTGGCCATCCCGTCGGTCGTCATCGGCTTCATGACCATCCAGCCGATGCTGTTCGGCGACTTCTTCAAGGACGCGATCCTCGTCAACCTGCACGCCCATCCGGCGATGGAGGAACTGGCCGAAGAATTCCATGGTGCCGCTGCAATGGCCCTGCACGGCCTGACGGCGCTGCCGTTCTGGCTCGCCCTGTCCGGTGTCGTCACGGCCTATGTTTTCTACATGGTCGCGCCGAGCATCCCGGCGACGCTGGCCAAGGTGCTGCGCCCCGTCATCGTCATCCTCGAGAACAAGTACTTCATGGACTGGTTCAACGAGAACGTGCTGGCTCGGCTGGCTCGTGCCATCGGCGTCGGCCTCTGGAAGGGCGGTGATGCCGGCCTCATCGACGGCCTCATCATCAACGGCTCGGCCAAGGTCGTGGGCGGCATCGCCGGCCTGGTGCGCCGCCTGCAGACGGGTTACCTGTACTGGTACGCCCTCGTGATGATCCTTGGCGTCACGGGGCTGATGACCTGGCAGCTCTGGCCCTATATCAAGCCCCAGTTCAACGCCCTGTTCGGGTTCTGAGCGAGAGGCGGAGAACAAGAATGTTGCTGAGTCTTGCGATTTTTCTGCCCATCGTCTGCGGCGCCTTGCTGCTGGCGCTCGGCCGCGACGAACAGGCGAACGCCACGCGCTGGATGGCGCTGGCAGCGGCGGTGGCGAGCTTCCTCGTCACGATTCCGCTGATCACCGGCTTTGACACGACGACCGCTGCGATGCAGTTCGTCGAAAACCAGGCCTGGATCGAGCGTTTCAACATCCACTACCACCTGGGCGTGGACGGCATCTCGATGTGGTTCGTGCCGCTGACGGCCTTCATCACTGTCATCGTCGTGATTTCGGCTTGGGAAGTGATCGAGACGCGCGTGAACCAGTACATGGGCGCCTTCCTGATCCTGTCGGGCCTGATGGTGGGTGTGTTCAGCGCGCTGGACGGCATGCTGTTCTACGTGTTCTTCGAGGCGACACTGATCCCGATGTACATCATCATCGGCGTCTGGGGTGGCCCGAACCGTGTCTACGCGGCCTTCAAGTTCTTCCTCTACACGCTGGCAGGCTCGCTGCTGATGCTGGTCGCGCTGCTCTACCTGTACTACCAGTCGGCCGGCAGCTTCGACATCCAGACCTGGCACAAGCTGCCGCTGGCGGGGGGCGCGCAGACCTGGTTGTTCTTCGCCTTCCTGGCTGCGTTCTCGGTCAAGGTGCCGATGTGGCCGGTGCACACCTGGCTGCCCGACGCCCACGTCGAGGCGCCCACCGGTGGCTCCGTCGTGCTGGCCGCCATCATGCTGAAGCTGGGCTGCTACGGCTTCCTGCGCTTCTCGCTGCCCATCGCGCCCGACGCCGCCCGTGAATGGTCCTGGCTCATCATCGCGATGTCGCTGATCGCCGTCGTCTACATCGGCCTCGTCGCGCTGGTGCAGAAGGACATGAAGAAGCTGGTGGCCTACTCGTCCATCGCCCACATGGGTTTCGTGACGCTGGGCTTCTTCATCTTCAACGAGCTGGGCGTGTCCGGCGCCATCGTGCAGATGATCTCGCACGGCTTCGTGTCGGGCGCCATGTTCCTGTGCATCGGCGTGCTCTACGACCGCGTGCACTCGCGTGAGATCGCGTCCTACGGCGGTGTCGTCAACACCATGCCCAAGTTCGCAGCCTTCGCCGTCTTCTTCGGCATGGCCAACTGCGGCCTGCCCGCCACGGCCGGCTTCGTCGGCGAGTGGATGGTCATCCTCGGCACCGTGAAGGCCAACTTCTGGCTGGGCGGCATCGCCGCGACGGCTCTGGTGTTCGGTGCGGCCTACACGCTGTGGATGATCAAGCGGGTCTACTTCGGCGACATCGCCAACGACGATGTCCGTGCGCTGACCGATATCAACAAGCGCGAATTCATCATGCTGGCCCTGCTGGCCGTGGCAACGCTGTACATGGGCCTCTATCCCAAGCCCTTCACCGACGTGATGCACAACTCGGTCACCGAGCTGCTGCAGCATGTGGCGGTCAGCAAGATCCCGGGCTGATCCGGAGCCGAGGCAAAACAATGAACGACATGAACTGGCTCGCGATCTATCCCGAAATCCTGCTGCTGGCGATGGGCTGCGTCGTCGCCCTGGTGGACCTCTGGGTCACCGACGAACAGCGCCGCCCGACCTACTGGCTGACCCAGCTGACGCTGGCCGTAGTGGCCGGTCTGCACTTCAGCTATTTCGATGCCGGCCTGACCACCTACGCCATGCAGGGCATGGTCGTCGCCGATCCCATGGGGCATCTGCTCGCCGGCTTCGCCTGCGTCGCCACGCTGATCACGCTGGTCTACGCACGCCCCTATGCTGCCTCGCGCGACATGCTCAAGGGCGAGCTATTCATTCTCAGCCTGTTCTCGCTGCTGGGCATCAGCGTCATGCTGTCGGCCAACAACTTCCTGGTCATCTACCTCGGCCTGGAACTGATGAGCCTGTCGCTCTACGCGCTGGTGGCCCTGCGCCGTGACCACGCCGTGTCGACGGAAGCCGCGATGAAGTACTTCGTCCTCGGCGCCCTGGCCAGCGGCTTCCTGCTGTACGGCCTGTCGATGATGTACGGCGCCACCGGCTCGCTGAGCATCCCCGAAGTCTTCGACGTCATCTCCAAGGGCGCGCCCAACCGCGCCGTGCTCGTGTTCGGCGTCGTCTTCGTCGTGGCCGGCCTGGCCTTCAAGCTGGGTGCCGCGCCCTTCCACATGTGGGTGCCGGACGTCTACCAGGGCGCACCGACCGCCGTCACGCTGCTGATCGGCGGCGCGCCCAAGTTGGCCGCCTTCGCCATTACCATCCGCCTGTTGGTGGAAGGCATGATCGGCCTGGCGGTGGACTGGCAGCAGATGCTGGTCGTGCTGTCCGTCATGTCGCTGCTGGTCGGTAACCTCGCCGCCATCGCACAGACCAACCTCAAGCGCATGCTGGCCTACTCCACCATCGCCAACATGGGCTTCATGCTGCTGGCCATGACGGCGGGCGTGGTCAACAACAACACGCTGTCGGCCGCCAACGCCTACAGCTCGGCCATGTTCTACGCCGTCACCTACGTGCTGACGACGCTAGGCACTTTCGGCATGGTCATCCTGCTGTCGCGCCAGGGCCATGAAGCGGAAGAGATCAAGGACCTGGCCGGCCTGGCCAAGCGCAGCCCCTGGTTCGCGCTCGTCATGACGCTGTTCATGTTCTCGCTGGCCGGCGTGCCGCCGACCGTCGGCTTCTACGCCAAGCTGGCCGTGCTGCAGGCGCTGGTGTCCACGCATGTGGATGCCTACCTCTACCTGGCCATCTTCGCGGTCGTCGTGTCGCTGATCGGCGCGTTCTACTACCTGCGTGTCGTCAAGGTCATGTTCTTCGACGAGCCGACCGACACCGCGCCCATCGCCGCGCCTGCCGACGTGCGCTTCGTCATGTCGCTCAACGGTGCCGCCATGCTGGTGTTCGGCCTGTTGCCCGGTGGCCTGATGGCCCTGTGCGCCCAGGCCATCGTCAAGGCCCTCGCGACCTGATCCGGCCGATGGACCAGTCTGCAGCGGTCTGGCTGGTCCTCGTCGCGGCCGTGGTGGCGGCCAACCTGCCTTATTTCAACGAGCGCCTCCTGCTCGTCGGCCCGCGCCGTTCGCCCAAGCCGGCGTGGTGGCGGCTGCTGGAGCTGGTGCTGATGGCGGCGCTGACCTTCGGCCTGGGCTCGCTGCTGGAGGCGCGCATCGGCCAGCGCCATCCGCAGGGCTGGGAGTTCTACGCCGCCGCAGCCTGCCTCTTCATCACGCTGGGCTTCCCCGGCTTCGTCTGGCGGTATCTGCGTCGTGGCAGAGACTGACGAGCATCTCGTCGAGCGCCAGCTCGAGTCCAGCCAGGTCTACCGCGGCCATTTCCTGGACGTCCGCCGCGACCGCGTGACGCTGCCCGACGGCAGCACCGCCAGCCGCGAATTCATCCGCCATCCCGGCGCCGTCATGGTCGTTCCGCTGCTGGACGACGGCCGCCTGCTAATGGAGCGCCAGTACCGTTACCCCATGGGCCGGGTGATGCTGGAGTTCCCGGCCGGCAAGCTCGACGCCGGCGAGGACCCGCTCGTCTGCGGCCAGCGCGAGCTGACCGAGGAGACCGGCTACCGCGCCGCCGAGTGGGCCTATGCCGGCGTGCTGCACAACGCCATCGCCTATTCGGACGAAGGCATCCACATCTACTTCGCTCGCGGCCTCTCGAAAGGCGTGCAGAAGCTGGACGCGGGCGAGTTCCTCGAACTCGTCACGCACAGCGCCGCCGAGCTTGACCAGCTCGCCGCCTGCGGCGAACTCACCGACGCCAAGACCCTCATCGGCCTGCTGTGGCTGCAGCGCTGGCAGCAGGGCGGCTGGCCGCTGGACTGGCAGCCCGCCTGAGCCCGGCGGGCGCCCCCGGTGGGGCGGGTTTCATCCGTGTTTCATCCCGTGCATGACCTCTGGCAAAGCATTGCCACGCCGTTAAGCTTGGCCGTTTGATCCGCCCGTCCCTGTCCTCCAGAGAAAACCTCGCCATGACGCGTGCAACGCCCCTCCTCGCCGCCCTGACGCTGGCCCTGATCCTCACCGGCTGCAACAAGGGCGGCAAGCCCGACGAGGCCAAGGCCGCTGCAAAGACGGCCGCTCCCCTGCTGCTGGCGCCCGAGGACCTGCGTGAGGTCGGCCAGAGCGGCCTGATCGGCGCGCCCGTCATCACCGGCGCCATCCAGCCGGCGCGCCGTGCCGACCTGCGCGCCGAGGTGGCGGCCGTCGTGCTGCAGGTGGCCAAGGACAATGGCGAGCGCGTGCGCACGGGCGACCTCATCATCCGCTTGGACCCCACCGCCATCCGCGACAGCCTGACCTCCGCCGAGGAGGCGCTGCGCGCCGCCCAGCAGAGCTTTGAGCAGACCGAGCGCGTGCTGGCCCGCCAGCGCACGTTGAACCAGCAGGGCATGATTTCCATGCAGGGTCTTGAAGACGCCGAGGTGCGCCGCAACGCCGCCCAGAGCGAGCTGGCTGCTGCCAAGGCGCGCGCCGTGACCGCCCGCCAGCAGGTCTCGCGCACCGAGGTGAGGGCACCGTTCGACGGCGTGGTCAGCGAGCGCAAGACCTCCGTCGGCGACACCGTCCAGATCGGCCGCGAACTGGTCAAGGTCATCGACCCGGCTTCGATGCGCTTCGAGGGCCAGATCTCAGCCGACCGCCTGGGTGAGCTCAAGCTCGGCCAGCCGGTGGCCTTTCGCATCAACGGCTTCGGCGATGCCGAGTTCCGCGGCAAGCTGGCGCGCGTCGATGCCTCCGCCAACGCGACGACGCGCCAGGTCGAGGTCATCGCCGAGTTCAACGACCGCGCCAAGGCGCCGCAAGTGGCCGGCCTCTACGCCGAAGGCCGCGTCGAAAGCACTGATCGCAAGGCGCTGGTGCTGGCCGAGGGCTCGGTGCAGCGTCAGGGCGACGCCGCCTTCGTCTGGAAGGTCACCGGCAACCAGCTGAAGAAGGTGGCCGTGACGCTGGGCGAGCGCGACGACCGTCGCGGCGAGGTCGTCGTCGTCTCCGGACTGGCCCTGGGTGACCAGGTGCTGCGCGCCCCCACCGGCAACCTCACCGACGGCGCATCCGTGCAGCGGGTGGCAGCCGGGGCTGGCGCTGCGTCTGCCGTCGCCGCGGCGGCACCCACGCCCACCGCCAGCAAATAAGCAGGAGGTCCCCGATGTTCCTGTCCAACTTCAGCATCAGCCGGCCCGTCGCGACCGTCGTCATGGTCATCGGGCTGATGCTGGTGGGCCTGTTGGCGCTGTCCAAGCTCAAGGTCAACCAGTTTCCCGAGGTCGAGCCACCGGTGCTCGTCGTCAACATCACCTACCCCGGCGCCTCGCCCGAGACGGCCGAGCGCGAGGTCGTCAACCGCATCGAGAAGGCGCTGCAGAGCATCTCGGGCGTGGACCGCTCCAACTCCACGTCGCGCGAGGGCGGCGCCACCATCGTGCTGGTCTTCGACTTTTCGAAGAACATGATCGAGGCCGCCGATGAGGTGCGCAATGCCATCGCCACGGTTCGCTACAAGCTGCCCATCGAAATGCGTGAGCCCATCATCACGAGGGCAGATCCGGGCGCCCAGCCCATCCTGCAGCTGTCGCTGTCCAGCACGACGCTGACCCATGCCCAGCTCAGCCGCCTGGCCGAAGACAAGCTGGCCGAGCGCTTCCGCGGCATTGCCGGCGTGTCCACCGTCAGCGTCAACGGCGCGCTCAAGCGCGAGCTGTCCATCCTGCTGCGAGCCGAGAAGCTGCGCGAGTTCGGTGTGTCCGTCACCGAGGTGCTGAACGCCGTGCGCGCGCAGAATACGACGGCCCCGGTCGGCAAGGTGCGGGGCACGCTGGAAGACCAGAGCATCCGGCTGCTCGGTCGGCTGGAGTCGCCGAGCGAATTCGAGCAGATGATCATCAAGCGCAACGCCGGCCAGGTCATCCGCCTGGGCCAGGTGGCCGAGGTGCAGGACGGCTTTGCCGAGATGACCGGCTACAGCCTGCGCAACGGCCGGCCCAACGTCGGCATCTCCATCACGCGCTCGCGCGACGCGTCCACCGTCAGCGTCGCCAACGACTCGCGCAAGCTCGTCAAGGAGATCGAGAAGGAACTGCCCAAGGGTACGACGCTGGAGATCACGCAGGACGGCGGCAAGGACGCCGAGAACAGCCTACACAACGTCACCGATGCGCTGGTCTTCGGCGCGGCGCTGACCATCTTCGTTGTCTACGCCTTCCTGAACAGCTGGCGCTCGACGCTGATCACAGCGCTGTCGCTGCCGACCTCGGTGCTGGCCGCCTTCATTGCCGTCTGGCTGATGGGCTTCTCGCTGAATTTCATGAGCCTGCTGGGTTTGAGCCTGGCGATCGGCGTGCTCATCGACGACGCCATCGTCGTGCGAGAGAACATCGTGCGCCACATGGAGCGCGGCAGCGACCGCGTGACGGCGGCGCGCGAGGGCACGGCCGAGATCGGCCTGGCCGTCGCCGCGACCACCTTCGCCATCGTGGCGGTCTTCGTGCCCGTGGCCTTCATGGGCAATGGCCCCGGCCAGTGGTTCAAGCCCTTTGCGCTGACGGTCGTGGCCTCGGTCATCGTGTCCCTCATCATCAGCTTCACGTTGGACCCGATGCTGTCGGCCTACTGGGGTGATCCTCCGGGCTACCACGAGCAACCCAAGAAGGGCTTTTCCAAGCTGCTGGAACGCTTCAACCACTGGTTCGACGGCGTCGCCAACGGCTATGGCCACGTGATCGCCTGGGCGCTGCACCATCGCCGCTGGATGGCCGCCTTCGCGGTGCTGAGCTTCGTCGGCGCCATCACGCTGCAGGCCACGGTGGGGGGCTCCAGCTTCCTGCCGCAGGCCGACGCCGGCTTCCTGGCCATCGAGGTGCGCAGTCCGGCGTCCAGCAGCCTGGACTACTCCAAGCTCAAGCTCGACGCCGCCGCGGCCCTGGCCTCGACGATGAAGGAAACCAAGGCCACCACGGCCTACCCGAACGCCAGCGGCGGCCGCATCTATGTGGACATCGGCAAGAGCACCGAGCGCCAGCGGTCCGCCGCCCAGATCGCCAAGGAACTGCGCGAGAAGGTGTCCCGCCTCGTCGGCGCCGAGTACGTTGTGCTCGACGACCTGAACAACGGCGCGCAAAAGCCCGTTCAGATCCGCTTCTACGGCACCGACACGCGCAAGCTGCAGCAGATCACGCAGGACTTCCAGAAGACCATGGCGGGCATCAAGGGCGCGGTCGACATCGGCTACTCCGAGCAGGACCCGCAGAACGAACTGCAGATCGAGCTGGACCGGGGCCTGGCCAACCAGATGGGCATCTCGGTGAACGATGCCGCCCAGGCGCTGCGCGTGGCCTTTGCCGGCGTCGAGGCCGGCGACTGGGTCGACCCGACCGGCGAGACGCGCGACGTGTCCATCCGCCTGCACCCCAGCGACCGCGTGGACGCCGCCAACATCGAGCGCCTGCCCATCGCCGTGGCGGGCACCAACCGCATGGTGCCGCTGGACCAGATCGCCACCGTCACCATGGGCAAGGGCCCGGGCCAGATCCAGCACGGCGACGGCAAGCGCACCATCACGGTCAGCGCCAACGCCCAGGGCCGCTCGCCCGGCGAGATCACGTCCGAGGCCAAGAAGCTGGCCGAGAAGATCGAGTTCCCGCCCGGCTTCGGCATCGAGCTGGCCGGCGCGGCGCGCGACCAGCAGGTGGTGTTCACCGCCATGATCACCGCGCTGCTGTCCGGCATCGCGCTGATGTACTTCGTGCTGGTCATCCAGTTCAACAGCTTCACCGCGCCGCTGGGCGTGATGATGTCGCTGCCGCTGTCGCTGATCGGCGTCGTGCTGGCCCTCATCATCACCGGGGGCACGCTGAATCTGATGAGCCTGATCGGCGTCATCATGCTGATGGGCCTGGTGGCCAAGAACGCCATTCTGCTGCTGGACGCGACGCGCCAGGAGGAGGCGGCCGGCGTGGACCGCGAGGAGGCGCTGATGCATGCTGGCCGCAAGCGCTTCCGTCCCATCCTGATGACGACCCTGGCGTTGATCGCCGGCATGATGCCGGTGGCCATCGGAGTGGGCGAGGGCGGCGAGTTCTACCGCCCGATGGCCGTGGCCATCATCGGAGGCACCATCACGTCGACGCTGCTGACGCTGCTGATCGTGCCGACCTTCTACGACAGCATCGAGATCGCGCGCGACCACGCGCTGGCCAAGTTCCATCGCCGCACACCGCGCTTCACGATGGTCGGCGCCTTCGTGCTGACGCTGATCGAGGCCGTGCTGGCGCTGGTGATGGTTCGTTTCGTGTTCCGGATGCTGATGCGCGTGGTGCGTCGTCCGGCCACGCTGCTTCAGTGGCTGACGCTGGGTTTCGCCTTCAAAGCACCCGCCCGGGGTTGAGCAGGTCGAGCGGGTCCAGCGCCCGCTTGATCGCCCGCATCAGCGCAAGCGCCGTGGGGTCCTTGCGCTCAGCGAGTTCCTCGCGCTTGAGCCGGCCGATGCCGTGCTCGGCCGAGATCGAGCCGCCGAGGCGTTGCACGGCGTCGTAGACCTTCTCGTTGATCGCCGTCTCGTGCGCGGCCAGGAACTCAGCCGGCGCCACGCCGGCCGGCGCCTGCACGTTGTAGTGCAGATTGCCGTCGCCAAGATGCCCGAAGTCGATGACCTCGACGCCGGGCAAGTAGCTTGAAAGCAGGGCGTCCGTCTGCGCGACAAAGGCGGGAATAGCCGACACCGGCAGCGAGATGTCGTGCTTGATGTTCAGCCCCGCCTGGGCCTGCGCCAGCGGGATGGATTCGCGCAGATGCCAGAAGGCCTTGGCCTGCTGGATGTTCTGCGCAATGGCTGCGTCCAGCACGCAGCCGCGCTCGACGGCGGCCTCCAGCAGGCCCTCGAAGACACCGTGCGCATGCTCGGCGCTCTCGGCATCCGAGAGTTCCAGCAGCACCGTCCACGGTGCGCCGGGCAGGGGCTGGGCGAGTTGAGGCAGTTCGCGCGCGACGAGGGCCAGCGAGGCCTGGTTCATGACCTCGAAACCCGTCAGTGCATCGCCGGCTCGCTCGCGCGCCAGGCCGAGCAAGGAGACGGCGTCCTCCATTGAGGCGCAGGCGGCGAGGGCGGTCAGCCTGTCCTTGGGCTGCGGATAGAGCTTCATCGTCGCCGCGGTGATGACCCCCAGCGTGCCCTCGCTGCCGATGAAGAGGTCGCGCAGGTCGTAGCCGGTGTTGTCCTTGCGCAGGCCGCAGAGGCCCTGCCAGACCTCGCCGCTGGCAGTCACGACCTCCAGCCCCAGGCACAGCTCGCGCGCATTGCCGTAGCGCAGCACCTGGGTGCCGCCGGCATTCGTTGCCAGGTTGCCGCCCAGCGTGCAGGAGCCCTCGGCCGCGAGACTTAGCGGGAACAGCAGGCCCGCACCGGCCGCGGCTGCCTGCACCTCGGCCAGCACGCAGCCGGCTTCGGCAGTCAGACTGGCATTGGCCACGTCGATGGCGCGGATGCGCTTCATGCGCGACAGGCTCAGCACCAGCTGGCCGCCGCTGTCATCGGGCGTGGAGCCGCCGACGAGGCCGGTGTTGCCGCCCTGGGGCACGACGGCCACGCGGTGTTCATGACAGAGGCGCAGCACCGCCGCCACTTCGTCGGTCGACGCCGGCCGTGCGACCGCAAGCGCCTTGCCCGGATAGCGCTTGCGCCAGTCGTTCTCGTAGGCTGCGAGGCCGCCGCCGATCAGCAGCCCGGCGTCACCGAGCCGTTCGTGCAGGGCGTCGAGGAAGACGTTCATGCCGCCTTAGCCGCCGCCAGCCGCAGCCGGATCTGCGCCGTGCAGGCCGTGAAGGCGACCAAGCTCAACATGACTTCTCCCAACGCCAGCCATTGCCCGAGGCCACCCTCGCTGGTCGAACGCACCAGGCCCTCCAGCACATAGAGCCAGATGGCCAGCGCCACCCAGCGGTAGGTGTACATCCGGTAGCGCCACAGCCCGAGCGGCGCCGGCAGCAGCGGCAGCACCTTCAGCGCCAGCGTGCCGCGCCCGGTCGGCGCCAGCCACAGCTCCCACGCGAGGCACAGCAGGATCAGCGCGACGACACTGGCCAGCGCCAGGTTGCGTGACAGGCGCTCGTTGGCGCGCGGTTCGGTTCTTTCGGGGGCGGTGGGCATAGCTGCGGCATCATAGAAGCCATGTCCCTAACGCCGCCCACGCCCGACAACCCCGACGCGCCGCTCGCCCGCAACCCCATCGCCTTTGCGAGCGACTTCGTCACCGAGCTGCTGGCCTGGCCCTGGCTGCAGACGCTGCACACCTTCCGCCAGCGCTTCCGCGAGGAGAAGCTGGGCCTCACCGCCGGCAGCCTGACCTTCACGACGCTGATCTCGCTGGTGCCGCTGCTGACGGTGATGCTGGCCATCTTCACGGCCTTCCCGATGTTCTCCAGCTTTCAGGCCTCGCTGGAGCAGTACTTCCTGAAGAGCCTCATCCCGGCCAACATCGCCAAGCCGGTGCTGGGCGCGCTGACGCAGTTCGCGGCCAAGGCCAACAAGCTGGGCGTGGTGGGCCTGGTCTTCCTCGGCATCACGGCGCTGGCGCTGATGCTGACCATCGATCGCACGCTCAACGCCATCTGGCGCGTGCAGCGTCCGCGGCCCATGGCCCAGCGCGTGCTCGTCTACTGGGCCGCGCTGACACTGGGGCCGCTGCTGCTGGGTGGCAGCCTGACGTTGACGAGCTACGCGATCAGCGTCGGCCAGGGCTATCTGACGGCCATGCCGGCCAGCATGTCCACGGCCCTGGGCAGCGCCGACGTCGTACTGCTGGGCCTGGCGATCTCGGGCCTCTTTCACTACGTGCCCAACACCCATGTGCGCTGGCGCCATGCGCTGCTGGGCGGTACCTTCGTCTCCATCGGCTTCAGCCTGGCGAAGTCGCTGCTGGCCTGGTACGTCAAGCAGGTACCGACCTATTCGACGCTGTACGGTGCCTTCGCGACCGTTCCGGTCTTTCTGATCTGGGTCTACCTGGGCTGGGTCATCGTGCTGCTGGGCGCCATCCTGGCGGCCAACACGCCTGCACTGACGGGCCGGCTACATCTGCGGCCGGACGTGCCCGGCCAGCCCATGGCGCTGGCGCTGGAGGTGCTGCGCGAGCTCTGGCGGGTGCGCGAGGCCGGGCAGCGCGGCCTGCCGCATCTGGCCCTGGCCCGCGTGCTGCGCGTCGATCCGCTGCAGCTGGCGCCGGTCATCGACAAGCTGCAGGCCATGGACTGGATCGGCCTGCTGGAAGAGGATGGCGCCCAGCGCCTGGTGTTGCTGTGCGCGCCCGAGCGTGCACAGGCCGAGCCGCTGCTCGCCGCCTTCCTGGCCCAGCGCCAGGGCTTGCTGGCCAATCTGTGGGTGCAGGGCGACTGGGCCCAGCTGACGCTGGACCGGCTGCTTCTCACTGAGGCTGGAAGCCCCCGGCCTTGATGAGGCGGGCCCAGACGGCCGAGTAGGCCCGCTCGCGCGCGGCCAGCTGGGCCGAGCTCATCATGCCCACCGACAGGCCCAGCTCCGCCAACCGCGCCTTCACGCCGGGCTGGCCGATGACACCGGCCAGCGCGTTCGAGAAGCGCTCGACGACGGCGGGCGGCGTGCCGGCCGGCGCGAAGACGCCGTAGTAGGGCAGTTCCTCGAAGCCCGCGATGCCCAGTTCCGCGAAGGTCGGCACCTCGGGCAGCACGGCCTGGCGCTGCTGGCCCATGACGGCGACGATCTTCAGCTTCTTCTGCTGGTGATTGGCGATGAGGTCAGGCACCGAGCCCACGCCCGCGCTGATCTGGTTGCCCAGCATGTCGGCCATCATGGGCGCGCTGCCGCGGTAGGGCACGGCCAGCAGGTTCAGGCCATTCTTCTCGCCCAGCAGCTTGACGAGGAACTCCGGCACCGAGGCCGGCGCCGGCACGCCGACATTGCCCTGGCCGCCCTGCTTCTTCATCCAGGTCATGTACTCCGGCAGGCTGCCCGCGGGTGTACCTCCGGACAAAGCCAGGGCGTTGGCAAAGGTCGCGAAGCCCGCCACCGGCACGAAGTCTCGGGCCGGGTCGAAGCCGGGGTTCTTCAGCACCAGCGGCAGGATGGAGATGGTGTGGTCGTGGCTGACGAAAAAGGTCGTCCCGTCGGGTGTCGCCGTCTTCAGCGCCTGGGCCGCGATCTGACCGCCGGCGCCGGGCTTGTTCTCGACGAGGACCGTCGTGCCGAGGGAGGCCTGAAGCGCCTCGCCCAGCAGCCGCGCAATCGCGTCCGTGCCGCCACCGGCAGGGAAGCCGACGAGCAGGCGGATGGGCTTGTCCTGGGCCTGCGCGGCGTGGGGGAACAGTGGCAGGGCGGCCAGCGTGGCCAGGGTCGCGCGACGGTTGATCTGCATGCATGCCTCCTTGAGCGGAGGCTGCAGTCTACGGATGAAGAACCACCAGCAGCGCCGTCGCTGCCGACTTCGTGCCATTGCGGATGGCATGCGGCCCGTCCACCGCGTACCGCGCCGTCTCGCCGGCCTTGAGCTTGCTCGTCAGCCCTTGAGCGGTGACCTCCAGGCTGCCCGTCAGCACGCTCAGGTGCTCGCGGGAGCCGGGCTCGTGGGCTTGCGAATCCAGTACGCCGCCGGGCTGCACGCTGAGCTCGTACCACTCGAACTGCCCGGCCAGCTCGATGGGCCCCAGGATGCGCAGCTTGCACAGTCCGTCAGGGCTGGTCAGCCCCGGCGTGGCGTGGGCGGGCACCGTCTCGATGGCCGGCGTCGCGGCACGTTCGCCGCCCAGCAACTCGCCCATCTCCACACCCAGTGCATTCGCCAGCCGCCAGACCACGGCCACAGTGGGATTGGCCTGGTTGCGCTCGATCTGCGACAACATCGACTTGCTCACGCCGGCGCGCTTGGAGAGATCATCCAGCGACAGACCCCGGCTGCTGCGCAGGGCCTGCAGGGCAGCGCCCACGCGGGGCGGTTCGGTGTCCATGCTCATGCTTGACGTGGATAGACGTTTTTCAGATACTGCACGAAAGTTCGATATATCGAACAGGTTCAATTTACCGAATTGTGCACCAGGAGCGGCGCCATGAGCCAAGCCTTCTACCAACATCTGCAAGCTGAACTCGACGGCATCCGTGCCGCCGGCCTGTTCAAGTCCGAGCGCATCATCACGAGCCCCCAGGGCGCCGTCGTCAAGACGGCCGATGGCCGCGAGGTCATCAACCTTTGCGCCAACAACTACCTGGGCCTGTCGTCGCACCCCAAGGTCATCGAGGCCGCCCACGAGGCGCTGCGCACGCATGGCTTCGGCCTGTCGTCGGTGCGCTTCATCTGCGGCACGCAGGACCTGCACAAGGAGCTGGAGCAGCGCATCGCCCGCTTCGTCGGCTGTGAGGACGCCATCCTCTACGCCGCGGCCTTCGATGCCAACGGCGGCCTGTTCGAGCCGCTGCTGGGCGAGCAGGACGCCATCGTCAGCGACGCGCTCAACCACGCGTCCATCATCGACGGCATCCGCCTGTGCAAGGCCCAGCGCTGGCGCTACGAGCACAACAACCTCGACGACCTCGAGCGTTGCCTCAAGGAAGCCAAGGACAAGGGGGCCCGCTTCACTCTGGTGTTCACCGACGGCGTGTTCAGCATGGACGGCACCATCGCCCAGCTCGACAAGATCCGTGCTCTGTGCGACCGCTACGACGCGCTGCTGGGCATCGACGAATGCCATGCCAGCGGCTTCATGGGCAAGACCGGCCGCGGCACCGCCGAGTACCGCGGCGTGTTCGGCAAGATCGACATCATCACCGGCACTTTCGGCAAGGCCCTGGGCGGCGCGTCGGGCGGCTTCACAGCCGCGCGCAAGGAGGTTGTCGAACTGCTGCGCCAGCGCTCGCGCCCCTACCTGTTCAGCAACACCCTGGCCCCGGCCATTGCCGGCGCGTCGCTCGCCGTGCTGGACCTGCTGGAAGGCTCGACGGCCCTGCGCGACAAGCTCGAAGCCAACACTGCGTATTTCCGCGCGGCCATCCAGGCCGCCGGCTTCGAGATCAAGCCCGGTACCCATCCCATCGTGCCCATCATGGTCTACGACGCGGTGATGGCGCAGAAGCTCAGCGCGCGAATCCTGGAGCTGGGCATCTACGCCGTCGGCTTCTTCTTCCCTGTCGTGCCCAAGGGCCAGGCGCGCATCCGCGTGCAGATCTCGGCCGTGCACGAGCGCGACCATCTGGAGAAGGCCGTCGCCGCCTTCGCCCAGGCCGGCCGCGAGCTGGGGATCGTCAAATGAAGATCCTCATCATTGGCGCCAATGGCCAGATCGGCACCGAGCTGGCGACGGAGCTGGCCAGGCTGCATGGCAACGACGCCGTCATCACCAGCGACCTCGCCCCCAAGGGCCGGGTGCCCGCGCTTCAGCACGAGGCCCTGGATGTGACCGATGCCGGCGCACTGGCTACGGTCGTCAAGCGCCACAAGATCACGCAGGTCTACCACCTCGCCGCGGCGCTGTCGGCCAACGGCGAGAAGCACCCGATGTGGGCCTGGGACCTGAACATGAAGGGCCTGCTGAACGTGCTGGAGCTGGCCCGGCACGAGAAGCTGGACAAGATCTTCTGGCCCAGCTCGATTGCCGCCTTCGGCCCCAACACGCCGGCCGTCGACACGCCGCAGACGACCGTGATGGACCCGACGACGGTCTACGGCATCTCCAAGCTCGCCGGCGAGCGCTGGTGCGACTGGTACCACGCCAAGCACGGCGTGGACGTGCGCAGCCTGCGCTACCCCGGCCTCATCAGCTGGAAGACGCCGCCGGGGGGCGGCACGACGGACTACGCCGTGGAGATCTTCCATGCCGCCATCAAGGAGGGCCGCTACACCTGTTTCCTGCAGGAAGACCAGGCCCTGCCGATGATGTACATGCCCGATGCGCTGCGCGCCACCATCGAGCTGATGAACGCGCCGGCCAAGGTAGTCAAGCAGCGTGGTAGCTACAACCTCGCCGGCGTCAGCTTCACGCCGCAGTGCATTGCCGCTTCCATTCGCCGCCGCCTGCCCGGCTTCACGATGGACTGCGTGCCCGACTTCCGCCAGGCCATCGCCGCCAGTTGGCCGCAACGCATCGACGACAGCCACGCCCAGGCCGACTGGGGTTGGCGGCTGCAGTACGACCTGGACGCCATGGTCGACGATATGCTGTCGAATCTGACCCGCGAGCTGAAGCCGGCCTGAAAGTCGACGGACAGCCGGGGCTGCTAGGCTGGCGGCATGAAGTCTGTCGTTGCAGTTGTCGCCGCCGGGGCCCTGGCCCTGCCCGTGTTCGCCCAGCCCATCGAGCCGGAGCCCGAAAGCCAGGCTGCGCGCTACCTGCTCGGGGTGTCGGTGGCCAGCCGGCCCGAGTACGACGGCGCCAGCACGCGCCAGACCAAGCTCAAGCCGCTTTGGGCCTTCCAGTGGGGGCGCTGGCGCATCAGCACCTCTGGCGGCAGCGCCATCCTCGGCTTCGGCCGCGATGCCGGCGGCGCCGGCGCCAGCACCTTGCTGATCGATACCAACAAGCTGCACCTGGGCGTGGCGCTGCGTGTGGACAGTGGCCGCAGCAGCGGCGACTCCACCACCACCCAGGGCCTGCCCGACGTTAAGCGCACGCTGCGCGCGCGGCTTTATGCCAACTACAGCCTGGCCGCCGACTGGAACCTCGGCGCGAGCCTTTCGCAAGACCTGCTCGGCCGCAAGGGCGGGTTCACGGCCGGGGTCGATCTCGGCTGGCGCTTCTACCGCAGCCCGACGCTGGAATGGGCCAGCGGGGTCGGCGTCTCGGCGGGCAATGCCACCAACCTGCGCAGCTACTTCGGGGTGCCGGAATCAGCCGTCGCCACGAGTGGCAAGCCAGCCTACGAGCCGGGCGCGGGCCTGCGTGACATGCATGCCGGCGTGAGCTTCACGCGGCCGCTGTCCAAGCACTGGTTCGCCTTCGGCGGTGCCGGCGCCAGCCGGCTGCTCGGTCCGGCCGCGGACAGCCCGCTCACGCAGCAGCGCAACGGAACCTACGCCAACTTCGGCATCGCCTGGCGCAACTAGAGCTTGACCCGTCCGCGCCAGATGTCGGCGTACATCACCCAGTCGCCGATGAAGCTGTAAAGCGGGTACTTGAAGGTGGCCGGCCGGTTCTTTTCGAAGAAGAAGTGCCCGACCCAGGCGAAGCCGTAGCCGCACAGCAGACCGTACAGCAGCCACGCCAGCGCACCCGTTGTGAACAGCTGCCACAGGCAGACCAGCACCAGCGTCGAGCCGACAAAGTGCAGGCGGCGGCAGACGGTGTTGCTGTGCTCGCCGAGGTAGAAGGGGTAGAAGTCGGCGAAGCTGGAAAAACGGTCGGTGCTCATGCGCCGATTCAAGCGCGGGTTGGGCCCGAGCGGCAAGCGGGCTTGCCCTGGCAACAATGAACCGATGAGCGCTGCTGCCGCCGCCGAATTCGAGGTCGCCATCCTTGGCGCCGGCATGTCCGGCCTGTGCATGGCCATCCAGCTGCAGCGCGCCGGCGTCCAGGATTTCGTCATCGTCGAGAAGTCCGCCGGCATCGGTGGCACCTGGTGGGACAACCGCTACCCCGGCGCCCAGGTGGACGTACCGGCACCGGCCTACAGCTTCAGCTTCGCGCCCAACCCGCACTGGACGCACCGCTTCGCCGACGCGCCCGAGATCCATGCCTACCAGCAGCGCCTGGTGGCGCAGCACGGCCTGCCGCCGCGCATCCGGCTCGGCCACGCCGTCGTCGATGCCAGCTTCGACGCGGAGGCCGGCCGCTGGCGGCTGACGCTGGACGACGGCAGCGTCATCGGTGCGCGCTTCTTCGTCTGCAGCATGGGGCCGCTGAGCCGGCCGCGCTGGCCCGACATCCCGGGCCTGGCGAACTTCAGCGGCCAGTTGCTGCACACGGCGCGCTGGCCTGCAGGTGCCGATCTGGCCGGCCAGCGCATCGGCGTCATCGGCACGGGTTCAACCGCGTCGCAACTGGTGCCCGCCATGGCGCCCGTGGCGGCGCGTCTGACGCTGTTCCAGCGCACGCCAAACTGGGTCCTGCCGCGCATCGACAGGCGCTACGGCGCCCTCGACCGTTGGCTGATGCGGCTGCCGGGCTACGCGGCGCTGACCCGCCGCGCCTGGACGCAGGTGCTGGAAATGGGCCGACGCGGGTTTGACGACGGCACGCTGGCCCGGCGCCTGATGACGAGCGCCGCCACCGGCCATCTGCGCCGTCAGGTGGCCGATCCGGCGCTGCGTGCGCGGCTGACGCCGGGCTATCCGCTGGGCTGCAAGCGCATCATCTATTCCAACGACTACTTCCGCGCGCTGGCGCTGCCGCAGTCCGAACTGGTGACAGTGCCCATCCGCACCGTTACGGCCGCCGGTGTGCTGACCGAGGACGGGCGCGAGCACGCGCTCGACACGCTGGTCTGCGCGACCGGCTTCGATACCGCGAGACCTTTGGCCGGCCTGCGCATCACCGGCCTGGGCGAGCAGACGCTGGACGAGGCCTGGCGCGCCGGACCGAGCGCCTATTTCGGCCTGACGGTGCCGGGCTTTCCCAACTTCTTCCTGACGCTAGGCCCCAACACCGGCACGGGGCATACCTCGACGCTGCTCTTCATCGAGCCGCAGGTGGCGCATGTGCTGGCCTGCATGCGGCGCGTGCGGCGCGAGGGGCGGCGCTGGATCGGCGTGCGGGCCGACGCCGCCGCTGCGCAGGATGCGGCCGTGCAGAAGCGCCTGGCAGGCTCGGTGTGGAGCCACTGCAGCTCCTGGTATCGCGACGAGCGCGGCCGCATCTTTGCGATCTGGCCGGGCATGACGGCGGAGTACCAGCGGGCCGTGAGCGCCCCCGATGCAGAGGCCTACGAGCTGGGCTGAAACGCGCTGCGCAGCGCGGCCAGCATCGCGTCCGGCGCCTCGGCCATGATCTCGTGGCCGGCCGGCAGGCGATGCACGCGTGGCTTCAGCCAGGCTTGCAGCAGCGCTGTCTGCTTGGGCGAGGTCATCTGGTCCATCGCGCCGAGGACAAGCGTGACCGGGCATGCCACGCGGGCCGCGGCGGCCTCGGCGTTGGCATAGGCGTCGCAGAGCTTGAAGTCGTGCTCGAAGAGGTTCAGCGCCGGCTGCCGCGCCTGGATGCGGCGCTTCAGCGCCGTCGCGCCGCCGCGCAGCCAGGCGCCCGGGCCGGGGTAGCTGGGCTTGGCGCTGGGCAGCGAATGCGAAAAGGCCGTGACCATCTCGATGGCCTGCTGCGGCCGCTCGCGCGCCGTCGTCAGCAGCGCGTCGGACACCTTCATCGGGTAGGCCGTGCCGACCATGACGAGGGTCGTGGCGCGCTCGGCCGCTTCCAGCGCGATCAGCGATCCCATGCTGTGGCCCACCAGCGCGGCCTTGGTCACGCCGGCGGCGTCCAGCAGCCGGTGCAGCCACTGGCCCAGGGCCTCGACGCTGGCCAGCGGCAGGCCGCCGCTGCGGCCATGGCCGGGCAGATCCACGGCCAGCACGCTGTAGCCGTGGTGGGCGCACCAGCGCGCCAGCAGGGTCCAGACGCTGTGGTCGTTCAGCGCGCCGTGGATGAAGACGACGCAGGGCAGGGCGGCGTCGAAGGGCTTGCCGCCGGTGTAGGCATAGGCCTCGTGGCCGTTGACGATGAGCTTCATGCCCCAGCCCCCAACTTCGTCGCAGTCTTCAAGGCGCGCTTGAGGTCTTCGATGAGGTCGGCCGGGTCTTCCAGGCCGATGGACAGGCGGATGGTGCCGGGGCCGATGCCGGCTTGGCGCAGCGCCGCGTCATCCATGCGGAAGTGGGTCGTGCTGGCCGGGTGGATGACGAGGGACTTGGCATCGCCGACGTTGGCCAGGTGCGAGAAGAGCTTGAGCGACTCAATGAAGGTGCGGCCCTGTTCGCGGCTGCCCTGGAGGTCGAAGGAGAACACGGCACCGGCGCCGCGGGGAAGCAACTGCTGGGCGAGGGCGTGGTCGGGGTGGGTGGCGAGGCCGGGATAGCCGACCTTCTGGACCAGCGGCTGCGCTGCCAGGAACTCGGCGACGGCCTGGGCGTTGGCGACATGCCTTTGCATTCGCAGCGGCAGCGTCTCCAGCCCCTGCAGCATCAGCCAGGCGGTGTGAGGGCTCATGCAGGCGCCGAAGTCGCGCAAGCCCTCGCGGCGCGCGCGCAACAGGAAGGCGCCAATGGTGCTCTCCTCGCTGAACACCATGCCGTGGAAGCCGTCATAGGGTTCGCACAGGGTCGCAAAGCGGCCGCTCTGGGCGTGCGCCGCGTCCCAGTCGAAGCTGCCGGCGTCCACCAGCACGCCGCCGACGACAGTGCCGTGGCCGCAGAGGAACTTGGTGGCCGAGTGGTAGACCAGATCGGCACCCAGCTCGGCCGGGCGCTGCAGATAGGGCGTCGTGAAGGTGGCGTCCACCAGCAACGGCAGGCCAGCCTCATGGGCGATCGAGCTGACGGACGGGATGTCCAGCACGTCAAGCCCCGGATTGCCCAGCGACTCGCCGAACAGCAGCCGCGTCTCGGGTCGGATGGCCGCGCGCCAGGCATCCAGATCACGCGGATTCACGAATGTCGTCTCGATGCCGAAACGCTTCAACGTGTAGTGCAACAGGTTGTGGCTGCCGCCGTACAGCGCCGTGCTGGCGACGACATGACCGCCCGCGCCCATCAGCGTGCAGATGGCCAGGTGCAGGGCTGCCTGGCCGCTGGCCGTGGCAATCGCACCGACGCCGGCGTCAAGCGCCGCCATGCGTTCCTCGAAGACGGCCGTCGTCGGGTTGGACAGGCGGCTGTAGACATGGCCGGAGCGCTCCATGTTGAACAGCGAAGCCGCGTGCTCCGAGTTCTCGAAGACGAAGGAGGTGCTGAGATGCAGCGGTGTCGCCCGCGCGCCGGTGCCCGGATCGGGCGTGGCGCCGGCATGCAAAGCTAGGGTGTCGAAGCCCGGCATGGTGTTTTTCATGGTGTGGAGTCGCGGGGATTGTGTGCTATGTTGGCTGGCAGTTTTCCCATGGAGGTCCCCATGAAAGTCGTCGATATCCTGCGTGTCAAAGGCGGCACCTTGTTCACCGTGTCGCCGGACCAGCCGCTGAAGGACGCCATCGACGTGATGGCCGAGCGCGACATCGGCTCTCTGGTGGTCATGGACCATGGCGACCTGGTCGGCATGCTGACCTTCCGCGAGGTCATCCAGGCCGTCGTCAAGAACAGCGGCGCCGTGGGCGCGACCATCGTGCGCACCGTCATGGACGACGCGCCGCTGACCTGCACGCCCGAGACCGAGATCGACGAGGTGCGCCGCATGATGCTGGGGCGGCATGCGCGCTACATGCCGGTCATGAACGGCCGCACGCTGATGGGCGTCATCTCCTTCTACGACGTCGCCAAGGCCGTCGTCGACAGTCAGGACTTCGAGAACCGCATGCTCAAGGCCTACATCCGCGACTGGCCGGTCGAGGAAAACCCCGCCGAGGCCGAGCCGAAGCTCTGAGATTCGCAACCCGACAAGGCGGCCTTGCGAGGCCGCTTTTGCTTTTGATGGCCGCCTAAAATTCAGCCCATATGTCAGGCAGCACCTTCGGCGAACTCTTCCGCGTCACCAACTTCGGCGAAAGCCATGGCCCGGCCATCGGCTGTGTCATCGACGGCTGCCCGCCGGGCCTGCAGCTCAGCGAGGCCGACATCCAGCCCGAGCTGGACCGCCGCCGCCCTGGCACCAGTCGGCATGTGACCCAGCGCAACGAGCCGGACCAGGTCAGGATCCTGTCCGGCGTCTACGAGGGCGTCACGACCGGCACGCCCATCTGCCTGCTGATCGAGAACACCGACCAGCGCAGCAAGGACTACGGCAACATCCTCGACACTTTCCGCCCCGGCCACGCCGACTACACCTACTGGCGCAAGTACGGCGTGCGCGACCCGCGCGGCGGCGGCCGCTCGTCGGCGCGACTGACGGCGCCCATGGTCGGCGCCGGCGCGGTGGCCCGCAAATGGCTGCGCGAGAAGTTCGGCACCGAGTTCCGCGGCTGCATGACCCAGCTTGGCGAGGTCGAGATTCCGTTCGAAGGCTGGGAGCATGTCGGCCAGAACCCCTTCTTTGCGGCCAACGCCAGCAAGATCGCGGCGCTGGAGGACTACATGGACGCGCTGCGCAAGGCCGGTGACTCGGTCGGTGCGCGCATCCGCGTCGAGGCGACCGGCGTGCCGGTGGGTCTGGGCGAGCCGCTGTTCGACAAGCTCGATGCCGACATCGCCTACGCGCTGATGGGCATCAACGCCGTCAAGGGCGTGGAGATCGGCGCCGGTTTCGGCGTCGTCGCTCAGAAGGGCACCGAGCATGGCGACGAGTTGACGCCGCTGGGCTTCGCCAGCAACAACTCGGGCGGCATGCTGGGTGGCATCTCCACCGGCCAGGACATAGTGGCCAGCATCGCCATCAAGCCCACCAGCTCCATCCGCAGTCCCAAGGCCAGCATCGACCGTGCCGGCAACCCGTCGGTGGTGGAAACCTTCGGCCGCCACGACCCCTGCGTGGGCATCCGCGCCACGCCCATCGCCGAGGCCATGCTGGCCCTGGTGCTGATGGACCATGCCCTTCGTCATAGGGCGCAGTGCGGCGACGTGGCCCTGCCCACCGACCCCATCGCTGCAGCTCGTCCGCTCTGAGCGGCAGTTCGTCGCCACCTGCGCCGGGCTGATCGCCAGCCGGTGCAGCTCAGCCCCCGCAAACCGCGTTTCGTCACAAGCCCGCTGCGCCGTCAGACCTTGATTTCTAGACTGCAAAGGTCTCGAAACTGAAGGTGTCTGGGGGAGTCATGCGCAAGTCTGTGAAGCTGGGCGGCATTGCCGCTGTGGTGCTGTTGATTGGTGGCGCTGGCGTGGCCGTCATGGCCAGCAAGGGCGACGGCCCCAAGAAGCCGGGTGACGAGAAGGCCAAGCCGGCGCTGGAGTTCGTTGCCAGCGAGGTCGTCAAGCCGACGCTGGCGGCCATGCCGGCCCTGATCGAATTCAGCGGCCCGCTGGTGGCGCCGGGCACGGTGGTCGTGCGCGCCAAGTCCAACGGCACCCTGCTCAGTCTTGCCGTCGGCGAGGGCAGTCGTGTGAAGGCAGGCCAGGCGCTGGGTCAGGTCGACCTCGAAGAGCTGCGCTACCGCATCGCCGAGCGCGGCGCCAGCGTGGAGGCCATGCGGGCCCAGATGGAGCAGGCCGAGCGCAGCTACAAGGCCAACGAGGGATTGGCGGCGAAGAACTTCATTGCCCAGACTGCGCTGGACAACTCGCGCGCCGCCTACGAGTCGGCCCGCGCCAACTGGAATGCCGCCAAGGCCCAGCTCGACACCAGCCAGGTCACTATGCGCCAGGCCGGCCTCGTGTCGCCCATCAATGGCGTCGTGGCCAAGCGCCATGCGCTGCCGGGCGAGAAGCTGGCCGCCGAACAGCAGATCCTGACCATCGTCGACCTGGCCAGGCTGGAGCTGGCCGGCCTCGTCGGTACCCACGAGGTGAGCCGCCTGCAGCCGGGCATGGCCGTGCAGGTGAAGGTCGAGGGCGTGGACCAGCCGGTCGAGGCCAAGATCGCCCGCATCGCGCCGTCCGCCGAGCCGGGCACGCGTTCCATCGGTGTGACGCTGGTGCTGGACAACCCCAGGGAGCTCTACCGCGCAGGCCAGTACGCCGTGGCCAAGGTGGTGCTGGCCGACGACACCCAGCGCCTGACCGTGCCCATGGCCGCCATCAGCCGCAACTCCGGTCAGGAGCAGGTCTGGATGATCGAGGGCGGCGCACTGGTGCGCCGCATCGTGACCACCGGCCGGAGCGACGCCCGCGAAGGCCGCGTCGAGATCCTGAACGGCCTCAAGCCCGAGGCGCAGGTGCTGGCCGCGCGCTTCGACAACCTGCGTGAGGGCGACAAGGCCAGCATCGTGGCCGCCAAGTCGGCCAAGGTGGCCAGCGCCGCTTCGGCGCCTGTGCAGCAGTAAGGAGCGCGCCATGTGGATGACCCGCGTTTCCATCCAGAACCCGGTCTTCGCGACCATGGTGATGGTGGCCCTGTGTGTGCTGGGCCTGTTCTCCTACTCCAAGCTGGGCGTCGAGCAGATGCCCGACATCTCGCTGCCCGGTGCCTGGATCGACATCCGCTACCCCGGCGCCTCGCCCGAGGCCGTGGAGCGTGAGATCGCCAAGCCGCTGGAAGAAGCCATCAACAGCATCGCCGGTGTCGACCGTATCCAGTCGCGCAGCTTCGAGGGCCGCGTGCAGGCCAGCGTCGAGTTCGGCCTGAACACCGACATGGGCCGCGCGATGCAGGATCTGCGCGACCGCGTCGCCGCAGCGCAAGCCGCCTTCCCCAAGGACGTGAAGCCGCCGACGGTGTCGCGCTTTCAGGCCGACAACGCCCAGCCCGTCGTCGTCATGGCGCTGCTGAGTCAGACCCGCGGCGCCCGCGAGCTGTCCATGATGGCCGACCTCATCGTCTCCAAGCGCCTGGGCCGAGTCGAAGGCGTGGCCAAGGTGGACGTGGGTGGCATGGTCAGCCGCGAGGTGCGCATCGACCTCGACCCGCTGCGCCTGCGCGCCTACGGCGTGACGCCGGCCGAGATCGCCAAGGCCCTGGCCGAGGCCAACAGCGACCAGCCCGTGGGCCTGCTGTCCGACTCCACCTCCGATGCCATCCTGCGCGTCGAAGGCCGCGTGAAGGACCCCAAGCAGTTCGGCCAGATGGTGGTCGCCCGCCGCGGCAACCTGGCGCTGACGCTGAACGACCTGGGCACCCTGGTCGAGCGCGAGCGCGAGATCGACAGCATCGCCCGCATCAACGGCCAGCCGGCCGTGAGCTTCAACGTCTTCAAGCAGCAGGACGCCAACATCGTCGCCACCGGCGACGCCATCAAGGACGCGATGGAGGAGCTGCGCAAGGTGCTGCCCAAGGACGTCGAGCTGCGCCTGATCTATGCCAACTCCGACTTCGTGAAGGGTTCGCTGACCGGCCTCAAGCACACGCTGATCGAGGGCGCACTGCTGACGGTGGCCATCGTCTTCCTGTTCCTGCACAGCTGGCGCTCCACCATCATTACGGGCCTGACGCTGCCCATCGCCGTGATCTCCAGCTTCATCGCCGTGCAGGCCTTCGGCTTCACGCTGAACTTCATGACGATGATGGCGCTCTCCCTGTGCATCGGCCTGCTGATCGACGACGCCATCGTCGTGCGCGAGAACATCGTGCGCCACGTGGCTATGGGCAAGGACCACCACACCGCGGCCGCCGATGGCACCAACGAGATCGGCCTGGCCGTGATGGCCACCACCTTCGCCATCTGTGCGGTGTTCGTGCCCGTCGCCTTCATGGGCGGCATCATCGGCAAGTTCTTCTACCCCTTCGGCATCACCGTCGCGGTGGCCGTGCTGGTCAGTCTCTTCGTCAGCTTCACGCTGGACCCGATGCTGTCCTCGGTCTGGCACGACCCGGTCAACAACCGCATCAAGCATTGGCCGGTGCTCGGCCATGCCATCCGCGCGACCGACTGGGCCATGGAGCACCTGCACAACGTCTACGAGCGACTCATCCGCTGGGCCTTCTCCGGCCGCCGTTACCGCGTCTTCGTGCCGCCCATCCCGGCCTACGGCCATCCGTTCGACGCCAATGGCAGGCGCGACAAGAGTGCCAGCCGCGTGCTGCGCTTCGCGACGCTGACGCCACGCGGGCTGGTCATGTGGGGTGCCGTCGCCAGCTTCGTTGCCGCGCTGATGCTGGCGCCGCTGGTGGGCAGCGAGTTCGTGCCGCAGACCGACAACGGCTTCACGCAGGTCAACCTGCGCATGCCGGTGGCCTCCAGCGTCGAGCGTGGCAGCGCCAAGGTCGCGCAGATCGAGGAGATCCTCAAGGCTTACCCCGAGATCAAGACCGTTTCGACCGTGGTCGGCAGCACCGGCGAAGGCCTGTCCACGGGCCGCAACCAGGCCGCGCTGAACATCTCTCTGACCGACCGCAGCGAGCGCAAGCGTTCGCAGAAGGAGGTCGAGGATGCGATCCGCGCCGACATCGCCAAGATCCCCGGCATCGAGGTCAGCGTGGGCTTCGACCGCCCGATCTGGATCACCATCCTGGGCACCGATCCCGAGGTGCTGACGCAGACCGCCAAGGACCTGGTCGAGAAGATCAAGAAGATCCCCGGCGCCGTCGACGTGGACACCACCGTCAAGCCCGGCCTGCCGGCCTTCGCCGTGCGCCTGAAGGACTCGGCCATCCGCGAGCTGGGTCTGACCGCGCCGCAGATCGCATCCAGCTTGCGCGCCTACGTCAACGGCGAGGTCGCCACCTACTGGACCACGCCCGACGGCAACCAGGTCGAGGTGCTGCTGCGCCTGCCGCGCGAGCAGCGCGAGCGCATCGAGCAGATGAGCAAGCTGCCGGTGGCCTTCTCCAAGGACGGTGCGCCCATCACGCTGGACCAGGTCGCCACCATCGAGCCCGTGTTCAACCCCGAGGTCATCCGCCGTGAGAACCTGCAACGCCGCGAGGCCGTGTTCGCCGGCGTCCAGGGCCGCCCGGGCGGCGACGTGAACGCCGACGTGCAAAAACTCATCAAGAGCACCCAGCTGCCTCCTGGTGTCAGCTTCAAGGTGGACGGCGCCGGCAAGCAGCAGGCCGAGGCCTTCAACGGCCTGCTCGCGGCCATGGGCCTGGCGGTGATCTTCATCTACATCGTGCTGGCCAGCCAGTTCGGCAGCTTCCTGCAGCCCATCGCCATCATGGCCTCGCTGCCGCTGGCGCTGATTGGCGTGATGCTGGCCCTGCTGCTGTGGAGGTCGACGCTGAACGTCTTCTCGATGATTGGCCTGGTCATGCTGATGGGCCTGGTGACCAAGAATGCGATTCTTCTGGTGGACTTCGCCAACCACGCCCGCAAGGCCGGCGCGACGATTGCCGACGCGCTGCTGCAGGCGGGTCTCATCCGTATGCGCCCCATCATCATGACGACGGCCGCCATGGTCTTCGGCATGCTGCCCATGGCCATCGCGCTGAACGATGGTGGCGAAATCCAGGCGCCGATGGGCCGCGCCATCATCGGCGGCGTCATCACCTCCACGCTGCTGACGCTGGTGGTGGTGCCGGTGCTCTACAGCTACCTCACTCGGGAAAAGAGGCCCGCCAGGAAGGTGGCAGAGCAGGGCGGCGCCAGTGCGCTGCCGCTGCATGGCATGCCCGGTGCGATGCCGGCTGACAAGGAATAGGTTCTCCCTCGAGCGCGCTCCAGCGCCCTGGGCCGGCCGCGCAAGTGGCCGGCCTTTTTTAGCTGGCGGCGCAGACCTCGCGCACACAGCCGCGCAGCCAGCGATGAGCGGCGTCGCCGTCCAGGCGCGGATGCCAGATCAACGAGACGGCGAAGGGCTGCAGACCAAGCGGCAGGTCCAGGGCCGGCATGCCCTCACGCAGATGCGCGGTGTGGCGCTCGGGCACGGTGGCGACCAGGTCGGAGGCGCGCGCCAAAGCCAGCGCCTCGGCGAAGCCGGCCACGGTGACGACGATGTCGCGGCTCAAGCCCAGGGTCGCCAACGCGGTTTCGACCGGGCCCGGCGCCGTGGTGCCTCGGGAGATGGCGATGTGGCGGCCGGCCACGTAGCGCGCGGCCGTGGGCTTGCCTCGGGCCAGGGAGTGGCCGGGGCGCACGACGGCGACGAAGCGTTCGCGGAATAGCGTCTGGGCGCGCAGCTCCGGCCCCGTCGTGCTGCCGACGACACCGGTCTCCAGATCCACGCGGCCGTCTCGCAGCGGCGTGCTGTCGCGGTCCGGCTTGGACAGGAAGCGCAGGCGCACGCCGGGCGCCTCGGCGTTTACGCGTGCCAGCAGCGCCGCACCGAAGTTCTCGACAAAGCCTTCCCGCGTGCGCAGCGTGAACTCGCGATCCAGCCGGTCCAACTGCAATGCCGCTGCCGGCCGCAGCGCGGCCCTTGCCTCCTGCACCAGCGCGCCGATGCGCTCGCGCAGTTCCAGCGCACGCGGCGAGGGCACCAACCCTCGCCCGGCGCGCACCAGCAGCGGGTCGCCCGTGGTCTCGCGCAGGCGGGCCAGGGACCGGCTCATCGCCGACGGGCTCAGCCCCTGCCGTCGGGCGGCGCCGGCCACGCTGCCCTCGGTGAGCAGGGCGTCCAGCGTCAGCAGCAGGTTGAGGTCGGGGTCTGGCATGGCGTTTGGTGCATTGATGAAGTGCAGATGATGCGTCTTCCGCTATGTCCGGCCAATGCCTAAGGTTGCGGCATGACGGCCACGACCCTTGCTCCATCCCCCGCCGCGCCGGTTTTCGGCGCACTCGCCAGCCTGGCCCTGTGCACGCTGCTGCCGTCCCTGGCCGTCAGCAGCGCCAACATCGCCCTGCCGACGCTGGCTGCCGCCTTCGGCGCCGGCTTCGCCGAGGTGCAGTGGGTGGTGCTGGCCTATCTGCTCGCGACGACCACCCTCATCGTCGGCGCGGGCCGGCTGGGCGATCTGGCCGGCAGGCGACGGGTGCTGCTGGCCGGCGTCGCGCTGTTCACCGTCGCGTCGGCGCTCTGCGCGCTGGCGCCCACGCTGCCCTGGCTGATCGCCGCCCGCGTGCTGCAGGGCGTGGGCGCGGCGGCCATGATGGCGCTGGCGATGGCCATGGTGGGCGCGGCCCTGCCCAAGGCGCGCACCGGCAGCGCGATGGGGCTGCTGGGCACGATGTCGGCGGTTGGCACGGCGCTGGGGCCGTCGTTGGGCGGCGTGCTGATCGGCGCCCTGGGTTGGCAGGCTGTCTTTGCGGTCAACCTGCCGCTGGGCCTGCTCGCCCTCGCGCTGGCCTGGCGGCGTCTGCCCGCCGACCCGGGGCAGGGAAGGGCGGCGGGCTTCGATCTGCCCGGCACGCTGTGGCTCGCGCTGACGCTGGCGGCCTTTGCCCTGGCGATGACGCGCCACCTCGGCCTGCTCGCTGCCGCCGCCGTCGGGCTGCTGATATTCCTTCGCACCGAAGCCCGGGCCGCATCGCCCCTGGTGAGGCTGGAGCGCCTGCGCGACCCGGCCCTGAGCGGCGCCCTGGCTATGAACGCCGCCGTCTCAGCCGTCATGATGGCCACCCTCGTTGTCGGCCCCTTCCACCTCAGCGGTGCGCTGGGCCTGGGCGCGGCGGCAGTGGGCGCGCTGATGTCCATCGGCCCCGTCGTGTCGGCCTTCAGCGGCGTGCCCGCGGGCCGGCTGGTGGACCGCTTCGGCCCGCGGCGCATGGCCTTGCTGGGCCTCGCGGCGATGGTGGCCGGCTGCGGGCTGATCGCGCTGTTGCCCGCATCGCTCGGCGCCATTGCTTACGTGGGGCCGCTGGTCATCGTCACGCCCGGCTATGCGCTCTTCCAGGCCGCCAACAACACGGCCGTCATGGCGGGCGTGGCGGCCGAGCAGCGTGGCGTCGTGTCCGGCCTGCTGACGCTGTCGCGCAACCTCGGCCTCATCAGCGGCGCGTCAGCGATGGCCGCCGTCTTCACCGCGGGTGGTCTGCGGCTGAGCTTCGCCATTGCGACAGCTCTGCTTTCTTGCGCCATCGGGCTTGCCAAGCGTGCGCGTTGACCCGCACAATCGCCCCCGCTCCGGGGTGCCCGGGCTTGGCTGAAAAGCCGAGCCCAGACGCTGAGACGGTCAGAGAGGACCGAACCCGTGAACTTGAACCGGCTAATACCGGCGTAAGGAGAGCGCATGCCTCAGGCATGCAGGCGAGGGGCCACCCTCGCCTGCGTCCACACAGGCGGCCACGGAGCAACCGACCCACTGCTCCAGGAGACCGCCTTGAACGCCCCCGAAAAACACTTCTCGCTCGACGAGCGCCTGTCGCTGACGCGCGAAACCTTTCCCGCGTCGACCAAGGCCTACATCACCGGCAGCCGGCCGGATGTGCGCGTGCCGATGCGCGAGATCGCGCTGACGAATGGCGAAACTGTCGTCGTGCACGACACCTCCGGCCCCTACACCGACCCCGGCGCCCAGATCGACGTGCGCCGCGGCCTGCCGCCCATTCGCGCCGGCTGGGTCACAGACCGCGCCGATACCGAGGCCTATGTCGGCCGCACGCGCGTCGCGCTGGACGATGGCGGCAAGGAGGACAACGAGCGCATCGCCCAGCTCCGCGCCGAGGCCGCAGCCCTGCAGCGCCAACCGCGCCGCGCAGTGCATGGTGCCAATGTCAGCCAGCTGCACTACGCCCGCCGCGGCATCGTCACGCCGGAGATGGAGTTCGTTGCGCTGCGCGAGAACGGCAAGCGCGAGTGGATGCGCAACTACCTGGGTGACGCCGAGCGCGAGCAGCGCCTGCGCGGCGATTCTCTGGGTGCCGCCATTCCCGATGTCATCACACCAGAGTTCGTGCGCGACGAGATCGCCCGTGGCCGCGCGGTCATCCCCGCCAACATCAACCACACGGAGCTGGAGCCGACCATCATCGGCCGCAACTTCCTCGTTAAGGTCAACGCCAACATCGGCAACTCGGCCGTCACGTCCAGCATCGAAGAGGAAGTCGAGAAGCTGGTCTGGTCCATCCGCTGGGGCGCGGACACGGTGATGGACCTTTCCACCGGCCGCAACATCCACACCACGCGCGACTGGATCGTGCGCAACTCGCCCGTGCCCATCGGCACCGTACCTATCTACCAGGCACTCGAAAAAGTCGGTGGCGTGGCCGAGGACCTGAGCTGGGCCATCTTCCGCGACACGCTGATCGAGCAGGCCGAGCAGGGCATCGACTACTTCACCATCCACGCCGGCCTGCGCCTGCCCTTCATCCACCTGACCACCAAGCGCCGCACCGGCATCGTGTCGCGCGGCGGCTCGATCCTGGCCAAGTGGTGTATCACCCACCACCGCGAGAACTTCCTGTACACGCACTTCGAAGAGATCTGCGAAATCATGAGGGCCTACGACGTGACCTTCTCGCTGGGCGACGGCCTGCGCCCCGGGAGCGGCGCCGATGCCAACGACGAGGCCCAGTTCGCCGAGCTGCGCACCCTGGGCGAGTTGACCAAGGTGGCGTGGAAGCACGACGTGCAGACCATGATCGAAGGCCCGGGCCACGTGCCCATGCATTTGATCCAGGCCAATATGGCCGAGCAGTTGAAGCACTGCCACGAGGCGCCGTTCTACACGCTGGGGCCGCTGACCATCGACATCGCCCCCGGCTACGACCACATCGCCTCTGCAATAGGCGCGGCCATGATCGGCTGGATGGGCACGGCCATGCTCTGCTATGTGACGCCCAAGGAGCACCTGGGCCTGCCCGACCGCGACGACGTGAAGCAGGGCCTGATCGCCTACAAGATCGCGGCGCATGCGGCCGACATCGCCAAGGGCCATCCCGGCGCGCGTGCCCGCGACGACGCGATGAGCAAGGCGCGCTTCGAATTCCGCTGGAACGACCAGTTCGCCCTCGGTCTGGATCCCGACACCGCGCGCGACTATCACGACGAGACGCTGCCCAAGGACTCGTCCAAGGAGGCCCACTTCTGCTCCATGTGCGGCCCGAAGTTCTGCTCCATGAAGATTACGCAGGACGTGCGCGACTACGCGGCTTCGCAAGGCCTGGAGGCGGCCGATGTCGTGGCCGACGGCATGGCGCAGAAGTCTGCCGAGTTCAAGGCCGCGGGCGGCGAGTTCTACATCCCCATCAAGCCTCAAGCCTGATGGACATCGCCATTGCAGGCGCCGGCGTCATGGGCCGGCTGCTGGCCTGGCAGCTGGCGCGGGCCGGGCATCGCGTCACGGTGGCCGACCCGGCCGCCGGGCCGCGCGAGTCCGCCGCGGCCGGCTTCTCGGCGGCGGGCATGCTGAGCCCGCTGGCCGAGCGCGAGCATGCGGAGCCGGAGATCGCCGACCTGGGCTGGCGGTCACTGGCCTTGTGGCCCGCCATCGCCGAGGCGCTGGGCCGGCCCGACCTCGTGCGCACGTGTGGCAGCCTGCTGCTGGCCCACGGCAGCGACCTGGGCGCTGCGCAGCGCGTGCTGGCCCGCATGCCCGATGGCCCGCAGCCGCTGGACCGCGCCGCGCTGGCGGCCCTGGAACCCGATCTGGCCCCCGACCTCAAGGCCTGGCTGCTGCCCGGCGAGGGCCAGCTGCTGCCGCGCGAACTGCTGGCAGCGCTGGCCGAGAGCGCGTCCGGCGTCGACTGGTTCTGGGGCCGCAGCGCCGTCGCCGTGCAGCCGTGCCGGCTGGCGCTGGACGACGGCCAGTGGCTGGACGCCGATCTCGTCATCGACACCCGTGGCCTCGGCGCCAAGCCCGACCTGCCCGCGCTGCGCGGCGTGCGCGGCGAGATCCTGTGGCTGCACGCGCCCGGTGTGGGGCTGGGCCGGCCGGTGCGGCTGATGCACCCGCGCCACCGCGTCTACCTCGTGCCGCGGCCGGGCGATGTCATCGTCGTCGGTGCGTCGGAGGTGGAGAGCGAGGACCGCTCGCCCGTCAGCCTGCGCAGCGCCGTCGAGCTGATGGCCGCCGCTCACAGCGTGCTGCCCGGTCTGGCCGAGGCGCGCATCGTCCACATGGAAACCAACCTGCGCCCGGCGCTGCCGGACCACCGGCCGTGCGTCCATCACGAACCCGGCCTGCTGCGCATCAACGGGCTGTTCCGCCACGGCTGGCTGCTGGCGCCGGCGCTGGCAGAGAAGGCACTTCGACATGTCTGAGTTCACGCTGAACCACCAACCCCGGCCCTGGCGCGAGGGCCTGAGCGTGGCCCTGCTGCTGGCCGAACAGGGCCGGGCACCGCATGACGTCGCCACGGCCCTCAACGGCGTCTTCGTACCGCGCGCTCGGCGCGAGGCGACGCTGATCCAGCCGGGCGACGAACTGACGCTCATCCAACCGATCACAGGAGGCTGAATGACCTGGACCCTCTACGGCCGAACGCTCACGAGCCGCTTCCTGCTCGGCACCGCCGGCTATCCCTCACCCGAGGTGCTGCGCCAGGCCACCCGCGCCAGCGGCGCCCAGGTGCTGACCGTCGGCCTGAAGCGCACGCTGGCGGCGGCTGGCGACAACGGCTTCGTCGCCGCCATCCGCGAGACCTTGAAGCTCGGCGGCGGCCACCTGCTCCCCAACACCGCCGGCTGCCGCACCGCGCAGGAGGCCATCACGCTGGCGCACATGGCCCGCGAGCTGTACGACACGCCCTGGGTCAAGCTCGAAGTCGTCGGCGACGAGTACACGCTGCAGCCCGATCCCTGGGAGCTGGTCGCGGCCGCCGAGCAGCTGGTGAAGGACGGCTTCCAGGTCTTCCCCTACTGCACCGACGACCTCGTCACCTGCCGCCGTCTGCTGGACGCGGGCTGCGAGCTGCTGATGCCCTGGGGCGCACCCATTGGCTCGGGCCAGGGCCTGCTGAACCCCTTCGCGCTGCGCACACTGCGCGAGCGCCTGCCCGGCGTGCCGCTGATCGTGGACGCCGGCATCGGCGCGCCCTCGCATGCGGCGCAGGCCATGGAGCTGGGCTTCGATGGCGTGCTGCTGAACTCCGCCGTCGCCCATGCCGGCGATCCCATCCGCATGGCTGCCGCCTTCGGCCAGACCGTCACGGCCGGGCGCCTCGGCTTCGAGGCCGGCGTCATGGCCCGGCAAGACATGGCCGTGGCCAGCACGCCGGTGGGCGGACGCCCCTTCCTCATCGCATGAACTCCGGCAAGCCCCCCATCATCTGGAGCATCGCCGGCCTGGACAGCGGCGGCGGTGCCGGCCTGTCGGCCGACCAGCGCGCGGCCGACGCCGCGGGCGTGCACCTCTGCCCCATCGCCGCGGCGCTGACGGCGCAGAGCAGCGTCGCCGTGCAGGCCGTCTTCCCGGTGGCCGCCGGGCAGCTCGACGCCCAGCTCGCGGCGCTAGCCGACGATCTGCCGCCGCTGGCCGTCAAGACCGGCCTGCTCGGCGGCGTCGAGCAGCTGCGCGTCGTCACGCGCTGGGTCGATCGCCTGCGCGAGCGGACGCCGGTGGCCCTGGTCGTCGACCCCGTGCTGCGGGCCTCCACGGGTGCCAGCCTGGCCGATGAGGCGCTCGTGCGCGCCTACCGGGAGGAGCTGCTGCCGCGCGCCACTGTCGTGACCCCCAACCGCCGCGAGGCCGAGCGCCTGGTGGGCGTGGGGCCGGCGCCGGATCAGGCGCGCGCATTGCAGGCCCTGGGGGCGGCCGGCGCCTGCATTACCGGTGGTGATGACGCCGGGCCGCTGGCCCTGGACTGGCTGGCCACCGGGCACGCCCGGGGTTGGCTGGCCCTGCCGCGCCGTGAGGCGCAGAACAACCACGGCACGGGCTGCTGCTTCGCGACCGCCCTGGCCAGCGCGCTGGCGCATGGCTTCGTCGCGGCGGACGCGGCGGTCATCGCCAAGATGCTGACGACCTCGGGCCTCGGCGACCCGCACCCCTCACCCGGGGGCGGTGCCGGGCCTGTGCGCCCGCGGCCCGGCTTCATCGCCGAGCCCGGCCTGCTGCCCGCGCTGTTCGACGACGGGACGCCGCCGCCCGCCTGGCCCACGCCTCGCCGCGGGCCGGCGCAGGTCGAAGGCGTCTACGGCATCACCGACAGCGGCTCGCACGCGGCCCGGCTTTTCGGAGCCGGCCTGCAGACGGTGCAACTGCGCGTCAAGCGCGCGGCGGCCGAGGACGACATGGCCTGGCAGGCGCGGCTGCGCACCGAGATCGCGGCGGCCCGCCGCCCAGCGGGCGCCACCCTCGTTGTCAACGACCATTGGCGCGAGGCGCTGGCGCTCGGCGTCGACGCCGTCCATCTGGGCCAGGAGGACCTGCTCGCGCTGTCGCCCGCGGACCGCCGAGACCTCGCCGACGCCCGCGATGCTGGCCTGCGCCTGGGCCTGAGTTCGCACAGCCTGTGGGAACTGGCCCGCGCCGCGGCCTGGGCGCCCGACTACATCGCCTGCGGACCCGTCTGGCCGACGCTCACCAAGGCCATGCCCTGGCGGCCACAGGGCCTGGGCAACCTGGCTTGGTGGGCCGCAATGGCACCGGCCCCGGTCGTCGGCATCGGCGGCGTGCTGGAGACCTGGCAACTGGCCCGCATCGCGGCCAGCGGCGCCAGCGCCGGCTGTGTCGTTCGGGGGCTGGCGCCGGGCGGCGAAACGTCGGTGTCCGACTGGTTGGACGCCTGGCACCACGGGGCCGCCATGCCCAGGGCCGGTGACGCCGGCTGGCCCCAGCCCAGCCTTTAGGCCAGCGCCTCGCAGCGCTCGCGCAGTTGGGCGGCCAGCCGCCGCAGTGCAGGCGTCAGCCGGTGCCGGCCGACGGCCATCCAGTGCAGCGGCGCCGCTTCGCCCAGCCAGCCTGGCAGCAGGGGAACCAGCCGTCCGGCAGCGAGGTCGGCGGCGATATCCAGCCCGCTCTTGTAGGCGATGCCCAGCCCGGCCAAGGCCCATTCGCGCACCAGGCCACCGTCGTCGGCGATACGCCGGCCCGTCACTTCGACGGCCTGGGTCTCGCCCCCCGCCGAGGAGAAACGCCAGCGGCCATGCAAGGCGTCGCCGAGCACATAGCGCAGGCAGTCGTGGCCACGCAGATCAGCCGGCGCCAGCGGGCGGCCGTGCCGGGCGATGTAGGCCGGGCTGGCGCACAGCACGCGCCGGTTGGCCGGTGCCAGCGGCAGCGCGACGAGGCTGGAGTCCGGCGGCTCGCCGTAGCGCACCGCGTAGTCCACGGGTTGCTGCACGAGGTCGGTCAGTCGGTCGCTGATGCGCAGTTCCAACTGCAGCCCCGCATCGGCCTCGGCGGCCGCGAAGTCCTCGATCCAGCGCCACAGGTGCTGGCGGCCGATGTCGCTGGGCAGGCTGATGCGCAGCCGGCCGCTCAGCGGCCGTGCCTCGCCGGCCGCGGCCAGCAGCGCGGCCTGGCCGTCCTCCCAGGCCGCCAGCAGCTGGCGGGCATGGGGCAGCCATTGCTCGCCGGCGTCGGTCAGGCGCAGCCGGCGCGTCGAGCGTTCGAACAGGCGCACGCCCAGCTCGCGTTCCAGCCGGGCGACGGTGGCGCTGGCCTGCACCGGGCCGAGGTCCAGCCGGCGCGCAGCGGCCGAGAAGCTGCCGGCCTCGGCGGCGGCGACGAAGAGCTGCAGCGGCGCAAGTCGATCCATCTTCACGTTTGCAATGAAACTGATTCGCCAATCCTAGTCTTTGTGGATTGAATGCCGGGCGCCACCATGACGGCCATCGTTGAACGCCTCCCGAAAGGACGCCCGCCATGAAAGCCGTCGGCTATCGCCAATCCTTGCCCATCCACCACCCGGAATCGCTCGTCGATCTGACGCTGGCCGCCCCCGAGCAGGGCCCGCGCGACCTGCTGGTGCGCGTGTCGGCCGTGTCGGTCAACCCGGTCGACACCAAGGTGCGCCGCAGCCGCGCGCCGCAGCCTGACCACCCCGAAGTGCTGGGCTGGGACGCCGTCGGCACCGTCGAAGCCCTGGGGCCGGCGGTGGCGGGCTTTGCCGTCGGGGACCGCGTCTGGTACGCCGGCGCCATCAACCGCCCGGGTTCGAATGCCGAGCTGCAACTGGTGGACCACCGCATCGCCGCGCTGGCGCCGCGCACCCTGGGCGACGCCGAGGCCGCGGCCCTGCCGCTGACGGCCATCACGGCCTGGGAGCTGCTGTTCGACCGCCTGGGCGTGGCCGAGGGAGGCGGCGCGGGCCGGAGCCTGCTCGTCACCGGCGCCGCCGGCGGCGTGGGCTCCGTCCTCGTGCAGCTGGCCCGCGAACTGACCCAGCTGCGCATCATCGGCACGGCCAGCCGGCCCGAGACCCAGGCCTGGGTGAAGGATCTGGGCGCCCACGCCGTCATCGACCACGGCCAGCCGCTGCGCCCGCAACTGGTGGTGGCCGGCGTGGCGGAGGTCGAATACGTGGCCAGCCTGACGCACACCGACCAGCATTGGGAAGCCCTGATCGATGCGGCCGCGCCGCAAGGCCGCATCGGCCTCATCGACGACCCCGCCACGCCGCTGGACGTGACGCTGCTCAAGCGCAAGGCGCTGTCGCTGCACTGGGAAATGATGTTCACCCGCTCGATGTTCGGCACGGCAGACATCACCGAGCAGGGCCGGCTGCTGGCGCGCATGGCGGCCCTGGTGGACCAGGGGCGGCTGCGCAGCACGGTCAGCGAGCGCCTGAGCCCCATCAACGCGGCCAATCTGCGGCACGCGCATGCGCTGGTGGAGTCAGGCCGCATGCGCGGCAAGCTGGTGCTCAGCGGCGGCTTCTGAGGCTGCGGGTCACCACTTGCAGCCCTTGCCACGGGCTGCGTCGATGGCCAGCGGCACGGCGGCCAGGATGCCGGCATTGCTGTAGGCCTTGCGGCAGTCCTTGTTGGCGGCGTCTTCGATGGACTGCTCCAGCCTGGACTTGCGCTCGGGCGGCTGGGGCAGCATGTCGATGAGGCCGGGGCCTCGGCGCGCGGCGATGTCGCCGCCGCGCGGCAGGGAGAGGTTCAACGGCGCGCGCGGTGCGCTGGCGGCGGCGGAAGGAGGCACGGCCAGATCGGGACCGAGGCGCGAGCCGGCGTCCGGCGAGCCGGCCGACGCCTTGGGCGCGGCAAAGGGATCGGCGCCCGGGTCGCCCCTGGCGGGGCCGGCCGGCGCGCCGACCTGGCCCGGCAGCGCGTTGGACAGCTCGGGCAGGGTCGACGTGCCCGCCGATGGGGCGGCCGCGCGCGGGTTCAACGCCGGTTGCAGGGGCGCGACGCCGTCGGCGCCGTCGGTCGACTCCAGCCGGCGCACCGGCGCGGGCAGGTCCTGGCTGTTCGTCAGCGGCGTGCTCGTCGTGGCGGCCGTGGTGGCCGGCGTGCGCAGCTCGCCGGCCCGGCTCAGCGGCGTGACGGCAGCGGCGCCGGTGGTGGCTTCCAGCCGCTGCACGGCGGCGGGCAGCGGCGTGCTGCTGGGCAGGGGCTGGCTGCTGACGGCGCCTGGCGCCGGACGCAGCTCGGCCGGGCGCGGAAGGGCCGTGGCGATGCCCGTCTCGGCCGGGCTTTCGAGGCGCCGCACCGCAGCCGGCAGCTCGGTGCTGGGCGTGGGCACTGGAGCTGGCGCCGGGGCGGAGCGCAGTTCCGCCGGGCGGGGCAGGGTGGCCGCGCGGGCGGGCGCTGGCGCGGCGTCCAGGCGGCTGACGGCGGATGGCAGTTCGGCGGGCAGCGTCGGCAGCTCGGCAGGCCGGGCCGCTGTGCGCAGGCTGGCGGCTGGCGGCAGGGCCGCGACGGCCGCCTCGGGCCGCGCCTCCAGGCGGCCGACAGGCGCGGGCAACTCGGCGGTCGGCGTGGGCAGCGGCGTGCTGCGCGGCATCGGTGTCGTCAGCTGCTCCCGCTCGATGGGCTTGAAGCCCTCGGGCAAGTCCAGCGTTGCCGTGCTGGGCGGCGCCGCCGACACCTCATCGGTGCGGGATGCCTCGGGTGCGACCTCGCGCGGGTTCCAGCGGCCGAGTGCCGCAGCGCCGGGATCGGTGGCTGGCGGCGCGGCGTCGGCCGGGCGAACCTGCCCGCCCTGGCGTGGCCGGGCGCCGCTGCCGGGGGCCCCGTTGTCGCGCCACGCCTCGGCCGGATCGCCCGGCGGCGCGCCGGGCTCGCCGCCGCTGCGACCCAGCAGCTTCACCGTCAGGCTGCCCCACACGCCCTGGCCCGGCGCCGCCGTGCCGGTGGCATTGCCGAAGACCAGCACCAGCCAGACATGCAGCAGCACGGCCAACAGCAGGCAGCGCTGCAGCTGGCGCGGGTCGGGGGGCGGTCGGCGGGGGAGGGTGAGGGCGGCGGACACGGCGGGCGAATTGTGTCGCGGCGCGGCCGGCACCCACTCAACGCAGCGAGGGCTGGAACGCCGCGTCGGTCAGCGGCGCGAAGCCGAAGCCTTCGGCCCGCAGGCGCTGGATCAGTGCGTCCAGCTGGGCCAGCGTGTTGGGGTGGATCTCGTGCATCAGCACGATGCCGCCGTTGCGCGCCTTGACGGCGCTGACGACATGGTCCACGAAGTGCTCGCGGTCGGACTTGGCCACGCCGCAGATCTTGGCCTCGTGGGCGTCGATGCTGCCGGTCTTGTCGAAGGCCCAGTCGCAGCTGTCCACATGCCAGCCGACGATGCGGTAGCCCAACTGCTGCAGCTGGGCGTTGGCTTCGCAGCTGGCATTGCCGTAGGGGTAGCGGAAGAGCTTGGGCGCCTCCAACGCGGCCAGCGCCGCGTCGCTGCGCGTCAGCTCGCTGGCCTGCCGGTCCGGCGCGATGTCGTGGAAATTGGGATGAGACCAGGAATGGTTGCCCACCAGCGCCAGCGGGTGGGCCTTCACGAGCGCCGCCAGCTCGGCGTGGCGCTGGGCCTTGGCGGCGATGAGGAAGAAGCTGGCCGGTATCTTGTGCTTGTCCAGCAGCGCCAGGATGGCCTCCGTGGCGCCGGGCTCGGGGCCGTCGTCGAAGCTGAGGCTGACGACGCCGGGCGGCGGTGGCGTGGCGATGTCGGACTCGAAGCGGCAGCGCTGCCTGACGGCCTCGGCCGGCTGGTTCATCTGCTCCGCCAGACCGCGGGCGCGGGCGGCGCGGATGTCGATGGCGCGGTGGTGGGAGTGCTCGGCATGCGCCACTGCCGCGCTGTCGGCGGAGGCCGGTGCAGGCGGCACCGATGGCTGGGCGAGGGGCGCGCCCAAGCCCAGGGCGAGGGCGGCGGCACAGAGCAGGCGGGGCGTCATTTTCACCGCCGCGATTGTGGCTGGCCGGGGCTCAGGGCCAGGCCGGCAGCGTGTGCAGGACAGGCCCCAGCCAGCTGCCTTCGGACCGGACGCTGCGCTCGATGACACGCGTGCGGCCGTCGGCCTGGCGGATCAGCACGGTGGAACAGCGCGTGCCGTAGGCAGCCAGGCCGGGCCGCGCCGGGTCGGGCATGCGCACGAAGCGTGGCGACAGCAGGCGTTCGCGCGCCAGGCCGACGCCGGTGTCGGGCAGGGCATCGTCGTCGGCGGGCGTGGTGTCTGCCAGCGCAGCGAAGAGGTCTTCGGCCAATTGCTCGGCCGTCCTGGCCCGTGCCAGCGCGTCGGCGATGGCAGTCTTCAGGCCGGTCGTCTTGGGCCAGGGCGTGTCCAGCGCCGCGTTGGACAGTGCGTGGATGCCGGGCGCGAGCGCCTGAGGCGCATCGGTGCGGTTGCTGATCCAGTGCCAGCGGTCCCGGGCCAGATCCGCCGTGACGAGGTTGAAGCCGTTGTAGCCGGACGCCAGCGTCGCGGCGAAGGCGGGGCCATCCAGCGCGCTGGCCAGCCAGTCCACCACCAGTGCACCGCGCGAGGGCGCCGTTGCGACCTGCCGGCCTGGCTCGCGCACATTGGTCAGCAAGGCCAGGCGGCCGGCACGCGTCAGACCGAACCAGGTGCCGCCGGCGCCAAGGTCCCGGCCGGCGAGCAGCTCGACCTGGCCGGCCTGCCACCAGGCCATGGGCGCGGCAGGCCTGGCGAAGAACTCGTCGCGGTTGGCCGCGATGACGAGCGGGAAGTTGGGGTGGGCGTCGAGCGCGAAGGCGGCGAGGCACATAGGCCGGGCATTTCAGGGAACAGCAGGCCTGCGGGCCCTTCCAGCTGCACTACCTCAGGTGCGGCCTCAGGCCGAGGGGCGCCGTTTTTCCGCCAACCGCCCCATCAGCACACCCAGCCCGCTGCAGGACATCGCGAAGGTGGACAGCAGCAGCCACGATCCGCTGTCGACGCGGAGTTCTCGTCCGGAAACCAGTGTGAGCAGCAGGAAAAGCGAGGCCATGGGAACGAGTTTCATGGGGGCTCCGAGAAGAGGTCGCGCGGATGCTAGTCGTTCTCGCGGGCGAGTTCAGCACTCGACGATGTTCACCGCCAGGCCGCCGCGGGCCGTTTCCTTGTACTTGGTCATCATGTCGGCGCCGGTGTCGCGCATGGTCTTGATGACCTTGTCCAGGCTGACGAAGTGCGTGCCGTCCCCGCGCAGGGCCATGCGCGCGGCGTTGATGGCCTTGACTGAGGCGATGGCGTTGCGCTCGATGCAGGGTATCTGCACCAGACCGCCCACTGGGTCGCAGGTCAGGCCCAGGTGGTGCTCCATGCCGATCTCGGCCGCGTTCTCGACCTGCTCCGGCGTGCCTCCCATGACGGCGCAGAGCGCGCCGGCGGCCATCGAGCAGGCCACGCCGACCTCTCCCTGGCAGCCCACCTCGGCCCCGCTGATGGAGGCGTTTTCCTTGTAGAGGATGCCGATGGCGGCGGCGGTCAGCAGGAAGTCGATGACGCCGTCGTCGTTCGAGCCGTGCACGAAGCGGTGGTAGTAGTGCAGGACGGCCGGGATGATGCCGGCCGCGCCGTTGGTGGGCGCCGTGACGACGCGGCCGCCGGCGGCGTTCTCCTCGTTGACGGCCAGCGCGTAGAGGTTGACCCAGTCCATCACCTGCAGCGGGTCGCGCAGGGCCTGCTCGGGGTTGGAGATCAGGCTGTTGAACAGGCTGGGCGCGCGGCGCTTGACCTTGAAGCCGCCAGGCAGGATGCCTTCGGTCCTGCAGCCGCGCTGCACGCAGGCCTGCATGACGCCCCAGATCTTCAGCAGGCCGGCGCGGGTCTCGGCGTCGGGCCGCCAGTGGCCCTCGTTGCGGCGCATGACTTCGGCGATCGACAGGCCGTACTTCTTCGCCTGCGCCAGCAGTTCGTCGCCGGTCTTGAAGGGGTAGGGCAGCACCGTCACGTCGGGTGCGATGACCTTCTGTTTGCTGCCGTCCGCCGCCACCTCGTCGCTGACGATGAAGCCGCCGCCGACCGAGTAGTAGACGCGGTTGGCTGTTTCTTGACCCTCGGCGTCAAAGGCGATGCAGCGCATGCCGTTGGCGTGGAAAGGCAAGGTCTCGCGGCGCTTGAAGACGAGGTCCTTGGACTCGTCGAAGGCGATGCGGTGCTGCCCGACCAGGTTCAGGTCGCCGGCGCGGATGCCGTCGAGCAGCGCCGGGATGGCCTCGACGTCCACCGTGTCCGGCTCATGCCCGGCCAGCCCCAGCAGCACCGCCTTGTCGCTGCCGTGGCCCTTGCCGGTGGCGCCCAGGCTGCCGTACAGGACGACCTGCACGCGAGTGACCTTGTCGAGCAGTCCATCGTGCTGCAGGCGCAGGCCGAACAGCCGCGCCGCCCGCATCGGGCCGACCGTGTGCGAGCTGCTCGGGCCGATGCCGATCTTGAAGAGGTCGAAGACCGACACTGCCATGGATCAGGCCTCCTCGTATTCGCTCAGTGGCACGCAGGAGCAGAACAGGTTCCGGTCGCCATAGACGTTGTCCACGCGGCCCACCGGCGACCAGTACTTCTGGCGGCGCAGGCTGGGCAGCGGGAAGGCAGCGGCCTCGCGGGAGTAGCCATGGGGCCACTCGGTGGCGCTGACGACCATGGCCGTGTGCGGCGCGTTGACCAGCGGGTTGTCCTCGCGGCTGACCTTGCCGGCCTCGACGTCGGCGATCTCGTGGCGGATCTGGATCATCGCGTCGATGAAGCGGTCCAGCTCGGCGCGCGACTCGCTCTCGGTCGGCTCGACCATCAGCGTGCCGGCCACGGGGAAGCTCAGCGTCGGTGCGTGGAAGCCGTAGTCGATGAGGCGCTTGGCGACGTCTTCGGCGCTGATGCCGGAGCTGTCCTTCAGCGGGCGCAGGTCCAGGATGCACTCGTGGGCCACGCCTCCGCCCTTGACGCCCGCGATGCCGCCGCTGAAGTGGATGTCGTAGTGGTCCGACAGCCGGGCCGCCACGTAGTTGGCCGACAGGATGGCCACCTCGGTGGCCTTCTTCAGCCCCTCGGCGCCCATCATGCGGATGTACATCCACGAGATGGGCAGCACGGCTGCATTGCCCAACGGCGCGGCACTCACGGCGCCGATGTTGGTAGCCTGGCCCAGGCCGGCCGTGCGGTGCGCCGGCAGGAAGGGCACGAGGTCTTCGACCACGCAGACGGGGCCGACGCCCGGGCCGCCACCGCCGTGCGGGATGCAGAAGGTCTTGTGCAGGTTCAGGTGGGACACGTCGCCACCGAATTCGCCCGGCGCGGCCACGCCCACCAGTGCGTTCATGTTGGCGCCGTCCACGTAGACGCGGCCGCCGTGGGCCTTCACCATCGCGCAGATCTCCTTCACGTGCGTGTCGAACACGCCGTACGTGGAGGGGTAGGTGATCATGATGGCGGCCAGCTTGTCGGCGTGCTGCTCGCACTTGGCCTTCAGGTCGGCCAGGTCGATGTTGCCTTCCTTGTCGCACTTGGTCACGACGACGCTCATGCCGCACATCTGGGCCGAGGCCGGGTTGGTGCCGTGGGCGCTCTCGGGGATCAGGCAGACGGTGCGCTGGTGGTCGCCGCGCGACTCGTGCCAGGCCTTGATGGCCAGCAGGCCGGCGTACTCGCCTTGCGAGCCGGCGTTGGGCTGCAGGCTGATGCCGGCATAGCCGGTGGCCTGGCACAGCCACTGCTGCAGCAGCGTGTCCAGCTCGGCGTAGCCGGCCAGCTGGTCCTGCGGCGCGAAGGGGTGCACGCCTGCGAACTCCGACCAGGTGATGGGGATCATCTCGGCCGTGGCGTTGAGCTTCATGGTGCAGGACCCCAGCGGGATCATGCTGCGGTCCAGCGCCAGGTCCTTGTCCGACAGGCTGCGGATGTAGCGCAGCATCTCGGTTTCGCTGTGATGGGTGTTGAAGACCGGGTGGGTCAGGTAGGCGCTTGTGCGGCGCAGGTGCGCGGGGATGAGGATCTCCACACCGGCGGCGAACTCCGCAATCGTCGGAATGGTTGCGCCGGCCGGGGCGAACCAGTCCCAGATTGCTTCGACGTCGGCGCGCGACGTCGTCTCGTCCAGCGCGATGCCGACGTGCTTGTCGCTCAGCTTGCGCAGGTTGGCCTGGGCCGCCACGGCCTTGGCCATCACGGCCGCGGCGTCGCACTCGACCAGCAGCGTGTCGAACACATGCGGCGTGACGACCTTGATGCCCATGCGCGTCAGGCCGGCGTGCAGGATGGCCGTGTAGCTGGCCACGCGCTCGGCGATGCGCTTGAGGCCTTGCGGGCCGTGGTAGACGGCGTACATGCTGGCCACGACGGCCGGCAGCACCTGGGCCGTGCAGATGTTGGATGTGGCCTTTTCGCGGCGGATGTGCTGTTCGCGGGTCTGCAGGGCCAGGCGGTAGGCGGGGTGGCCTTGCGCGTCCTTGCTGACGCCGACGAGGCGGCCGGGCATGGAGCGCTTGAAGGCGTCCTTGCAGGCTAGGAAGGCAGCATGGGGGCCGCCGGCGCCCATGGGCATGCCGAAGCGCTGGGTGTTGCCCACGACGATGTCGGCGCCGAACTCGCCGGGCGAGACCAGCAGCGTCAGCGCCAGCAGGTCAGCGCAGACGATGAAGGCGGCCTGCTTGGCATGGGCTTGCTCGGTGAATGCCTTCAGGTCGTGGATGAGGCCGGCTGTGCTGGGGTACTGGCAGACGACGGCGAAGTAGTCATGCTCGTTCATCAGCGTGGGCGCCATGCCCACCAGCACTTCGATCCCCAGCGGCTTGCAGCGCGTCTGGATGACCTCGATGGTCTGCGGATGCACGTCGCCGGCGACGATGAGCGTATTGCTCTTGCTCTTGACCGAGCGCTTGGCCAGCGTGACGGCCTCGGCGGCTGAGGTGGCTTCGTCCAGCATGGAACCGTTGGCAATGTCCATGCCGGTGAGGTCGGTCACCATGGTCTGGAAGTTCACCAGCGCTTCCATGCGGCCCTGAGAGATCTCGGCCTGGTAGGGCGTGTAGGCCGTGTACCAGGCGGGGTTCTCGAGGATGTTGCGCAGGATGACGCCCGGCGTGTGCGTGCCGTGGTAGCCCTGGCCGATGAAGCTCTTGTAGACCTTGTTCTTGCCGGCGATGGCCTTCAGCTCGGCCAGCGCGCCGGCCTCGGTGATGGGTGCGGGTAGCTGCATGCCGGCGGAGCGGCGGATGGACGCGGGCACGACCGCATTGATCAGCGCATCGCGGCTGGCCACGCCGACGGCGGCGCACATCAGGGATTCATCGACGGCATCCGGCCCGATGTGGCGGGCATGGAATTCGGTGGCGTCTTCGAGGATGGAGAGCGGCGTCGGCATGGCGGGCACTTCGGAGAATTGCAGGGTGAGGATCAGAGCGTCTTCAGCAGGGCGTCGTAGGCGGTCGAGTCCATCAGCGCGTCGAGCTGGGCGGGGTTGCTCAGCTTGACCTTGAAGAACCAGCCGGCCTTGAGCGGATCAGAGTTGGCCAGGGCGGGGTCGTCGCGCAGGGCTTCGTTGACTTCGGTGATCTCGCCGTCGACGGGCATGTAGACATCGGCCGCGGCCTTGACGGATTCGACGACGCCGGCGACTTCCTTCTCGGCGTAGGCCTTGCCCACTTCGGGCAGGTCCACGAAGACCACGTCGCCCAGTGCGTCCTGCGCGTGCACGGTGATGCCGACCGTCGCGGTGCCGTCACCGTGGATTTCCAGCCATTCGTGGTCGGGGGTGTACTTGATGGACATGCTTAACCTCGGTAGTAGCGGTTGGGAGTGAAGGGGGTTGCGGAAACGACCATGGGGGTGCGCTTGTCGCGCACGATGGCGAAGACTTCGGTGCCGACGGCGGTGTGGGCCTTGTCCAGATAGGCCAGGGCCACCGGCTGGTTGACCGTAGGACCCAGCGTGCCGCTGGTGACGGTGCCGATCTCGGTGCCGTCGGCCGACACGATCTTGGCGCCTTCACGCACGGGCATGCGCTCCTTGCCGACCAGACCGACGCGTTTGCGGGCGGCACCGTTGGCGAGTTGCTCGTCGATGACGGCGGCGCCGGGATAACCACCGGCACGAGCGCCGCCAGTGCGGCGCACCTTCTGGATGGCCCAGGTGATGGCGGCTTCGACCGGCGTGGTCGTTTCGTTGATGTCGTGGCCGTACAGGCACAGGCCGGCCTCCAGGCGCAGGGAGTCTCGCGCCCCAAGGCCGATGGGCTTGACTTCGGCATGGGCCAGCAGCTTGCGCGCCAGGGCGACGGCGTCGTTCTCGTGGACGGAGATCTCGTAGCCGTCTTCGCCGGTGTAGCCCGAGCGGGTCAGGAAGGTGTCGATACCGTCAAGGGTAAAGAAGCCGCCGGTCATGAAGGTGAGCTTGGCGACCTCGGGGTTCAGGCGGCTCAGCACCGTCACGGCCTCGGGGCCTTGCAAGGCCAGCAGCGCGCGCTCGGGCACGGGGATCACCTCGCAGCGGCCAGCCAGGTGCTTTTGCATATGCGCAATGTCCTGGTCCTTGCAGCCGGCGTTCACGACGACGAAGAGGTCGTCGGGCCGCTTGCAAACCATCAGATCGTCCAGCAGGCCGCCTTGCTCGTTCGTGAACAGTGCGTATCGCTGCTTGAAGACGCCGAGATCGACGATGTCGACGGGCACCAGCGTTTCCAGCCCAGTGGCGGCATCGGTGCCGACCAGGCGCACCTGGCCCATGTGCGACACGTCGAACAGGCCAGCGGCAGCCCGCGTGTGCTTGTGCTCGGCCATCACGCCGGTCGGGTATTGCACCGGCATGTCGTAGCCGGCGAAGGGCACCATCTTGGCGCCGAGTTCGACGTGCAGGGCGTGAAGGGGAGTTTTCAGCAAAGAGGACATCAAGAGCTCCGACGGAATTCGGGTTTGGATGTCCTCGCTGTCCCTGGTACTTGAGAGATTGACCCGTCGCCGGGCTTGCCCCTTCAGTGGGCCGACTCAGGGGCCGGCCTCTCTCCAGTGAGGAACGCCGCCAGTGTCTGCCACCGGTGGCGTTTTGTCAGTCCTTTTGCCTGAGCGTTCGGATCGCGTGACCCTGCGCCTTCGGCGGCCCCCAACGGCAACGGGGCGCTCTCCTGACGGGCGGCATTCTAGCCATGCCGCGCCCGCCGGCCGAGCAGCCGGCGGGGTTGGGGCTACTCAGTCGCCATTGCCATGACCGTGCGCGGCTTCCAGCGCCTCGGTGTCGATGGGCATGCCGGTGGCACCGGCGCCCTCGAAGAACAGCGGCTTGCGGGGCTTGGCCACGGGCGCCAGCTGGTTCATCGTGGCGGCATCGAACAGGCGGCCGTTCTGCATCACCTGGGCGATGCGGTCGCTCTGGCGGATGTCGGCCAGCGGGTTGCCGTCGATGACCACCAGGTCGGCCAGCTTGCCTGGCTCCAGCGAGCCCAGGTCGCGGTCCATGCCGAAGTTGCGTGCAGGGTTGATGGTGGCGGTGCGCAGCGCCTCCATCGGCGTCATGCCGCCCTTGACGAACATCCACATCTCCCAGTGCGCACCCAGGCCCTCGCGCTGGCCGTGGGCGCCGATCATGGTGTTGACACCGGCACGCTGCAGCTCGGTGGCGGTGCGGGCCACGCGCAGGATGTTGAAGTCCTCCTCCGGCGCGGTCAGGCGGCGGATGGAACGCGGCTCCAGCACGGCCTTCGGGACATAGCGGCTCAGCAGCGGGTGCTTCCAGACGTCGGTGCGGGCGTACCAGTAGTGCTCGCCGTCCAGGCCGCCGTAGCCCACGTTCAGCGTCGGCGTGTAGCCCACGGCGTTCTGGCCCCAGAGCTGCTTGACGTCGTCCCACACCTCGGCGATGGGCAGGGCGTGCTCCACCGTGGTGTGGCCGTCCACCACCATGGTCATGTTGTTCTGGAACAGCGCGCCGCCCTCGGGCACCACCATCATGCCGGTCTGGCGTGCGGCCTCCAGCACCTGCTGGCGCTGGTCGCGGCGCGGCTGCTGGTAGCTCTTGACGCTGATTGCGCCCTCGGCCTTCTGGCGGTTCAGGTGGGTGAGCGCGTCGTCCAGATTGTTGACGTAGGACGAGAACGGCGTGCGCGCGCCATACAGGATGCTGCCGGTGGAGTAGATGCGCGGGCCCACCACGACGCCAGCACGCTGCATCTCGGCCTGCGTGAAGATGGCCCAGTTCTGGTTGCTGGGGTCGTGCAGCGTGGTCACGCCGAAGGCCAGCGAGGCCAGGTTGACCCAGCTCTGCTGCGGGATCAGCCCGCCGTCGGCCATGGCGCCGTGCCAGTGGGCGTCGATGAAGCCCGGCACGATGGTCTTGCCGCTGGCGTCCACGCGCTTGGCGTCGGCCGGGATGGCCACATCCTTGCCCACGGCCGCGATGCGGTTGCCGTCCACCAGCACCGTGCCGCCTTCGATCACCTCGTCGCCCTTCATCGTCACGATGCGGGCACCGGTCAGCGCGATCTTGCCGGCGGGCTTGTCGCTGGCCTGCTGGAAGCCGATCTTCTGCGCCGTGGCCTTGTCCTTGCCGATGGCGGCGGCCGTGAACAGCTCGTCGCCTAGCGAGAAGCGCAGCTGCTGGCTGTCGCCGCTCCAGTGCAGGTCGTGGCCGGCGTTCACGTCCAGCTGGCGCACGGGCAGGGCGTCCATCTTGCTGCCCACCGCCAGCGCCTTGCCGGACTGGCCCTGCACGTTGGGCAGCGGCGTCACATAGGCATGGAAGCGCTCGACGAAGCCAAGCCACTGGCCGTCGGGCGACACGCTGTATTCGCTGGCCGAGTCGCTGCGCGCCACCTCCGTTTCGCTGCGGTCGTGCAGGTTGACGCGGAACAGCGCGTAGCGCTGCTCGACCTCGCTGGTGCTGCTGACGCGGGTGAAGAACAGCTCGTCCGAACGGGCGCCGAACTGGGCGCCGCTGCCGTCCTTGCTGAGGCGTTCGGCCTTGCCCGAGCCGTCGGCCGCGGCGAGGTAAAGGCCGGTGTCTAGGCTGTGCCAGGGGCTGGTCAGCGCGCCGCCCTTGACCTTGCGGTAGACCAGCTGCTTGCCGTCCGGCGACAGGCGTGGCTCCAGGTACTTGCCGGGCTCCTTGACGAGCACCGTCTCCTTGCCGGTGGCGAGGTCCAGGCGGCGGATGCTGCCCTGGGTGTCGTCGCGCCAGGTGGCGAAGACCAGGCTCTTGCCGTCGCGCGCCCAGCTCGGCGCGAACTCGAAGGCCTCCGTCTGCGTGGTCAGGCGCTTCGGAGCACCGGCGGGCAGGTCCTTGATGTAGAGCGCGCCCAGCGCCGAGTAGACGACGCGCTTGCCGTCCGGCGACGCCTGCACGCCGCGCAGCTGGTGCACGTCGAACTTGTCCGGCGCCACCGTCTGCGCGTAGCGCATGGGCTCGCGCAGCTCGCGGCTGTCCTTCACGTGGAAGGGGATCTCGGCCGCGCTGCCCTTGAACGGGTCCACGCGCCAGATCCTGCCTTCGGCCCACACCACCAGCTCCTTGCTGCCCGGCATCCAGGCGAAGCTGGGGTAGACGCCCCACATGGCCCAGATCTCCTGCAGGTCGCGCGACAGGCCGCCCCAGGCGGCGAACTCGCGGCCCGTGGCCAGGTCCTTCAGGAACAGCGTGCTCTGGTTGCGGATGCGGCGCACGAAGGCCAGGTATTTGCCGTCCGGCGAGGGCGTGGGGCGCACCGCGCCGCCGGGGCCTTGCACAAAGGGCTCCACCGAGCCGTCGCCCAGGTCCTGGCGGAAGATGGTGTAGATGCCGGCGGTGCCGTCCTTGTTGTATTCGAAGACGCGGCCGGGCGTGGTGTCCTGGCTGTAGTAGAGGTACTTACCGTCTGGAGACACAGCCGGCTCGCCCAGGTCCTTCTGCCAGGTGGGCTTCTCGTTGAGCTGCACGCCCTTGTTCTTGGACGCTTCGGCATCGGTAGAGAACAACCAGATTTCGCCGGAGCCGGCGCTGCGCGTCCCGGTGTAGTGCTTGCGGGCCAGCAGGTATTTGCCGTTGGGGTGCCAAACCGGGTTGTTCAGCAGCCGGAAGTCTTCCTTGGTAACGGCCTTGGCGCCGCTGCCGTCGGCGTTCATCACCCACAGGTTGTCGCCGCCGCCGGCATCGCTGAGGAAGGCGATCTGCTTGCCGTCCGGCGAGAAGCGCGCCTGCTGCTCCCAGGCGATGGAGTGGGTCAGGGGCTTGGCCTCTCCGCCGGCGATGGGGAGGGTGTAGAGGTCGCCCAGCACGTCGAACACGATGGTCTTGCCGTCGGGGCTGACGTCCACGCTCATCCAGGTGCCGGTCTTGACGTCGATGTTGATCGTCCTGGCCACGCCGGGCGGCGCGTTGACGTTCCAGGCGGCTGGCTTGGGCGCTTCCTGGGCGTTCGCGGCCAGGGCTGCGGCCAGCAGCAGGGCGGGGGCGGCGTTCAGACGGGGCATGGACGGTATTGGGGATTGACCAAAACCATCGATGCTAGCCAGGGCGGCCGACCCGCCCGTTCGTCACGCCCGGGTTTGCCCGAGGCGCTGCCGCGGCCTCAGGGCCAGAGCCACCAGACGATCAGGCCGCCAAAGACGACCCACTGGATGGCGTAGTAGGCGAACCGGCTCTTCGCCTTGATGCGCTTGCCGAACAAGCGCACCTGCTGCACGTAGGCGAACAGCCGGTTGATGCCGCCGGTGCGGTCGGTGTCGGAGTTGGGCGCCGAGGCCGCACGGATCAGCGTGTTGCTGATGAAGTGGTTGAACCATCGCGCCACCGGGTTGTTCAGCGGCCGCTCGACGTCGCAGAACAGGATGATGCGCATCTGGTCCGACTGGTTCTCGGCGTAGTGCAGATAGGTCTCGTCGAATATGACGCCCTCGCCGTCGCGCCAGCTGTAGCGCTCGCCGTCCACCGAGATGAAGCAGCGGTCGTCGTTGGGCGTGACCAGCCCCAGGTGGTAGCGCACCGAGCCGGCGAAGGGGTCGCGGTGCGTCACCAGCCGGCCGCCCGGCGGCAGGGCGGCGAACATGGCCGCCTTCACGCTCGGGATGCGCTGCAGCAGGCCGGTCGTCACCGGGCAGAGGTCCTTGGCCGAGGCATGGGCGTCGTCGTACCACTTCAGGTGAAAACGCGTCCAGCCGGTCTTGAAGAAGCTGTTGAAGCCGGCGTCGTTGTACTTGTCGCTCTTCTTGATCTCGCCCGCGTCGGCGAGCTTGAAGGCCTCGGCGCGGATGTCCTGCCAGTGGTCCTGCAGCAGCTTCAGCTCCGGAAAGCCGGCCACCGGCAGATAGGGTTTCGCCGGCAGCTTCGAGAACAGGTACATCAGACAGTTGATGGGCGCCATGAAGGTCGAGTGATCCATCAGCTGGCGGAAGAAGCGCAGCCGCACCCGGCCACGGAAGTGAACGTAGACCGTGCTCGCGATGAAGATCGCGACGATGCTGAGCTTGATGTAGGGGATGTCGTTCATTTGGCGTAGAAGTCCGGCTCGCCGGGCGGCCGCGACTTGAAGCGCTTGTGCAGCCAGAAGTACTGGTGCAATTGTCGGCGCGCCTGGGCCTCGATGACGGCGTTCATGCGGGTGGCGTCGGTGACGACGTCGTCGGAAGGGAAATTCTCCAGCGCCGGCTCGATGACCAGGGTGTAGCCGTTGGCCTCGCGTCTGGGGTAGCAGGGCAGCACCGCGGCCTTGGTGACGGCCGCCATGCGCGACAGCCCGCCGATGGTGGCCGCCGGCACGCCGAAGAAGGGCACGAAGACCGAGTCGCGGTGACCGAAGTCCTGGTCGGGCAGGTAGTAGAGACGGTAGCCCTCCTTCAGCGCGCGAAGCGTCGGCCGCGTGCCCTGCTGGCGCGCGAAGATGATGCCGGTACCGAAGCGCAGCCGCTTGGCGCGGAAGAAGGCGTCCAGCCAAGGGTCTTTCTGCACCGAGTAGATGCTGACCAGCGGCGTCTCCAGCGACACGCGCAGACCCGCCAGGTCCAGGCCGGTGAAGTGGGGCATCATCAGGATGACATTGCGCCCGTCCAGCGCGCGCAGGTGCTCCAGCCCCTCGATGCGCATCAACCGCTTGAGCCTCTCCTTCGAGGCGAACCAGCCGTAGCCGTACTCCAGCAGCATCTGCACCATGGCCACGAAATGCCGGCGCAGCAGGCGGCGCCGCTCGGCCTCGCTGAGTTCCGGCAGGCACAGGCGCAGGTTGACCTCACCGATGTGGCGGCGCGAGGTCGGCAGCGCGTAGATCAGGCTGCCCACCAGCCAGCCCAGGGCCGAGAGAGCGCGAAAAGGCAGCCAGCTCAGCAGCCAGACGATGCCGACCAGCAGCTTCACGCCCACGCGCTCACCTCAGCGAAATCCATCCACGGCATGGCCGCCCCCCCGACTCAGTACAGGGCCGGCATCGTAGTGGTTGTGGGCCATGCCCGCCTGCGCGGCTGGATTGATCCAGCGCAAGTGCGCCACGGTCCTGCCTGCCTAGGCTGCGCGCATGAAAGTCCTGCTCGTCATCGGCCACCCCGACGGCTCATGCCGCCACCTCTGCCATGCGCTTGCCGACGCCTACGCCGATGGCGCCCGCGAGGGCGGCCATGAGGTCCGCCTCGTCGACATCGCCACACTCGACTTCCCCGTGCTGCGCAGCAAGCAGGACTGGGAGCAGGGAACTGTGCCCGCCGCCCTGGCGCCAGTGCAGCAGGACCTGGCGTGGGCCGGTCATGTCGTGCTGTTCTTCCCGTTGTGGCTTGGCGACATGCCGGCGCTGCTCAAGGCCTTCCTGGAACAGGTTGCCCGGCCGGGCTTTGCCATTGGCGCCGACCATGGCAATCCGCTGACGGCCAAGCTGCTCAAGGGCCGTTCGGCCCGGGTCGTCGTCACCATGGGCATGCCGGCGCTGGTCTATCGCTGGTATTTCCGCGCCCACAGCGTCAAGTCTCTGGAGCGCAACATCCTCGGCTTCGTCGGCTTCGCCCCCGTGTATGAAACCCTGATCGGCATGGTGGAGGCGCTGGACGAAGCCGGCGTGGCGAAGTGGCTCGCCCGCATGCGCAAGGCCGGCGCGCGGGCGGACTGAGCCCCGCTTGACTGCGATCAACAGCCTCGGGTCTGCACGGCCCTATGGTGGCGCCAGCGCCGCTCGCGGCATTCACGGCAAGGCAAGACCATGTATCAGCGCATCCTCGTTCCCACCGACGGCAGCGCCACGTCAGACAAGGCGCTGACGGAGGCCATCGCCCTGGCCAGGCTCAGCGGCGGCAGCATCCGCCTGCTGCATATCGTCGATGCGCTCGCGGTGGCGGCCATCGCCGATGGCTTTGCCGCCTACTCCGCCGAGCTGTTGCCGCAGCTGCGCGAGGGCGGCCAGCAGATCCTGGAGCGGGCACGCCGCCTCGTCGCGGCGGCCGGCGTGGGCGTTGACGCCACGCTGCGCGAGGTGGTGGCGGGCCGGGTCTGCGACGTCGTGCAGGAGGAAGCCGCTGCCTGGCAGGCCGAGCTCATCGTCATCGGCACCCATGGCCGCCGCGGCGTGCAGCGCCTGCTGGTGGGCAGCGATGCCGAGCAGATCCTGCGCACGGCCACCGTGCCCGTGCTGCTCGTGCGCGGAGGCTGACGCGTGCGCATGGCCCATGCCGGCGCGGGGCTGGCGGTTCTGGTGGTGGCCGGCCTGCTGGCCGCGCCGCGCTTCATCGGGTCCAGTGTCCAGAGTGTGACGGTCACGCAGCGCGACCTCGTGCGCAGCGTCGTCGCCACCGGCCGCGTCGAGGCGCCGCATCGCGTGGATCTCGGCTCGCAGATGGTCGGCACGGTGGCCCAGGTGCCCGTCGCGGAAGGCCAGACGGTGAAGGCCGGGCAGCCTATCGTCGAGCTGAACGATGCCGAGCTGAGTGCCGCCGTGCGCGAGGCCGACGTGGCCGTGCTGCAGGCCCAGGCGCACGTGCGGCAATTGCAGGAGGTGCAGCGCCCCGTGGCCGGCCAGGCCTTGCGCCAGGCCCAGGCGACGCTGGACAACGCGCGTGCACAGTTCAGGCGCCAGGAGGATTTGTTCCGCCAGGGCTACGTAGGCCAGGCGGCACTGGACGATGCCCGCAAGAGCGTGGAGCTGGCCGATGCCCAACTGGGCACGGCGCGCCGCCAGCTCGACACGACGCTGGCCGGCGGCAGCGACGACGCCATCGCAGCAGCCGCACTGGCCCAGGCTCGCGCCAATGCCCAGACTGCGCGCGCGCGCCTGAGCCACGCGACCATCACCGCGCCGGTGGACGGCGTGCTCATCAGCCGCGACGTGGAGCGCGGCGACGTCGTGCAGCCCGGCAAGACGCTGATGGTGTTGTCGCCGGCCGGCGAGACCCAGTTGGTCGTGCAGTTCGACGAGAAGAACCTCGGCCTGCTGGCCGTGGGGCAGAAGGCGCTGGCATCGGCCGATGCCTTCGCCGACCTGCGTTTCGCGGCCGAGGTGGTCTACATCAGCCCGGGCGTGGATCTGCAGCGCGGCTCGGTCGAGGTGAAGCTGCGAGTGCCGTCGCCGCCGGCCTATCTGCGCCAGAACATGACGGTGTCCGTCGATGTTGAGGTGGCCCGCCGCGACCGCACGCTGGCCGTGCCGCTGGAGTTGCTGCACGACGTCGACACCGGCAGCCCGTGGGTGATGCGGCTGGAGGACGGGCGCGCCCGCCGGCAGCCCGTGAAGCTGGGCCTGCGCGGTGCCGGCCTCGTGGAAATCGTCGATGGATTGAAGGCGGGCGACCAACTACTGCCGGGCCTGGTGCATGAGGGTGCGCTGGTGAAGGCGGCCCGCGCCCGGTCATGAAAAGCTGGCAGCCCTTCGAGTGGATCGTTGCGGCACGGCTGCTGGGTGAAGGGCGCTGGCAGACGGCCTTCATCATCGGCGGCGTGGCCATCGGCGTGGCCGTCATCGTCTTCATGTCGGCCCTGCTCAGCGGGCTGCAGGCTAATTTCATCCGCCGCGTACTGACGGCCCAGGCCCATATCCAGCTGCTGCCGCCGAAGGAGACCGTGCGCCCGCTGCGCGCCGGCACGCCGGGCGTCGTGGTTGACGCCACCGTGCAAGCACCGCTGCAGCGGCTCAAGTCCATCGACCAGTGGCAGGCCATCGCCGCACAGATCCGCGAGATGCCGGACGTCGTCACCGTCTCGCCGGCGGCGACGGGCTCGGCCCTCGTCGTGCGCGGCGATGCCAGCCGCGCGATCTCGCTGGTGGGTATCGAGCCGGCGCTGTATTTCCGCATCGTCGCGCTGGCCGACAAGATCGTGCAGGGCGGCACGCGGCTGAACGCGGGCGACATCCTCATCGGCACCGAGCTGGCCGGCGACCTGGGCCTGGCCGTGGGCGACAAGCTGCGCGTCACCGCCGGCTCGGGCGCCGACACGGTGTTCACCATCAGCGGCATCTTCGACCTCGGCAGCAAGGGCGCCAACCAGCGCACCACCTACGTGGCGCTGCACACGGCACAGAGCCTGCTGGGCCTGCAGGGCGGGGTGTCCAGCCTGGACGTGACGGTGAACGACATCTACGCCGCCGAGACCGTGGCCCAGCGCATCACCGCCCGCACCGGCGTGCAGGCGGACAGCTGGATCAAGACCAACGCCCAGTTCTTCAGTGCCGTGCAGGCCCAGGTCAGCGCCAACCGGGCGATCCGCTTCTTCGTCGGGCTGTCGGTGGCTTTCGGCATCGCCAGCGTGCTGTTCGTGTCGGTGGTGCAGCGTTCGCGCGAGATCGGAATCCTGCGCGCCATGGGTGTCACGCGGCAGCGCATCCTGCGCCTGTTCCTGCTGCAGGGTGGGCTGCTGGGGCTGGCCGGCTCGGCGGTGGGCTCGGCGGTGGGCGCCGCGGCCCTGGTGCTGTGGCGCGACCTGGCCCGCGGGGCAGACGGCCTGCCGCTGGTGCCGGTGACGCTGGAGGCGCCTTTGTTCGTGATTGCGCTGCTGCTGGCCACCGTGACGGGTGTGCTGGCCGCGATGGCGCCGGCCCTGCGTGCGGCTCGACTCGATCCGGTGGTGGCCATCCGTGGTTGAACCCGACACCACCGACGTCGTCGTGCGCCTGGTGGGCGTGCGCAAGGCCTTCAACGCAGGCCAGCCGGCCGAGGTGGAGGTGCTGCACGGCATCGACCTGCAACTGCATCGCGGCGAGTTCTGTGCCGTAGTGGGCCCGTCGGGCTCCGGCAAGAGCACGCTGCTGAACATCATCGGCCTGCTGGACCGCCCCACCTCGGGCCAACTGGCCGTCTGCGGCCAGGAGACGACGACGCTGGACGACGCGGCGCTGACGCGTCTGCGCGGGCGCAGCATCGGTTTCGTCTTCCAGTACCACCACCTGATCGGTGCCTTTACTGCGCTAGAGAACGTCATGATGCCCATGCTGGGGGATGCTGGCTTTCCCAACCGGGCGATGCAGGAGCGGGCTCGCGAGCTGCTGAGCAGCGTGGGCCTGGCGCACCGCTGCGACAACCTGGCGACCCACCTCAGCGGTGGCGAGCAGCAGCGCGTGGCCGTCGCGCGCGCGCTGGCCATGCAGCCGGTGGTGCTGCTTGCCGACGAGCCCACCGGCAACCTGGACACCAAGTCCGCCGAGGTCGTGTTCGGCCTGCTGCGCGACGTGAACCGCAAGCACGGAACGGCGGTGCTCTTCGTCACGCACAACCCGGCGCTGGCCGGGCGCTGCGACCGCACCATCGAGGTGGTGGACGGGGTCGTGCCCGGTCAGGCCGCCGGCTGAACGGCGCGGCTCACGCGCACGACCGTGGCCGCCTCGTGCGCGTCGGGCCGGGCGTCGAAGCCCATGGACTTGATCAGTGCCAGCATGGCGTGGTTCTCGCGCAGCACATAGCCGACGACGCGCTGCGTGCCACGCGAGGCAGCGTAATCCAGCAGGGCCTGCATCAGCAGCCGGCCCAGGCCCTGGCGCTTGAGGTCGCTGCCCACCATGATGGCGAACTCGGCATCGACGTTGTCGGGGTCGCGCACCAGTCGCGCCACGCCCAACGTGCGCGGACCGCCGGGTGCCTGCTCGTCGACGGCGATGAAGGCCATCTCGCGTTCATAGTCGATCTGCGTGAGGCGGGCCAGCTCGTCGTGGGACATGCGGTGCGGCGCCTGGAAGAAGCGCATGCGCAGGTCGTCGGGGTGGACGGCTTCGAGGAAGGCGCGGTGCTGGACCTCGTCCTCCGGCCGGATCGGCCGCAGCAGCAGGCGGCGGCCCTGCCAGTCCAGCATGCGCACCAGCTCCTCGGGGTAGGGCCGCACGGCGAAGTTGGCCACGCCGGCAGGCCGCCTGGCCGACAGCCGCACGCGGCCGTCCAGCGCCATGACGCCCGCCTCGTCGGCCCACAGTGGATTGATGTCGAGTTCGGCCAGCTCGGGCAGGTCGGCCAGCATCTGCGCGACGGCGATGAGCACGTCGCAGACGGCGTCGATCTGCGCCGGCGGCCGGCCTCGGAAGCCTGCCAGCAGGCGCGACACGCGGGTCCGCTCGATCAGGTCGCGCGCCAGCGCGCGGTTCAGCGGCGGCAGTGCGACGGCGCGGTCGCCCAGCACCTCGACGGCGATGCCGCCCTGGCCGAACATCAGCACGGGGCCGAAGATGGGGTCGACATGGGCGCCGACGATGAGTTCTTGCGCGTGCGGGCGCTGCACCTGGGCTTGCACGCTGAAGCCCTCCAGCCGGGCGTCTGGGAGTTCCTGCGCGAGTCGGCCCAGCATGTCCCGGGCAGCTGCGAGCACGGCTTCGCCGCCGTCCAGCCCCAGGCGCACGCCGCCGGCATCCGACTTATGCAGGATGTCGGGCGACACGATCTTCAGCACCACCGGCCCGGCGATGCGGCGCGCGGCCTCGGCGGCGGCCTCGGGTGTGGGTGCCACGCGGTAGCTGGCCACGACGGGGATGCCGTAGGCGGCCAGCAGGTCCTTGGCGGTGATCTCGTCCAGCCATTCGTGGCCGGCGGCCAGCGCCGCGTCGACGATCCGGCGGGCCAGCGCGCGGTCGGGCGCGGCATTGGCGCTGGCCGTGGGCGTCTCGCGCAGCGCCACCTGGTTGCGGCGGTAGGTCTGCATCAGCGAGAAGGCTCGAACGGCTTCCTCCGGCGTGTCGTAGCCGGCGATGCCCGCTGCCTCGAAGGCGTTGCGCGCGGGCGCCACCGTTTCGCCGCCCATCCAGCAGCTCAGCACGCGGCCGCGGTTGGCGGCGATCAGCGGCGCACAGGCCTCGGCGATGGCCAGGCTGGGCGCGATGGCTGTGGGGGCATGCGCGAACAGCACCGCGCCGGCCTCGGGCGCGTCGAACAAGGCCTTGAGCGTGTCGACGTAGCGCTGCGGCGGCGCGTCGCCGATGATATCGATGGGGTTGCCGTGGGACCAGTTGGCCGGCAGCACGGCGTCCAGACGCTGCATCAGCCTCTCGCCCGGCTGGGCCAGGATCACGCCCAGGGCGGAAGCGGCGTCTGCCACCATGACGCCGGCACCGCCGCCGTTGGTCATCACCATCAGCTCGGCAGCCGCGTTGTCGCGGAAGCGCGCCAGCGTCTGTGCGGCGATGAAGAGTTCCTTCAGCGTGTCCACGCGCAGCATGCCGGCGCGGCGGATGGCGGCGTCGAAGACGATGTCCTCGCCCGCCAGGGCGCCGGTGTGAGAGGCGGCCGCCTTCATGCCGGCCGCAGCCCGCCCGGCCTTGACGACGATGACGGGCTTCACACGGGCTGCCGCGCGCGCGGCCGACATGAACTTGCGCGGCGAGCTGATGGACTCGATGTAGAGCAGGATGGCGCGTGTGTGGCGGTCCATGACGAGGTGGTCCAGCAGATCGCCGAAGTCCACGTCCACGTGCTCGCCGAGGGAAATGAGGTGCGAGAAGCCGATGCGTTCGCCATTGGCCCAGTCCAGCAGTGCCGTCAGCAGCGCGCCGGACTGCGACACCAGCGCCAGCCCGCCAGGCAGGGCGTTGGCCTGGGTGAAGCTGGCGTTCAACCCCAGGCGGGGGCTGAGCAGGCCGATGCAGTTGGGGCCCAGCAGGCGCAGCGTGTGGGGGCGCGCGGCGTCCAGCGCCGCCTGCTTCTGCTCGGGCGTGAGGCCGGCGGTCACGATGATGACGGCCCGCGTGCCGCGGGCGCCCAACTGGGCCACGAGGGGGGCGATGCTGCTGGGCGGGGTGCACAGCACGGCCAGGTCGGGCGCGAAGGGGAGGGCGTCGACGCTGGCGACGCAAGGCAGCCCGTCCAGCAGCTGCAGCCGCGGGTTGACGGGCGCCAGCAGCCCCTTGAAGCCCCCGGTCAGCAGGTTGCGCCAGACGGTGGTGCCAACACGGGCCGGCTTGTCGGAGGCGCCGAAGACGGCCACGGACTGGGGGCTGAGCAGACGGTCGAGATGGCGCTGGGTCATGGCTGACATCGTCGCCGGGCGCGGTGACAGCTGTCTTGCGCGATATCAATCGAGCCCGGCGGGGCGATTGGCTTGACCCAGCGCAAGCCAGGCGAGGGCGGGCGGGAGCAGCATGCGGATGCTGCGCGCCGCGGGCGCAAGGAGAGACCCATGAAGATCGTTCTGGCGGTGGACGGCAGTGCCTACACCAAGCGCATGCTGAGCTACATCGCCGCGCATGACGAACTTGTGGCGCGAGACAACGGGTTCATCGCGGTGCATGTGACGGCCGAGGTGCCCCCGCATGCCGCGCGTCATCTGCCGCACGACACGCTGCAGGCCTACTACGCCGACGAGGGCGAGAAGGTGCTCAAACCGGTGCGGGAGTTTGCGCAGATGCAGGGCTGGAGCTGGCGCGAGCGCCATGCCGTCGGCCCGGTGGGCGAAACGCTGGCGCAGATCGTCGAGGCGGAGAAGCCGGACCTGCTCGTGATGGGCTCGCACGGGCACGGTAGCTTCACCAGTGCGCTGCTGGGCTCGGTGGCCGGGCGGCTGCTGTCGCACACCAAGGTGCCGGTGCTGCTGGTGCGCTGAGCTCAGTCCAGCGTCAGCGTCAGTTCCTTGCCGGCGCGCAGCACGACGAAGCGCGTGCCGCCCGTCGAGCGCCAGGCCAGCAGGGCGCCGACGAGGTCGGCGCTGCCGCCGATGGCATGGCCGTTCATCGAGGTGACGACGTCTCCGGCGCGCAGTTGCAGCTTCTCGGCCAGGCTGCCGCGTGGCACGGACAGCATCAGGGCGCCGGTGGTCTCGCTGCGCCCGGCGGCCCAGGCGGTCAGCGGGGGCACGTCGTCGAACAGGGCGCCCAGGCGCGGCCGGGCCGGCGGGCGTTGCTCCTGGGCGCGCAGTTCGCTGACGATGAGCGTGACGATGTCGATGGGGATGGCCAGACTCGCGCCTGGCGTGCCCACCGGCCCGACGATGGTGCGGGCATTCATGCCCACGATGGCACCGCTGGCGTCCAGCAACGGACCGCCGGAGTTGCCCGGATTCAGGGCCACGTCGCTCTGGATGAACGTCAGCTCACCGTCGTCGCCGAAGTGGCGGTCCTTGCCACTGACGATGCCGGCCGACACCGAGCGTTCCAGCCCGAAAGGTTCCCCGACGGCAATGACCCAGTCGCCCACGCGCAGGCTGCCCGCCGGTGCGAACACGGGCCGCACGCGTGGCGGCGTGGCGACGCGCAGCAGCGCGATGTCGGAACTCTCGTCGCGCCCTTCCAGTTCGGCGGCGAGTAGGCGCTTGTCGGGCAGGGCGACGATGATCTTCTGCGCCTCGGCCAGCAGGTGGGCGGCCGTGGCGATGCCGCCCTGGCTGTCGACGAAGAAGCCCGCGCCGACGCGCGGCTCGTCCTCGCCGGGCACGAAGATGTAGATGCCCACGCTCCAGGCCGAGCCGCGCTGGAAGGCGTCCGCGAAACTGGCGGGGGCGGATCTGGCCGCTGCCTGGATCTCGGCCGATGCAGAGGCCGCCGCCGGCCCGAGGGCGGCCAGCAGGCAGGCGAGGAGCAGGGCAGAGACACGGGCGACGCAGTGCTTGGGCATGGCCCATACCCTAGCGCCTCGGCGGGCCGGGCCTCTTGATGGTGGTCAAGCGCCTGCGCCGCAACCGGCGCGCAAGCCGGCTTTCAGTGCGACATGAACACTGGCACGGTCATGGACTGCAGCAGCGTCCTCGACACGCCGCCGAACAGCCGCTCGGCCCAGCGTGCGTGGCCGTAAGCCCCCATGACGATCAGATCCGCTCCCAGGTCGGAGGCCGCGTTCAGCAGCGCGTCGCCGATGGCCAGCGCCGTCACTTCGGCGCGCGCCTCGGCCTCGACGCCCTGGAAGGCCAGCCATTGACGCAGGCTGGCCAGGCGTGCCTGAGGGCCGGCGTCGTCGGCCTCGGCGCGCCAGTGCATCAGCGTCACGGTTTCGGCGGTGCGAAGCAGGGGCAGGGCGTCGGTCATCGCTCGCACGCATTCGCGGCTGCCGTCCCAGGTGACGAGCACGCGGCGCACATGCACCGGGTCGGGGTGGGTGTAGGGGACGAGCAGCACCGGGCGCGCCGAGGCCAGCAGCAGTTCCTCCAGATCGGCCAGGCTTTGGCGGTAGTCGGGCAGCGACGGGTCGGGCTGACTCATGATGAGCAGGTCGGCGCACTGGGCATGCTGGGCCAGCGAGCCGGGCGTGGGCTCCCTGTCGGCCAGTGCCTCGAACGATGCGAGGGCGGCGGTCTGGCAGCGGTGATGGAACTCCTGCGCGAGGTCTTCCGCGCGGCCCAGGATGACGGCGCTGGCACCGGCCACGTAGCCGCCGAGGGCGGCGGCCGTCTGGAAAGACTGCACTTCGGTGCCGGTGACGGGTGCCAGGCCCATGAGGTGGGCGTCGAAGGCCCGGGACAGCGCAATGGCGATGCTGGTGCGGGCCGAGTTGGCAGGGGTCGCGTCGAGGGCGACAAGGATGCTGCGGAATGTCATGGCGAGTGGTCTCTTTAAGAACTTGAGGTGGGGTTCAGTTGAAGCTGAGCACGGCGCGGCCGTCGATGCGGCCGTTGCGCAGGCTGTCGAAGATGCGATTGATGTCGTCCAGGCGGTGGGTGGTGGTGCAGGCATGCACGACGCCATCGGCCGCGAACTGCAGGGCCTCGTTCAAATCCTGCCGCGAGCCGACGATGGAGCCGCGCACGGTCTTGGCGTTGAGGACGACGTCGAAGATGGGCAGCGCGAAGTCGCCCGGCGGCAGGCCCACCATGGACATGGTGCCGCGCTTGTGCAGCATGCCCAGCGCCTGGCCGAAGGACTCGCGCGACACGGCGGTGACGAGAGCACCGTGGGCACCTCCAAGTTCCTTTTGCAACACGTCCACGGGGTTCTGCTCGGCGGAGTTCACGCAGAGCTCGGCGCCCAGGCGCTGCGCCATCTGCAGGCGCGCGCTGTCGATGTCGACGGCCACGACGTGATAACCCATGGCGCGCGCGTACTGCACGGCCAGGTGTCCCAGCCCGCCCACGCCGACGACGGCCACCCACTGGCCGGGGCGGGCGTCGAGCACCTTCAGCCCCTTATAGACGGTCACCCCTGCGCAGAGGATGGGCGCGAGGGATTCAAAGGACAGGCCGGCGGGGAGGTGGCCCACGTACGCCGGGTCGGCCAGCACGTATTCCGCGAAACCGCCATTGACGGTGTAGCCGGTCATCTGCTGGTGATCGCACAGCGTCTCCCAGCCCGTCAGGCAGTGTTCGCAGTGGCCGCAGGCCGTGTGCAGCCAAGGCACGCCCACGCGGTCACCCTCGCGTATGCCCTTGACGCCCGCGCCGACAGCCGCCACATGGCCGACGCCCTCGTGGCCGGGGATGAACGGCAGCGGCGGCTTGACCGGCCAGTCTCCATCGGCAGCATGCAGGTCCGTATGGCAGACGCCGCAGGCCGCCACCTTGACGAGGATCTGGCCCGGCGGCGCCTCGGGGACAGGCCATTCCTCAAGGCTGAGGGGTTCGCCGTAGGCCCGGACGACGGCGGCTTTCATGTGGGGCATGACGCAAGCTCCTTGCTGGTGTCGCAGCGTAAGGAGCGGGAAGCGGCAGTGCCTTGAGGACGGTCAAATGTTCGACGACGCTACCGGGATGGTTGAAGACAGAGCGCTAACCCGTTGAGAGCCCGAACGTTTGTTCGGAGCCGCCCTGCATCTGCACAGGAATGGGTGGCGCGTTTTTCCAGTCTAGGCACGGGGTCTTAGTCCCTGGAGAGCTGTCCAGACCCGTCTGCAACCCACTCCGCGTGCATCCGGGAGTCGTTTCGGCAACGGGGCCGGAGCTGGCGGCGCCGGCGAACGCGGCCTTCAATGGCTGTTCCCTCGCCCGGGCTGCCGCCATGCCTCGAGAACCAGCCATCAGCCCATCGGGCAACGCGCTGAGGCGCAACAAGAACCGCCGCTCGAAGAGCTGGCCGGCGGCCACGGGCTTTTGCGAAGAGAGCGCGCCGGGGCCGAACCCCCAATACTTTCAGGTTGTCGCACGACGCATCGCCGAGCAGGTCGCCGCTTGGGAGCGACCCGTGTACGTGCGGGCCGTGGTTGGCGAGGCGGTCAATCGGCTCCTGAATCTCTCTCGGGTCGCCACTGCCAGCCGGAAGGTCTTGATGGAGTACCGCCATAGGTACGAGGTCGTCCCCGACGAGGTGCGGGTCCATGCGCAGCACATTCAGCGCGAGATGGCCTGGGAGCGCGCGAAGTGGGCCGATGAGAGCGGTGGTTCCTGATGAGTGGCACCTCCCGCCGTTCCACCCTGGTTGTCAGTGCTTCCGGCTAGCCTGGCGCGGTGAAGCTGTGCCGGAGCTGGAACGGAAGGCCGGGCTGATCTTCCACAGCGATCGCGGCAGACGGCCGAGGCGGCCAGGACGCAGTGGCGCGGCGTGGCGGACCAGTTCCGCGAGAAGCTGCCCAAGCTCAGCGCCATGATGGACGACGCCGAGCACGACGTGCTGGCCTTCATGGGCTTCCCCAGGGCGCACTGGCCCCAGATCTACAGCACCAACCCGCTGGAACGGCTCAACGCGGAGATCAAGCGCAGGACCAATGTCGTGGGCATCTTCCCCAACGACAACTCGATCACTCGGCTGGTCGGCGCCATGATGCTGGAGCAGAACGACGAGTGGAGTCTGAACCGGCGCTACATGCAGCTCGAGGGGCTGCAGACCCTCAGTGATACTGTCCCGACTCGGTTGTCCGCAGTGGCACGCTGAGTAACCCCGCGCATCCCAGCCTGTCCTGGCTGTGGACTTACACGACGCGCTGGGACATCACCTGCGACATCGTGCGTCGACACATCGAATGGCTGCGGCCCGCCGCATGGATTGCTATCGACGACGAGTCATCGCTGTGGACTGCCGACGAGCGCCGCGGCCATCTGGTAGCAACGAATGGCTGCCTCGGCCTCATGGAGCCGGCGGCGCAGGACCGCCTTGCGACCGTCTTGCTGGGCAACTTTGGGTTGGGGGAGGCCGTGGGAGCTTGAGGGCGGGCCGGAAGCCACGCTTCCATGCCCACACGGCAAGGAGTCCTCGGCCACCGATTTTGACGATTTTGACGGTTTTAGCTACACTACCAGTCAACTGGAGTTCGCCATGACCACACTCGCACGTACCGCCTCCGCGCCTTCCCTCGACCCTCAAGGGCGGAAGGAGCTTAGCTTTGTGCTCGCGGACATCACTGCAGGCCTTGCGGCCAAGTTGTCGTCTTTGGTTAACGCTCAACTGACGGCCAAGAAGACCTCTCCGAAGGCAGTCGAGAAAGTTGTCGCCGAAAAGGTTCCTGGATTGCTCGAAGAGGCGTTTGTCACGGGCCTGTTGGTAAGCAAGGCGGCCGCGGAACAACGTGCGGTGTTGCTCCACTTGCTATCAACTGTTCAAATCCAATCCCTTGGCCTTACGGGAAAGGCGCTCCCTCGGGATAGCGCCGCATCCGCTGGAGCTCGCGAGGCGTTGGAGGACGATGAGCTGACCAGCGAGGCGGCAGCGAAGCTGTTGCATGTTTCCCGAAGCCATCTCAACACGTTGGCAGACTCGGGCGCTCTTGGGGAAATACGCAGGACAGCGGGCAATCACCGCCGGATTTCTAGGACTGCATTGCTCGACTACAAGGCTCGCAGCAAAGAGCGGCAAGCCAAGGGGCTAGACGCAATGATGGAAGCCAGCCAGAAGCTGGGGTTGTACGACGATGAACTCGCCGGCGTTCCTCGTCGCGCTGGTCGCTGAGCATGGCCAAACGTCGGCAAACGCCTAGTGGCGGGGCGGCTCAGCCGCCTCGCGTCGTTTTGATTGACGCGAATGTGTTCTTCGCTCCTCGGATGAGGGACCTCGTCATGCATCTGCATGCGGAGGAGCTCATCAACGTGCACTGGACGAAGATCACGTTGTCTGGCCGCCATGCGCCCAGGCGTCGCGCTCGGCGCGCTGGTCATGTGTCAACGATCTTGCGTGCGCCGCCTCATGTCGAGTTGATCTAACGTGTGTAGATGCCTTCGCTGGGCAAGATTTAGAGCGGCGACGCATGGCGTTCAGGTGCACTGTGGCCGTACGACGTGAACGCTGGGCAGGGCGTTTGCAAGTAAGTTCTTGATCTTGAACGACTTCCAGATTCGAACGCCCAGCGTTTACCTCTCGGAAAGTGGACGCCAACGTTGGGCGACCTAGCCACTGTAGGCGATCGTTGGGTAATGCAGCCAGTTGGTCACCATCGTTGGGTAATACAGCCAGAGGATGTTCGATCACTTGACCGTTGGTTTTCCGTCGACCGGCCGCGGCCGCAGACGCTGATTCAAGTCTCGGACGGTGCGCTCATCGGAGGTCAGTTCGGTAAACAAGCCGCGAGTCAAGACAGCGGACATTACGACGCTTCCGACCAAATAGCCGATCAACTGGGTCATGTTCAGCTTGCCATCGATGGCCATCCACACGAATACGAATGCCAGCCAGGCCACGAACATGGCGAAGAGTGAATAGCCGGCGATTCTTCGGCGCTTCGCTCTTGTCAGCGTCAGGCCTTCAGCGGTGCTCGAAATCTCGCCGTTTCGCACCAGGTGGGCGTATCGGGCTCGGACTTCAGGGATCTCGCAGACCTCGAGACCCAAAAGTTGCTTCGGAGTCGCGCTCGGCCCCAGCTCGTAATCGACCTGAGACCTGGAAAGCGCGATCAGTGCATCTAGGAGTGCCTCATCGCTCGAGCTATCGTCCGCAGCCAGTTCCAGCATGGCCCTTTGCTCCGCAATTAGCGCAAAGCACTTGGTTAACCGGCGGCTGAGCAGCGCCTGGTACCAGCGCAGGGCTATCCGAAGAGATCGGCATGAAAGGCGGTGCCAGTTGATTGCCTGGGCGATCTGCTGCCACTGAACGTCGGCACCGCCAACAGTCCTTTGCGAAAACACCATCGCCAGCTCCAGAGATCGCTGGGTGATGCCCTCGGCGGTCAGCCGCGGCCTGCTCATGCAGCCTTCCGTCCCGACAGCTGGCTCAACCGTTCTTCGACTTCGGCTTCGTTGCGCGGACCGTCCCTGAGCCATCGATAGAAGAGAGTGATGCGCTGGTATCGAGCGTATTCATTCAGCGGCTTGCCGTCGACATCGTTGGGATTGGTGGCATCCCAGGCTTTCACGCGTTCCCAGAGGGCTGCATCGAGGGGTTCAAGTGCTTCGCGATCCTTCCCATAGACGACGAAATTGACGTCGATCTTCGCCTCGCGCATCGCATGAAGAACAGGCGTCTTAATGGAGTTGCGGCCCTGCTCCCATTTTTGGACAGCCGAGTGAGCAACGTCCAAGATGCCTGCCAGTTCCTCCTGCGTAAGTCCCAGGCGGCGACGTTCGGCAGCCAACCGCTCGCCCGCGGTTTCGGGTGGAGGGAGAGGGAACTCAGGGTTTTTTCTAGGTCTTCCGGCCATTTTCAGCGATTGACACACCCGGCGCGCCGCGCGCAGACTCGCGCTTCAAACAAAACAAGTACAAAAGTATTTATTTAGTTTGAAATGCTTCGCAGCAAGTGGAACACATGCAGCCTATTGCGCCCGCTGAGGAAAGTCAGCTTGACGGCCCCGCTTCTACCGGACGAGGCAGGGCCGTCAAGCTGAAGACGAAGGAAGAAGCCGCGCAGTGGTTCGCCGACCGCGGCATCACGATCACTGAGTGGGCACTTGAGCGGCGGTTCAGCCCAGCTTTGGTCTACCAGGTGCTCGCCGGGACCCGCAAGGCTGTCCGAGGAAGCAGTTTTCAGATTGCCGTCGCGCTGGGCATGAAATCAGTGCCGGTCGACGATTTCGAATCCGCCTAGGACCTAGGCAAAAAACAGGAGGTGGTGCCAGACGCAAGGACCAAGTCGTCCGAAATCTGGGACCCAAAAACGCCAAACGCGTCAGGGATGGGGATCCACTGACGCGTCGGGACTTTTTCCTAACACCTACATAGGAAGTGTCCGGCGGATTTGGGCAGGCGTCAAGCGCCTGCTGAGCTTTTCGGTCACCGCGCCCAGCGGCGAAAAGACGACGGGCCAGGACAGCCCGTCCCAGCGCAGCCATGGGCGGCCTTCGAGCCGCACTTGGACCCATCCCATCGAGCCTTGGCGGTCGGGCTGTGCCCCGACCGGATGGTGGCTCATGCCTGGACACTTCTCATGAAAGAACAAGACCACCACTCGGTCGTGACCCATTGGGGCGGCCGTCAGGAACGCTATCGCGAGTTCAAGCGGACCCAGAACCGGGCTCACGACCCTTTCGGCGTCCAACCCCTGCAATTCGGCTCCGACCTCCATTACGAGGCCTGGGTGCTGGAGCGCTTCTCGCCGACGACCAAGTCGTTGACGCGCAAACCAACGGACGTGAAGGCCGTCATCGCGGGCACTGATCGCAGCGCCCAAGCTACCTTTGTCGTGACGCGGCGAGATGACTCGGTTGACTATGTCTTCGTGGCCAAGACCGATGCGTCCACCCCAGCGATGCGGGCCCTTGGCAAGATCGCGGCCGCCAACGGCGCGCAAGTCATTGTCCGTACACGCGCCGAAATCCGCACTCGCGCTGACGAGTTCTGGTGGTGGGAAAAGCTCCGCCAAGTGGCCGTGCTGTGGGTACGAAAGGGCAGCGAATACGACGACGCGCTGGTGGCGTTGGTGGCCACTGGCAACAGGACGCTGGCCGAGCTCTGCTCGCAGATCGACGCGCCACGTGACCTGATCAGGGCACGCCTGGCCCGGCTTCATGTGGCCGGTCACCTAGTTGTCCATCGTCAAGACGGCGAGTTGCACACCTCCGCGGTTGCAGGAGGCATGCAATGACTTCAATCCTCGCACCATCTCGTCAGGGCGTATCGCTTCTCCATCTGACGGCGATTGCCAAGGCAGGCCACACCCGTCGGGTGCTAGCGCAGCTATGTGATTTGCTGCGCGCGACGTCCTCCTCCTCGGAGGTCAGGAGCGTCGTAGCCGGGCCGCAGAGCATGCCGTTCGCGCGTTGCTCCAACGAGTCGAATCAGAACCTGAGCAATGTCAGCGCCGATGAGGAGGGCCATTGAATGGACACCTCTTCAAGAAACGGCCGGCGGAGCGTTCCGGCCGGTGACGGCTCGCGCGCGGATCGCGTGCCCCGGGGAGCCTTTCGGCGACTGCTTTCCCAGCACCCGCGTATCTCACAGGCCCTCACAGCCTATCTGAACAAAAAGCCGCGGCCGGTTTCGCTAACGCTGCGCGAGCTGCACCAAGTGCTGGTCCAGGCGTGCAAGTGCGAAGGCCTGGGAGCTGACGACTATCCGCTCAACACCAGGAGCCTTGGCCGTCAGGCGCGCTCGCGGTGGGCTGAAGGGTTGTCGCAACCTTCGGTTCGGCCTCAACCCAAGAGGTGGCCTGAATGAGCGCCCGGAAATCGGAGATGCGTCGAAAGGCGCTGCTGCTCAAGCTGCCCAAGGACTTTCAAGAATTCAAGTCGTGGCCACGAGAGGCAAGGTCAGCGATCCCGGAGGATGAACTGGATCGCTACGACGGCCTGTGCAAGGCGGCGGAGCTGTTCACCAAAAAGCAGTGCGTTGCCGACCTTGCCAAGGCTGCCGGCATGCGGCCCTTCAGGGTCTTGGACTACATCGAGAAGGCAATCGAGCCTTGGAAGGAAGGCAACGGCATCACGGGGACGCGAGCCTTTGTCCGCTTCAAAGTGCAGAGCAACCGCGTGCGCACTGCCGATCTCCAGCCGTCGGATCCGCAGGACGCTCCAACCGCCGGTTTCAGTGGCCTGTTTGGCAAGCTCTTTACCGACCGCCCCGCCATAGAAACCAAGCTCGTCGAGTTCCTGAACGGTAAACAAAGGCCGAACAAGATCGGCGACAAGACGCTGCACACCAAGTTTCAAGCGATCTGCAAGGAAGAGGGGCTGACTGACGAAGACTATCCCCTTCGGTGCGCGACCAAGGGGTTCAGACCGCTGCTGCGTTGGTTCAAGACGAAATACATCCCTCAATACCTGCTTGCACACATCAAGAAGAACAGCGGCAAGGCCGCAGCCGTGACGGCCGCGTCGTTGTCGGGTGATGGCGAAGCCAGGACGCCGTTCTGTGACTACCTGGCTTGGGTGATCGACGAGTGCGATTCCAACCTGGAAGCGAAGGTGATCATCCCAAGCGTGCGCTGGGGTGGGGACATCGTCCGCGTGCGCCGGTTTCCTGTCCTTCGCCTGCGTAGCCTCGGCGACTACGCGATGAACATCGCCTTCCAAGTCTGCTTCACGCGCCAGGCCAAGGGCGCGGACGTCATCAAGCTCCTCAAGAATGCAGTGCTCGGCCAGCCGGTTCCACCGATGGTGGATCCGAATATGAAGCCGGTTGAAGGGGCAGGCTTCCCGCAGGACATCTTCGAGAAGCTCAAGTTCGTTGTGCCGGTGGTGATCTATCTGGACAACGCCCTAGCCCACTTGTTCAACGACCTGCAAGAGGTGGTCATGCGGCTGTTCGGGGGGCGCGTGGTGTTGGGCCCTCCAGGCACGCCCTTAGGCCGACCCGAAGTCGAGTCCAACATCCATCGCACCCGAAAGTGCTTTGACCTTCAACTGCCCGGGGCACTAGGCAGCGGTCCGAAGGATCCGCTTCGCCAGATCGCCGATTGTCCGACCGAGAAGCTCGTGCACTTCAACCACTATGAGCAGGGTCTCTACTGTCAGCTGGCCAACGAGAACGTATCGGACTCGGCGTCAGCAGGCTACCTTGACTCCTTCACGCGGATGAAGGAACTGTTGGCCCGCGGAACTTTCGAGCCCAACTACTTGCCCGAGCACCAGCGAGAGGGCTACCACTTCTGTGCGCCCAAGCGGCTTCCGGTGAAGTGCGAGATCACCACCAGCGGGCGGCTTCCGTTCATTCTGATCAGCCCCGTGGATCGCCGCTATTCGAGCAAATGGCTGAAGGCCAATCCGCCCGATGGCGTCCGAGAGTACTGGATCTTGCAGGATTACGACGACTTGCGCACAGCCATCATCTGCAACGACGACATGGCCTACGTCGATACCTTGAGGTGCGAAGGGGACTGGGGCCGCGTGCCCTTCGACCATCGCATCCAGCAGATCATCAGCAGACGAAAGCAGGCTGCTCGCTTCAAGACCCAAGCCAAGGAGATATCGGTCTATCAGATGCTGCAGTTCCTGGCCGACGATGCCAAGACCGACTGGTCCATCGGGCAGGATTTCTGCTATTTCATGAGCTACCTGAAGCGCATGGTGACGCCGGAGGAGTTGGCTGCAGCACAGATCGAATACGGCAGCGAAGAGGCGCCCCTGGTCTACAACGATGGCTACGTGCCGCCGACCCCGATGAGGGCGCCCGCCACTCGTGACCCATCGACAGGGCCAGCGATGCCCGCGCCGGCGCGCTCGAGCGTGGCGCCCCGACTGCCTGGTCGCCGCTTCAATGTGCCGAGGGGGATGCGATGAGCGATAGCGTCAATGAACCGCCGGAAGATGCAGGACCTCTGCCGAGCAATGTCGAATCGCTCTATTTCTTCGAAGGCATCAGCTGGACGCCACAGATCGAAGATGCCGCACAGGCCGCGGCGCTGTGGATCAACTGCGACCAATGCGGCGCCGCTTTCTGGGGACTGCCACGGGTTGGGAAATCCGAGTTTGCCAAGTACTTCGAGAAAGTGGCCCTGGAGATGTTCGGTGGCACGGTCGTCGTCGTCCGGTTGCAGTTCGGCGGAGAACAGTTCAAGAAGCCCGAGCAACTGCTCAAGCGGGCCCTGACCAACTTGGGAGTTCGCTCAACAGCCCGCGAGCGTGAATCGTTGCGCATTCGGTTGATGGACGAAATCTGGTTGAAATGCACACCACAGACGCGGCGTGTCGTTGTGATCGGCGACGAACTGCAGAACGTTGCACCGGACCTGTACGGTGAATTCGCTTTGATGGAGGCGGCGATCTCAGAAAAGAAGTACATCCCTTGCCTCATATGCATTGGCCAGCCTGAACTTCAGTCCACGATTGCCAACGTCGACAAGAACCTGCACATCATGGGCCGGCAGTTCCAGGAACTGCGCGAGTTTCGTGGCTTGTCGTTCGACCAGATCGCCGAGTTCCTGCAGGCGCTGGATGGCGCGGATCACCACTTCACTTGGAAGCATTTTCCAAAGCGCGCTCAGGGCGGTTGGTCGATCGTCAGGTTGGTGCCAGCGATTGAGCAAGCAATCCGGTCCGTTCACGACGTCGACAAGATGAACATGGAGCTGTTCTTCCCGATGGCCTACCTCAGGCAGACCTTGAACTATCTGTTCTTCTTCCTGATCGACCCGGACAACGATCAGAAGGAGGTCACTCACCACACGGTGCTCGATGCGTTCGACCGAAACGGCTTCAAGAAGGTCATGCTGTCCTATTGCAAGGGCAAGGCGCCAGCGGTCGACCATCAGGAGGCGACGCAATGACAGACAGCTCACGCATCTGGAACCGTCACGGCAAGCAGTACCTTGACCTCAAACTGGAGAAGTCGGCCTTCATCGCCTTCGTCGAATTTTCGTCGGACATGGTGCTGGACGTCAGTGAGGCCGCCACGCTGTCCAAGCAGAAGTGGCAGATGAAGCCGTCCATCTTTCATCTGGGAGAGGAAGTCGCCCTGGACCTGGCAGAGGCGATGGCGATCGATCCGGCGATGTGGGCCCAGGCGCGCGGAGCGGACTTGCTGGCGGGGCGCCCGCCCAGGCGCGTCTTGCTCGGTGACTTGCGTTACTGCCGGTCGTGCTTGCAGGTGGGCAACCATTCCCCGCTGTTCCAGTTGCCTCAACTGGTTCTGTGCCCGATCCACCTGGAGCCGCTTCGGATGGGCTGCCCGCATTGCGGCCGCGCCATACCGACCAACGCGCTGGCGCTGGCGCGCAACCATTTCTACTGCGGCGCCTGCGATCACAACATGGCAAGCGAGCGTCGCCGGGCATCGGTCGGTTGCGCGGTTGGCCATCCATCCGTTGAGCGTTTCGCCGCCCTACGGCGGTTGGTGACCGATCCGCCGGCGCCGGGCGAATCGCGCAGCGAGCTTCGGTGCGACAGGCTGGCGGAGGTTGCCGCGAGTCCAGTGCTGGTGCGACTGCACCACGCACACGCCCTGTGGGGAGATCCGTCGATGGGTCTCGGGCTCCTCAAAATCCGGACGGAGTCATTCATGCTCGCTGCAGAAGATGGCCCTCTGAACCGCCCCAAGTTCTTCGCGTTGGTCCGTGGTGCCGTGATCGGGGCCTTTGAGGAGTTGGCCACGCGGCTCGCCAAGCACGTGAGATTGAAAGAGATGCCGCCAGGCGTGGAGAACGCGATGCATAGCGCGGCACGCGTGGACTTGCGTGTGTCGACGGTGGCTGCAGCGTTTTGGCAAACGGCAGCAGCCTTCGAAGTGCAGCGTTTCGTTCTGGGTGAATTGCCGCCACCCGCAGCTAAGGCTCAACCCTTTTGGTCTTGGCTGCCATCGCACACGGGCGCGATGCGTCTCCTGGTTGCCCGTCAGGTGCAAGCATTGTTCGTTCGCAGCCTCATCCGGATGAGCAAGCTGCGGTACGGCGTTCAGGTGGCGTGGTCCGAGTTGCCCGATCAGGCGCTTTTCCTGCTGCCCTGGCGCTTGCGCCCGACAGCCGAGCCGGGCGGACTCGAGTTCGAAGTTCGGACCCATGTGGACTTGAACACGGTGGATCGCCTGGCTTCGCGCTACCGGAGGCACTGGCTGATCGAAGCACCAGAGGACGCCTCGACGCTGGGTCTGGTGACCTCGACGACCGCGGGAAAGCCATCCCTGTCTTTGCCTGGCGACCCGCCGCTCGGTGCGGTGTCACAGCCATAAGCAACCGTGGCCTGGGCCGGATTCCGGCCTGTAGATCCCAGCGCCGTGTCTAGAGGTTGCCCCTGCGTCGCCCATCTTCGTCCAGGGGTGGCATCTGGCGTTGACGGCCGCCGGCAGCCGACCACGCCAAAACCAAAGTAACTAATTATGACCATTGATATCTCTGCAATTGCGAGGGCCGTGAGCAAGCAAGCCGCTGCAGACGACATTTCAATCAAGCTCGGCCATGCTCTGGAACTGGTCGCGGCTTGCCTGGGCTACACCTCGCTGTCTGCTTTGCAGACAGCCCAAGCAGTGGGGTCTGAGCTCAGGAACTTCCATAAGGCGCGGCACGTGGTCATCGATCTGGATTTGGCGCGGTGCCGAGCGCTGGCACTTGGGCACAGCGCGCTGGCCGGCTCTCTGCAGGAACTGCTTTCGGTGGCTTTCTCTACTCGAAGCAAATGGGCTGAAGTGCACACCGACTTCAAGATCTTCGAAGAGGCGTTGAAGCGCATGGTCGGACAACAGATGCTTGCAGACCCTGACGTCCTTGCGTCGATCGGCGGGGCGTACATGGAGGACCGTTTCAACATCTGCATCGATGACTCACTGGTGGCCGAGGAGGTACCGGTGTGCGAGCGCGTCAACATGACCTGGACCGGCCGCGTCACTCCAAAGGAGGGAGCGCATATTCCTGGGAATACGCTGCTGGTTGTTGCTGCCGTAAGCGCGTGGCGGATAGGAGAACGGTGCTTCGAAGGTCCGTTTGTCGAAGTCGTCAGACTGGCAGTGGCATAGAGGTGCGACGGATGTGATCCGGGTCTATGGCTGGCGGCGATTTGAGGCGTGGCGGGCTTGGAGCGGCTGGAGGGATCCCGAGAACAGCTTCACCATTGAGTGTGAGCGTCCGAGTGATGTATAACGGGCACGCCCTGGATGTCTGTCGGCCGTATCTAGGCCTGTCGCCCACGCATATCGACGGGGTTGAGCCGATGGGCGAGGTCGACACATTGCTGACCGTCGAGAACCTATCCACCTTCCATGAGTTGGCACGCCTTCCTTTGGCGGACCGGGGTTGCGCGTTGATCTACACAGCGGGCATGCCCAGCCCCTCATGGCTGCGGATCTACCGTCTGATGCTGAAGGCGCTACCTGATGCAGCTGAAGTCAGGCACTGGTGTGACATCGACGCCGGCGGGTTCCGAATTGCGAACCGGCTCGCCGCCGCCTGCCAAGATGAGGGGCGGGCACTCAGGCTGTACGGCATGGGTGGGGAGCTGAATAGAGAGACCCAAGAAGCAAGCGAGGGCGCCCGCAAGGCCCTCGACGATGGCGAGCTCCGGACGATTCGCCGGATCTGCGCGTCGCGCGACTGGAACCGGGAATGGGCCTTTGTCGACGAGCGAAAGCTTGCGTATGAACAGGAAGGCATGCGGGTCATCGTGCCGACGCCACGATAGTCAGGCGCCTCAGCTGTGCCTGGCGCTCGAGTCAAAGCTGCAGCGGGACGTACTTGGTCGTCTAGACAGATAGATTGAAGCGCTTCTCGAAGCGCTCTCGGATGACGAATTTGGGGGCGTGCTCGTCAGTCCTTCACGTCGACGCTGGCAATTCTCTTGGCCGTGGATACACTGCACCGCGTGAGACGCCTTTTCGTCATCCTGTTGATGATCGTCCTGCCGGTGCAGTTCACCTGGGCAGCGGCATCCGGGTTTTGCGGCCACGAAAGCGGCATTGCCGCGAAGCACTTCGGCCATCACGAGCACAAGCATTCCGGCCAGGCGCAGACCAAGGAAACCAAGGCGGCCAGCCTGTCGCATGCTGATTGCGAGATGTGCCATTTCGGCTTCAGCGTTCCGAGCGTGGATGTGCTGATCACCGCCGACTCACCCCCCAACCAGGATGTCTTTGCGGAGCCGCTAGAGCACGCGTCCCATATCCCTGGGCTGCCAGAACGACCTGACAGATTGCGCATCGCCTGATCCGGCGAGACGCGCGCTATCCCCTCTCTGACCTCGACGACGTCTCGTCGGATTCCCCGTTGGTTCATGCCACTAGGAGAATTCGATGCGAAAACGTTCGCTGGTACTTGCCAGCGCTGTGCTCATGTCCGCCGCCATGTGTTGGGTGGAGGTTTCAGCACAGCCGGCGTCTGCGCCGGCCGGTAAAGAGCCGGACCTGACCCTGGCTTTGGCTCTGCAGATCGCGGAGTCCAACAACGCCACCTTGCGGGCCACGCAGGCTCAGCTTGACGCCGCTCACGGCGCGCGCCGGGAGGCTCGTTCGCCGCTCTACAACAACCCGCAGGTGTCGATCGACCGCACGCGGCGGGATGTGCCGCAGGCAGGCTTGCCCACTGACCGCCGGTGGGAGTGGGGTGCGGGCATCACGCAGGCTTTGGAAATCGCCGGACAGCAGGGCCTGCGCCGTGACATCGCCGGCGCGTCACTCACGGCCGTACAAGAAGACATCGAGGCCACCCGGCGGGATGTTCGCGCCGAGGTGGCGCAGAAGTTCTTCCGCGTGCTCGGGCTGCAGCAGCGAATCACCGTCGAAGAACAGGCGGTGCGCCTGTTTGAAGGGACTGCCAACGCCGTTCAAAAGCGCAGGGCTGCCGGCGAGGACACCAAGCTCGACGCCAACTTAGCCGCCGTCGAGTCGGAGCGAGCGCATAACCAACTTGCCATGCTGCAAGAGCAGCGCGATGACGCCGCGGCTGAGCTAGGTGTCGCGATGCAGGCTGCCAGCCGCATCCTGCCTAAGGTTACCGGGGACCTGGAGCGAGGTCTGGATGCAGGTCTGCCGAACGTGGACGACCTGCTCGCGACAGCGTCCTCGCAGCCGCGACTGCGGTCGCTGACGGCGCGCGTCGACAGCGCGCGTTCCAAGCTTGGACTCGAGCGGGCAGGGCGGTACCCGGACGTCACAGTTGGCGTCAACGTCGGTCGGGAAGGCAGCATGGACGCGCGTGAGCGCCTCACCACGCTGTCGGTGTCCCTGCCCCTGCCGGTCTTCCGTCGCAACGACGCGGCCATCGGCCAAGCGTCCACGGACCTGACGCAGGCACAGATCGAACGCGAGGCGGCCCGGCGGGATCTCGACAGCCAGGTCCGGGTGCTCTGGTATCGCCTACAGAGCCTCAAGCAGAGGGTGCAGCGCCTTAAAGGCTCCGTGCTGCCCACGCTGGCGGACAACGAGCAGTTGTCTTTGAAGTCGCAGCGCGCGGGAGAGATTGGTCTCCTGGAACTCATCGTCGTGAACCGGCAGACGCTGGACGCGCGACGTGACCTCATCGACGCACTGGTCGATTTCCAGACCACCCGCATTGCCTTGGAACACGCCGCAGGGCGGGTTCCCGCCGAGGATCAAGGAACCCAACCATGAAGAACCGCCCAGTCGCCATCTTGGCATCGGTCGCAGCGATGGCCGTTGTCTTGGCTTTCAGTGGATGCGGCAAGTCCGACAAGCCTGATCCCGCCAAGTCTGCCGAGGCTCCCTCGGGAAAGGCCAGTGGTCCTGAAGGACTCAAGTTAGCGCCCGACGAGGCACAGCGTGCCGGCATCCAGTACGAGACCGTGCAAAACAAGCCGGTACCGGACGTCATCAGCGTCACGGCCACCATCCGCGTGAACCAGGACCGTATCGCGCGCGTCGCGCCGCGGGTCGAAGGACGCATCGTCGGGGTGTCGGCCAATCTGGGAGACCAGGTGAAGGCGGGGCAACCATTGGCCACACTGGACAGCCTTGCCATCGGTGAAGCTTCGGTGGCCTTGCTTCAGGCGCAGTCCACCGATCGTGCGGCTGAGGCGGACTTCAAGCGCGCATCCGCGCTGAACGCTGAGGAGATCATTGCGCAGAAGGACTTCCTCAGGCTCAAGGCCGAGCGCGAGCGCGCCGCTGTCGCCCTGCGTGCCGCCGAGGACCGGCTGAAGTTGCTGGGCGTGGATCCCAAGCGGCTGAGCCGCGTCGAATCCACGTTCCCGTTGACGGCGCCGCTGACTGGCACCGTGGTGCAGAAGAAGGCCACCGTTGGCGAATTGGGAACGCCCAGTGACCCGCTTTTCACCGTTGCTGACTTGTCGACCGTCTGGGTGGAAGCCAATCTCACCGAAAACCAGCTGGGCAAGGTGAGGCCCGGCGTCGCGGCGGGTGTGGTGGTGGCGGCCTATCCAGACCAGACCTTTCAGGGGAAGGTCACCTACGTGGCGAGTTTGCTGGACAAGGAGACCCGCACCATTCCCGCACGAATCGAGGTGGCCAACAGGGACGGCAGACTCAAGCCTGAGATGTTCGCCAAAGCGATCATCGATACGGGCGGCGACGCACCGACGTCTACGGCCATCAGCGTGCCAGATGCTGCCATCGTCCTCATGCAGGGGCAGCCGACCGTCTTCTTGTTCGCCAAGGGCGGGTACGAGCAGCGCGCCGTTGAGCTCGGCGACAAGCTCTCCGGACGTACTGTTGTCAAGTCGGGGTTGGTGGTCGGCGAGCAGGTCGTGATCGCAGGCACCTATGCGCTCAAGGCGCGCGTGCTGAAGTCGCAAATCGGCGACGAACACTGAGCAGGAGTCAACCATGCTCAATGCCATCGTCGACGCCTCCCTGCGCTACAAGGTCCTTGTCATCGTCGCCTTCACCGTGCTGGTGGGGCTGGGGGTACAGGCTTTCCGGGAAGTGCCTGTAGACGCGTTTCCGGACGTGACGCCCATACAGGTGAACATCTATACCGAATCCCCTGGCCTCGCTGCGGAGGATGTGGAGAAGCTGCTGACCACACCCATCGAAGGCGCCATGGCTGGCCTGCCGGGCGTGGAGGAGGTGCGTTCGGTCTCCCTCTTTGGCCTGTCCTATGTTGGCGTCTACTTCAAGGACAACGTCGACATCTACTTCGCGCGCCGCCTGGTTGGCGAGAAGCTGCAGGAGGCCAAGGAGCGCCTGCCGCAAGGCTACGGGGAGCCAGTGCTCGGACCGAACAGCTCCGGCCTTGGGCAGGTGTTCTGGTACACGATCGAGTCGGCGGACAGCAAGCTGACCGCGATGGATCTGCGCACGCTGCATGACTGGACAGTTCGGCTCATCCTGCGCACGGCACCGGGTGTGGACGATGTCATCTCTTGGGGCGGTCACGAGAAACAGTTCCAGGTCCAGATCGATCCGCGCAAGCTCATTAAGTACGGCCTGAGCTTTAAACAGGTGATGGAGCGCCTGGCAGCCAACAACAAGCAGGTCGGCGGCCAGTACATCAACCTCGGCGCGGAGCAGTACCTCGTGCGAGGCCTTGGGCTCGTCACAGGCACAGCTGACATCGGAACCATCGTCGTCGAGGAGCGCAATGGAGCGCCCATCTACGTTCGCGACATAGCCGAGGTGAAAGAAGCGCCGGCGTTGCGCTTCGGTGCCGTGACCCGCAACGGCAAGGAGACCGTGCTGGGCATGGCCCTGGCGCGCGTCAACGAGAACGCCAAAAGCGTCGTCGACGCGGTGAAGGCCAAGATCTCGACCGCCCAGGCGGCGTTGCCTAAGGGTGTAGAACTCAAGGCGATCTACGACCGCACGGAGATCGTCGCCAAGGCGTTGAAGACGGCCGAGAGCGCCCTGGTCGAAGGCTCGGTGCTGGTCGCGATCGTCCTGTTCCTGTTCCTGGGCGAGGTGCGCTCGGCCGTGGTGGTCATCGTGACCCTCCCGCTGGCCATGCTCATCGCCTTCCTGCTGATGAACCAGTTTGGTCTTTCCGCCAACCTGATGTCACTGGCCGGGTTGGCGATCGGGACCGGAATGATGGTCGACGGGGCTGTCGTCATGGTTGAGAACGCCTTCCGGCTTCTGGCCCACGCGAAGGAGTCGGGCGGGCCGATCGACAAGACGCACTTGATCCTCGAGGCTGCGCGCGAGGTGGCCAACCCGATCGCGTTTGCCATCCTCATCATCATCGTGGTCTTCATGCCGCTGTTTTCGCTCAGCGGTTTGGAGGGGAAGCTGTTCAAGCCGATGGCCCTGACCATCACCTTCGCGATGGCCGGCTCACTGCTCCTATCGCTGACCTTGGTACCGGTGCTTGCCGCTTTGATTCTCAAGCCTAAAGAGGAGAAGGACACCTTCATCGTGGCGCGCGCCAAGCGCGTGTACCTGCCGCTGCTGGACTGGGCGCTGGACAGAAAGCGCCTGGTCGTAGGCATCGCGGTCGTGCTGCTGATCGGCTCTTTGGCCCTGTTCCCCTTCCTGGGCAAGGAGTTCATGCCCCAACTGCAGGAAGGTTCCATCATGTTCCGGATCACCGGGATCCCGTCCACATCGCTGGATGAATCGATTCGGGTTTCGAACGAGGTGGACGCCAACCTGCGAAAGAACTTTCCGCAGGTGAAGACCGTGCTGGCAACCATCGGGCGCGCCGAACGGGGCGAGACGGCGGACGTGAACTACATGGAGGTGCTGCTGGAGCTCAAGCCGCAGTCCGAGTGGCCGGACAAGATCTCCTACGGTGGCCTGGCGTCCCAGATGCAAGAGTCGCTGGAGAAGCAGGTGCCGACGGCCGTCTTCGGCGCGACGCAGCCGATTCAGATGCGGGTGGAGGAACTGATCTCTGGCGTGCGCGCCACGTTGGCTCTGAAGTTGTATGGCGAGGATCTGAACACGCTGGACCGACTCACTGGTGAGATCAAAAACGTGCTGAACAAGGTGCCGGGCGTGGCCGACCTATCTGCCGAAGCCAACAAGGGCAAGCCGCAATTGGTCATCAAGGTCGATCGGGAGTCCGCAGCACGGTATGGGATCAATGCCGACGAGATCCTGGAGGTGGTTCAGGCCGGTATCGGCGGGGCCACGGTCAGCACGCTGATCGACGGAACCAAACGTTTCGATATCGCGGTACGCCTCGCTGACGAGTTCCGCGCCGACCCAGCTTCGATCGCGGCCATTCCGATCCGCACAGGGGAGGGTGCGCTCGTGCCGTTCTCGCAGGTGGCCAAGATCGAGATGGCCGAGGGCTACTCGTTTGTGCGCCGGGAATCGTTGCAGCGCTACTCCGTCCTGCAGATGGACGTCAAAGGCCGGGACGTGGACAGTTTCGTCAAGGAGGCCGGCACTCGCCTGACAGCTAACGTGAAGTTGCCGCCCGGCTACTGGGTCGAGTGGGGCGGGGCGTTCGAGAACCAACAGCGCGCCATGGCGCGCCTGGCGGTGATCGTGCCGCTGACCATCGGCTTGATCTTCATCCTGCTGTACACGGCATTCAACTCGGTCCGGCACGCGACGCTCATCATCGCCAACGTGCCCTTCGCCATCATCGGCGGCATCGTCGGGCTCTTCATCAGTGGCCAGTACCTGTCCGTGCCGTCAGCCATCGGCTTCATCGCGGTATTCGGCGTGGCCATGCTGAACGGTATCGTGATGGTCTCGTTCCTGAACGACCTGAGGCGCCAAGGCTTGCCGATTCGCGAGGCGGTGCGCCACGGGGCAGCGCTGCGCCTGCGACCGGTGCTGATGACGGCTTCGGTGGCCATCCTGGGTCTCATCCCGATGCTGATCTCGACTGGAGTCGGAGCGGAAACGCAGAGGCCCCTTGCCACGGTGGTGGTCGGCGGCCTTTTCACGTCGACGGCGCTCACCCTGCTGCTGCTGCCGCTCATCTACGAATGGTCCGAGTCCCGCGCGGCAGCACGTCAGGCCGCTAGGGAGCCGGCCGCGTCGCACGCCGCCAACGAGATTGGCGTGCACCACCCAGAACCACCCGAGGAGTCGACATGAAGCAGATCAAGGCCTACATCCATAGCCATCGCGCAGCAGACGTCATCGAGGCCATCAAGTCCACGAAGGCCTGGGAGATCCTGGACGGCGACCCGCATCACTACCACCTGAGCGCCACGCCTTCGCAGGGAACCCTTCCGCCGATCGACGACGCCGAACAGCACTTCTCCGTCAACCTCGGCCTCGCGGTGGTCAACGAAGTGCGGCTCGAGCTGCATTGCGACGACGACTGCGTCGATGAGATCGTCAAGGCGATCCGACGATCGGCGCGCACGGGCCAGCGCACGGCTGGCTGGGTCTACGTCACGACGATCGACGCCGCGCACGAAATTCATTGAACCGGCGCGGGAACTCCGCGCCCTACGAAGGAGCAACACATGGGATTTTTGGATCGACTGCTGAAGAGCGGACTGGGCGGTCACGGGGGCGGCGGGTACCACGGAGGGGGACGCTCGCGCGAGGGCGGACATGGAGGTCACGGCAGCCATGGCGGTCACGGGGACGGCTACTACCCGCCTGCGCAGAACGTACCGCCCCAACCAGCTACGGCCGCGTCCAGCGGCTTGATCTGTGCCAAGTGCGGCACTCCAGGAGCGTCCGGTGCACGGTTTTGCAGCGGCTGCGGCGGCCAACTGGTGGCTGCCGCCTGCCAGGGCTGTGGGACGCCGTTCGCCCCGGGCGCACGGTTCTGCAACCAGTGTGGCAGGCCGGCGCCGTAGTAGCTATGAATCGACGTACTGTGATTGCGTGCCTTGCGACTATCGCGGGACCGCTTTTGTCTGGCTGCGCGGAGCGGCCTCTGAAACCACCCGACGACAGATACTGTTTCCGGGTGAAGACCAAGACAGGATCGAAGCCGACGTGCACGCCTGCAGCAGTGCCAGATCTGGCGGCAGACGCACAGGCGAAGAAGTTCGAGCCCGTTCCAGGCAGCCTCGTCGTCTACCTCGTGCGCCGGCGGTGGGGTGATGTGGTGAACGTGGTTAACGTCGGGGTCGATGGCGGGGCTCTGGTGGCAACCACGCCGGCGTCATTCGTCAGGTTGATCCTGACGCCGGGTTCTCATCGGCTGGGCTATGAGTGGAAGAAGGGCAAGGGCGACCTTGAACTTCGTGGAGACGCCGGCCAAGTGCTCTTCGTGGAGCTGATCGGCAGCCTTTGGTTCTGGAACGAGTGGTACCGCCTGGAAATGGCTGATGCCTCTATCCGGGATAGGGCGATCAAGAGTCGCCTGGTGGCCGACGTTAAGGTGGCTGGAAGTGAATGATGGACAAGAGGCGACAGGACATTGAGAAAGAGGAAATGGCTCCCGACCTTCCTCCTGAATCAGCGGCGGCGCACTTCGAGGCAATCGGCAAAGCCATCGGCGACATTGACGTGATCGTGCGAGGGCTCCTCGAGCGGACGCCACCGACCAAGCCCTGGCAGCGCCAGCTGAGAATGCATCTCCAGGACGCGGATCGTCACGTTGAGATCCTGCGCCTGGCGATTTCTCTCGAGCATGACCTGACCGAAATTCATGACTCAGCGCGCAAGCTCAAGCAGGTGATCGAGACTGCCAACGTGCAGGTCGTGGGCGGACGCGCTGACGGAATTACTCGCAATGCCTTGATGGTCGCGTACCGGAACGCCTCCCTGCTGAGCTGCTTGCTTGCACCCTGAAGCTGAACCGATCGCGTTGGAGGAGAACTGCGATGACCGACGGCCGAGCAAAAGCCCACGAGCGTTACCACGTTGCTATGGTGGAAGTGAAACGCCGCCTGCGCGCCGTCAACCGCATCCTGGGCGCCAAGAAGTCCCGCACGCTCACTCTGGACACGGACAACGAGTTCTCCTGGCTCCAGGTGCGCAAGGTCATTGAACTGGTGGCCTTCGCGGGAATTTCATCGGACGAGGCGCGCTATGCCGCATTGCGCATGGAGGCCAAGGACAACCCGGACTACACCCGTGACTGGAAGGTCGGAGACATCCTGAAGCGACTCTCGAAGATCACGCCGCACTTCCTGCCGATCCCTATTGGCAGCGTCCAGGTGATGGGCGACGGCCTGTGGCACTTCAATGAGGGGAAGGAAAAGCAGACCCTTGAGCGCTTCGTCGAGATTTATGAGCGCGCCGGCGAGCACCTTCACGTGCCCAACCCCTTCGGCGAGGTCTCTCTGGAACAACACCAGCAACTGGTGACCTCGTCGAGGAAACAGCTTTACAAGGACGTTCTGTACCTGACCAGCGTGCTATGGACGCATGCCAAGGTTGGTCTGGAGTTCGATCCTAAGGATGACGAGCCGCGTGGGGCGGCCAATCCGATTTCTGCGTGGCTGGTTCAGCTCGGGAAGCCGGAAACGGACGAGGTTCGCGTCGTGCTGGCAGAAGGGATTGATCGACCCGAAGGACGTGCCGACAAGGAGGACGTGCCAAGTGACGAATGAATCAGCGCTGCCTTTGACGGCGCTTTGGCAGAACGAGTTCAACGCCGACAACCTGATCGACTACGCACGCGCGTCGAAGGATTTGTCGGAGTACATCCGCGTGCTGGTCAAGGAGGGCTACCGGCACTTGGTCGTGCCTAGCCGAGGCGCAGTACCGTTCATCAGCGCTGCCGCGGCTGCCTGGCGTCTCGATATCCGATCGCTGCCGACCTATGACGAGCGCTTGAAGGAAATGAGTGAGCTGACCTACTCCCCGTTCCATCAGAAGCTCATCCTGCCGTTCTCCGCCGACCCGCAGGACGCAACGCAGACTACGGCGGCGATCAGGCGCTACTGGAGCCGCGTTCTTGCTGGGATCGTGCGACGTGACGGGACTGATCCCTACCTCACGTTCTACAAGGTACTGGTCGAAAACCTGGCCAAGAGGAACTGGCTGGCAGCGCTGCCCAGCAAGCTCCCAACCGAGAACTTCATCTTCGTGGACACGGTCGTATCAGGGCGTGCTATCTGCGAAATCTTCAGGGCCTTCGAAGAGGTTGGACTCGACAAGTGCCACTTCATTCTGATCGTCGACGCCCGGGGCGCGGAGGTGGCGCAGCGGTACCAGCGGGAGATCAAGGCGATGGCGGATCAGGGGCGGTGCACGGTTCTCCCCGTCAACAGGCTTTTCACGGAAGACCGCGGGCCTGCCGTCAGTGGGGTCTGGAGCACGGTCTATCCACAGATACTGGATGCCGTCCGACAGCGGTTTGAATGGGCAAGGGATGCCTATGGCGCAGGTACGTTCTATCACCAGGTGTCGAGCTCACAAGTGAAGCCTCGTCAGGGCATTGGGACCCCTGACTACAACATGCCAGTCACGCAGATGTATGCATCCCTGTATGTAGGCATCTCGACGGCAGTGAGGGCGCTGCGAGACGCCGAAGCGGCGGAGAAGAAGCTGGCCGATCAGGTCGGTCGCGAGTCGAGCGCCTTCGCGGAGATGCTTGCTGAGCGCCAGGCCGACATCGATCTCGACCTTCGCCGCCAACTCGAATACCAGCTCATGAAATTCCGGGAGGCTGTGGAGGAAATGAAGCCGTACAGCCCTTTGGACAAGGAGACAACCCGGATCCTGGCCGAACCCCGCGTTCATGAGGCGCATCCGGACGCCGTTGTGACGGTCTCAAGTTCCCACCTTGTGCGTGTCACGCTGCCTGACTCAGAGATCTCCCGGGTGATGCTCGAGGCTGAGCGGGAAATTGCGTTGGGCAAGGACGTGCTGGATGACGACTGGTTCCGGTAGGCCTACCGAGAACTGGAACGCGGTGGCGAGACCCGGCTGGCGTGTTCGAGCCACCGCGGCCGCCGCATCAGTGTTGATCTGTGGTCTGTTTATCCACGTGCTCAGCGCCAGCCACTTGCGTTGGATTCCTCAAGTTGGAGCTGCCCCTGGCCCATCGATCAGCGTCAGACTTGTACCCCTGCGCCGCGCGGCACCTGAGGTCGTCGCGGCCGTCCCTGCTAGAAGGCCTCAAGCGGCAAGCTCACGGACGGGATGGAATAGGGGCGCCGCGAGCAACGCGCAGCCGTCGGGCACGGCTCCAATGGCTGGTCAGGATGTAAATGCCGACAAGCAGCCAGGTGAGCCAGAACAGCTTGAACCCGGCACCGTGCCACCGCCGATCCGTCTTGATCTTGGCGTGGCCATGGCCGGCGCGCGCCCGGAGTTCCGCAGGATGGCCGATAGCGCTGGCGTCGCACTCCAGCTCGGCGGGCTGTCGAAGGACGAACGCATCGCGCTTGCAATCACTCGGACCGAGAAGCGCGATTGCCTGGGGCCGCGCAAGGACCTGAAGGCAGACCTGGTCCAGCTCGCGATCTACCTGCACACGGTGGCCAGCGGCAAATGCAAAGGACAGTAGCCGCGGGTCACGCTGGCGCCAACATGACGGATTTGTAATGCGAAGGCCACGCTTCCCGTTGGGGACGGATTTCTAAAGTTCCTTCCATGGTGAACGCCTCAGGTGGCTCTCCCGAGTCACCCGTCCGCCGAAGTAGGAACTCTCATGAACCGCACCATTTCCGCCTCCGCCCTGATCGCCAGCCTTGTGTTCGCCGTGGGCGCTGCCCAGGCAGGTACTGCCGCTGGGAACGACCGCATGTTCAACGGCAAGTCGGTCCACGGCGAGGCCGTCACCGCCACCCAAGGCGCGCGTGTGGTCAAGGTCGATGCTGGCAAGGCCATCAACGTGAACTGCGGCGACGTGGTGACGTTCCAGAGCGCGGGCAAGAGCTTCACGTGGAAATTCAGTTCCGCCAGCCATCGCGCACTCGACGTCCGCGACATCGCGCCCCAAGGCTTCACCGACAAGAAGTTGATGGTCTACGTGTCCCGCGCCGATAGCGAAGGCGCATGACCCTCCGAGCCCTGCGATCCGCGGTCGGAAACGAACCGCGGGTCTGGGCGAACAGCTTCCAGTAAGGCGAAGCACCGCTGCTTTGCGAACGATTTCACTGGAACAGCCAAGGCCAATTCACCCTCGTTTAACCGTTTCAAGACACAATCCGGTCCATGCGTCGCTGGCTGACCATCCTTTTGCTGTTCATCCTGCCCGTCCAGTTCGCCTGGTCGGCAGCGGCAGCCTATTGCCAGCACGAGCAGATCCCTGCCAAGGCGCACATCGGTCACCATGCCCATGAGCATGGGGTACCCGGTGATGCCGGATCCAAGGTGTCCGGCAAGCATCTCGACGACAAGTCGCCTTCCAAGGGCGGCAAGCTGCTCGGGGACAACGACTGTGGCTATTGCCAATTGAGCTTCGCGAAGCCGCTGGTGCCCGTCGCGCTGCAATTCGACAACAACGTCGCATTCACTCTGGACCCTGCGTCCAACCAGGCCTTCCGTTCGCGCGGGCCTGACCTCCTCGAACGCCCCAACTGGCGCGTCGCCTGATTCGGCGAGCGCAGTTTCGTTCCAACCCCTCTCGTTTGATGCGGCCCTAGCCGCAGCACTGCACTCGCCGAAACCCTCGCGTTGTCCCTACAACCCTGGAGTTTTCGATGCGCAGAACCTTCGTGCCGCTTGCATGCGCGGCACTCATTTCCTCCCTTGCCCAGGCGCAGTCGTCTGGGATCCCTCCCGCTTCCGCTGACGTTCAGATCGCTCAGGCGACAGTACCAGCCACCCCGACGGTCGCCCCGCAAACCACGCCGTTGTCCTTGAGGACGGCGGTCGACACGGCGCTGGCACAGAACCCCCAGCTTCGTGCCGCCGCAGCCGAGCTCGATGCCAATGACGGCACTGTCCGCCAGGCCGGCCTCATCCCGAATCCGGTGCTTGGCGTGGACCAAGAGGACCTCAAGTCCGGCACCCGCGTCACGACGATGCAACTCAGCCAGACGCTGGAGACCGGCGGCAAGCGAGCGGCGCGGGTTGAGCTGGCACAGCGCGGCAAGGACATTGCAGCGCTGGATCTGATCGCTCGCCGCGCTGACATCCGTGCCACGGCCGTCCAGGCCTTCTTTGACGCACTGACGGCCCAAGAGCGCGTCAAGGTCGCTGAAGAATCGCTGCGGATCGCCGGCAGTGGCGTTGATGCCGCCGCACGTCGGGTGACCGCCGGGAAGGTGTCGCCCACGGAGGAGACGCGCGCTCGAGTCGCTGCTTCAACCGCTCGAATCGATCTGCGCCAAGCGCAAGCCGAGAGTTCGGCCGCGCTGCGTGCGCTGACCGCCGTTATGGGCGTGCCTGAGGGCACCATCCAGCGCCTGGACGGCAGCGTCGACGTGTTGCCGGTAGCCCCGTCAGCGCCCGACATCATGGCGCGGCTGCCCGATGCGCCGGCCGTGCGCCGCGCTTTGCTTGAGGTCCAGCGCGCCGATGCGGGCTACACCCTTGCTCGTGCCAAAGGCGTGCCGGACGTGACTGTGGGCGTTGGTGCCCGCCGCGCCCAGGAACTGGGTCGGACGCAGGCTGTGTTCAGCGTGTCGGTGCCGCTTCCGTTCTTTGACCGGAACCAAGGCGCCCAGTTGGAGGCTCTGCGTCGCCGGGACGCCGCGCAAGCCAACGCCCAGGCCGAGGAGCTGCGCCTGCGCTCTGAAGTGCTGCAGATGGCAGACCTCCTGCAGGCGCGCAAGGACGAGGTCGAAGCGCTGCGCCGCGAGGTGCTGCCTGGTGCGCAGAGTGCTTACGAGGCGGCCAAGACCGGCTTCGAGCTCGGCAAGTTCAGCTTCCTGGACGCCCTCGATGCCCAGCGCACCTGGCTTCAGGTCCGCAGCCAGTACTACACCGCGGTGGCCCAAGTTCACCGCACTGCTGCAGAGATCGACCGCCAGCTCGGCACCACGACTGATCGCCCCTGAGGCACACCCAACATGAAATTCACGATGAACGACAAGCAAAGCACGCTCGACCGCCTGCGTGGCAGCCTGGGCAAGAAGCAACTGATCGCCATTGCCGCCGTGCTGGCGCTGGGCGCCGTCGGTACGGTGTCCATCCTTCGCATGGGCGGCAGTGCACCTGCCGCCGAGGAAGAGCATGGTCACGGCCACGATGAAGCAAAGGGGCACGCCGACGGTGAGCACCATGGCGAGGCCAAGGGCGAAAAGGGTCACAAGGACGCCGAAGGTCACGGTGACGGCGAGCACCACGAAGAAGCCAAGAAGGGCGCCAACGGTGGTGACGTCATCGGCACGCAGAAGGAAGTCAGCGTTGAGCTTCTCCTGGCCGACCAGGGCGGATCTCCTCGCATCAAGCTGTGGCTGACCAAGGGCGGCAAGCCGCTGCAGCTCAGCCAGCAGCAAGTGGCTGTGACGCTGGAGCGTCCCGGGCAGAACCCCGAAAAGATCGCGTTCGCACTCGAAGGCGGTGCCCTGGTCAGCGCCCAGATCATCAGCGAGCCGCACCTGTTCAAGGGCACCGTTGAGGTTCAGACCGGCGGTGGCGTCGCCCAGTTCCCCTTTGTCAAGGATGAGGGTGCCGTCACCATGACCGCAGACCAGATCAAGGCAGCGGGCATCTCGCTGGATACCTCCGCGCCTTCAACCATCCGTTCGGCGCTCCAATTGCCCGGCGAGATCGCCTTCAACGAAGACCGGACCGCTCACGTCGTGCCGCGTGTTGGTGGCGTTGTGGAATCGGTCGCCGTGTCCCTGGGTCAACAGGTCGTGAAGGGCCAGGTCCTGGCTGTCATCAGCAGCTCCAGCGTCTCCGACCAGCGAGCCGAGTTTCAGAACTCCCAGAAGCGCCTCCAACTGGCTCGCACGACCTACGAACGTGAGAAGCAGCTCTTCGAACAGCGAATCTCGCCCCAGCAGGACGTTCAGCAGGCTGAGCAGGCCATGCGCGAAGCCGAGATCGCCGTCGCCAACGCACGCCAGAAGTTGCAGGCAATTGGCGCGTCGGCGGACTCGTCGGCCCTGAACCGGTTCGAGCTGCGCGCGCCCTTCAACGGGATCATCGTTGAGAAGCACATCGCGCTGGGTGAACAGGTGCGTGAGGACACCAACGTCTTCACCATCTCTGATCTGAAGTCCGTCTGGGCTCAGATCAATGTGCCCGCGCGCGACCTGCCGCAGGTGCGCATCGGCGAGAACGTGGTCATCAAGTCCACCGCCTTCGAGCAGAAGGCCGTCGGCAAGGTGGCCTATGTCGGCGCCTTGATTGGCGAGCAAACCCGCACGGCCCAGGCGCGCGTCGTTGTCGACAACCCCAACACCGCATGGCGTCCCGGCCTGTTCGTGAACGTCGAGGTCTCGGCTGGCGAATCCAGCGTCCCGGTCTCGGTGACTGCTGACGCCATCCAGACCATGGAGGGCAAGTCCATCGTGTTCGTCCGTACGCCGAGCGGCTTTGCGCCGGTACCGGTCGAGCTGGGTCGAAGCGACGGCAAGCGCACCGAGGTGACGTCCGGCCTGAAGGCAGGCGCGCAGTACGCGACGTCGGGTAGCTTCGTCATCAAGTCTGAAGCCGGCAAGGCCTCGGCCAGCCACGAGCACTGAAAGAGGCGTCCACATGTTTGAACGCATCATTCGTTTTGCCATCGAGCATCGATGGCTCGTCATGTTGGCTGTGCTCGGCATGGCCGCGCTGGGCGTCTTCAGCTACCAGAAGCTGCCCATCGACGCGGTCCCCGACATCACCAACGTCCAGGTCCAGATCAATACCAAGGCGCCCGGCTACTCGCCGCTCGAAACCGAGCAGCGCGTGACCTACCCGATCGAAACGGTCATGGCGGGCTTGCCCGGCCTTGAACAGACCCGCTCGCTGTCGCGCTACGGCCTGTCCCAGGTCACGGTGATCTTCAAGGAAGGCACCGACATCTACTTCGCCCGCCAGCTGGTCAATGAGCGCATCCAAAGCGCTCGCGGTCAGATGCCGGCCGGTGTGGAGCCGAACATCGGTCCCATCTCCACCGGCCTCGGTGAGATCTACCTGTGGACGGTCGAGTCGCAGCCGGGGGCAAAGAAGCCCAACGGCGAGCCTTACACGGCCACCGACCTGCGCGAGATCCAGGACTGGGTCATCAAGCCCCAGTTGCGCAACGTGACCGGTGTCACCGAGATCAACACCATCGGTGGCTATGCCAAGGAGTACCACGTTGCTCCCGATCCGAGCCGTCTGGCTTCCTATGGCATCACGCTGGCGGACGTCGTCAACGCGCTGGAACGCAACAACGCCAACGTGGGCGCCGGCTACATCGAGCGCCGCGGCGAGCAGTACCTGATCCGCGCCCCGGGCCAGGTCCGCTCCATCGCCGACATCGGCAACGTGGTCCTGCGCAACGAGGGCAGCGTGCCGGTCCGCATCAAGGATGTGGCCAGCGTCGAGCTCGGCCGCGAACTGCGCACGGGTGCGGCGACCGACAACGGCAAAGAAGTGGTGCTGGGCACCGTCTTCATGCTGATCGGCGAGAACAGCCGCACCGTTTCCCAGGCCGTCGACAAGAAGATGGCTGAGATCAACAAGAACCTCCCGGCCGGCATCCACGCCGTCACGGTCTACGACCGCACGACCCTGGTCGACAAAGCCATCGGCACGGTCAAGAAGAACCTGATGGAGGGCGCGATCCTGGTGATCGTCATCCTCTTCCTGTTCCTCGGCAACATCCGTGCGGCGCTGCTGACCGCGATGGTGATCCCGCTGTCCATGCTCTTCACGTTCACGGGCATGGTGAACCAAAAGGTCAGTGCGAACCTGATGAGCCTCGGAGCCTTGGACTTCGGGATCATCATCGACGGCGCGGTCGTGATCGTCGAGAACTGCGTACGCCGCCTGGCGCATGCACAGGAGCACAAGGGGAGGTCGCTGACGCGCTCAGAACGCTTCCACGAGGTGTTCCTGGCGTCGCAGGAGGCCCGGCGTCCGCTGCTGTTCGGGCAGCTGATCATCATGATCGTCTACCTGCCGATCTTTGCGCTGGCTGGCGTCGAAGGGAAGATGTTCCACCCGATGGCGTTCACGGTCGTGATCGCGCTGGTGGGCGCCATGATCCTGTCGATGACCTTCGTGCCGGCAGCCGTCGCGCTGTTCATCGGCGAGAAGGTCGCCGAGAAGGAAAACTTCCTGATGGGCTGGGCGCGCCGCGCCTATGAGCCGGCGCTGAAGCGTGTCATGAACGCCAAGCCGCTGGTCATCACCTTCGCGCTGGTCACGGTGTTCCTGTCCGGCCTGCTTGCAACCCGCATGGGCAGCGAGTTCGTGCCGAGCTTGAATGAAGGCGACTTCTCCATTCAGACTTTGCGGATCCCGGGCACCAGCCTGTCGCAGTCGGTTGCGATGCAGCAGCAACTGGAATCGACGCTGAAGACCAAGTTCCCGGAAATCGAGCGTGTGTTCGCCCGTACCGGTACCGCGGAAATCGCGTCCGACCCCATGCCGCCCAACATCTCGGATGCCTACGTGATGCTGAAGCCCGTGTCCGAATGGCCGGAGCCGCGCAAGACGCGTGACGAACTGGCCGCTCTGGTCAAGGCCGAGGTAGAGAAGATGCCGGGCCAGAACTACGAGTTCTCGCAGCCCATCCAGCTGCGGTTCAACGAGCTGATCTCCGGCGTGCGCTCCGACGTGGCCGTCAAGGTGTTCGGTGACGACATGGACGTCATGAACAACGCCGCTGGCCGTATCGCTGCGGTGCTGAAGGGCATTTCCGGCGCGACCGAGGTCAACATCGAGCAGACCACTGGCCTGCCGATGCTGAGCGTGCAGATCGACCGGGAGAAGACGGCGCGCTATGGCCTGAACGTCCAGGACGTGCAGGACACGCTGGCCACCGCCGTCGGCGGCAAGGAAGGCGGCACGATGTTCGAGGGTGACCGTCGCTTCGACATCATCGTTCGCGTGCCCGAGAACGTGCGCTCGGACCTGGAGGCCATCAAGCGCCTGCCGGTGCCTCTGCCTGCGAGCGGCACCAGCAGCGCCCGGAAGTTCATCCCGCTGAGCGAGGTGGCCGATCTGTCGCTGTCACCTGGTCCCAACCAGGTGAGCCGCGAGAACGGCAAGCGCCGCGTGGTGGTCAGCGCCAACGTGCGCGGCCGCGACATCGGCACCTTCGTCGCTGAGGCCGAGCAGGCCATCCAGCAACAGGTCAAGCTGCCCACGGGCTACTGGATGACCTGGGGCGGCCAGTTCGAGAACCTGCAGTCGGCGACGAATCGCCTGAAGATCGTCGTGCCGGTGTCCCTGCTGCTGGTCTTCACGCTGCTGTTCGTGATGTTCGGCAATGCCAAGGACGGCTTGCTGGTGTTCACCGGCATCCCGTTCGCGCTGACGGGCGGCATCGTGGCTCTGTGGTTGCGGGACATTCCGATGTCCATCTCCGCGGCAGTCGGCTTCATCGCGCTATCCGGCGTGGCGGTGCTGAACGGCCTGGTGATGATCTCCTTCATCCGCAACCTGCGGGAGTCGGGTCGTAGCCTGGACGAGGCCATCTTCGAAGGCGCCATCACCCGGTTGCGACCGGTCTTGATGACCGCGCTGGTCGCATCGCTGGGCTTCGTGCCCATGGCGATCGCTACCGGCACGGGCGCCGAGGTGCAGCGTCCGTTGGCCACGGTCGTGATCGGCGGCATCTTGTCTTCGACGGCACTGACCTTGTTGGTGCTGCCGGTGCTGTATCGCATCGCCCACCGCAAGGATGACGAGGAAGACGCGCCTGCGCCGCGCGCCAAGCCGGATCAGGAGGTGCTTGCATGAACGCACTGCCGCATTGCGCGGCGCACCGGCCGCAAGGCCGGTGTTTCGCGGACCTGAGCCTCTGGCATGGAGGGCGGCCGCAAGGCCGCAGGGCCTCATGAAAATCCTGGTCGTCGAAGACGAAGTCAAGGCGGCCGCTTACCTGCGCAAAGGACTGACCGAGGAGGGCTACCAAGTCGAGGTAGCTCACACCGGCGTCGACGGACTCCACATGGCGTCCGTGAACGAGTACGACCTTGTCATCCTGGATTGGATGCTTCCGGGCATCGATGGGCTGGCGGTCCTCTCGGCTTTGCGTCATACGCGGTCGGTTCCGGTCCTCATGCTGACCGCGCGCGGCCAGATCGAGGATCGGGTGCGCGGCCTGCAGAGTGGGGCGGACGACTACCTGATCAAGCCATTTGCCTTCTCGGAGCTGGTCGCGCGCGTCCAGGTGCTCCTGCGTCGGGGAAGCGTGCACCGGAATGACACGGAAACGCTGGTCATGAAGGTGGCCGATCTCGAGGTCGACACGGTGCGCCGCAAGGCGACCCGGGCAGGTCAGCGCCTGGAGCTCACACCCAAGGAGTTCAGCCTGCTGATCTTGCTGCTGCGGCGCAAGACCCATGTGCTCTCGCGTACGGAAATTGCGGCCCAGGTCTGGGACATGAACTTCGACAGCGAGACCAACGTCGTCGAGGTGGCAATCCGTCGCTTGCGGGCGAAGTTGGACCAGCCCTTCGAGAAACCGCTGCTCCACACCGTGCGCGGCGTGGGGTACGTGCTGGAGGAACGGCCATGAATGTGTCGAGCATCCAAGCACCGAGCCTTCGAGCGCGGTTGTCGCGCCAGTTTGCCCTGCAAACCATGGTCGGCCTGAGCCTGGTCTGCGGCGCGGTCTACCTGGTGATCTCGCTCACGCTGTCCGCTCGCCAGGACGACACCCTGGTCAAGAAGCGGATCGCGGTCCAGCGACTTCTCAAGGAGGGGCAGGAAGTCCATGACATCCCGGGCATCAAGCACCTGATGAGTGATTTCCTGGCCGGTCATGACGATCTGTCACTGGTGGTTCGGCAGGAGAACCGTGCCGCTGTCTTCGAGAAGGACGATCCCAAGCGCCCTGATTCGATGAGCAAGCGGCTGAGCTTCCCGGTTCAGCTACCGACGGAGCTGGGCGGGGCAGGGCAGGCGGAACTCATCTACGACGTCAGTAAGGATGAATCACTGCTGAGCCGCCTGTGGTGGACGCTGCTGACCGCCTCCATCCTGGGGACTTTTGCGGTCTCGGCGACAGGCTTCGTACTGGTGAAGAGAGGGCTGGCGCCACTGAATGCGTTGGCGCGTCGGACCTCCGAGCTCGATGCGAGCCGCCTTGATCAGCGGCTGGATGCGGCGGGCCAGCCTGAGGAAGTCCAGTCGCTGCTCCTGCAGTTCAATGCGCTGTTGGACCGACTACAAGTCGCGTACCAGCAGATGGGGGCATTCAATGCCGACGTCGCGCACGAACTGAACAATCCGCTTTCAATCCTGATCGGCAGCTGCGAAGTGGCCCTCAGGCGGCCTCGATCTGCGGCTGAACTGCATGACACGCTCTCCTCCAACCTTGAGGAGCTGCGACGGATCGCGACCATCGTGGCGGACATGCTCTTTCTATCGAGCGCTGAACGCGGAACACCTGCGCGCCGATCCTTTCCAATGAGCATTGCCGACCTCGCAGCGGAAGTCGCGGACTTTCACGAGTTCGTCCTGGAAGAGGCCGAACTGCGCGTGGAGGTGCGTGGAGATGCACGCGCAGCGGTAGACGCCGGCCTGGTTCGGCGGGCGATGTCCAACCTGCTGAGCAATGCGTCGCGCTATGCCACCCGTGGCTCCCTGATCGAGGTGCGCATTGCGCGAGTCGATCCTCGGCACGTTTCGATCGGGGTGCACAACCAGGGGCCGGTCATCCCGGCCGAGCATCTGCCGCGTCTGTTCGACCGGTTCTACCGCGTCGATCCGTCACGAACAAATGCCGACCGAAACCACGGTTTGGGACTGTCCATCGTCGCAGCCATTGCACGCATGCACGGTGGGACCGCCATCGCGGAGTCAACGGATCAAGGTACGTACATCCGCTTCACGCTGGAGGACCCTGGTGCGTCTGACGCGAAGGCGGTGGCGGCCCCTGCCGCGTCGGGGAGGCCGTCATGACCTTAAACACACCTTGGAAAGGAGGCCGCCATGTTGAACTTGTTTGAGCACTTGCGTGAGCGGCATCCGGGGTTGGCGACCTACATCTTCGGCACCTCCGTTGCGGTCATCGTCATTTCCTTGCTGCTGCTGATCTACTTCCTTCGCCAGGACCGCGCCAAGAAGGAACAGCGGCGCGAGGAGCGTCGTGACAAGCGCCGTCGGGCACGCCAAAAGCGGTGACCTCCTACACAGGCCACTGCTAGGATCATTCGGTGCGCAAAGCTCTCCTGACCTTCTTGCTCGCAGTGCTGCCTTTCCAGTTCGTCTGGGGGGCGGCCGCTGGATACTGTCAGCACGAGCAGGGCACGGAGGTGAGCCATTTTGGACACCACGCGCACAAGCACGCAGGCAAGTTTGCCAAGACCTCCGACGCCTCGGCCGACAAGAGCCAGCAGGGCGGCGCCGATGACGCCGACTGCATTGCTTGCCACATGAGTGGCGGCACTGTGATGTCGGACGCTCAGACTCTTCCCAGGGTCGACCAGATCGCTCAGCCGGTCACGACCGTTCGGGGAGCGCACTCCAGGTTGTTGGTACCCACCATTGACCGGCCCAAATGGGCATCGCTGACTTGATCTGAGCCCGGCGCGCAAGCGACGGGTAGGCCGCCGGAAACGTTCAGCCGGCGATACCGATGGACTCCATGGCCGCTGGCCAAAGCGAGTCCGATCAGCAGGCAGCCAGCACAACCTCACCCCAACTGCTGGCCGCCGCCTTCCAAGAAAGCGACGCCGTTCATGAGCAAGAACCAGAAGCTGCGGCTGGATCTCCCGTTGGTGCTGCCGGACATCCACGGCACCGACGATCCCTGCGTGAAGCGCCTGCAGGACAAGCTGGCCGGTCGACCTGGCATCGATGCCGCCCACGTCACTGGCGTTGCCGAGGGCAAGCCCCAGTTATGCGTGCACTACGACCCCAACGTGATCTCGCTAGGCCGCGTTCGCGAGCTGGTCGAGTCTGAAGGGCTCGAACTCACGGATCGGTTCGCGCATATTCTGGGACGGGTCAACCTGCCCATGCACGCGCGATTTGCCCAGCGGCTCGCTGAACAGCTCCGGGCTTTGGAGGGTGTCATCGAGGCGGACGTTTCGCCCGGCGGCGTGGTGCGCATTGAGTTTGATCGGACGCGCATCGACGAGGCCAAACTGAACCAGCGTCTGACTTCGCTTGACATCACGATCGACGGCGACAAAGGCGCATCGAAAGCCCCGGTTCGCAAAACGACCAGCCAACCCGTCGCTGCCGCGCCAGAACCGGGCGAATCTGCGGACAAGGCTGCCAACGATGAGCACGCGGGACACGACCACAGCGACCGTGACCACGACCCGAAGGCCAGCCATGACCATGCCGGCGAGGAAAAGGGCAAGGTTGCGCACAAGCACGATGAGAAAGGGCATGCCGGCCATTCCCACGACAAGGAGGGGGAGGGCGGCGAGCACAGCCATGAACACGGCGGGCTGTTCGGTGAAAAGACAGAGCTGATCTTTGCCAGTTTGTCGGGCATGGCCCTCTTGGCCGGCTGGCTGATCGGCCGCGCAGGCACGGGACCCGATTGGCTACCGACGGCGTGCTACGTACTCGCGTATTTCTTCGGCGGGTATTACACGGTCAAGGAAGCGATCGAGAACCTGCGCGCCAAGCGATTCGAGATCGACACCCTCATGCTTGTCGCCGCGGCCGGCGCCGCCGCCCTGGGTTCGTGGGCTGAAGGCGCTCTGCTGCTGTTCCTGTTCAGCATGGGTCACTCGTTGGAGCATTACGCCATGGGACGGGCGCGGCGCGCGATCGAGGCGTTGGCCAAGCTCGCGCCGGAAACGGCCACAGTCCGACGCGACTCCGGAACCGAAGTGGTAGCTCTGGACAAGCTGCAGGTGGGTGATGTCGTCGTCGTGAAGCCTAACGAGCGCCTCCCCGCGGACGGCGTGGTCGTGGTGGGAACTTCGAGCGTCAACCAGGCGCCGGTCACCGGTGAAAGCGTGCCGGTCGACAAGCGACCTGTGGAAGACGGCAAGACGGCCATCGGCAACTTCGAGCGAGTCGCCGCGGAGAACCGAGTCTTCGCCGGCACGATCAATGGCGCTGGCGCAATGGACGTGATGGTGGCGCGCAAGTCCGACCAATCGACGATGGCGCGCGTCATCAAGATGGTGACAGAGGCGGAGGCACAGCGGTCACCGACTCAGCAGTTCACCGAGAAGTTCGAGCGGATCTTTGTGCCATCAGTGCTGTTGCTGGTTGGCCTGTTGCTCTGCGCAGGCTTCGTCATCGACGAGCCGTTCTCGCAGACGTTCTATCGGGCAATGGCCGTGCTGGTGGCTGCAAGCCCCTGCGCTTTGGCGATCTCCGTGCCCAGCGCCGTTTTGAGCGGCGTGGCGCGCGCGGCACGCGGCGGTGTGCTGGTCAAGGGTGGCGGCCCGCTGGAGAACCTGGGCACGCTGACGTCCATCGCCTTCGACAAGACCGGCACCCTGACCGAGGGCAAGCCGAAGCTGACCGACGTCGTGCCTGCGCAGGGGGTGCCTGAGGAGGAATTGCTGGCAGTGGCGCTTGCGGTGGAAGAGCACAGCGACCACCCGCTCGCGGCCGCCATCGTGACGGGTGCCAAGGAGCGTCTGGGAGACAAGGCCAACTTGCTGCAGGCGTCTGAGGTCAAGAGCATCACGGGACGGGGTGTGCAGGCGCAGCTCAGCGGCGAGACCGTGCACATCGGTAAGCCGGTGTTGTTCACCGAGCTGCCCGACTCCAACGTACCCACGGATGTCGACGAGGCGAACAAGAAGCTCGTGGCCGACGGGCGGACCACCATGATCGTTCGCAAGGGCAGCCAGTTCCTGGGCGTGATCGGAGTGATGGACACGCCGCGGCCCGTGGCGGGAGAGGTCATGGCCGAGCTGCGCAAGCTGGGCATCGAGCGCTTGATCATGATCTCTGGTGACAACCAGAAGGTGGCCGAAGCAGTAGCCCAGACGGTCGGTCTGACCGAGGCTCGGGGCGACCTGATGCCAGAGCAGAAGGTTGAGGAGATCAAGAAGCTCCGGACCGAGCACGGGAAGGTCGCGATGGTGGGAGACGGCGTCAACGATGCACCGGCCATGGCCAACGCGACCGTGGGCATCGCCATGGGTGCAGCCGGCTCCGACGTTGCGCTGGAAACGGCCGACGTTGCGCTGATGGCAGACGACCTGGCGCAGCTTCCATTCGCGGTAGGCCTGTCTCGCAGCACGAGTCGCGTGATCAAGCAGAACCTGTGGGTGAGCCTGGGCGTCGTTGCGGTGCTGATTCCTTCGACCATCCTCGGCCTGAGCATCGGAACCGCCGTGATCTTCCACGAGGGGTCGACGCTGCTCGTGGTGTTCAACGCATTGCGGTTGCTGGCCTACAAGCCCTTCGACAAGAGCGCGAAGGCGGCTGACGCTGGGAAGCCCGCCGAGGCGAAGGGCTGAGGCTGCCATGAGACCCGAGGATCAACAGAATCGTCCGACACCGACGGTTCAGGCCATGGACGATGACGACGGCGACCTGACAGACATGTTGGGAGAGCTGCGGGTACTGCTACCCACCGCCCAGCTGCTGTCCGCCTTCCTGATCGCCGTTCCGTTCGCACCGGGATTCAAGAGCATCGTCCAGGCTGAGAAGAACGTCTTCCTGGCCACGTTCATGCTCTCGGTGGCGGCCCTGGTGCTGTTCACGGCGCCGGCTGTCCAGCACCGGCTGATGCGGCCCTTGCGAAGGCGGGCGGATTTCAAGGCGAGGGCGAGCAGGCAGATGCTGGTCGGCGCAGCACTTTTAGCGATCGCGTTGGTCCTGGCGACGCAGTTCGTGCTGTCTGAGGTGCTGGGGCACACCGTTGGCAACGTCGCAGCGGCCGTCATCGGAACGCTCATCGGCCTGATGTGGTTGCTGGTGCCGCTGACCTGGAACCGAAAGCAGTCCGCATGAGCGCCCAGCCGATATCGCTTGCCGGCGTGATGATGTTTGCCGCAGTGCCTGCGGCGGCAGTGATCGTGGGCGGTGTCGTGGCGGCAGTGCGCACGCCAGGCCCGAAGGTGCAGAGCGCCGTTCAGCACGTTGCCGCCGGCGTGCTTTTCGCAGCGTTGGCAACTGAGCTTCTTCCCGACGTCGTTCACCGTCGGTTGCCGTGGGTGACTCTGGGTGGCTTCGCGCTGGGTGTGATTGCCATGCTCCTCCTCAAGGCGCTGGCGCGCCGGCTCGAGGAGCGCGAGGAGAAGACCGCGCCTTCCGCGCTACCCACGAGCCTGTTGCTGGCCTCAGCGCTCGATATCGCCCTGGATGGGCTGTTGATTGGCGTGAGCTTTGCTGCCGGGGAGCGGCAGGGCTTGCTGATCACGATCGCGATGACGCTCGAGGTGCTATTCCTCGGCGTGGCAACCGCAGCTGCAGTTCGAGGGCTAAACGCGCGTCGGTTGGTGTTGGCCACGACCATCACCTTTGCTGTGCTGCTCATGGCCGGCGCAGGCATTGGGGCTTACTTCCTGGCCAGCGCCAGTCCTATCGTGCTGGACGGCGTGCTGTCTTTTGGTGTGGCTGCGCTGCTCTATCTAGTCACGGAGGAGTTGTTGACGGAGGCTCATGAGGTCGACGAAACACCCGTTCTGACGTCCATGTTCTTCGTCGGGTTCCTGGCGCTCCTGATGATCGAGATGATGGTCTGATCTGACGACCGTAGCCTGCGCCGAATGAAGGAGCGTCGGGGCAGTTCGAGGTAGCCACTTCCGCATGCACGGCGGGCTGCCAGAAGCTAAGCGAGATCGTCGAGCGGCGCAGGAGGGGGCGGGGCTGCCGCGATCGTGGGCCGGGGAGGGTAGAACCCCTGGCGCCCTTGCGCGTAATCGTCGGTGAACTCGATGGCATTCAAGGCGGCGGCCATGGCGGCATCCACTTCCTCGTTTTCCAGGACGATCACTTGGCCAGGGCCCTCGAAACGCGACAACCAGCTATAGAAGCGGTCGTTCACCGTCGCAATCGCGACGTCGCGGTCAGTGTCCGTCGACTGCTTCTGTGCATAAGCCTTCAGCGGCGAATCCAGCACTACGGTGCCCAAGTGGGGGTGACCTTCCTTCAATGCGTGCTGCATCAGCGCGATGAACATCGCAGACAGGAAGATGCCCCGCTTGCCGGCGCCATAGCTCAGGCGACGGCGCCCATCGATCATCAGATCGCACGCCGCAGCGTCAACGTAGACCGACTTGATGCCGGTGAAGCCCCAATCGTTGAGCATCTGGCGAGCAACCTCACCGACCTCGGCGCCGTGTTGCCCGATGTTGCGCACGAGCGCGGTCCTCTTCTGCTTCGTTTCCTGCTCGAGGCGCGCGATGTCACCCTGCAATCGGCTAGCCTCGTCGAAGGCATCGATCAGGGACGAAAAGCGGGTATGGGACGCAGCCAGTTCGCGAGGGTCGGTATCGAACTCCTCGCCGGCGGTTCGCAGGAGGAGAGCTTCCTGCTCCTCAAGAGTCTTCAACGACACCGTCAGACGGCTCACATCCGCGGCAGCCGTCGCCAGGCGTGCCTGCTGGTGGGCAAGGGACGGCTGCAATCCACGGCGCAGGTCGCGAATCTTCTCCGCCTCGGCGGCAATGGCGCGGCGATATTTCGAAGGCGCACGGGGCTTCAGGCTGTCGGGATCGGCGTGCTGTTCCACCGGCGTGCCGCAGAGCGGGCAGGGCGTCTCGGGCAAGGCCTGGAAGAAGGCAATGCCCTCGTCCGTCGCTCCCAGCCGGGCAAGATCGCTGGAATATTTCAGGTCGAGCAACGCGAATCGCTCGCGCATCGATGTGGCGCCGGCGAGTTCAGTTGACGCCTCGGCAAGAGCCGCTCCTTCCGCAGCGATCTGCTGGCGGACATCTTTGAGCACGGAGGATCGCGCCTGAAGTTGCGAGGAGAACATGTCCAGTCGCTCGTCGACTCGGGCGAGAGCCTTGACGGCAGCTGCACGGTCCGTATCGGCCGGAATCAGCTTCTGCACGCGCGCCAGCTCAGCTTGGGCTACCGCCAGCTTGCCTTTGGCCTGGTCCTTCACCGCGCTACTTTTGTACAGCTCGACCGCGGAGTCGTCGAGGCCGCTCAGGAACAGCGCATAGGAAGAGACGCGCTTGTCCGACCCATGGCCCTTGCCTTTGGTCGGATCCTTGGCAATCATGCTGGGCTGCGCCAGCAACGCCCAATGCCGCAGGTCGTCGCCGGTGACGGCGCCCTTCTTGCTGCGTGCATGGAGCACTTTTTTCCCCTCAGCACCGGACAGCTTGACGAGCAGATCGCCGAGTTCCTGTGCAACCTCTTCGAGCGGGTTCGGCGCGCCGTCCTCGACCCACAGGTCATCCATTCGCACGAAGACGCGTGCGCCTCCGCCCGACACGGCTTTGCGCACCAGGTACTCGTGCTCGCCATGGAGAAAGGCGAGCTCGAGGGAGTCATAGCCCGCCGACTTTGGGAATTGCTCAGGTTGCGCCGTGCCGCCGAGCAGGAACCACATGCAGTCCCAGATGTGCGACTTGCCGGTGTCGCTGGGGCCGCGGATGAGGGTGCGACGGTCGTCGAACGCGACCACGGCCGGCAGCAAGCCAGGGCCGTGGACGGACAGGCGCTTCAGCGTTATTGCCATTGATGCCCCCGCGCGTTGGCGCCTTCGAACTCGGCGCCCCACAGCCGCCCTTCCTGAGCGAATCTATCGGTCAAGTCGCGCGAGCTGAGCGCTGCGAAGGTGGCGGCTGCCCACCGGCACCGGTTTTCCAGCTCACGCAGGTAGGGCGACGTCAGCGCGCCAACCATGCTCCGTGCGCTGTCGCCAGCGAAGTAGGTGATACCGCATTCGTCCATGGAAACGGCGACCAGGCCGCGGGTGCTCATGAGGTACAGGCCTTGGGCAATGAGATCGCGGCGGCTGAGGTATTCGCTGCCACGGTACGGCACCGGCGTGTGAAGGCTGGGAGGCCCCCCCAGATCGTCCGAGTAGACGACGGCGTAGTCGAGCAGGACGAGCTTCTGGAGGTCGGCACCGGCCGGCTGCAGGGAATTCAGCAGATACACCATCCGCACGCCCAGCTCGAACGGCGAATTGAAGGCGGCGATGGGCTTGGGTTTCGTCATTTGACCCACTTGAGCCTACCGCCATTGGCGAGGTGATGGCAGGTGCCGGGCAGGTCACCCGGCCGGAGCTGGGGTGACAGGCAGCTTTCCGAAACCTGCAGGGTGGATGCCTTCTCCACGGCCGCGTCGACGCGCGCCATGCCCGTTTTGTGCCGGATCTGGGCCACCGTCGGCCGGACGCCTGCATGAACCATGTCGAGCAGCCGCTCGAACTCATGCTCAGTGGGGTAGATGTCGCGGCTGAACCGCTGCAGGCCCTCAGCACAGTAGAAGAGCTGGCGATGCGAATCGAAGTGCTCTTCGTACTCGCTGCCGGCCAGATCGGCGAGGGTGACAGGAGACGTCTTGTCTTCGGAATACACGCGAAGCAGCTGGTCGACGTAGACGGTCTCGTGCTTGGCCGGTTGGGCGGGCATCGGCGCATCATCGCCGCGCTTCGGCACGATGCCGAACATCTCGTGGTGGGCCGTCCGGTCGAGCGCGTGCCAGGCCAGCAGGTCATGCACCGGACATTCGATGAAATCGTCGAAATCGAAGTCGTCGATCGCGGCCTGGACGTCTTGGGTCAGCTCGGCGGCCATGCCTTGCATGCCCGTGTTTTCGCCCTTCCAGGCGGCCAGGAAGTTGGCCTTGAAGGTAGCCGCACCGGCGGCCATCATGTTGTGCAGCAGGTTGCCGACCGCGTGCGGGCAGCAGAAGTAGTAGTGCTTCGGGCGGGGGTAGGTCTTCAAGGCCAGTTGCTTGAAGAACTTGGCCATCTCGGGGAAGGCCTCGCTGGGCTTCAGTCCGGAGGCGTAGTGCTTGCCCTGGTACAGATCCCAACCGTCGCGCACGAGGGCCTGGCCATACCGGGCTTCGATGTCGCGGCCCCCGTCGCCTGCGCCGCCGAGGCGCTTGACGTTCGCGTAGGGTGAACCACTGGGCAGCAGCCGCTGGCGCGTGGCGGCCAGGATGAACTCTTCCCACTGATCGGGATTCAGCAGGATGACTTGTGCCGACGGCTGGATAACGCCGCCCTTGGCGACCAGTTGGTTCGTTCGCGGTGTACGGGTTTTGCCTGAGTTCTGCGGCATGGATGGAGAGCATCGCTGGCAGACGATTCTCGTGGACGCCGGCGCGCTCGCGCCTGGGGGCTAGCCCGGACGCCGGGGTCAGCGGCGCGGATCGGAGACCGCCATCTTGAACTCCTTCAGCTCGTCATCCAGCGAGGCCACGGCGAGTTGGTGGAGGATGGAGTTCTGCAGGAAGGACGCTCGTTCCCTGTCCATGTCCACCGTGTTGCCGTCGAGGTTGGTCTGGGACGGCAGGGCGTGCTCCGCGAACTGCAGGGTGCTGCGGGGCGCCACCAGGTCGGGCGCGATGTGGCCGGGCGATGAGGTTGCCATCGGCGCCGCAGGTTTGGGTCGACTGGCTTCTTCAAGCGCCGCCGAGAAGCTGATGTCGCGTGCCTGGTAGTGCGGCGTATCCGCGTTGGCGATGTTGCTGGCGATCAGCGCCTGACGCTGACCCCTGAAGACCAGAGCCGTGGCCTTCCAGTCGTCATCCGGCGCCGCCGAAGGCGTGCCTGTGCTGGGCGTGGGACGGAGTGCGTTAGACATGGACACCTCCACCGGAGAAAAAGGGGAGCGCCGAAGCGCATCCCCTCGCAGTTGCCTTGGTGATCAGAAGCTGTGGCGCATGCCGACTTCCAAGCCGGACGAGCTCTCGCCACCGCGCATGCCGGTCGGCGTCGTGTACAGAACCGAGCTGCGCGCCGCACCCTTGTTGCTGATGTTGGCGTAGGTGCCGTAGAGCGCCGTCCGCTTGGACATCTCGTGCACGTAGCCCAGCGCCACGCGGGTGCTGTCGTCGGCGTCGGCATAGCCAGAGCCGACCGGGCCACCGGAGCGATTGACGGTGGTGTAGCCGACCCGGAACGAACCTGCTTGGGTCACCGGGACGGTGGCGCCAATCGACAGTTCCTGAGCCTTGCGCGGGCCCCACTTCTTCACGTCGACGAGGGTGTGCAACGTGCCCCAGGGCGACTTGTAGTTGAAGAGCAGGTTGTAGTTCTTGAACTTCGGCTGGGTGCTGCCAACGTCGGTCTGGCCAATGGCACCGCCGACCAGGAACGTGTTGTTCTCGAAGCCGAGACGGCCGCCTGTGTACTTGTTGCCCACGACGCCTTCGCCGGCGGCGACATGCACCTGACCAAACCAGCCGCCCAGGTTCTTGGGCAGGAAGTAGCTGACGCCGTTGTCGGTTCGTTGGGCGGTGGTCGCACCGCTGCCCAGCACTGCGCTGGAGCCGTAGACGAAAACACCGCGCGAACCCACGCCGACGATGCCGAACTCGTCGTTGAGCGCGTTGTTGTACGTCGGGGTGGTATCGCGGCCGAGGCGGATCTCACCAAACTCGCCCATCAGGCTGACGGTGGAGCGGCGGTTCCAGAACTTGCTGGCGTTGGCCGCGCCGGTGTCGAGCTCGACACCCGATTCCAGATGGAAGCCGGCAGACAGGCCGCCGCCAAGTTGTTCAACGCCACGAACGCCCAGGCGGCTGGTCGTGTTGGCGCCCGAAGTGACGCCCTTGACCGTGCCTGCGCTGCCGTTCTTCACCTGGCGGACGGCCGCATCGGCGACACCGAACAGCGTGACCGACGAGGTTTGCGCGAAAGCGGTGCTCGCCATCGCGCTGCATGCCAAGGCCAAGAGGACTGGCTTCTTCATGTACTTCTCCTATTCAGTAGGTACCGGGGGATCTGGATCGCCCCCAGCGCTACGCAGGCTAGGGAAGCTGCCTAGGGAAATCCATGATCTCGACCGTTTGGGTGGGCGCGTGCTGGTGCGCGGTGCCGCAAAGGCAGGGTTGCTGTGCCTTCGAATCGACAGGGGGCACTTGCGCGAAATGAGCGATTTCGATTCACACCCTTGTCATAGCTGGACAAACCCGTGAATCGGCGCGCCAACCTGACAAAACCGTAATCCGCCGGACGGGCAGCGGTCATGGCCGCCTTCTTACGCTTGCCCGTTGGCACTGGCGTCCACGACGCCGTTACGGACGCAGGCGGCTTGGCAAGGGCCACTGCAAAGAAGGCGCGGATGAGAAGACCCGATGCTCAACTGATATCGAGGGCGCGACGAGGAGACATCGCGGCCTGCCTGGAGGCCGGCCGCAAATACCTGCAAGGCACGAGCGGATTCCCGCGCCACGTGACGCTCGGGCTCGAGTACTTGCAGCAGGCTGAGCGCGCCCGAGCCGACGACACGCTGCAGCTCATCGTCGAGTCGCTGGACCTCTACGAGATCGCTGCGCATGGGCGAGTCGCCACGCTGCAGCGAGCAGCGCAGGCCGGCAGAGCGGCCGCGCAGATGAAGCTGGCAATCTGGCTTTCATTGACGGCCGTCGATCCCGAAGAGGCGATGCGCTGGTTCCGAAGCGCTGCGGCGGGTGGTGAGACAGCTGCCAGGAAGGTGCTGACCGCCTATACCCCGGACGATTTGTCCGAAGAACGCGTCGTGGCGCGGCTTCGCTCCCTCAAGGCTGTGCCGGGCATCGGCTGGGCCGCTTTGCTGACGTTTGCGATGGACAGGGCGTTGATGCGTCAAGAGCCGCAGATCCTGTTCCGGGCGCTGGCGGTGAGCTTGGAGTTGGATGGATCACCTGAGGCTGGCTTGGCGGACAAGGTGTTCGAAGCCCTCAGCTATGCCAGCAAGGTGCAGCCCGTGGATACCGCTGTTGATCGTCGGGCGATTGAGGCCCTTCTCGACGACTGCGTTGCACGAGGCAACACCGGCGCGGCGTTGATGTTGGGACTGGCCTTGAGCGGCCAGGATGTCGGTGCCCTGGCGTGGGAATCGCTGGTGACGAGCCAAAACTTCCGAAAGGCCTCAGCGCTCCTGATGCGCGCCGCTGACGGTGGCCACGGCGAGGCATGGAGCCGGCTGTACGAGATTCACTCGAACCACAACGGATCGGTTGCCAACCCGCCTATGGCGCGGTTCTGCCTGGAGAAGGCGGCGGCCAGCGGCGCAGTGATTGCCCAGCGGCGGCTGGGTGCAACCATCCTGCGGGCATCAGGCTCGCTGCGCGATGTCGAGCAAGGCATGCACTGGCTGTACCAAGCGGCACAAGCGGGCGATGAGGCCGCCCACCGGTTGCTGTGCACCTTCGTTCTTCCCGTGGACAGCCGTGACGTCGATGCAGCCCGCGCGCTGGAGGAGATTGAGCAGTCCAGTCCTGGGCTCGCACTTCGGCTTCAGGTGGCCAGGGATTTCGGGCTGACCAAGCTCGAGGCGATGACCGTGGACCTCGTGGGCAGCCAGCGCCCGTGGGGGCTCGTCGTGGGGCGCAATCCGTTCATCCGCCATGCCAAGCTTTCCGCGCCGCGCGCGGTGCCGGCCATCTCGGAGTCAGTCCAGCACAACCTGCGACGCGTCGTGGCGCAAGTCGCTGGCGGCGGCGTACGGGGTGCAGAGTTCCAGGACTTCGATCTTCGTCATCGCATGGTGAGGTTGAAGCAGGTCCTACAGGCTCATGGTCTGGCCGAATCGATGTTCTTTGCCAGGGCGTGCTCTAACGAACTGGATGTCCTTCGTGGAGGGGGACGCTGGGCGCGCATGGCGAAGGCCGAACTGGACGAGGCGATGGCGCTTCCGGGCGGGGCGGCGGAGGGTTCGCAGACAGCTTGTTGAGCGCAAGCTCGACACTGCCGGCGCGAAGCGGCGGCGCAGGTAAAACTCCTGCCTGCGAACATCCGTTCAAACTTCTGACGACGACATTCCCTCCATGAGAAAGCTCATCCAAGCGCTACACGACCAGTTGCCCGTCTGGGCAGCGGACTGGCTCGACATCCTCATTCCTGCGGTGGAGGTTGTGATGATCGTCTTGGGCGCCTGGCTGCTGATGCGGCTGGCCCACAAGCTGATCGACCGAGTCACGACCAAGTACGGCCTGCCGGTCAACATGGCATCGTTGTTTCTTCGCGTGGTCGGCGCCCTGGTCTACCTCGGCGCGCTGCTCTGGGCGTTGGAGCGCATGGGTGTCTCGGGCGCAGTGCTCTGGACGGCGTTCACGGGGTTTGCAACCGTCGGCGCGGTCGCGTTCTTCGCAGCATGGAGCGTGCTGTCGAACTTGTTCTGCACGCTGCTCATCTACATCACCAAGTCCTTTCGGATTGGCGACACGGTCGAACTGCTAGAAGCGGGTGACAAGCCGGGGATGAAGGGACGCGTGGTCGAAATCAATCCGGTCTACACCACGCTTCTCGAAAGCGGCGATCAGCAGAACGGCACAACGCTGCAACTGCCCAACAGCCTGTTCTTCCAGCGCGTCGTGCGGCGATGGCACGGTACGGCCGTGACCGCGGTAGCCCCGGATCAACAAGGAGGCCCGTAGCCAGAGGGCAGGGGAGGAACGAATGCTTTCGCCTTACGAGAACGTCATCATCGGGAACTTCATCTACGGGCTTGGGCTCGTGATGGGCAAGAACCCGAGGCAGATCGATTCATGCGTGAATCTGCTGCAGCAGACGCCACTGGACAAGGTCCTGGGTGACGTCATGCTGCAGTTCCCTGGAGCTTGGCGGCTGATCGAGTTCAAGCGCGTTGGCGCCAACCTGAAGAAGGAGCGCGTCAAGCTGGCGACGTACCGAGGCGCCACGCGCCGAGACGTTGATCTTCGCAAAGCGTCTTTGCGAGCTCACTGGTTTGTCGAGACCGGGCAGCACATCATTGACGAGTTTGACAACTCGACGTTTCAAATGAACGTGCGGCCCTACCTGGAGCTCGAGGAGCACGGAGGGATCTCACTTGAGGCCTTTGCCGAGCAGGTTGCCGAGGATGCGCACAAAGACCCACCGAATAAGGCAGAGCTGGACCTGTACCTCCGCTTGATCAAGCTTTTCGGCTGCCTCGACGGTTACGAAACTTCTGGGCTACTCGTGGGCGTCGGCAGCAATGGCGGTTTGTCATACCTGCCGCTTGAGAACATCACAGACCTGAAGGCGACTTCTCGTGTGCTTCGTGCCCGGCTGCGCGCCAGGGAGGAAGAGTTCACGCGAAGTCAGGCCGCGCGCGGCGCGTTTTCATCTGCTGTGCGACAGGAACTGCAGCGCCGAGAGGTGTCTGGCGAGCTGGCACACGGAGTCGAGCCGAAGCAGCAAACGCTTGATCATGGTCCATCCCTCTGACCTCATTTCAACCGCAGGGCGGAGATTTGCAAGCATCCGCAGGCCCTCATCACCTACCTCACATGTCATCCAATCCCGATAAGAAGCGACCAGAGACGCTCGAAGAGCTGGTCCCCATCGTTGCCGACGTCATCGAACACGCTCAGACGCTGCAAGGAGCAGCAGGCGACGCCGTGCAGCGCGTTAACACGGCCGCAGCGCTCGTCGCTGGCACCGTGAAGACGTTGGTCGCCAATCAACAGCAGATGGCTGCCGACATCGAAAAAGTCGTGGCAGGCAAGTTCAACACCACTGTTGATGATGCAGCTGATCGCATCGGGCAGCAGTTGACCAAGGCGGAAGGCAAGGCCAAGACGGCACTGACCAACTTGACGACTGAAACCAACTCAGCTGTGTCTGCTGTCAATCTCGAGGCGGACCGCCTCAAGCAAAACTGGTGGCTACCTGTGATCATCGGAGCCGTTGTGGGCGCGCTTCTGGGCGCCGCGATCAGCGGCACGACCGTCTACATGGTGCTCCGCGGCGGATGAAAGCCTGAGATCGGTGTACTCAAGGTCCTGAGCCTCGGGGCGATTCGGTCTCGCTCGACCGATCGCTCCCGTCGGCATGGGCGTCCTCAATGCTTTGCGCGACCCGATCGGGCTGAGCCTTGGCATTGGCGTGTCCAGGGCTGTCTTCCGGCTGCGGCGTGATGGGCGCGTCGACCGGCTTGTCCGGCTCGGTCGGCAACTGGACGGGGGATTTCTGATGGTCACCAGGCGCGGGCGCTGGGCCGGCAGAGGAGTTGGTCATCGCGGTCTCCATTGGGACGAGTGGATGTCCAAGGTAGCAGCGGAACTCGCCGCGCACTTGCCGCTGGGCCGCTTTCCCATGTAGGCGAGCTCCCTCAATGACGGATAAGGTAGATCGCGGCAACGATCAGTAGGCCGGTAGCGAGCATGAAGCATGCTCCTACCCGGTGCTGGTCAGCGCTCTCGAGCAACCCTCTGAATGCATTGATGATCTTGGTGAACTGAGCAAGCATGGGATCTCCTCTTTGACTTGAGTTGTGAATACGGTTCGCCGGATGGCCGAAGTTGAGGCAAGGATCGTCGATGGACCTGGCATGTGGGCCTTGGTTGGTTTCAGCCTAAACAGCCCCCTCAACCTGGCCTGACAGCAAGTTTCAGGGGGCGAACTTCATTCGGATGGCGAAACCTCCCCCTCCCGAAAGCACCAAACGAGTTTTTTGGGTTGGATTTGCGTTCGGGGGGGCTGAATCGGCCGGTCTCGGCGTACTTCAGCCCCCCCCGCCAAGTTGCAGTCGGCGGGCACGGCGAGACAGAGCGTCGAGCTCCAGGGAGAAAAGAATGGCAGTTGTGAACTCCGGTACGTCGTCGACTGCGTGGCTATGTCGCCGTACGAAGCAGCGCACGGCGAGGGACATATCAAGAGGGAGGACGGCAGAGGTGCCGACAGCGATTGCCTTGTCGACATTCATGCGCACACAACCCCCTGAGTGAAGTCAAGAGACTTCCGGACGCAGACGAACGCACCCGTGCTCGCGCTCAGCCTCTCCGTAGCTCAGACGCTGGCTCGGGCTACCGAAGCTGAAAACCCAGCTGACATCGCTCTCCCCGCCGAGGCCGAGGCCGTCGCGGGCCGGCAGCCCGGCCACAGCTTTGACGCTCGGGCCTTCACGGCCAGCAACGAGTGGCCCAAGACCGAGACGCTGACCTTTGCACCCGGCAAGGGCGCTGAAGTGAAGGCTGCGTTGACCGAGGGCCGTCCACAGTCTTCCGGTGGACGGCCAGTGCGGAAGTACTCGTTGACATGAACGGCGAGTGGCCCGACGCCGACGAGGAGGACACGAGCTACTGCGTGGACGGTGCCCAGCGCTAAGAAACAGGGTCGTTCACGGCGCCCTTCGATGGCAGCCACGGCTGGTACTGGCAGAACCGTGGCAAGCAAACGGTAACAGTCGAGGAGACGGTGACCGGCTTTCAGACCAAGCTGTTCAGGCCAAGCAAAGCCTCGCGATATCGCCTCAGGAGGCGGACAGGTATGTCGGCACTCAGCTTCGACTGGATCGCGCGTCGCTTCGCGCCGCCAACTTCGCCGGCCGGCCAGCAGTAGCACGTGGCGCGGATCATTGGCGAGCCGTTGATCTCCAGAAACCGCTGTTCGCCGGCCCCAAGAGCAGCGTCCTGCGTCACTACGGCCCTGCCAGTCCAACGGCAGCCCGTGCGATCCGGGTCGCAACCAGATTCAGACAACCGAATCAGGAATTGCGTCCAAGCCGCGCCGACCGTCGACGCGAACCGCCACGCGGTTGCCACGACGTACGGAGTCTTAGCAGCGTGTCTTGACACTCATGGTCAGTCTCTCGGCCAGCGCTGGTGCTCGTCATCGATGACGTAGGCGTGGCTATGCCGCCCCTGGTCATCGACCGCCGGGGCGTGGAGATGGGCATGTTCTGCCGGCATGTCAGGGTGGGTGTGTGGCACTTCGGCCGGGTCGTCGCTGGGCCACAGCCACATGCCCATGATCGTCGTCAGCGCGGCCAGCGTGCCGAGGGCGAGGAAGCTGGCATTGAGCCCTACCCGCGCGCCCATCCAGCCGGCCATTGGGTAAGTGATGAGCCAGCAGGCATGCGACAAGGCGAACTGCGCGGCGAAGAGGGCAGGTCGGTCTTCTTCGTTGGCGGAGCGCCGCAGCAGCCGGCCCGACGGTGTCTGTGCCAGCGAATAGCCGATGCCGAGCAACAGCCACAGCGCCACCAGCATCTCGAATCGCCCGACCGCCAGTGGCCCGAGGAAGAGACCGGTTGCCAGCAACCCGGCACCGAACAGCATGACCCTTCGATCCGGCAGCCGCTCCAGCAGCTTGGGCAGCCCCAGGGCCACCAGCATGGACCCTGCGCCAAAAGCTGCCAGCGCGCCGGCCGTGAAGCGCTGGCTGAGCTGCAGCTGGCTTTGCACGAGCACGACGGTGTTGACGATGACCATGGCGCTCGCCGACGCGATGGCCAGGTTCAACGCCAGCAGCCCGCGCAGCCGCGGCGTGGCCAGATAGATGCGGCTGCCGCGCGTCGTACGCTCGTAGACGCTGCGGCGCGACGGCTTTTTGGCCTTGGGCAGCACGGCCGACACGACGAACAACGCCGACGCGATGAAACCCACGACGGTGCCGAGGAAGAGGCTGTGGAAGCTGACGACCGTCAGCAGCACTGCGGCAAGCGCCGGACTGCCCAGGCTCTCCAGGTCGTAGGCCAAGCGGGACAGCGACAATGCTTTGGTGTAGTCCGCCTCCTTGGGAAGCACGTCGGGGATGGTGGCCTGGAAGGTGGGCGTGAATGCGGCCGAGGCGGACTGCAGCACGAAGATCAGCACATAGACCTGCCAGATCTCAGTGACGAAAGGCAGCAGCAGGGCGACCGCTGCGCGCACCAAGTCCAGAGTGACGAGCAGAGTGCGGCGGGGCAGTTGTTCGGCGAAGGCGGAGGCCACCGGCGCAACGCCGATGTAGGCCAGCATCTTGATGGCCAGCGCCGTGCCAAGGACCGCCCCGGCGTCTGCCCCTGCCAGGTCGTAGGCCAGCAGGCCCAGGGCGACCGTGGCCAGGCCTGTGCCGACCAGAGCGATGACCTGAGCGAAGAAGAGATGCCGATAGGTGCGGTTGGCGAGGACGTCGAGCATGGTGCTTCTCCGCTGATATTGAATGACCTCGGCAGGCGATGTGCCCACCGAGGTGGGCGCATCAGTTACCGGTGAAGTTGGCAGCGATGAAATTGCCCTGCGGGGTGAAGAACATGTAGAGGGTCTCCTTGGATTTGTCCGTCGCAGCAGCGTCCTTGAAAGTGACCTTCCATTCCTTGCCCTTCTGGCCGTCGACTTGCTCGGGTGCGGCGGGTTTCACGGCCTGCCAAGACTTGTCGAGCTTGCCGCTGGCGATGAGCTGCTGCTGGCGTTTGACGGCGCAGCCAGACACGGTCTCGGCCTTGGCCGGGGTGGAACCGTGGAAATGGCAGTCGCCCTCGCCGCCGGCAAAGGCTGGCGCCGAGAGGGACAGGGCGGCCAGGGCCGCAAAGGTGCTGACGAATTGCTTCATGGTGAGTCCTTGGTGGGGGGAGGGGAATATTGTTTAGAGGCTGTCGCGCCCGGTCTTGGTGCTGTTCTCGACTTCCAGGTCCTCGTGGGCGTGCCGATGCGCCTTGACGGGGAAACGCAGGTTCTCTGCATCAATGTCGTGGTGGTAGCCGTGCAGCTGCATCAGCAGCAGCAGGCTACCCACCGCCATCAGCGCGTTGTTAGCCAGCACGCTGAAGCGTGCAAACGACTCGCGCCGACGCCAGACCGACAGCAGGCCGACCATGACGACGAGGGCCGCGATCTGGCCCAGCTCTACGCCGACGTTGAAGCTGAGGATGCGCATCAGCATGCCTACCTGGTCGTCTCCCAGCGGCAGTTGCTGCAGCCGCGTCGACAAGCCGAAGCCGTGCAGCAGGCCGAAGCCGAAGACGACGGCCAGCAGGTTGGGCGAGGCGCGGCCGAAGTGCTTCTGGAAACCGCCGTTGTTGTCGAAACCCTTGTAGATCACGCTGATGGCGATCAGCGCATCGACCAGCCAAAAGTTCCACGTGATCTTCAGGAAGGTCGCCAAGATCAGCGTGATGCAGTGGCCGAGCGTGAAGGCGGTGACGAACTTGGCGACATCCACAAACCGCGTGAGGAAGAACACCACGCCGAACAGGAAGAGCAGGTGGTCATAGCCGGTCAGCATGTGGCTGGCTCCCAGGCTGACGTACTGCAGGTATCCGCCATCCAGCATGCGCTGCTTGTCGGCTTCCGAGATGCCATGGGCCCAGGCGGCCAGCGAGGTGAGGAACAAGCCCACCGCAAGCAGCGGCCGGGCAAAGAGTCGGAGCATGAGTGACCTTCTTGATTACGTGGATCAGTCTTGGGCCAGGTCCCAGATCAGGTGGGCGTCAATCAGCAGACGCATCTCCCAGCGCACCGCCTCGCCCTGGGCCTGCACGGCAGCGCGTGCCGCATCGGTAGCTTGGCGGCGTGCCAGCAGCAAGGCCTGCAGGTCCGCCGCGCCCAGGCCGTAGGCGCGCTGCATCAAGCGTGCGCTCTCAGCGCTGAGACGGGCTGTCTCGCTTGCGATGCGCCAGCGCTCCAGGCTGCCGGTGGCCTCGGCGTAGGTCTGTGCCGCTTCGAGCTCGATCTCGCGGCGCGTTTGGTCCAGCGCCGCCTGCAGTGCGTCGGTCTCTTTGCCGGCCTGCAACGCCCGCGCGCTGCGGTAGCTGCCACCGAAAGGGATGCTGATCGACAGGCCCACGACCCGTTCGTTGCGCATCGCCTCGTTGGCCGCGAAGACGCCCACCGTGGGGTCAGCGATGCGGTCGGCCCGCGCCCGCGCGGCCGTCACGCCGGCGCGCCGCCACTCCGTCTCCGCAGTCTTGATGGGGTCGGCTTCCTCCAGCACGCGCTCGCGCCACTGGGCCTCGGGCCAGACCGGCGTCTGGGGAGGTGGCAGCACGATGCCGTCCGGCACCACGGCCGCAAAGCGCACGCGCAGCGTGGCTTCAGCCTTGACGACTTCGGTGGCGGCCTGGCTGACATCACGCGCAATGCTGCCGATGTCGCCCTGCGCGACATTGGAGTCCAGCGCCGACGCATCACCGGCCCGCTGGCGCTTGGTCACCACGTCGAGATTGCTCATGGCGATGGCAAGCTGGTCGCGCAGCAGTGCGTGCTGGCGTTTGGCAACGATGACGCCCGTCCAGGCATCGGCCAGCGTCCGGGCCGCCTCGTGGCGCGCCTCGCCGAGGCGGGCTCGGCCCAACTCCACCTCCAGGTCCCTTAGCTGGCGGTCCAATCCGGCTTTGCCGTTGACGCGGATGGCGCGCTCGAGCGCCGCCGTCCATTCGTTGGAGCGTGCGCCGCTGTCCTGGTAGCTGCGCCGCTGGCCCTGAACGCGGGCAGTCCACTCATGCGGGCCAGCCGCAATGGCCGCACCACCGTGGTTGGCGGCCTCCGCGGCGAGACGGGCGCGCGCTACGGCCGGATCGGCCTCGATCCAGGCACTCGCCTGTGCGGTGGAGGGCAGGAAGCCGGGGGTCGGCACGTCTTCAGCACGCGCGGACAGCGTCACGCAGAGCCAGGCGCATGCGATGAATCTCGCTGCCAGCCGCTTCATTTGAATTCTCCTTGTCGAACGACGGGCGTGGCCCAATAGCGCGCGCCGGTACGGACCAGCTCGGGTTGCAACCGGGTCAACAGGGCGTCCAGTTGGTCGTGCGCGACCAGCACCTGAACCACGGCTGCATCGCTGCGGCCACTGACCTGATCCTGGGTGCTCAGAGCGCCATGCCCGTAGCCGTGGCCCGAGGCTGGCGAGCTGGTGAAAACGCCTGCCTCGCCGACGGCCAGCAGAGCGTCGAGCACCCGCTCTTCGGTCAGCGCCGGGCACAGCAGGTGCAGACAGACCAGGTTTGATGGGAAATCAGCCATGGGCCACCTCCGGCGTTGCAAGTGCAGCCGCCCGCGGCTGGCCGAAGCGCAGGTAAAGCAGCGGCAGCAGCACCAAGGTCAGCGCCGTGGCGGTGATGAGCCCGCCGATGACGACGATGGCCAGAGGACGCTGGATCTCCGAGCCTGGCCCGGTCGCGAACAGCAGGGGGATCAGGCCGAAGGCCGTGATGGACGCGGTCATGAGCACCGGTCGCAATCGCCGTCTGGCCCCCAGCGTCACGCTGTCGAGCAGCGTCATGCCTTCGGCGTGCAGCTGGTTGAAGTAGCTGACCAGCACGACGCCGTTGAGCACTGCGATGCCCAGCAGTGCGATGAAGCCGACCGACGCCGGCACGGACAGGTATTCGCCGGTCACCCACAACCCGACGATGCCGCCGACCAGCGCGAATGGCACGTTGCTGAGGACCAGCAGCGCCTGGCGCACGGAGCCAAAGGTGGAGAACAGGATCATGAAGATGATGCCGAGCGCCAGCGGCACGACGAGTCCAAGACGCGCCGCGGCTCGCTGCTGGTTCTCGAATTGGCCGCCCCAGCTGATGCGGTAGCCCGTGGGGAGCTGGACCGCGGAGCCGACCTTCTGCTTGGCCTCCTCCACGAATCCGACCAGGTCGCGACCGGACACCTTGGCGATGACCACGCTGTAGCGGCTGCCCAGCTCACGATTGATCTGCACGGGCCCGGTGTCACGCTGCAGGGTGGCGATGGTTTCCAGAGGGACGGAGCGGCCGTCTGATGTCGAGATGCGCAGCGCAGCGAACTCCGCTGGTGACATCCGCATGCGTTCTGGGCCGCGCAACACGATGGGAACGCGTCGCGCGCCTTCGATGACGGTTCCAGCTCGCTGTCCTTCGATCTGCGCCCGCAGCGCGTCTTGAACATCCTCGACAGACAAGCCGTAGTTGCCGGCGGCCAGGCGGTCAATCACCACGCGCAGGTACTGCACGCCGTCGTTTTGCACCGTGTAGACGTCCTGGTTGCCAGGCACCGTCTTCATGACGCCTTCGATCTTGGCGGCGATCTGGTTCAGCGTCGGCAGGTCGGGTCCGAATACCTTGATCGCCAGATCTCCGCGCACGCCGATGATCATTTCGGACACGCGCATGTCGATGGGCTGGGTAAAGCTGTACTTGATGCCAGGCATCTGGTCGAGCACCGTTCGCACCTTCGCAATCAGCGCGTCCTTGTTCGCCAGTTGCCATTCCTCGCGCGGCTTGAGTACGAGGAAGGTGTCCGTCTGGTTCAGACCCATGGGGTCCAGTCCGATCTCGTCTGAACCGGCCCGTGCCACCACCCCGGTGATTTCAGGGATGTTTTTCATCAGCGCCTGTTGGATCTTCAGATCCAGCGCTGCGGTCTCCTCCAGGCTGACCGAGGGCAGCTTCTCGATGCCAACGATGAGATCTCCCTCGTCCATCGTCGGCAAAAAGGTCTTGCCGACCTGTGTATAGACGAGGCCCGCCACGACCAACATTGCAACGGCCACGACGTACACGACCTTCTCGCGCCGCAGAGCGCCGTTGAGCAGCGGTACATAGCCCTTGAGCAGCTTTCGCACCACCCAGGGGTCCTCATGCGAAACCTGCTTGATCAGAAATGACGCGACCACTGGAATGACCGTGAGCGACAGCACCAGCGAGCCGAAGAGCGCGAAGACGATGGTCATCGCGACAGGCACAAAGAACTTGCCTTCCAGATCCTGCAAGGTCAGCAGCGGCAAGAACACGACCACGATGATGAGGACGCCGGCCACCACGGGTGTCGCGACTTCCCTGACGGCGCGCAGGACCACGTGCAACCGTGGCAACTTGCCCGCGGTCTTGTCGTGTCCGAGGTGCTGCACAACGTTCTCGACGACCACGACGGCTGCGTCCACGAGCATGCCCAACGCGATCGCCAGGCCGCCGAGGCTCATGAGGTTGGCGGACATGCCGCTCAGGCGCATGGCGATGAAGGTGGCCAGTGCCGCGAGTGGCAGCACCAGGGCGACGGTGACTGCCGCGCGCAGGTTGCCCAGAAACGCCCCGAGAAGGATCAGCACCAGCACGGTGGCTTCCAACAAGGCCTTCGACACCGTGCCGACGGCCTTCTCCACGAGCTGGGCCCGGTCGTAGAACGCCTTGACGTGGACACCCTTGGGCAGGGTTGGCTCAAGCTCGGCGAGCTTGCGCTTGACGCCTTCGACTACCTTTTGAGCGTTGGCGCCTGCAAGCCCCAGCACAAGCCCTTCGACGGCTTCGGCCTGGCCGTCCTTGGTGACAACGCCATAGCGTGTCACGCTGCCAAGGCGAACATCAGCCACGTCGCCGAGCCGGACGGGTACATTGCCTTTGACGGTGACAACGATCGCCTTGATGTCGTCTGCGTTCTTCAGGCTGCCTTCGGCGCGAACCAGCAGGACTTCGTCCCCCTGGCCCAGTCGGCCAGCGCCATCGTTCCGGTTGTTCTTCTCAATCGCAGTCTTGAGCGCCTCGGTGGAGAGGCCCATCATGCCCAGGCGGGCCATGTCGGGGACCACCTCAAAGCTGCGAACCTTGCCACCCAGCGAGTTCACGTCCGCCACGCCTGGGACCGTGCGCAGGGCAGGGCGTATGACCCAGTCCAACACCTCGCGACGCTGTTCGAGCGTCATCTCGGGCGCCTCGACGGTGAACTGGTACATCTCGCCCAACGGCGTCGTGATTGGCGCCATGCCACCGGAGAGGCCCTGGGGCAGGTCGCCCTGGATGTTCGCCAGGCGCTCAGCCACTTGCTGGCGCGCCCAGTAAAGATCGGTTCCGTCTTCGAAATCGATGGTGACGTCGAAGATGCCGTACTTCGACACCGAGCGCAGCATCTTCTGGCGCGGGATGCCAAGCATCTCCACTTCGATGGGCGCGACGATGCGGCTCTCAACCTCTTCAGGCGTCATGCCGGGCGCCTTCAGGATCACCTTGACTTGGGTGCTGGAGACGTCGGGGAAGGCGTCGATGGGTATGCGTCCGGCCAACTCGCCTTGAACCGTCGGGCTGAGGCAGCCAGGATGGTGTCCACCAACGCAAATAGGTGGACACCATGTCAGACGCCAAGCCGGCCAGTCGCCGGCGTCACCATGCAGAACTGAAACGTCAAGTCATCGCCGCATGCGCGGCGCCTGGCGCGTCCGTGGCCCAGGTGGCGATGAGCTACGGCCTCAACGCCAACCTGGTGCACAAGTGGCGGCGCTTGGCTGTGCAAGATGGCGAGCCTGCTGGCTCCCCTGCTTTCGTCCCGGTGTCGGTCGTCACCGAGGCGCCGCCGTGCGAGCCGGCGCAGTCCATCGAACTGGAGCTGCAGCGCGGCCCGGTCCATGTGCGCGTGCGTTGGCCGATGACAGGCGCGACTGCCTGCGCCGCCTGGATGCGCGAGCTGCTGCGTTGATGCGGGTCGATGCGGTGTGGCTGGCGGTCGAGCCGCTGGACATGCGGGCCGGCACCGAGGCTGCCCTTCGGCGCGTCGTGGCTGTGTTCGGCGCAGCGCGCCCTCACCACGCCTACTTGTTCGCCAACCGCCGGGCCAACCGCATGAAGGTGCTCGTGCATGACGGCATCGGCGTGTGGCTGGCGGCCCGCCGCCTAAACGCCGGCCGCTTCGTCTGGCCCCGTGACGTGTCTGGCACGTTGAGCCTGAGCCGCACTCAGTTCGACGCCCTGGTGCTGGGCCTGCCTTGGCAGCACGTCGGCGAGGCCGGCGTCATCACGCTGCTGTAGCACCGCGTCCATTGCGGCATCTGCCGATGGGCAGCATGCCCTGGGGCTAGCAGCATCACGTCTCGTGATTGCCGACGACCTCGACACGCTCGATGCCCAGCAACTGCGCGACGCCCTGCGGTCTGCACGCGCCGAAGCGGCGTTCAAACAGGCCGTCATCGACAAGCTCACCCACGAGAACGCCATCCTCAAGCGGCTGAAGTTCGCCGCGCAGAGCGAGCGCTTCAGCGCCGAGCAGAAGAGCTTGCTGGACGAGACGTTGGACAGCGACCTGGCGGCGGTGGCCGCCGAGATTGAGGCGCTGCAACCAGGACGCGCCGCGGGCGAGCGGCAGCAGCCTCGGCGTGAGAAGCTGCCGGCGCATCTGCCGCGTCGCGACGTGTGCCACGAGCCCGAGAACACCACCTGCGGTTGCGGCCAGGCCATGCAGCGCATCGGCGAGGACGTGGCCGAGAAGCTGGACTACCAGCCGGGCGTCTTCACGGTGGAGCGCCACATCCGCGGCAAGTGGGTGTGCAAGTGCTGCGAGCGCATCGTGCAGGCGCCGGTCGCGCCACACATCATCGACAAGGGCCTGCCGACGACAGGCCTGCTGGCCCAGGTGCTCGTGGCCAAGTACCTGGACCACCTGCCGCTGTACCGGCAGGAGGCCATCTTCGAGCGTGCCGGCCACGCCATCTCGCGCTCCACGCTGGCGCAGTGGGTCGGCGAGTGCGGCGTGCAACTGCAGCCCCTCGTTGACGCGCTGACCGCCGAGCTGCTGCGCCAGCCGGTGTTGCACGCTGACGAGACGCCGGTGGCCATGCTCAAGCCCGCCGGGCAGCGCGATGGCAAGACCCATCGGGCCTACCTCTGGAGCTACTGCAGCACGCAGTTCAGCACGTTGCAGGCCGTCGTCTTCGACTTCGCCGACAGCCGTGGTGGCCAGCACGCCCGTGACTTCCTCGGCTTGCCGGGAACGCCGGGCAAGCCAGCTTGGCAAGGCAAGCTCGTCTGTGACGACTTCGCCGGCTACAAGGCTTGCTTCGAGCTGGGGGTGACCGAGGTCGGCTGCATGGCGCACGCCCGGCGTAAGTTCCATGAACTCTGGGCCAACCACGGCAGCCAGGTCGGCGAGCTGGCGCTGAAGTTCTTCGGCCAGCTCTACGAGGTCGAGCGAACCACCGCCAACGCCGACAGCACGACTCGGCTTGAAGCCCGCCGAGCCGCCCGGCCGCTGGCCGATGCCCTGAACCAGTGGCTGCGGCAACAGCGCCAGCGTGTGCCGGATGGCTCAGCCACGGTCAGGGCCATCGACTACAGCCTCAAGCGCTGGGCGGCGCTGACACGCTACCTCGACGACGGCGATCTGCCCATCGACAACAACTGGGTGGAAAACCGCATCCGGCCCATCGCGCTGGGGCGGCAGAACTGGCTGTTCGCCGGCAGTTCGCGCGCGGGCAAGCGGGCAGCGGCCGTGATGAGCCTGATCCACTCGGCAAAGCTCAATGCGCTTGACCCCTATGCGTACTTGTGTGATGTGCTGGAGCGACTGCCGACGCAGCCCGCCAGCCGGATCGACGAGCTGCTGCCTCATCGCTGGAAAGCACCGACGATCAGCTCGGCTCCTTGCGGCACAGGCAGTAGATGAACTTCTGCACGGTGCCGAAGGGCGTGTGATGCTCTTCGCGCTCCTGCTGCAGCAGCGTGAACGGAGCGCCGAACTCCGCATGCAGGCCATCGGCGCTGTAGCGCATCACGGGCAACCCGCTGCACTTCTCCGGGCCGTCCTCGGCGAACGTCGCCACGATGACGTGGCCGCCGGGCTTGACTGCGCGCATGACCGCGTTGACGTAGGCCTCGCGCTCTTCGCGAGTCGTGAGGAAGTGGAAGACGGCGCGATCGTGCCAGACATCGTAGGCATGGCGCGGAAGCTCGACCTTCGTGATGTCGCCAGTGAGCCAACTCACACCGGATGCTCGCTCGCAAAGCCGTGCACGCGATGCAGCCAGCGCGGCCTCCGACAGGTCCAGGACCGTGACATGCTGGTAGCCATTGGCCAGCAGATCGTCGACCAAAGTTGAAGCGCCCCCGCCGACGTCGATGATGCTCGCCTCCTTGGACACCCGCGTGCGCGCGATGAGCTCGACCGATTGACGCGCGTGCTCCTGGAACCAGCTGACGCCGTTCTCGGACTTCGTCGTATAGACCTGCTCCCAATGTTCCTTGGATTGCATCTGAGCCTCATGAACCGGATATGCCGTGAGTCGGCGAATCCACCCAATGTAGCGGTGAGCTCGATTCGGCGCAGTCAAGAGGGGATGGCCGGACGCTTACGTCGATGGGGAGGTTGCGGAAGGCGTACCAGCCGAAGCCCGCCAGCAAGGCAGCCCCCAGCAGGATGAAGATGCGCTGTGAGAGCGCAAATTGAACGAGGCGGGTCAGCATCACTCGCCTCCGCCCATGCCCAACCAAGCTGACTTGAGCGCGATGACAGAGGTCACTGCCACTTCCTGGCCGCTTTTCAGGTTGCCATGCACTTGCAGGGCTTGGCCGGCGCTGCTGACGACGGTCACCGGCACGGCGACAAAGCCCTTTGTGCTGCGCACGAAGACATAGGCCTTGTCGTCTTGGTACGTGACTGATGCCAGCGGAAGGCCCCAGCCGCCGCCGGCAGCAGCAAACGGCACGCGTGCCTGCACGACCTCTCCCGGGCGCAGCTTGTCTACGCCTTTCGTGACCCGGGCCCTGAGGGTCTGGGTTTGGCCTTCTCCCACCAGCGAGCCGACTGACATGGCAGAGGCGCTGACGTCGCGACCAGGAACTGTGATCTCGGCATTTCGTGGGACCGCCGTACCGGCGGCCACCTGCACCTCCAGCCACAACTCGCGGAGGTTGGCGATTCGCAGCAGGGGATCTGCTTCTTTCACACGCTGGCCAAGCTTGGCGTCCAGCGACGCCACCAGGCCATCACTGCGTGCACGGACGGTGATTGCGTCATCCAGGCTGCCGTTTGCCGCTGCCTTGCGCGCCGATGCAGCGTCAGCGCCGGCAAGGCGCAGGGCGGCTTCGGCCTGCCTCACCGCGGCATCCGCGCCGGCTTGCGCGGCCTGCGCTTCCTGCACTCGCCGCCCGGGGATGATGCCCTCAGCGAGGAGTTGCTTTTCGCGCTCCATGGTCTGCCTTGCCAGCTTCGCGCGGCTGTCGGCTTCCATGAGCTTGAGCTGAAGATCACCGTAGGCCGGGCTGGCGATCCGCAGTAGCGGCTGGCCTGTCTTGACTACATCCTGAGGATTGATGAGCAGCCGGTCGATGACGCCATCGACCGGCGCGCTGACCATGATGTCTTGGTTCGGCGGCAGAACGACCCGCGCTGGCGAGGCCAGGCCGGCGATCGCCGCGGGCTGGTCCAACTTGCGCACCGTGACGCCCAGAGACTGCATCTGGGCTGGCGAAACGGCGAACTCGGCGGCGGGCTCAGCTGCAATGGCGGACAGAGGCAGGCCGGCGCAGAGGAGCGCGCCAGGAATTGCGGACGCGAGAGCGCGCGCCCGGGGCATTTGAAACATGGGAGAACTCCACAGTGACCGCCATGACAGGGGCGGCCGAGATCCGGCGCCGCAGTGCGGCGCGACGTGCGATCAGCTGTGGAGCAGGGGAGGTGCGCGCCCCTCGGGGCGCAACGTACAACGACTGGGTATCGGGATGTGGTCGGCCGCCGGCGTTCCCGGCAGCACCGCCAAGGGATCGTCGCAGGGGCGAACCACGATTTCCCACACGCGGGAGACGATGAGGTCCAGGGAGGGACTTACGTCAACCCTACCGTCCGAGGCGCGCAGCGCGGCGTTCGAGTGCCCTAGCGTGTCGTGGACAGCTTCTTCGGCGTGAGACCACTCGCTGTTCACATCCGGATCTACATGATCGGCATGAACTTCACGGTGTGCCTCCTGGTGCGTGTGAGGCAGCAGCATGTCGGGGCCCATGTCATGGGCGTGGGCATGCAACGGGGCGCTCAGGAGATCGAACGCCACGAGCAGAACGACAAACCAGCGCATGAGCAAAGCCGTCTTGACGACGGGCTGCCGAGCGATGGTAGGGGTCTGACTCATGGGAGGTTTGATTTGGCGAGTTCAGTGAAGCGGTGGGGCTCCACCGACGATTTCATGCGAACGGCAGTATGCGGCATCGACCGTCCGCTGGCAAGGTACTGGGTGGGGGTACCTTTAAGATTGTGAAGGATGACCGCTGGAGACGCAGCTACTTCAAGTAGGTTCGCAAGATCGCAACGACTTCATCGACCTCGACCTGACGCTGGGCCGGCGTGATGTCGACTGCCGCGACGTGATCGCGAAGATGTCCTTCCAGAACTTCGGCCATCAGGCCTGCGACGGCACCGCGGATAGCTGCAATCTGCTGAAGGACCTTGCCGCAGTCCATGTCCTCACCAGTCTCGATGAGGCGCTCGAGCCCATCGGCTTGGCCCTTGATGCGGCGCACCCGCGCCAGCAAGCTCTTTTGTCCTTTGACGGTGTGCGTCATTCTGTTCGCCTAGGTAGGGTACTGGGGTAGAGTACCTTCATTCAAATTCCGTGCGCGCCAAATGGCATCCGGTGCGCCCGCATCATGACCGACTTTGCAACCCTGCTGCAGCAAGGCAACGCTTGGCTGTTCGTTCCCAGCGCCATCCTGTTGGGCGCGCTTCACGGGCTGGAGCCCGGGCATTCCAAGACCATGATGGCCGCCTTCATCGTCGCGATCCGCGGCACGATGACGCAGGCCATCCTGCTTGGGCTGTCTGCCACGCTGTCACATACGGCGGTCGTCTGGCTCGTAGCTTTGGCTGGCCTGTACTTTGGGCGGAACTGGCAGGCGGAAGCGACCGAGCCCTACTTCCAGGTCGCTTCTGCGGTCCTCATCATCGCTGTCGCGGTCTGGATGCTGTGGCGTACCTGGCGCGACCAGCACGAGCACGATCATCACCATGACCACGGGCACGACGAGCCGCAACGCATCGTCACCGGTCACGGCGTGCTGCGTGTCGAGATCTTCGAGACCAACGCGCCGCCGCGCTTTCGCCTGATCGCGGAGAGCGGACAGGGCTGGGACGCTGCGGAAGCGGAGGTCACGACGATTCGTGAGGATGGCGGCCGGCAGCTCTTCAAGTTCGTTCGCAAGGACGGATTCCTAGAGTCCCTTGACGAGATTCCCGAGCCGCACGCGTTCAAAGCCCAAGTCAGTCTGGGCCTCGGTGGAGAGCACCACGACTATTCACTGACGTTTGAAGAACACCAGCACACCCATGACGAGCTTGAAGCAGGCGACTTGGAGTTTCAAGACGCACACGAGCGCGCTCATGCGAACGATATCAAGCGCCGCTTTGCCAACCGCAATGTCACCACAGGCCAGATCATCATCTTCGGCCTGACCGGTGGGCTGATCCCTTGTCCCGCATCCATCACCGTGTTGCTGCTGTGCCTGCAGCTGAAGAAGTTCACGCTGGGCGCAGCGTTGGTCTTGTGCTTCAGCATCGGCCTGGCGTTGACGATGGTGACGTCGGGCGCGCTCGCCGCGTTGAGCGTCAAGCACGTATCCAAGCGCTGGAGCGGCTTCGGAGCGTTCGCACGCAAGGCGCCGTACTTCTCAAGCGCCTTGATATTGCTCGTCGGGCTCTATGTCGGCTATGAAGGCTTGCACGCGCTCAAGTTGTTGGGGGCGTGAATCCAGGGTCAACAGCGCCAAGCTCGAGAAAAGCGTTGCGGCTGCAGCAGAAAAACAAAAGCCCCGGGCTGGCCGGGGCTCAACGCATCTTCGCTGTCATAACGTTAACGCGCCTGCTCAGGGAGGAAAAGCAGGGAAACTGGCCGCAGCCAAGCTTCGATCTCGAATCTACCACTCGACTCAAACGCCGAACTGGAAATGTCGAGCTGCCCACAGTGAAATCGCAACAGCAACGATCAACCATATCGAGATGATCACGGCCGCTCCGACCACGCTGCGCGGCTTGTCGCGCCGGCCGGTGATCCAGGTCTCGGCTTCAAGGCGTGCCGCGTCCAACACAGACGCGGGCAGCAGACGGATAGCCAGCCATATCAAGCCAGGCAGCAGCAGCACATCGTCGACGTAGCCGAGCACCGGGATGAAGTCCGGGATGAGGTCGATCGGACTCAGCGCGTAGGCCACGACGAACGCGGCGAGCAGTTTTGAGATCAATGGCGCATCGGGATGGCGACGTGCGAACCAGAGAGTCAACGCGTCGCGCTTGATGCTTCGTGCCCATGCGCGTACTTTGTGGATCAGATGCATGGCGTCAGTGTGGCGTGCTACGACGTGCCCCGCGCGCGGACCGCCGACCAGTCACACCCTCCATCAGGATTTGCGGCGCCTACCAACGGCAGCAGCGATACGCCAGGCCCAGGCCAGCCGAGTAGGAACTGCGGTTCAGGGTCAGCGGACTGGCGGCCGCATCACCGATCAATCTCGATGTCCCCGCGTTGCCGAAGAGGATCCAACGCGGCGTGAGAGCGGTGATGAATCCCACCCCAGCGTATGCGTTGCGCAGCCCGGCACTGGGCGTGTGTGCCGGGAGCGTGGTGGAAGCCGCCTGCTCCGGAGTGATGCCGGCGTCAAAATACGGTCTCAGGCGCAACGTCGCGTTGCTGGCGGGATGCTGCTTCTCGATGCCATTGCCCCCCAATCCGACCGCCGGATAACTGGTGATGCTACCGCGAGCCTTTAGCGCTCCGGCCGTGCCGTCGCTAGGCAGACTGCGATCCGGACTGCGCCAAGGCGAGGCGGTCCTCCAGGCGTCATGCGTGCTGCTCCGGCTTGGATTGCGCACGTCCATTCCACAGGAAGAACCCCGACACGAACGCCAGAACGACCGCTTGGGCGGCGAGCCCGATGGTGGAAGGGTATACGCCTAGCAGCTCAACGCGCGGCGATGGCAGGGCGCTAGGGGCAATCCAACCGGCTTCCTGCAGTGCGGCTACACCCTTGCCGGTCAGGACAACGGCGAGCACGGCGACGAGCCAGGAGCTGGCGGAGAAGAACTTGCCGATGGGTAGCTTTGCGCTGAAGCGCAGCAGCAAGACGGTGATTGCTGCCAGGCACAGGACGCCGGCCGCCAGGCCAACCAAGATCGCGCGGTCATTGCCCTGGCCCCAGAGCGCCGCGTAGAACAGGATGGTCTCGAAGACCTCGCGATACACCGCAACGAAGGCCAGACCGAACATGAAAAACGCTGACTTCCGGTTCAAGGCTGCAGACATGCGTTCGCGCAGATAGACCTGCCACTGACCAGCAACGCTCTTCTGGTGCATCCAGATGCCCACACTGACCAACACCGCGGCGGCGAACAGACTCGACAGCCCTTCTGTCACCTCACGGTTGGCGCCGCTGATGGTGACGAGGTACGTCGCGGCCCCCCACGTTGCCGCACCTGCGGCGAGGGCCGTCAGCCAGCCGGCGTGAACGTAGCCGAGCACGTCCGGGCGTTCCGCCTTTCGCAGGAACGCAATCATGCCCACCACGACCAGCAGAGCTTCAAGACCTTCTCGTAGCAGGATGGTGAGGCTCCCCAAGAAGGCAGCCGTCGAGTCTGCCTTCGAGTCAGAGAGCACCTGGTCCCCCTGGGTGAAGAGACGCTCCACATCAGAAGCAGATGCGGCTACTCGGTCAATCGGAGCCTTGTCTGAAAGCTGTGACCGGTAGCGGCTCATCGCCACTTCAATCTGGCTTTTCAGCGAGCCATCCTTTGCAGCCAATGCATGCTCATAGGGCTCAACACCGTCCAAGTAGGAAGATAGAGCAAGGTCTTGAGCCTTCTTGATGTCACCGGCCTTGTAGGCCGCCAAGCTGAGCTGCAGCTGCTTTCGCGCGAGCGTCAGGTCACCAGCAGGAGCCTGGTTGAGCGCATCCGGATTTGCATGCAGGTACGCCATGACCACGCTCGCTTCCTTTCCGCTCAGCGTCTCAGCCAAGTCGTTCTGCGTGAGGCCGACGAAGCGGTCGACATTGGGGACAGCGGCCTTCGCCCTTTCTCCTTCGCTCCACACCTTCTTGCCTTGCTCGATTTCGCTGCTGTCGTGCGCAAAGGTGCCCAGGTAAGTCGCCACAGCCCATCGGTCTTCTTCAGACAGCTGACCGAACGCGGGCATCGCCGTGCCGGCGAGACCTTGCGACACAGCTTGGTAGAGCGCAAAGAGGCTGCGTTGACTTGCACGCTCTTTGTCAGTGAACGCGATGGGCTTAGGGTTCAGTGACTTCCCCACGGGGCCGTCGCCGTTGCCAGTCGCGCCGTGGCAGCTGGCGCAGTTCTGGGCGTAGATCTTCGCCCCGAGCCCAACGTCCGGAATTCTCGAGGGCGCCAGCGGGACGGGATAGACGGCGACAAGGTACTTGGCCAACGCCTTGGACAGCGCGCCAACCTTGCTTGCGTCAGCTCGAGCGCCGATGGCTGCTTCAAGCTCCGTAGCCTGTGCAATCAACGCGGGCTGCTCGCTCTTGGTTTCGAGCGTCGCGATTTTGGTTCGCGCCGTCAGTGCGAACTCCTTCATCTCGTCGTACTCGGACTGAGAGACGACCTTGCCATCCTTGACGGCGCCGGCGTAGTCGACAGCCAAGTAGTCGAGGATTTGCCAAACGCGCTTCACGTCGGCTTCCGACGCCTGCGACACGCTTGAGAAGAGGAACGTGACCAGGATGGCCAGCCCCCTGGCGCTGCGATGGACTGTCTTAGTGAGACTCATTTCGGTTCTCGAGCAAAAAGATGGCCCGCACGATGCGAGCCGATGTGGCCGATGGATTTAGCGAGTGCTTTTCAACAGGCGCAGACCGTTGAAGACAACCAGCAGGCTCGCGCCCATGTCGGCGAAGACGGCCATCCACATGGTGGCGCTGCCGAAGACTGCGAGGACGAAGAACACGGCCTTGATGCCAAGCGCGAGGACGATGTTTTGCCAGAGGATGGCGTGCGTCCGTTTCGAAAGCCGGATGGTCTCGGGCACTTTGCGCAGGTCGTCGTTCATGATGAGCACGTCGGCCGCTTCCTTCGCGGTATCGGTGCCAGCACCGCCCATGGAGAAGCCCACCGACGCCGCAGCCAGGCTCGGCGAATCGTTGACGCCATCGCCGACCATGCCCGTCTGCTGGGTTTGACCCAGCTCGGAAATCACCTTGAGCTTGTCCTCGGGGAGCAGGTTGGCCTGAACGTCGTCGATGCCGACCTGGCCGGCGATTGCCTTGGCGGTCGACGGGTTGTCGCCGGTCAGCATGATTGACCGGATGCCCAGAGTCTTCAGATCGGCGACGGCTTGCCTGCTGGTCTCCTTGACGGTGTCGGCGACCGCGAACAGTCCCAGGACTCGCTCGCTGTCTGCCAGCAATGACAGCGTGTGCCCTTGCGCCTCGTGCTCTTCCAGCCGCGCCTCCAGCTCTGCGGAGCACAGGCCTCGCTCGTGCACCCAGCGGTGATTGCCGAGGATGTACTTACGTCCGTGGATGGTGCCGTGAACGCCTCGGCCCATGTCGGCGCCGAAGTCTTCGACGGCCAGCTCTTCCCCGTCCAAGCCGTTGGACACAGCCTTGGACACCGGGTGGTCAGAGCGCGAGGCCAGGCTCTTGGCAATGCGCAACACCTCGGCTTCAGGAAGGCTCTGCGACAGCGCCGCCTGTGCGACGAGGCGCGGCTTTCCCTCGGTCAGCGTACCGGTCTTGTCGAGCGCGACTACCTTGAGCTTGCGAGCCTCTTCGAGGTAAACGCCACCCTTGATGAGGATGCCGCGTCGCGCCGCGGCAGCCAAGCCGCTGACGACGGTAACCGGCGTCGAGATGACGAGTGCGCAAGGGCAGGCGATGACGAGCAGCACCAGCGCCTTGTAGACCGCCGTCAGCCACGGCCAGCCCATGATGAAGGGCGTTCCGACGGCGACCGCCAGCGCCAGCACGAAGACGGCCGGGGTGTAGATGGCAGCGAACTTGTCGACGAAGCGCTGGGTAGGCGCCCGCTGCCCCTGGGCAGCTTCGACGGCATGGATGATGCGGGCCAGCACTGTGTCGCTGGCGGGCTTGGTCACTTCGAACTCGAGGGCACCGCTCTGGTTGATGGTCCCTGCGAAGACGTCATCGCCCGGTGCCTTGTCGATGGGAATGCTCTCGCCGGTAACGGGGGACTGATCCACAGCGCCCTGGCCCGCGGTCACGCGACCATCAAGGGCGAAGCGTTCGCCAGGCTTCACGCGCGCCGTCGCCCCAACTGCCACCGTCTTGGCGTCCGCGCTGGTCCATGTGCCGTCGGCTTGGCGCACCTCCACCTGTGGCGGTGACAGCGCGAGAAGGCCAGTGATGGCGTTGCGCGCACGCTCAACCGAGCGTGCCTCGATGAGCTCCGCCAGGGAATACAGCGCCATCACCATCGCCGCTTCAGGCCATTGCCCAATGACGAACGCGCCTGCGACCGCCACCGACATCAGGGCGTTGATGTTGAGGTCACGCCGCACGATGGCAGAAAGGCCTTTGCGGAACACGGCAAGACCAGAAAGCCAAATTGCCCCGGCTGCAACAGCCATACCGACGACCTTCCAGGCCAGCATGTCCGGCGCGAAGAAGTCAACCAGCTCCGCAGCAATGGCAACCAGCAGCGCCGCAACCAGGCGCGTCAACTCGGTGCGCTGAGCCTTTGCAGTGTCCTCCGCAGGAGGCGGCGCCGACAGCGTCTCCGTCTTGAAGCCGATGCCATTGATGGCGGCAATGACGGGCTCCCAGGCTGCCGGCGGGGCGTCGATGTCCAGCGCGCGTGCCGGCAGATCGAACCGCAATCCTCGTACTTCGGGGAAACCCTCCAACGCGCGGCGTATCTGTCCTTCCTCGGTCGGGCAGTCCATGGAGGGAATGCGCAGCAGCAGGCCGCCAGACGCAGTGGATGTCTGGGCCTTCGCCGCTGCGACGGATGCAGTGCCACAGCACGACGGCTCACGCCCGTGCTCATGTGCATCGCCATGCCCGTGCTCATGTGCATCGCCATGCCCGTGCCCGTGCCCGGACCCATGAGCATGGCCGTCCTCATGATGGTGCTCCGCGTGGTCACTGTGGTCGTGCTTGTGGGTGCTCATGCTTGATCGTTCTTCAGCTATTGAGGGTATTTGACAACCTGTAGCTGCTACAGAGTCAAGTCCCTACACTTCTGTCCTGTAAGCCCCGGGGGACCCATGAAGATTGGTGACTTGTCCGCTGCGTCAACAACGCCCATCGAGACCATCCGCTTCTACGAGCGGGAGGGGTTGCTGCCTGCGCCTGGCCGTACGCAGGGCAACTTTCGTGTGTACGAGGCGCCGCACCTGGAGCGGCTTCAGTTCATTCGCTACTGCCGAGGCCTCGACATGTCGCTGGACGAGGTTCGTGTTCTGCTGCGCTTCAGGGACGCACCTGGTGAGGACTGCGGGGACGTCAACTCGCTGCTCGACGAGCACATCGGACACGTGTCCAAGCGCATCAAGGAGCTGCGAGCGCTGGAACAGCAGCTCAAGGAACTTCGCCAGCGTTGTGGGGACGCCAGGCGCACGGACCAGTGCGGCATCCTTTCCGGTCTCGCCGAAGCTTCGCAAGAGAAAACGCCGGCGGATCAGAGTGCAAGCCATCTGCGCTCGGTGCACAAGCACTGAGAGTCGGTATACCCGCCGCGCAAACAAAGGGGCGTTGGCTGCTAAAGTTGCTCTCGAGACTGGCGGTGCTGGTCTCCCTGCTTTACCTCCCTGAGCAGGAGCGTCGGCGTGATGACAGCGTCGAAGCTTTATGGCCCCGGCTCTTGCCGGGGCCGCGTTTTTTCTGCCTCGCCTGGACGCCCGCCGCCGGGATTCCAACCGCAAATGGAAACTTGACGGATGCCATGGCAGCGAAAGTTTCATCGTCAAGCCTGCTGCGGCCAAGTCATACCGATAAGCGCAGCTCAAGTGACTTGGCCTGTCGGCTCGTGATGATGGGGATAGTTATTGACGCGTCGCACGCGCATCAAGGCAAACGCGGCTGGGACCACGAAAAGCGACAGCAGCGGTGCCGTCACCATCCCGCCCAGCATCGGCGCAGCAATGCGGCTCATGACCTCGGAGCCCGTGCCAGATCCCCAGACGATGGGCAGCAGGCCGGCGAGGATCACGGCCACCGTCATCGCCTTCGGACGCACGCGCAGCACTGCACCCTCACGGATGGCGTCGAGCACGACCTCGCGTGTGATGGGCATACCGGCGCGCATCCGGTCTTCCAGGGCGTGCTTGAGATACAGCAGCATGACGACGCCGAACTCGGCCGATACGCCCGCCAGCGCGATGAAGCCAACGCCGGTGGCCACGGACAGGTTGTAGCCCAACAGGTAGAGGAACCAGATTCCTCCGGTCAGCGCCAGCGGCAACGTGGCCATGATGAGGGCAGCCTCCTCGGCGCGCCGGAACGTCAGGTACAGCAGCACGAAGATGATCAAGAGCGTGGCAGGCACCACCACCTTGAGCCGTTCGTTGGCCCGCTCCATGTATTCGAACTGGCCAGAGTAGGCCAGGCTCATGCCTGGCTCGAGCCGCACCTGTTGGGCGACCTCCCGCCGCAAATCGCCAACCACCGAGGCGATGTCCCGTCCTCGCACGTCGATGTAGACCCAGCCCGATGGGCGGGCGTTCTCGCTCTTGAGCATGGGTGGTCCGTCAACGAGGGTCACGGCTGCCAGAGTGCCGAGCGTCACCTGCTGGCCAGCGGGCGTGAGCACCGGCAGATTGCGCAGCTTCTCCGGCGTATCGCGCAGCTCGCGCGGATAGCGCAGGTTGATGGGGAAGCGCGCCAGGCCTTCTACCGTCTCGCCGACGTTCTCGCCGCCTATCGCCCCTGAGATCACGGACTGAATGTCGCTCACGTTCATGCCGTAGCGCGCGGCGGCCACGCGGTCGATCTGCACGTCGACATAGCGTCCGCCGGTCAGCCGCTCGGCCAGCGCCGAGCTGACGCCCGGCACGTTCTTGGCGGCCGCCTCGACCTGGGCGGCGATCCGGTCAATCGCGGAGAGATCGGTGCCGGACACCTTCACGCCGATGGGGCTCTTGATGCCGGTGGCCAGCATGTCGATGCGATTGCGGATCGGCGGGATCCAGATGTTGGTCAGGCCCGGCACTTTCACCGTGCGATCAAGCTCCTCGACGAGTTTTTCCGGGGTCATGCCAGGGCGCCACTGATCGCGTGGCTTGAGCTGCACGGTGGTTTCGAACATCTCCAGCGGCGCGGGGTCGGTAGCGGTCTCCGCCCGGCCGGCCTTGCCAAACACCCGTTGCACCTCTGGCACCGTCTTGATCATGCGATCGGTGATCTGCAGCAGCTCGGCGGCCTTCTGGGCGGACAAACCTGGCAGTGCGGAAGGCATGTACAGCAGGTCACCCTCATCCAGCGGCGGCAGGAACTCGCCACCCAGGCGCATCACGGGCCAGGCGGTGGTGGCGAAGACCGCGACGGCCACGACGAGCGTGGCCTTGGGCCAGCGCAGGACCGCGTCCAGCGCGGGGCGGTATAGCGCGATCAGTGCGCGCGTGATGGGGTTGCGCTGTTCGTCGGGAATGCGCCCGCGGATCCAGTAACCCATCAGCACGGGAATGAGGGTGATGGACAGGCCGGCGGCCGCTGCCATGGCATAGGTTTTGGTATAGGCCAGTGGCCCGAACAGCCGTCCTTCCTGCGCCTGCAACGTAAAGACCGGCACGAAGGACAGCGTGATGATCAGCAGCGAGAAGAACAGCGCCGGGCCGACCTCGACTGCGGCGTCGGTGATGACTGCCCAGCGCGCTTCGCCCTTCAGTTCCTCGCCGGGGTGGGCGTGCTGCCAAGCCTCCAGCTTCTTATGCGCGTTCTCGATCATGACGACTGCGGCATCGACCATGGCGCCGATGGCGATGGCGATACCCCCGAGCGACATGATGTTGGCGTTCAACCCCTGCTGCTGCATCACCAGGAAGGCCGCCATCACGCCCAGCGGCAGCGAGATGATTGCCACCAACGCCGAGCGCAGGTGCCACAGGAAAACCACGCAGACCAGGGCGACCACCGCAAACTCTTCGAGCAGCTTCATCGACAGGTTGTCGATGGCGCGCTGGATCAAGGAGCTGCGGTCATAGGTCGTGACGATCTCGACACCCTGAGGCAGGCTGGACTGCAGCTGCTTGAGCTTGTCCTTGATCGCGGCAATCGTCGCCTGGGCGTTCTTGCCGTTGCGCAGGATCACCACGCCGCCGACCGCCTCGCCTTCGCCGTCCAGTTCGGTGATGCCACGGCGCATCTCCGGTCCGACCTGCACGGTCGCGACCTGGCTCAGCAACACCGGCACGCCGTTGCGGCTGGCCAGCACGATGCTGCGGAATTCATCCAGCGACTTCAGGAAGCCGCTGGCGCGCACCATGTACTCGGCCTCGGCCAGCTCCAGCACGGCGCCGCCAGCCTCCTGGTTGCCGTTCATCAGCGCCTCGCGTACCTGGTTATGCGTGATCCCGTAGGCGATGAGCTTGGCCGGGTCGACCACCACCTGGTACTGCTTGACCATGCCGCCCACCGTGGCCACCTCGGCCACGTTGGCGACGGCCTTCAGCTCGAACTTGAGGAACCAATCCTGCAGCGCCCGCAGCTGTGACAGGTCATGGCGACCTGTGCGGTCCACGAGGGCGTACTGGAAGACCCAGCCCACGCCGGTCGCGTCGGGGCCGAGCGAGGGCTTGGCCGTCGCTGGCAGCCGGCCCTGCACCTGGCTGAGGTACTCCAGCACGCGGGAACGAGCCCAGTACAGGTCCGTGCCGTCATCGAACAGCACATAGACGAAGGAGTCGCCGAAGAAGGAGAACGCCCGCACGGCCTTGGCGCCGGGCACCGACAGCATGGTGGTCGCCAGTGGATAGGTGACCTGGTTCTCGACGATCTGTGGCGCCTGGCCGGGGTAGCTGGTGCGGATGATGACCTGTACGTCGGACAGGTCGGGCAGGGCGTCGATCGGTGTCGAGCGCAGCGACAGCACGCCGGCGACGGCGAGGAAGAGCGTGGACAGCAGCACCAGGAAGCGATTGCCGACCGACCAGCGGATCAGCGCGCCGATCATCGTGCGCCTCCCGGTGTCTCGCGCTGCATGGCGACGACTTCATAGCCGTCCTGGCTTTCCCGGAAGGTGAAGCGGACGGTGTCGCCCACCTTCACGCCCTTGGCCAGCTCCGGCCGCGCGAGCCGGAAGCCCATCTGCATGGCTGGCCATTTGAGGGCCGGCACGGCGCTGTGATCCAGCGTGACGCTCTGCCCCGAAAGCTCCACGATCCTGCCGACCGCCTGAAGTGCCGAAACGGCAGAAGCTGTCGATGAGGCCGCCGGCACGGCAGCCGCGCTGGCAGCAGGCGCTGCCGGAGTGGCCTGGCGCTGCAGCACACCCTGCATGCTCGCTTCCGAGTCGATCAGGAATTGGCCGGACGCCACAACCTGTTGGCCGGGCTGCAATCCCTCCAGCACCTCCAGCTTGTCACCCAGCTCGCGACCCAGACGCACCTGGACCGGCGTAAAGCGCCCAAGCTGCTCAGCCACATAGACGACAGCACGCTGGCCTGTGCGGATCACGGCCTCGGCAGGCACGACGAGCACCTCTTCGGCCGTCCCGCCCAGGCGCATCTGAGCAAACATCCCCGCCCGCAGCCGGCCTTGCGGATTTGGGAGCTCGGCCCGGACGCGCAGGGTGCGTGTCTCAGCATTCGCCTCAGGCAGGATCGCTGTGATCTTGCCGCGCAGTGTCTCGCCGGGAAACGCCGCCAACAACACCTCGACGGGCTGTCCGACGCGGGCGACGCTGGCCTGGGTTTCGGGGAGGGCGGCTTCTAGCCAGACGGTCGACAAACCGGTGATGCGGGCGAGGCTCATGCCTTGGGACACTGTCATGCCGGGTCGCACCATCAACTCCTGTACCAGCCCGCCGGTGGGGGCGTGCACGTTGGAGAGCGCCTGTACCTGTCCGCTGTGTTCCACCTGCTGGATCAGGGACGTCGGCATGCCGAGCAGCACCAAGCGCTGGCGGGCCGCGGCGGTCAGGGCCGCATCGCCCGTTTGGCGCACCGCCAGGAATTCCTGCTGGGCGCCTGCCCACTCGGGAACCAGCAGTTCGGCGATGAAGGCACCGTTAGCGACGACATCGCCCGGTGCCAGGCGGGCCACCCGTTGGACGAAGCCAGCGGTGCGCGCCTGCAGGATGGCCACGTCGCGTTCGTTGAGCTGCACGACGGCCGGCACCTGGAACGAGGCGCCGAGCCGCTGCTTCTCCACGGTTGCGGTGCGTACCCCCAGGGTCTGGGCGACGCGCGGGTCGACGGCAACGCCACCTGAGGGCGCCTCATCGGCGTACTTGGGCACCAGCTGCATGTCCATGAACGGCGACTTACCTGGCTTGTCGAACTTCTGCTGCGGCACCATGGGGTCGTACCAATACAGGGCCTTGCGCTCACCGGCCGGACTCTTGGTCGTCTCTTTGGTTCCGGACACCGTGGCGGATGGGTCCGACATCGAGGCCGTACGCCAATGGGCGACGCCGTAGCCCAGGCCTGCGCCCGCAGCGACGAGCAGCATGGCGACGGCGGACAGTTTCTTGTTGGAGGTCATGGGGTCACTCCGCAATGAGATAGGCCAGGCGGGCCTGCTGGGCCAGCACCTGGGCTTGAAGATCGAGACCGCGCAACTGCGCTTCGGCAGCGCTCTTGCGGGCGGTGAGCACGGCACCGAGGTCGGCGCGGCCGGACTGGTAGCTGGCCAGGGTCACCTGGGCGCGCTCCCGGGCAAGCGGTTGCGTGGCGGTTAGCTGGCGCTGCAGCACACGCTCCAGTCGCTGCAACTCCGCAACCTGGGTATCCACCTCGGCGCGGATGCGGCGCAGCGCATCCTCCCGCTCGGCCTCAAGCCGCTCGACGTCCTTACGGCGGGAAGCGACAACGGGTTCCTGGCGCGTGGCCCGTGAGACGGGCAGCTCGAAGGTGAGCTGGAACGAGACCATGTCACCGAAGGACCGTGCGCGGTTGCCGTAGGCGACCTCCCAGCCCCAATCACCCTGGCGCATCGCTTCTGCCTCGCTGAGGTCGGCGCGAGCCATTGCGAGCATCGGGTTGAAGGCCAGCAGTTCGGCATGCCGATCAAGCCCGCCCAGCAATCGCGCCAGGTCCGGCCGCAGCGGGGGCGGTTCAGCCTCAGCGGACAGTTCCGGCTGGTCGCCGGTCCAGCGCCGCAGTTGGACCCGTGCCTGCTCGACGCCGGCCTGCAGTTCGTCCCTTCGGTCGGCCAGCTCCAAGGCCTCCTGGCGCACCATCAGCGCATCGCCGGGCGTGGCGGCTCCGGATGCGACGCGGGCAGACAACGTGTCCTGCAAGAGGCGGTTCTCTTGCTCGAGCGTTGCGAAGACGTTCAGCTTTTGCTCGGCGAAGTGCAGGGCGAGCCAGGCCAGCGCCGCCTCGCGGCGTACCGCCAGGCGTTCGGCTTCCAGCATCGCGTGCTCGCGCTCGGCCTTGGCGTCGGCAGCGTCGCGCTGGGCGGCCCGCTTGGCAGCGTTGGGCACGTCCTGCATGACGCCGACACGTCGCATGGTCATGGACTCGCGGTTCCAGCTGAAACGCTCGCGACCTGAGATCGGGAAGTTCTCGATGCCGACAGCCAGCTTGGGGTCGGGCAGGCGCCCTGCGGCCGTGCGCGCCTGTTGCGCGCCTTCTGCCGCGGCCTGGCGCGCCGTCAGTGCGGCGGAGCGCTGTTCAGCGAGCAACAAGGCCTGTTCGAAGGTGACGGGGGCCGCATGCACGGCGGCGCCTGCAAGTAAGCCTGCCGCGATGACAGCCTTGCGGATGCGGCGGCAGGTAGCTCCTGTGCCGCCGGAGCGGGACCAAGATCCCGCCCAAAAGAAGATGGCCATGATGGCGCTCCACAAAAAGCCTGGAAGCAGTCGGCAAGCGACGCGAGACGTGGGCACGCCGCCGCGCGTGCGGCAGCGCGGACGTCAGGGCTTAATTGCGGAGGACCTGGAGGGTGAGATACACCGGCAGCGTGCCGTCTGGCGGGCCGGTGTGGGCGGTAATGACCGCAGGGAGTGCCTCTGCGGTCTCGGGCGGGAGCCAGAGGGCCAGGCGGGTGAAGAGCTGATCGAGGAGAACCGCGGGCGCAAGGTCAGGCGCCGGCGCGTTGTTGACCGTCTGCTTGTCGCGGTCGCAATGCGCCTTGCACAGCTGCGGCTGTTCGGTGTCCATCCCGGACATCTGGTCGCAGTCGGCCATGCCGGCCATGCTGACCATCGGCATCGACTCCGAGCCGGTCGGGACGGGGCAGGCGTAGGCTGCCGTAGAGAGCTGCAGACACACCAGCACCGCCGCGAGCAAGCTCGCGATCCAGCGCCGGTAGGTCTTGTTCAACATCATGGGCAAAGTCTATCCGCGTGTGGCCGGGGGCGTTAGATCCAGATCAAAGTCTGCGCGTTTCCGTCCAGAGCCAACGCGTAAGCGGTATGCGTCGGCGACGGGTTCCGTCGCCTTACACCACGGCAGGTTTGACACGGAGGGGCCCTTGATCGACCTGGTTATCGCCTCAGATCTGCATGTTCATGACTTCGCTGTAGGCCTGAACCAGCCGGTTGCGCACCTGCAAAGTCGCCTGAAAAGCGATGTTCGACTTTTGTCCGGCGATCATCGTTTCCTCGAGACTGACCGTGGGGTTGTCCAGCGAGAACTCCTTGCTCAACCTGCCCGACTCCTTTTGCAGGTCGCTGGTGGTTTGAAGCGCACTTGCCAAGGCATCCTGAAACCCTCGCCCTTGTACCGAAGCCGGCTTGGTCAGTGCCTCGGCCGAGCGAGCGATCGACTGGATCGAGTCCATCGGCGTCAATCTCATTTGCACAATGCACCTCCCACGGTTCGGTGATCGGAATCGACAGCTGTGATACCGCCAGCCTCGCGGCTGCAACAGGATGCGCTCGTCATAGATGGGAAAACGCCGGAACTGGGTCCGCTAAGGGGCACAGTTCGTGGCCAACGATTCCTTGCCTACCTGCGTAGGCAGCGCTTGAGGGGCTTGCTGCTTTGCCGAGCGACGCCTGCCCATCCAGACATGGAACGGGACCACGGCGCAACTGAGCAGGCCAACTGCAATATGCAGCCAACGGGTAATTTCCCGCCACTCCTCGTCACCGTAGTAGAGGAACCAACCGCTCAAGCCGAGCAGTCCCATGATGATGAGGGTGAACGCACCGGACCAAAGGTTGCGGCGGATGCGCCAGGCCAGCCGGATATGCAGCGGCAGCAAACCTCCGACAACGGTAAGTGCAAGGGCGGCGGCAACGCCGTGTGTCACGAGCAGCCTGTGCTCAGCGGCAAACCAGTTCAACCGCAGCCAGTCATGAACGACGAGCCAGGCAGTTCCGCTTGCTGCGACCACTGCCAACGTGCCATAGGTCGCCCACCGCTGAAAAGCTGGCAGGCGAATGCTGAACGGTTGAGGTCTTGTCGTCGTCATAGTCGGATGACCGTTGCTCGCGCTCGCCTCTGGATGCTGGCGGGAAGGGAGCCTCGCAACGCAACTATTTTCGTGAGCGCATCGGCCTGCAGGCAGCTTTTCGCGACCACAGAAACGCTCCCTGGCAGGCCAACACGCCTCTGGTGCCTCGGATTCACGATGGCACTTGCCGCCTTGCCGTCGTTGCCCAGGTTGGAGGCGAAATAGCTGGCGGACGTCGCGACGGCACCGTTTTGCAGCCGTCCGATCAACTTCATGTCAGTCGGCGACTTCGGGCATCGAACCCAGATTTCTTGTGGCGCCGAGCCGAAGGCGTAGAGGTCGCCCCCGGCGTTGACAAGCCCACTTTGCATGCCCCGACTGCGCAGGACACGCACCGCCTGGTCGACAGCAAATCCTTTTGCGATGCCTCCGAGATCAAGCGAAACCCGTTGGGCGACGTTGACGCGGCCACCCTCTGCCAACCTGATGGCACGGGACATGGACGTTTTGGATCGGCCGACAACGGCGGGGCGTGAGCGAGGTAGCAAGCCGCCTCGCACGAGAACCCGACCGACGTTGCAATCGAAAGCACCGGCGCTCGCCATGTGCAGCTGCAACGCCTCGCTGAGCACAGCGCTCGTCCAGCGATGCACGCGCAGGTGACAGCCAGGGCGAGCCCGGTTGAGCCGGCCCACGTCGCTGTCATGGCGATGAAAGCTCATCAGCCGCTGCACCCGGGCTATGGCCGAGAACGCAGCGCTGACCGCGCCCGTCACCTCGGATTCAGGCACGCCTTCCTGGCCTTGTGCCCGTATGGTGACAAACGTGCCCAGCAATGGCTGCATGCGTTCAACGCTTGCCACTGTGAAGCCCCTTCAACGCCAAGTCATAGACAGCCAGAACCCGCCGCACCCCGTCTGTGATGTGCTTGGAGGACAGCGTGGCGCCCGTGATGTTGGCGATGTCCTTGTTGAGCCTGACTGGCGACGCGGCAGTCTTGCCGACAAACTGCTGCCGCCACGCGGCCCCTCGCACCTCTGAGCCGTAGGTCTCGCGGTATTCGAGGATCTCAATCTGCTTCACGCTGCCATCGAGGTTGAGCCCCACGGCATAGGTGATCAGCTCGTGCTTGCCGACGACTTGATCGACGATGAAGAACCCTTGGCCTTCCACCGACCAGACGCCGTCTTCCCGAAACGGCTCGTGGACGCCCGATCGGGCGAACAGTCCATCACGCTGCTCTGGCGTCATGGCCAGCGCGACCTTGGTGAACTTCCCCGCGGGGAACATGACCTGCTGAGCCTGTTCGGTCGAGAAGAAGACGCTGGCCGAAGCGGCGGTCGAGGCGACAGCCAGGGGAACGGCGAAGAAGGGTTCCCAGCGCATCAGAACGGCACTCCCAGCTTCAGCACGAACTGGTTGCGTGTGTGCTCGTCGCCGTAGATACGGCCGCCGCTGATCACCTCCTTCTGATCATCCTGGAAGCCACTCGCCCAGGGCATCTGGCTGCGCCAGGCCGCCGTCAGCCACCAGCCCTTGGTGGCGTAGTGGACGTTCGGCCCAAGGAACCACGCCGAGTGGTTGGCCACCCCGTACCCGTAGCCCGTGAACTCGCGATGGTTGCGGACTTCGATACCTGCAGACCAGTTGTTCATGAAGCGGTAGGAGACCCCTGTCAGCAGATCGAGCTCCGTCGCCTTTTCGACGTCGCTGCCCCGCTTGTTGTTCTCCAGGGCGGTGCTCAGATTGGTGGCCCAGATGACGCGGTCGTCCAAGAAGTTCTTCTGCAGGATGAGCTTGAATTCCAGCTCCTTGTTGCGACGCCCCCAGGAGGGCTCGACATAGACGGCCAGCCCGACAGGGTCCACCAATGGGTTGGATAGCTGATAGATGTTTTCCCATGACACCGACTCCACGCGACTCATCTTGTAGCGGGATGTGGGATCGAAGGTGTCGGGGATGTCGGTGTTGGGGCCAGCGGTCGTGCCGTCCATCTGGTTGCGATAGGCGCGGATGAAGCGGGAGTTCAGGTAGATGGCCGTTTGATATTTAGACGTGATGCCGAACTCCAGCTCGGAGCGCAAGCGGACGTTGGTGTAGTCGCCCCGTGTCTGCTTGGTCTGAACGTCGACCCATTGCTCGAATTCCCTAGTCCCTGGAGGCGCGACTTCAGCGGTGTAGATCCAGCCCATAGGGGATTCGCCAGCGACGGCGGAGCGAGAAAGAAGGGCCAGGCCAATGACCGTGGCGGTCGCCACGCGCTGAGAAGACAGGAGCATGCTTATCCAATGCAAATGAGAATCGTTATTATTCTCATTGTGTGCGCATGGTGTCAACGTGCAGCTGTCAGCCAGCTTTCTGCAGAAGGAGCGAGAGCGCGGAGCGTCAGTCGGCCAGCTCGTCCAGGATCGGGCAGTCCGGCCGATGGTCCCCGTGGCAGCACTCGGCCAGGCGCTCCAGGGTTCGCTTCATGGCGTCCATCTCCTTCATCCGGACTTCCAGGTCGGCGACGTGCGCCAGCGCGATGCGCTTGACGTTGGCGCTGGCCCGGCGCCGGTCCTGCCAAAGCTTCAGGAGTTCGGCGATCTCCGCCATGCTGAAGCCCAGGTCCCGAGCTCGCCGGATGAAACGCAGGGTGTGCACTTCCTTGTCGGTGTACTGGCGATAGCCGGAGTCGGTCCGCCCGATCTTGGGCAGCAGCCCCAGCGATTCGTAGTGCCGGACCATCTTGGCGGACACCCCCGACTGGCTGGCCGCCTCACCGATGTTGAAGGGGCCGGTCATGCTCATGCTGCTCATTGAATACTTCCTTTCCAGCGGCGCAGCATCAGCGCGTTGGTGACGACGCTCACGCTGCTGAAGGCCATGGCCGCTCCTGCGACCACCGGGCTGAGCAGCCCGAAGGTGGCCAGCGGTATGCCGACGACGTTGTAGGCAAAAGCCCAGAACAAGTTCTGGCGGATCTTGGCGTAGGTGCGCCGCGAGATGTCGATGGCGTCAGCGACCAGCGCCGGGTTGCCCCGCATCAGAGTGATCCCAGCGGCGTGCATGGCCACGTCAGTACCTGTCGACATCGCGATGCCCACGTCGGCAGCCGCCAGGGCAGGGGCGTCGTTGATGCCGTCGCCGACCATCGCCACGCGCCTGTTTCCGCTCTTGAGCTCGGCAACGATATCGGCCTTGTCCTGGGGGAGGAGCTCGGCCCGGAATTCGTCGATCCCGAGCTGGCGGCTGATGGCGGTGGCGCTGCCGCGGTTGTCGCCGGTGAGCATCACCGTGCTGACGTCCATCTCATGCAGGCGCCGAATGGCGTCCACCGCAGACGCCTTGGCCGCGTCACCGAACGCCAGCAGTCCAAGCAGGTGAGGGCGCTCACCAGCTTCGGCGAGCCAGGACACCGTGCGTCCCTGAGCTTCCAGCGCGGCGGCGATCTTGGCCATCGCCGACAGGTCGACGTTGAGTTCCTGCATGAACCGCGTGCTGCCCAGCCTGAGGTTTCGGCCGCGCACGACGGCCGCCATCCCACGTCCGGCAATTGCTCGGACCTCGCTGGCCGGCGGCACACCGACCCGCTCCCGCTTGGCAGCCTCGATGACAGCACGCGCCAGCGGATGCTCGCTGTTGTTCTGGATGGCTGCAGCCGCTCCGAGCATGCTGCTGGTGTTGCCATCGACCGCCTCAAACGCCACGAGTTCCGGCTTGCCCTCGGTCAGCGTCCCGGTCTTGTCGAAGGCGACGACCTTGACGCTGTGCGCGACCTCGAGTGCTTCGGCGTCCTTGATCAGAATCCCGTGACGTGCGGCAACGCCGGTGCCGGCCATGATGGCGGTGGGCGTGGCCAGGCCAAGGGCGCACGGGCAGGCAATGACCAGCACTGCAACGGCATTGAGGATCGCAGCCTCCCAGTTGCCCGTGCCCAGCCCCCAGCCCAGCAGTGTCAGGGCAGCGATGCCGATGACCACCGGGACGAACACGGCGCTCACCTGGTCGACAAGTCGCTGGATAGGCGCCTTTTTCGCCTGCGCCGACTCGACAAGCCGAACGATGCGTGCGAGGGTGGATTCGGCACCGACCGCCGTGGTCCGGATGAGCAGCAGACCCTCAGCGTTGACGGAGCCGCCGGTCACGCGGTCACCGACATGCTTGGCCACGGGCAGGCTTTCACCGGTGATCAGCGATTCGTCGATCTCGCTGGCACCCTCAACCACCTCGCCGTCGACAGGAATCCGCTCGCCCGGGCGCACGACAACCTGGTCGTCAACACGAACCTCGGCGATCGCCACATCCAGATCGGCACCGATGCGGCGAACCCGGGCTCGTTCGGGGCGGAGGGCGTTGAGCGCGCGAATCGCCTCCGTGGTCTGCCGCTTGGCACGCGTCTCCAGCCACTTGCCGAGCAGGACCAGCGTGATAACGACCGCCGAGGCTTCGAAGTACAAGTGGTTCATGCCCCGGTCGCCATGGACCCACAGCTGATAGGCGCTCAAGCCGTAGCCCGCACTTGTGCCCAGGGCGACGAGCAAGTCCATATTCCCGGCGCCGGCGCGCAACGCTTTCCATCCAGCCCGGTAGAAGCGCGCGCCAAGCCAGAACTGGACCGGCGTGGCCAACGCGAGTTGCAGCCAGCCCGGGAGCATCCAGTGGGCACCGAACAGCGTGGCGAACATCGGAAGCACGAGCGGGGCGGAGAGCGCCATGGCCACCGCGATGGGCCACCATTCGGGCAAAGCCGGTTTTGCCGACGGAGCATCCCGGCCGCTTAAATCATTGGCACTGGCTGCAGCTGAACCAGGGGCGGGTACGACGCGCGAGGCGTAGCCGGCCTTGTCGACGGCCGACAGTAACGCGGCGAGGTCGGCTTCCCGTGTTGTGACCTTGACGTGGGCTTGCTCGGTGGCGAGGTTGACCTCTGCCGCGGTCACCCCGGGCACCTTTTTCAAGGCCTTCTCGACGCGCGCGACGCAGGATGCGCAGGTCATGCCCTCGACCTGGAGCGTCACGGCCTGCTCGGGAACGTCGTAGCCGGCTTTCTGGACCGCGGCGCGCAGGCTGTCGAGGCTGACCTCGGGCCCGGCGTCGACCGTGGCGGCCTCGGTGGCGAGGTTGACGGTGGCCTCACGCACGCCAGGCAGCTTGGACAGCGCCTTCTCGACACGGCTCACGCAAGATGCGCAGGTCATGCCCGCCACGGGAAGCTGCCACTGCCGGGTGGCGGCGCTGGGTGTGATGGAGGCCGTCGTGTTCATGGTTTTCCTTTTCCGGCGCGTCGTGTGTCGGCCATGAACGGAAGTCTCAAGCTTGCCATGATGGGAAGGTCAAGCGGTTTTTGCGTAGAACTTTCGGCGACCCGCCGCGACCGGCGTGTCTCAGCCCAGCAGCCGGACCCGCTCCTCGATGAAGCCGGCAATCTGGGCCGGCGTGAAGCGCCGGGCGTCGACGTAGCCGTCGGTCTTGAAGACCCCTTCCACGGGCCCGTCGTCGGTGCGGACGAACATGATCCGGCCGTGATCGCGCTCCATGAGGATCTCCTTGATCGCCCGGAACTCGATGCCGCACCATTCCTTGCGCTGGTAGTCGCCGCCGATGAAGACGACGATCAGCTTGGAGCGATTGCGGTAGAGGTCCTGCAGCAGGTTGTCCAGCGAAGGACGGGCCAGCTGCGACACGTAGTTGTTGTCGTAGAAGTAGGAGTTGGGCCCGAGGCGCCGTTCCAGCTCGGCGGCCACCGCTTCCACCGTCGCTCGGGCTTCCCCGGGGAAAGACAGGCCGACGTCGAACACATGGGTGGTGATGTCGACTGCTCGCGAGATGTCGCGGACCCAGGGCGGCAGCGCGATGCCGGTGGCCCGCAGCTCCTTGGCCAGGTTGACCTCCTTGACCGCCCAATGGGTGCGGTTCAATTCCCACTTGCCGATGTCCAGCTCGAAGGAGTACGTGACGAGGTCCTTGGCCGACAGGAAGGGCTGCACAGCCTGCAGCTCGTATTCCAGGCGCACCTGGCCCTGGCGCTTGGTGATGTCGGTCAGCACGCCAAACTGGGGCGGCGTGCTGCTCGGGGTCTCATACGCGAAGATGCAGGGGAGCTTCTTCAGCTCGTTGATCGCCCCAGCGTCCAACGCTTCGAACTTGCGGCTGATTTCCTTGTCGGTGTACTCGCACACGCAGCGCGACGCCTCGATGGTCCAGGGGCTGCCGTCCCAGGTCCCGTCTCTGCCAGATACCAGCAGGTTGTACATGCGCTTCCCATGTCGTTGACTTGATGGCGGCTATTTTCCCGCGCGAAGGCGAAGCGAGTTGAAGACGACGCTGACCGACGACAGGCTCATGGCCAGGGCGGCGATCATGGGCGACAAGACCCAGCCCGTGAACGGGTAGAGCACGCCGGCGGCCAGCGGCACACCCAGCGAGTTGTAGATAAAGGCGAACATCAGGTTCTGCCGCATGTTGGCGACCGTCGCCTCGGAGATGGCCCGGGCCCGGGCGATGCCGCGCAAGTCACCCTTGACCAAGGTGACCTGGGCGCTGTTCATCGCCACGTCGGTGCCGGTGCCCATGGCGACGCCCACATCGGCCTTGGCCAGTGCAGGGGCGTCGTTGATGCCGTCTCCGGCCATGCCGACCACGCGACCCTCCTTTTGCAGGCGGTCGACGAGGGCCAGCTTGTCGGCTGGCTTCACTTCGCCGTGGAACTCGTCGATGCCCAGTTGGCGGGCGACGGATTCGGCGGTGGTCAAGCCGTCGCCGGTGGCCATGACCACCCGCATCCCAGCGCTCCGAAGACTCTGCACCGCCTCTGGTGTGCTCTGCTTGATCGGGTCCGATACGGCCAGGATCCCGAGCAGCCAGCCGTCCTCCGCGAGGAACATGACGCTGCTGCCCTTTTGCCGCAGTTCCTCTGCCGGGGCGCGAAGCGGTGACACATCGACCCCGTCCTGTCCCATCAACGCGGTGTTGCCCAGCGCCAACCGGCGACCGGAAACCTGGCCGCGGACGCCGATACCGGTGGACGACTCGAAATCAACGGCCTGTTCCAGCGGCAGCTTACGGGCGCGGCCGGCGTCCACGATGGCATGGGCCAGCGGATGCTCACTGCCTTGGTCCAGGCTGGCCGCCAGAAGGAGGATTTCGTCGTCAGACCGTCCTGGGACGGCGATGGCTCGCTCGAACGTCGGTTTGCCCTCCGTCAGCGTGCCGGTCTTGTCCACGATCATGGTGTCGACGCGGCGGAAGTTCTCGATCGCCGAGGCGTCACGGAACAAGATGCCCTGCGTTGCCGCCTTGCCCGTCGCAACCATGATGGACATCGGGGTCGCCAAGCCAAGAGCGCAAGGGCAGGCGATGATCAGCACCGAGACGGCGTTGATAAGCCCGTATTGCCAGCCCTGGGGACCACCGAGCAGACCCCACGCGAAGAAGGCGGTCAGCGCGATGCCGATCACGACGAGCACGAACCAGCCGGCGACCTGGTCGGCCATGCGTTGCATCGGCGCCTTCGAACGCTGAGCCTGCGCGACCATCTGCACGATCTGGGACAGCATGGTCTGGGAGCCCACCCGCTCGGACTGCATCACCAGCGACCCGGTGGTGTTGATCGTCGCGCCGATGACCTTGTCGCCGGGACGTTTCATCACGGGAACCGGCTCGCCCGTCAGCATGGCCTCGTCGATCGCGCTGGAACCTTCGAGGACCACGCCGTCGACTGGGACTTTTTCACCAGGCCGCACGCGCAGCCGATCGCCGACGTGCACATGGGTGAGCGGCACGTCGGCCTCGGAGCCGTCCGGCTCGATGCGGCGGGCGGTCTTGGGCGCCAGCCCGAGCAACGACTTGATGGCCGCAGAGGTCTGCGAACGAGCCCGCAGTTCCAGCATCTGACCCAACAGTGTGAGCGAGATGATGACGGCCGCAGCTTCAAAGTAGACACCGATGCGGCCATGAGCCGCGAAGCTCTGCGGGAAGAGTTGCGGCGCCGCGGTCGCCACGACGCTGTAGAGGAACGCGGCGCCGGTGCCGATGCCAATCAACGTCCACATGTTGGGACTGCGGTGCAGCAGAGACTGCCAGCAGCGCTCGAAGAAGGGCCAGCCCGCCCAGAAAACGATGGGCAGCGAAAGCACCAGTTCGAGCCAGCTTTGCGCAGCGGGCGCCATCAGGCCCAGGCGGTGTCCGCCCATTGCCAGGACCGTGACCACGACCGTCAGCGGCAACGTCCACCAGAAGCGGCGGGAGAAGTCGCGCAGCTCCGGGTTGTCGTCGTCTGCCGTCGCCTCCGGGATCAGCGGCTCCAGCGTCATCCCGCACTTGGGGCAGTTGCCCGGCCGATCCTGTCGAATCTCCGGGTGCATGGGACAGGTGTAGATCGTCGCGCTCGCCGCAGCCGCTTCTCCCACGTTGGAGATCGCGGCCGCGGCAGGCCGCAACGCGGCGGCGGGGCCCGCCGACGCCGGCGGCTCGTCGGGCACCGCCCCGTGGTCATGGTGTTTGTGTGCGGCCGACATGCCGTGGACGGCATGATGTCCATGGTGGTCGCTGCCCTTGGCTTTGGCCGAGGCGCCTTGCAGGACGAGGTTCATGCCGCATTTCGGACAACGCCCGGGTGCCGGCTGCTGGACCTCAGGGTGCATCGGGCAGCTGTACTGTGGCGTCACGTCTGGCGCGGACGGGTGCTGGCCGTGGTCGTCATGGGAATGGTGATCCAACTTGTTCTCCACATTGAACCTGCAGCGGTCGCCGGGCCGGCCGCCAGAACTCAATCGTCGTCTTTTGGACGCTCAATGTGCTCTTTCTGATGTGCGCCGTGACCGTGGCGGTGTCCGAAGAGATGCATCAGTGGGCATGCCAGCAGAAGCAGGAAGGGCACCGCCTGCAGGACGTGGTCGAAATGGCGTGTCAACAGGAAGTAGGCGCCAATGGCACCAAGCACCCAGGCGACGACGGCAACGAAGCGGCGAGCCGGGCGATTCGAGGAGGAGGTGGGCGTGTTCATGAGCCCATGCTCGGTGAACTGGCGGCCCCACCCCTTGACCTCGATCAAGCGCCCGCCTCAGTGGCACCCACCGCAACAGCTTGCACCGGCCTGGGAGGACGGCGTTGCTGCTGCCGAGGCCGGGATCGGTGTGTAGCCGGCTTCTTGGATCGCTTCCTTGAAGTCGGCCTCATCGCCTGATTTGGATTCGATCTGGACGCGCTTGGTGGCAAGGTCGACGGAGACGTCGGCGTCCTTGTCCGCTTGTTTCACCGCCTTGGTGATCATGCTCACGCAGTGGCCGCAGGTCATGTCGTTGACTTCAAAAGTGATCATCTACAACTCCAGGTTGGTTACTCGGTGCATGCACTTTGAAGCTTCCCACCGTGGCAAGGTCAAGCGGTTTTGCGCAAATTGTTTTTATGTGCCGCGGACCGTTCAATCACCGTGATTGCCACCGCTGTGCTGGCCCTTCGGCCCTCCACGGCTGCCCGCAAGCGGCTCACGCCCCTTGAAGGGCTGGTAGTCAGCGACGCCAAAGTGCCGCTTGAGCTCGTTTCGCATCATCTCGATGTCAGCCGTTTGGCTCATCCACATGGTCCGGCATTCCCTGCGCAATTCTTCGTGGCTCAGGTCGCTGCCGGTGACGCACGCGTTGACGGGTTCCATCAGGGTGTAGTGGTGGCGGCTGAAGACTTCATAGAACAGGTGATTGAAGTCGGCACCTGGCCGTGCCTGGTCCAGCACGGCGATCATGCGGCGGCTTTCGTCGCGAAGCTTGGGCTGGTAGTCGATGCCGTACCAGTCGCGCAGGAAGCCTTTGAGCGTAAGAATCTCTTCGCGCTGCATGCGGTTGTTGCGCCGTGCCATCGACTTCAGGTCGTCCAGCGTGGCCTTGGCTGGCGTCACGGCGAAGCCGGGCGTCGGTGAGGTGCCCTCGGACGGTGAAATCTCACCGTTGCGCTGTACGTCCGTTCCGGCAGCCAGCTCGGTGATCCGCAGCGCTGCGTAGTGGTGATCGATGCTCATCTGCAGGAACTCGATCTCGAATGCGGCAGTCAGTCCAACGCCCGGGGCGTCGGCCTTGGCCGTGAAGGGCACCACGAGGGATGTGCAGGTCACCGCAATGGCAGCCCAGCGGGTAAGAAGTCGTGTAGTCATGTCATGTCTCGGCAAGGGGAGGGGGACGCCGCGCCGTTTGATGGCCTCGCAGAGGCTCCACAGCCAGAGCGTCGGCTGCATCGCTCGCGCCTCAGGGGCGGATTGCGGCAGCGCTTGGAACGGCGCTGATCAATGCGAGTGATCGGTGCCGGACTGACCTGTTGTGGAAGTCGATGCCTGAGCCATGCGACGGCACTCGTCGGCGCAACGACGGCACGCCTCGGCGCACGCTTGGCAGTGGTCCATCTGGTGCTTGGCGCACTCCTCGGCACATGCCTCGCAGATGTCAGAGCAAAGCGTGCAAATCGCCGGTGCGTTCTCGCTGCCCCGAGCCATGGCGGCCGAGGCAAGTTGGCAGATGGCTGCGCAATCCATGTCCAGCGCGATGCAGCGCGCCATCATCTTCACGTCCTGCTCTTGCAGGCATGCCGTCGAGCAGTGATTGCACGCGGCGGCGCATTGATCGCAGGCCTCGATGCACGAGGCGTGTTGTTGGTGGGCCATGTTCTTGCTCCTTCGATGAAACCGGAAATTCGGCTCCCTCAAAAGGCAAGACGCGCGCCCACTGCTACCCCAGCCAAAGACCCAAACACAAGCGCACCGACCCCTGCCTGCGCTGTCCGCGAGACGTCGGTCGATGCTTCAGGAAGATGTTGCAGTCGTTCAGGTCAAAACTACATCTGGCTGGGGTCGGAGGCAAAGAGGCTGGGTACACGCTTGCGATGAAAGCCACGACGGGCGGTGGCTCTTGCAGCGCGCATAGGCCACCTTAGAAGCTCCTACCGAACGCCAAACGCACACGGAGATGACATTTCCGTAATGTTCGGCGCCCTCGATGGGCGAGCGGATTTAATGCCGCCGGCAGGCCGCCGTGACAGCGGATGACGGCGCAGCCGGCTTCACTTCAAACGCGGGGGTAGCGAGCGTTCGTGCTTGACCTTCCCATCGGGGCAACCTTCATGATCTGCGGCTCGCGTCCTGCGCAGGGCGCCGACGAGCGACATACCTCATGACCTCACCGCAAGAGCTGGGACATTTCGAGCATCGGTTTGAGGCCAGATCCGAAGCGCGCCGCCGCCTCCCGATGCTGTTGCAGCTGGCTGTACGGAAGGTAGCGGATGCCGAGCTCCGACACGCGGGAGAACGCCGGTCGCCTCAGCTGCAGTTGAACATCGTCGCGCCGGCTGTCGGGCGCCACAAGGAACAGCGTGCTGCCCGCGCCGACTGTGGTCCCCAGCGCCAGGTCCAGCATGCGCACGATGCCCGAATAGATCGATGTCGAGTGCTCGACCTCGAACGCGGCGCACACCTTGCCGCTTCCTGCCTCGAGCCAGACCACGTCGATGAGCCGGACCGACTCTGCGCCGGCCGTGCTGGCGCGGGTGAGCTCAGCGGTGCAACCGTCTCCGAGTTGGCCGTCGCCATAGGCCCGGCCTCGATCATTGGTGGCGATCCACACCTCGAACCCCAGCGCCTTGCCGAGGTCCCTCAGCCAGCCTTGAATCTGCGTGTGCGTGGTGTCGCTCTCCCGTTCAGCCGCCCACTGCTTCTGCAGGGCCGCAGACTCGGCGCGCACCTGCGCCAGGTCGGCTTCCCAGGCCTGAAGGCGTGCACTGTCAGTGGCCAACGGAGGCGCCTGGTAGCGACCCGAGCCGATTTCGAACAGCAAACCAGCCAGCGCGCCAAGGTCGTTGGACAGGCGCGTGCGGTGTTGAGTATTCAGCCGGATCGCCCCCTCGCGCATGGACAGGTAGTGGTCCCAGCGACCAAGCTTCACATTGCTGCCCGTCACCGCGTTGTAGCCCTTGACGATGGCGGTGTTGAACGGCAGGACCAGCGTGGGGTGGATGAAGTACAGCAGGTTTGCGACCGCTGGGCCCAGCCCCTTGATCTGCTGCGCGTCGATGCGCTGGATCGCGTCGATGACCGCCTCCGCGGTATCGCAGCAGTCACACGCGTGCAGCAGCCGCGCAAACGCCCGTTGGTTGTCGGCGTTTTCGTAGATGTCGGGGATGCGGAGCTTGGGCTTCCACAAGAAGGCGTGGTCCGCACCCTTGAAGATCTGCCGCTGCTCGGCAACCGAGCCCACCACCGTCTCCAACGTCGAACCACGGTACGCGTTGCCGAAGGTTCCGGCCTCGATGTCCTTCACCACCTCGCCGATGCCTCGGCGGATCGACCGGAAATTCTTCAGCCGCTCTTCCCACAGGAACCAGCTGTTGTAGGTGCTGTGCGGATCGGCCTTCCAGTGGTCAATCAGCAAGGCAAGGCTGTCGTGCATTCAATCCTCCCAGATCAAGGTGGATTGTGGCGGTGGCCATGCCCAGTGGACATGCAGAGGAACGCGTATTGCCACCGCGCGACCTTCAGCGTGCCGGCGGCCAGCCCCCTGTCGCCGTGTTCCGCTGCGCCCGCACCGCCTATGTCTCAGCTCTCGGAGAACCCATGATCGTCCAGCCCATCGACTATTTCCTGATCGTCTGGTTCGCGCTCGCCGGCCTGAGTGCGGCCTACGTGGCATGGGACCAGTTTCGCCACAACCCCGAGCCCGTGGTGATGAAGTGGGGGTTCGTGCTGGTGACCCTCTACATGGGGCCGATCGGGCTGCTGCTGTACGTGATGGCGGACAAGGAGCCTGCGCCGGGCGAGCACGAGGTCTTCATCAAGCCGCTTTGGAAGCAGGGCGTGGGCTCGACGATCCACTGTGTCGCAGGCGACGCGACCGGGATCATCCTGGCCGCGGTCGTGACGGCATCGCTCGGGCTGCCGATGTGGGTCGACTTGATCGTGGAGTACGTGGCGGGCTTCGCTTTCGGCCTGTTCATCTTCCAGTCGCTGTTCATGAAAAACATGATGGGCGGCAGCTACTGGGAGAACGTGCGCAAGTCGTTCATGCCCGAGTTCATCAGCATGAACGCCATGATGGCTGGGATGGCGCCGGTGATGACCTTGCTGATGATGGGTCGGGACATGCGCGCCATGGAGCCGACCGAGATGCTCTTTTGGGGTGTGATGTCGGTGGGCGTCATCGCCGGCTTTGCGATCGCCTACCCCGTCAACGTCTGGATGGTGTCCCGGCAGATGAAGCACGGCCTGATGACGCAGCGCGACAAGGCTCATGACGAAAAGGCGCCGAACGCGCCCACGAAGCAAAGCGCCGAGAACACGCCGGCCTCGATGGCACACCAGGACCACGCGGGCCACGGGAAGCATGTGGCCGAAAGCGCTGGACACGAGAAGGCCATGGCCCCGGCCAGTCGTTCTTCTAACCATGGAGAACACGCGAAGTCGGAGGGTTCCGAAACCGGTCAAAGCGGTGCATCACAAGGCGCCTCGCATGGCGGACAACATGGCGCTCATGCCATGCAGCCTCAGGTGACGCGGCCGCAACTGGTGACGGTCAGTCTGTTCACTACGTTGATGCTGGCCGGCGGCATGACCTTCCCGGCGATCTTCGTGAACATGCGACTCTCAGCGCGTGACGTCCAGGCGTCGATCATGCCGCCGGGGATGAAGTCCTTCTGGGACACGCCAGGCGAGGCCATGCGCGACATGGCGGCAGTCCATCCGCGTCTGGTCCAGCACGAGCCGCCTGCCGACGCGCGTGGAGACCGCCCCCTGTTCGAACGCAATGAAGACGGCGTCAAAGTGTTTGAGCTCGAGACCGGGGTCGTGCGCTGGAACGTGCTGCCCGACGTCAAGGTCGAGGGCTACGCCTTCAACCAGCAAATCCCCGGCCCACGCATCCGCGTCACCGAGGGCGACCGGGTGCGCATCAAGGTGACCAACCGGCTGCCCGAGTCGACAACGGTGCACTGGCATGGGCTCATCTTGCCCAACGGCATGGATGGACCCGCCAACATCACTCAGCAACCGATCCCCCCAGGTGGCAGCTTCACCTACGAGTTCACGACGGAGCAGGCGGGCACATTTTTCTATCACACGCACGATCACGCAGACCGTCAACAGGCGCTGGGACTCTATGGCGCGCTGATCATCGATCCCAAGCCGGGATCACCGGCTGCAACCGAGCTGCGCGCCGACAAGGAATACGTCATCCAGCTGCAGGAGTGGCTGCAGCGGGAAGGCCTGACGTACCCGGCCATGCTGATGGAGGGCGGGTTGCCGAACTACTTCACCATCAACGGCAAGGCCTTCCCGTCGACGGATACCGTCACGATGAAGGTAGGGCAGACGATCAAGTTGCGCTTCATCGGCACCAACAACAATTTCGTTCACCCCATGCACGTGCACGGCGGGCCGTTCACCGTCGTCGCCCGCGATGGCTACGACCTCAAACCAAGCGCGCGATTCGAGGCGGACACTGTCAATGTGGGCCCTGGCCAGCGCTACGACGTGCTCTGGACGGCGCGCCGCCCCGGGGCGTGGCTGGTGCATTGCCACATCCCCCATCACACGACCAACAACAACGTCGAGCACCACGGAGGCGGCGGGCTGATGATGGTGTTGAATGTCCGAGACTGATCGGAGACAGCAGGTGCAGGACATCCCCACCCAGGCTTTGCCCAACGCTCAAGCCAGACCTCGCGTCACCGATATCGTCGACTGCGTCGTCATCGGGGCTGGGCCGGCGGGACTCACCGCCGCCATCTACCTCCGACGATTTCACCGGGACGTTCGGGTGATCGATGCGGGCGAGCCGCGCGCCGGGAAGATTTCCCGGTCTCACAACGTTCCAGGGTTTCCCGATGGGATCGCGGGCCACGAACTGCTGCTCCGGATGGCGGTTCACCTCGAACGCATGGGCGGCGTCGTCACCCGAGGCGAGGTGCAATCCGTGATTCGGGTCGAAGAGGGTTTGTTCGAAGTGGGGCTGGAAGAGTCGACTCTGCGATGTCGCTTTGTGCTTCTCTGCACCGGCGTCGTCGACCGGCCGGCTTCCATACCGGGCGCTGACTTGGTTGAGCATGCCGACCTGATGCGCTACTGCCCCGTTTGTGACGGCTATGAGCACACGGGCAAGCGCATCGGCGTGCTGGCCAACTCTGCCCACAGCCTGGCCGAGGCCAAGTTCCTGAAGAACTTCAGTGATTCGGTGAAGGTCATCCCAGTGGAGGGTTGTGTGGAATCCATCGGGGCCCAGGCAGCCGAGTTGGGGCTGGAATGTCTTGCCGGCCTTGCCACTGAACTGTCTGTGGATCCGTCAGGCAGCGTGATCGTCCAGGTGCGGCGAAGCCATCAGCAAAGCGTCGACGTCCTGTACTCGGCGCTTGGAGTAGATCCCCGCGCGTCACTGGCCTTGTCGCTGGGCGTCAAGCTCGATGATCGGCAATGCATCGTCGTCGACCACCATTGCCGAACGAACGTGCCCAATGTGTATGCCGCGGGAGACGTGGTGAGCGCGCTGGACCAGATCAGCGTTGCCGTGGGCCATGCCGCCATCGCCGCCGCGTCGATCCACAACGCCTTGGGCTCAGCGGACGCATCTGGGAAGTAGGGCAGGGCGCGCGTGCAGCGTCAGGCTGCGCATGGGCAGGTAGGTCTCTGTGGGTGGTGCCACGGCGGTGTCACCGTCCGGCGTCACCATCCGGCCATGCTTGACAACCTCGCCTCGCGCTTTTTCGCATGTGCGGCACCGGTGCTGCTCACCGCTCTGATGGCTCCGGTTGCCGGCGCGGCGGAGTCTCGTGCCGCGTCTGAGTGTCGGAGCACCGTTTTGAACGACGAGGAAGCGGAGGCGGTATGCGCGCTGCCGACGTTTCAGACCGACAGGGCAGTCCGCTTTCAGGCGCGTTTCCTTGGCAGCCACGACGACAGCGTGGTGTCGCTTCGTGTGGTCACGCTCAGTGGCGCCCCTGTCACCTGCAAGGAGGGGAGCAAGACAGAGTCGCGCTTTGAGGATGGCGAAGTGACGCTGGAATGCGCCGTCACCTCACCGGTGCCGCGATCCGGCGGCGAGCTGAAGGTCAAGATTTCCATGCATCACCTGCAGCTTGACAGGACGGAGCTGCTGATCGACTGAAGACCGCGATTCACGGCGGTAAGACTCCACAGCGTTCAGCCGCCCAGGGTGCGGTCCTGCTTCTGGAACCAGGCGAGAGCGCTGTCGAGATGCGATGGGTCAAAGTCTGGCCAGAGTTCGTCCACGACATAGATGTCGGCATAGACCGATTGCACGGGCAAAAAACCGCTGAGGCGACGACCGCCGCCCCAACGCACGATCAACTCCATGCGCGACACCTGCTCGGAATGCAGCTGACCGGTGCGCAGGCCATCCAGGTCCCACTCCCAGCCGTAGTTAACGAGGAAATTGACCTTGATGCCGCCTGCGCACCGCTGCCGGTAGCCGGCCAGTTCGGCGGGGAACTGGGATGACCGCTCATCGCCGACAACGAGAAGGGCAGCACCACGGCGGACGATCTCTTGCGCAAAGGCCACGCAGGCCGACCGAAAGTGTTCCGTCTGTGCGGTGGGCCGGCGGGTGTTGTCCTGGGTAAATCCGTAGACCGACACCTCTTCGATGCCGAGGCGTTGGCATTGCTCGAAAAGCGATAGACCGGGCTCGATGCCATGCGCGTAGCCAGCCTCCTTCGGCAGTTCGTTTCCAACGGCCCAGCGGCGGTTGCCGTCGGGGATGAAGCCAATGTGGCGGGGAAGAACCATGCGGGTCAGCGTCGAGAGGTGAAAGGAGGAATGCGGAGCGTCGTCGCGCCGTGTGTGGCGCTGGATCGCGTCCGCGCTGGCGCAGGTCAAGAGTGGCGCATTGCCGGCTCCGTGTAGGTCAGCATCAGCAAGCCGAAGATCAACAACGGTAGCAGCCAGGCGTCCCTCAGCCTGGCCGGAGAGTCCTGAGAAGCTGTTGCGCCGGGGGCTTGGCGAGACGCGGCGGATCTCGTCATGAGGACCTCCGCACCGCGTGCCGCCGCGGCCGTGAACAGGGCGATAGCAAAACCGCGGTGTTGGACTTGCATTAGCGCCATCGCGGCAGCATCAGCTGATCCACCGTGTTGCGCATGGGCAGCAAAGACAGTTGCCGTCACCGCGAGGGCCATCGGAACTGCGAGCCGCCAGATGGGGGTCGACAGCCGGCCACTCAGCACCAACGCCTCCACTACGCCGGCGACGAACAGGCTGCCGCCCTGCAGAAGGTGTTGCCGCGTCTCTGCTGCGTAGTTCACGGGTACGGCATCGCCATGGATCCAAACATCGGCCACGGATTCCAGGCCGTAGCCGACGAACAGTGCTGGTAGCAGCCACGGGATCCACTGCCAGCGCCAAAGGCCGCTCGCTCGGACAAGCATCAGCAGCGAGACCACTACGAAGGCAGCACCTCCGATCCAGTGAACTTGTTCCGAAGTGAGATCCATGCTGGCTCCTGGGCTTGAGGTTCAGGCCTGCGTCCAGACCTGATGCGCAGCATCTGCAATTCGCACGCCAGCGCGAGCCAGCGTCTCGTGGCTGGTTGTGGCCGAAAAGCGCCGATCCAGCGGCGCGTGTTCTCCTGTCATCGGTCAGGACCGAGACACGTATGGCGTGCGGGATCTGGTGCAGCAAGTTTTCCCGGCTCTTGGAAGTTCTCCGCTGAGTTCATCAGCGCCGGGACATCGTCACGACGCTGACTTGTTTGCTCGTCTCAGGGCTGCTTGACGAGCTCGAGCTTCAACCGCACGTCTGCTTGGCCCTTGTTGCTCCACGTCCAGCAGTACACCTGCTCACTCGTCACGTTCAAGGTGCCTTTGGACGAGGTGCTTCCATCCTCTTTTGCAGGAAAGCGCACGGCCTTGTCCTCGTGGTAATGGATGTTGAAGTTCGTCGGTGCGCTTCCCTCAAAGGTCCATTGCACCTGCGCGCCCGGTTTGAGCCCGTCGCACACCTCAGCGAACTTGGCAGGCGCTACGGTCAACTGGTGCTCGTAGCGCCCATTCGCGTCCCAGGTGACCTGGATGAGTTCGGCTTTCGCCCGCGGTGCGGCAACGATCAAGGCTGCAGCGGCGAGGAAGTAGAACGGACGGCGCTTGGAGTTCATGGGGGTGGCCTTGGAGTGGGTGGAGGTGAGGGCGGCGTGGTTGGGTGCGCTTCGTCATGCGTGTGGTGGCCGTGGCGGTGCCGCCATTCGAGCCAGCCGGCGAAAGAGCACACGGCTACCGCGCCGACTAAAGCCAGAAGCAGCACGACGGCTTCCAGTTCGTAGGTCATGTCGTCTACCGGATGCACGGCTGCGACTGATGGGTTTGCTATTGACCAGGGTCGATGGCGGGAGCCCGTGCACGATCTCCCTTGCGCATCGCGGTATCGCTGCCTGGGGCGTTGATGCTGGATTTCATCGAGGTTCCTTTCTGGCTCAAAAGGTCATCGATAGGAGTTGAAGACACGGGTGCCGCCGTCCTTCGCCACGAGCAGCACGTCGTAGGCTGCCTTGACTCCACCGCTTTCCATGCCGGGTGAACCCAGAGGCATCTCAGGGACGCTCAGACCCAGCGCGGCAGGGCGCTCGCGAGTGAGGCGCAGGATGTCCGCGGCAGGCACGTGTCCTTCGACGACATAGCCGTCGATCCTTGCGGTGTGGCAGGAGCTCAGCGATTCCGGCATGCCGAAGGTCTTCCGGAAGAGCGCGACGTCCGCCACGATGCGTGCCTGCACAGCGAAGCCGTGATCCTGCAGATGCTTGATCCACTTGCCGCAGCAGGAGCAATCGCGGGTGCGCCAAACCTCGATGCTGGGTTGGGGAGCGACTGCAAAGGATCGAGACGACACGCCGCCAAAGATCGCCACGCCCAGGGCGGCCTTCATGCTCAGTCGCAGGAGCTCGCGGCGTGATGCCCCGGCCCCCTGATGCATCTGCGAGGACATGCCGGCCTCAGTGCTTGTGGTCGGCGTGGCCATCGGCCTTGGCGGCGGTGGGCTTGCTCGAACCCTTTGCGGCGGCGACGGTGACTGCACCCTTCATGCCGGCGTCGTAGTGGCCGGGCTGCAGGCAGGCGAAGTCGACCTTGCCGGCCTTGGTGAATTGCCAGATGACCTCACCGGTCTTTCCCGGCGCGACGGTGACCTGGTTGGGGTCCGAGTGCTCCATCTCCGGGAACTTCTTCATCAGCTCGTAGTGCTCCTTCAGCTCGGCTTGAGTGCCCAGCACGAACTCGTGCTTGACCCCACCGGAGTTCTTGACCACGAAGCGGACCGTTTCGCCCTGCTTGACGTCCAGGCTGGACGGCGTGAAGCGCATGTTGTCGGTCATGTCGACATTGACGGTGCGCGTGACCTTGGCGGCTTTGCCGGCCTCACCGATGGCGTCGCTGTCGCCGTGGCTGTGAGCGTGGCCGTCGGCAGCCTTGGCGCCAGCTTTGGCGGCCGGCGCGGAAGCGGCATGGTCTACGCCGTCATGGGCCTGGCTGGCGAGGGGGGAGAGCGCGACAAGCGCGGCTGCGATGGCGATGAACGACTTTTTCATGGGAACTCTCTTCTGAACTGATGAACGGAAAGGGAAGTGGTGCGGCCGGGCCTCTACGACCCAGGCTGTTTTCAGTGGTTGTGACCGGAGCCGCCTGTGGGCTTGCGGATCTGGACCTCGATCTCTCGCGGCTTGTTGCGCTTGGACGGCGGCATGGATTGGCCGCCTTCGCTCGCAAAGCGGGCGGGCTCCGGCATGGAGCCGGTCCATTCGAAGGCGTTGGTGCCCTTGGGGTGCTTGAACCAGCCCGGATCTTTGTAGTCCCCCGCCTTCTGGTCGGCGCGCACCTTCACCACGCTGAACATGCCGCCCATCTCGACGGAGCCGAAGGGGCCTTCGCCGCCCATCATCCGGGCGGTGTTGTCGGGGATGGGCATCTCCATCTCGGACATGTCTCCCATGCCGCGCTCACCCATCACCATGTAGTCGGGGATCAGCTTGTTGATCTCCTTGACCACGCCGCGGTGCTCCACGCCGATCATGGTGGGCACGTCGTGGCCCATCGCGTTCATCGTGTGGTGGCTCTTGTGGCAGTGGAATGCCCAGTCACCTTCCTCGTCGGCCAGGAACTCGATCTGGCGCATCTGGCCCACCGCAACGTCCGTGGTGACCTCGTACCAGCGCGTGGACTTGGGAGTCGGGCCGCCGTCGGTGCCGGTGACCAGGAACTCGTGGCCATGCAGGTGGATGGGGTGGTTGGTCATCGTCAGGTTGCCCATGCGGATGCGCACCTTGTCGCCCTTGCGCACGTTCAGCGAGTCGATGCCCGGGAAGATGCGGCTGTTCCACGACCACAGGTTGAAGTCGAGCATCGTCATGATCTTGGGCGTGTAGGCACCCGGCTCGATGTCGTAGGCGTTGAGCAGGAAGACGAAGTCGCGGTCGACTTCTTCGATCAACGGGTGCTTGGCCTTGGGGTGCGTCACCCAGAAGCCCATCATTCCCATCGCCATCTGCGTCATCTCGTCGGCGTGCGGGTGGTACATGAAGGTACCCGGCCGCCTCGCTACGAACTCATAGACAAAGGTCTTGCCGGGCTCGATGGGCATCTGATTGAGGCCGACAACGCCGTCCATACCATTGGGCAGGCGCTGGCCATGCCAGTGGATGGAGGTGCGCTCGGGAAGCTTGTTGGTCACGAAGACGCGGACGCGATCACCCTCGACGACTTCGATCGTCGGGCCGGGCGATTGGCCGTTGTAGCCCCAGAGGTGCGCCTTGAAGCCCGGCGCCATTTCGCGCACCACGGGCTCAGCGACCAGGTGGAACTCCTTGACGCCGTTGTTCATGCGCCAGGGCAGGGTCCAGCCGTTGAGCGTGACCACCGGGTTGTAGGGACGGCCGGTGTTGGGCACCAGCGGCGCCATGGTGTCGGGTTTGTCCTGCAGCACCGGCTCAGGAAGCGCGGCCATCGCCACGCGGCTCACGCTGGCCGCAGTCACAGCCACGCCGGCGCTGGCGCTACCGATCAGGAAATTGCGTCGATTGGATGTCATGGTGGGGTGTTGGGTTCAGTGACTGATCAGTGCGCAGCGGCGCCTGAGCGGCCGGGCGCAGCCTCGGTCATGCGGCTCATGTCGGCACCGGGCGTTCCGAGGAGTTCGGCCTGCAGACCTGCGTCGGCCAGCCAGAAGTCGCGCTGGGCATCGATGGCCTGAGACACGCTGGTGATCTGCTCGCGCGCATCGGCCAGCAGCTCGAACACGCCAATGAGCATGCCGTTGTAGCGAAGCACGTTCTCCTCGGCGATGGTCTTGCGCAGCGGCACGATTTCGTCGCGGTAGTGGCGCGCCAGGTCGTACGCGGTTCGGTAGGCGCTGTATTGCTCGCGCACGCGGGAGTTCGCCTGCACGGCGATCTGGGCCGTCCGGTTCACGGCAGCCATGTAGGCGGCCTGCGCGCCGGCTCGGCGGACATCACCGAAGTCGAAGATCGGCAGCGGCAGGCTGACGTCATAGCCCTTCTGCGGCGCGGCTCCGGTCGCGCTGTTTCTCGACACCCCGATCTCCAGCGCGTTGACGACGCTGGTGACCCGGGTGAGGCCTTGTTCCCGAGCGAGGAAGTTCAGGCGCGAACGTGCGAGCTGCACATCCAGCCGTTGGTCTAGGGCGGTACGGGCCACACTGGCCTCGTCGCGCGGCGTCTTCGGCAGTTCTGGCAGCCGATCAGGCAGCTTCAGCTGCGCCGCCTGCGCGTCGTTCAGGCCGAGCACGCGGATGAGGGTTTCGCGGGCACTACGCTCGGCATGCTGGGCGCGGGCCAGCTGCGCTACGGCGTCTGCCGCGAAGGCCTGCTCGCGGGCGCGCTGCAGCTTGCTGTAGTTGCCCACGGCCTGCATGCGGCGGGCCAGTTCGGCGCTGGCATCCGCAGTCGCCTTGATCTGCTGTGCATACAGGAGGGATTGCTGGGCTGCGACAGCGTTGACCCAGGCGCCCCGCGCCTCATTGGCGGCCTGTACGACGCTGCCGGCCAGCGACAGGCGAGTCATCTCCTGCTGGTAGCTGGCCATGCGCAGGTGGGCTGGCAGCAGGAGCAGGTCGAGCACCGAGAAGCTCAGGACGCGATTGATTTCGAGGTCCCGAGTGCCGCCCTCATTGCGCACCAGCCGCTCGAACGCGAACACCGGATTCGGCAGCCGGGCGCTTTGCGTGGCCGCGGCGGAGTCGGCAGCCGCTTCGTACAGCATCGCTTGAAGTGACGGGCTGTAGGCCAGCGCGATCTGCACGGCGTCGTCTGCTCCCAGCGGCCGGGCCAGGCGAGCATCGAGGTCGGACTGAGCCTGCTGACGTGCTTCGTCCGTCGTGAGCCAGCGGGCCACGGCACCAGATTGCTGGCGTCCCAAGTCGCGGGCCGCCTCGAAATTCTGGTTGATCGAGGTGCTTGCGCAGCCACTGAGGACCAGGATGGCGGCCAGGGCTGCGACCGCGAGCTTGGGGCTGCGACGCAGTCGTGACGTGCGCTGTTCAGCGCCCGAATATGACGTGGTTGATGTGGTCATGCTCAGTGGTGGCCGGAGTGACAGCCCGATGCGGGGACGGACGCGGGCTGAGCCGCGGGCATGGCAGGGGATTTCGCAGCCCCGGCAGGCGGGGGCTTGGGTGTAGGCGACACGGGTTGACCTTGCATGGGCATCGCGTGACCTTGATGCGGTGATGCCTTACCTGGCGCCGACGCGCTGCTCGGCGTGCTCGCAGCCGGGGCAAGGGGTACGACTTGCCCAGCAGCGGAGGGGCCACCTTCTGCCGGCATCTTCATCCCACCATGGCTCGCGGGCATCGCGTCGTTGGCTGATGCCGGCGCAGGATTACCCCCCTGGGCTTCCTGCGCATACGCCTGCCAGCCGCCAATCTGGCGAACCAGGTCGTTGGACTGTCGCCAATTGGTGACCGGCTGCTCGGTGAATGCGCGGTAGCCCTCGAAGGCCGACCGATAGGTGGCCGAGGCGCCGGACGCAGCCTTGGCAGGCGCGGTGCTGTTGGTCTGGGCAGCGGTTGCGCTCTGCTTGACCGCCGGCGATGTAGTGCTCTGCGCGCTGGCAGGGCCGGCCAGTGCCGAACTGGCCAACGCTGCAGCGATCAGCACGGTGTGGTGAGGTGACATGAAATTCCTGCTTGTGCGAGCAAGGCGCGCCGAGGATGGACACACGCTTGCCAGGGAAGGGGAGATCGTTTCGGCGCGCCGGATCTGGCGGCGCAACGACTGGGTCGGTCGGGGCTCATCCAGCTCGCGCACGGCGTGTGCAGGCATGGCGGCGCCGCGCCGGCCCGACCGGCGCTTCAGGAGCGCGACGTTCGTGGCGGCCGCTCGGGCCCGCTCGTCAAGAAGGCAATGGGCGCCTGCGAAGTCCAAGCCATAACGCCCTGGATGGGCACCGCCTCATCGATGATCAGGGTGCGCGATGGCAGCGCGGCGATCGTGCAGCAGCTTGCGCAGACGCTGCACTTCATCTTTCCTGGCTTGCTCAGGTCATGATGCCCGCCACCGTGCTCATCGTTCGGCTGGCTGCTTGAACCGCCGTTAGCGGCGTGATCATCGGCGGGATGGTCGTGGCCGGCATGGTGGTGGCCACGCGCTTCGTGGCCTTCGCCGCCCGCAGGGGACAGGCTGTCGGGTAGCGAGCCAGAGGGTGCCGCGGTCGACTGCACGACTGAGGCAGCGCCGATCGACACGTGGTGATGGTCTGGGCCGCAGCACAGCATCGATGCAGACGCCCATCCCTGCATGGGAAGTGCGAGGGCAAGGAGCCACATCAGCGCTGATCTGAGCCAGGACCGCATTCGCAAAGTCTAGTAGAGCGTCTCGGAAGAGGCATCTGTCCGGGCTGCCTGACTTGCACAAGGCAGCCCACGGTCATAAGCCCAGGCTGATTCAGCGTGCCACCAGCTCCGTCACCTTGATGGCGCCGTCGACGCGGTCGGCCTTGAACTTCACGGCGTCACCCACCTTGAAACCGGAAAGCGTGGCAGCGTCGGCGCGGAACACCATGGTCATGCCCGGCATGCCGAGGTTGTCGATCGGGCCATGCTTGATGGTGACCTTGCTCTGCTCGACATCGATTTTCTTGATCTCGCCCTCGGCGAAGCTGGCGCCCTTGGCTGCGGGCGCGGTCGCCTGCATCGGTGCCGATGCGGCGTCGCCTGCGGCCAGCGCCCACGGGGCGATCGCACCGAGGGAGGCAATCGTCAGGACGGAGAAGATCATTCGGATGGACATGGATAACTCCTGGGAAGCTTGGCTGTTGCTAGGAACCCGCGGGTGCTTGTTCCTCTGGGCGCCACTTTATGCACTTGGCTGGCACTTGAGGGTGACTGCAACATTACGAATTCGTAATGAAAGCCAGGCGAGCCACAGCGACACTTCGACGATGCGCATCCTCGTCACCGAAGACGAGCCTCGGCTCGCGGACTACCTCAAGAAGGGCCTGACCGAAGCCGGCTACGTCGTGGACGTGGCGAACAACGGCGTCGACGGCAGCCATTTGGCAACGGAGGGCGACTACGACCTCATCGTGCTGGACGTGATGCTGCCCGGCATCGACGGCTTCGGGGTCCTCCGGAAGTTGCGTGAAACGCGCAACACGCCGGTGCTGATGCTGACAGCGCGGGACAAGGTCGAGGATCGCGTCCAGGGACTCAAGGGCGGCGCGGACGACTATCTCGTCAAGCCATTCGCGTTCAGCGAGCTTCTGGCGCGCGTGGAGGCGCTGCTGCGACGTGGCGGTGCGGTGACGTCCCAGCCGCTGACGTCGATGCGGCTGGGCGACCTTGAGCTGGATTTGGCGCGGCGCAAGGCGACGCGTGGGGGCCAACGCTTGGACCTGACGCCCAAGGAATTCAACTTGCTCACGCTGATGCTGCGCCGGCAGGGAGAGGTGCTGTCCAGGACGGTCCTCGCCGAGCAGGTCTGGGACATGAATTTCGACAGCGAAACGAATGTCGTGGACGTGGCTGTGCGGCGTTTGCGATCAAAGCTGGATGACCCGTTCGACCAGCCGCTGTTGCACACCGTCCGCGGCATGGGCTACGTTCTGGAAGAGCGCTGATGGGCGGGTGCTGCGATTCTTCGCCGGAGCCGTCCCTCTCCTTGCGCGAGACCATATCGCTGTCCATGCGTTCCATCTCGGGCCGATTGACGTTGGCGGTCGCCATCGTGGGGTTGGCGGTCTTCGTGGTGGTGGGATCGATGCTCCAGTGGGCTCTGCGGCGTGAGCTGGAGCGCATGCGCGACCGCGATCTCGATGGCCGGGCCGACGTCGTTGCCCATTTTCTGGACGAGGTCGAGGCAGGGGACGATCTTTCCGAACTGCGGCATCACCTGGACGACGTGCTGATCGGCGATGGCCAACTGCGCATCTGGTTGATCGCGGACTCAGGCGCCGTGGTCTATGGCGGCAAGACCCGACCTGCAACTCAGCCTGCAGATCCCAACGCCGCGGTGGGAAAGCTGACGATCTGGCGCGAGGACGGCGTGGCGTTGACGGGGCGGTCATTTCGCGTCAAAGCGCATGGCCCTGTGCCCGACGGCATCGCGCTGATTGGTGTCGACACTCGCAGCGACCAGCGCTTGCTCAGTGCGTATCTGGGCGCTCTGGTCTTTGTCTGCGGGCTGGGTGTGGCAGCGCTCTCTGCGCTGGGCGCATGGGTGGCGAGGCGCGAACTGCGGCCTGTGCGCGAACTGTCCACGGAAGCAGCCGCGATTTCGCCACGAGCGCTGTCGTTGCGACTGTCGTCCCAGGGCGTGAGCGTCGAGCTCGAAGACCTGGTCGACAGCTTCAACCGTGCGCTGGACCGGGTGCAATCGGCCTACGAGCACCTGGAAGCGTTCAGTGCCGACGTCGCGCATGAGCTGCGAACGCCGCTCACCACCATGATCAGCGCCACGGAGGTCGAGCTCGCCCGAGAGCGCACGGTCGCAGAGCTGCGCGACACGCTGTCTGGAAACCTCGAGTCCCTTCACCAGTTGACGACGATGGTCAACGACATGCTGTTCCTTGCGCGCGCCGACCAGGGTGGCACGGCGCAGACCTTGGTAGTCACGGATCTGCGACTGGTCGCGGGGCAGGTCGTCGAGTACTTCGACGCGGTGCTCGACGAGCGGCTTCAGCGGGTCGATATCGTCGGCGAGGCTCAAGCGCCTGTGAATGCTGCTCTCGTCCGACGCGCGCTGGCCAACCTGTTGAGCAATGCGAGCCGATACACGCCGGCCGGCCGAACCATCTCGATCCAGCTGAGCACGGTGGCAGCGACCTCCAGCGACGAACGAGTCGCCATCACCGTGGTCAATCCTGGTGAGGGCATCGACCCGGTGGTGCTGCCGCGGTTGTTCGAGAGGTTCTTCCGTGCGGACACATCGCGCCAAGGATCTGCCGAGCATCACGGGCTGGGACTGGCCATCGTCCGCGCGATCGCGCGCATGCATGGCGGGGATGCCTTTGCCGCGAGCGCAGGCTGCATCACAAAAGTTGGCTTCACGCTCCGCACCGCAGAGGCGAGCCCGTTGCCTGGCGATGGGGCCATCGAGCCGCATGGAGACCCATGACGAAATCGTAATCCGCGCGTTGGCCTGGCGTCGGTGCCCGGTTCCTAGAGTTCAAGCGTGCTTCGGGCACTCAACCAACGAAAGGAACACACATGAAGACGCTCATCATCACCACCACGCTGGTCGCCGCACTCGCAGGCATCGCCGCGCCGGTGCAGGCGCGTGACGCGCTGGAAAACGCCGTCAAGACGACGATCGAGCTGCAGGACGGCTCGACGCTGTACGTGTTCAAGGACGGCAAGATGGCCAGGGAAGACTCCTTCGGCCGCGCCGTCTTCCTCAAGGCCGGCGAGACGCTGAAGGCCAAGGACGGCCGAGAGATCAAGGCCGTTGGCAACGAAGTTGCACGCCTGGATTCCCTGTTGCGCGAAGGTCACGGCGGCTGACGTCAAGTTCAGGTCGCGTCAGCTGAGACGGGCACGCAGATTGCCGAGGTTAGGCTCAACTTTCAGGAGCACACATGCGCACCCGTTTCGCCCTACCTATCGTGGTTTCCTTCATCATCGCTGTGCCGGCAGTGAGCTTCGCCCAGACTGACTCGATGGGTATGAAGGGGCAAGCTGATCAAGGCTCACAGCAGCTGCATCAAAAGATGAGAGGCGGCATGGAAAGCATGCAGGCGTTGAAGCCCACAGGCAACGTCGACAAGGACTTCGCGATGATGATGAAGATGCACCACCAACAAGCGCTGGACATGGCCGAGATCGAACTGCGCAATGGCAAGTCGCAAGAGATGCGCGACATGGCGCAGATGATCATCAGCGCGCAGAAGAAAGAGATCGCGCAGTTCGACAAGTGGCTGGCCGCCAACAAGTGACTTCGGTTCTACAGCGCTTGCACGCCGGTCCGGTTTGTTTACCTCGGAGAAAGAAGCCCGGAGGGGCTTCGCAAGCGTCCGACGATCCCGTCTTGTGGCGGATCAGTCAGCGGCCAGTGCGTGGATGATTGGGCAGCCGCCCTTGGTTACCCCCGTGTCGCATTGATGCAGCAGCGCCGTCAGCGCTTTGCGCATCGCTTTCAGGTCGGCTAGCTTCTCTTCGATGACCTGCAGCTTGTGCGCGGCCAGCTCGCGTGTTTCGGCACAGGCGCAGGCCTCGTCGAGTTCGAGCAAGCTGCCCACTTCGTCCAAGGTGAAGCCCAGCACCTGTGCTCGCTTGATGAAGCGCACACGCTTGATTGCATCCGAGGCATAGCGGCGATGCCCGCTCGTCGGCTTGTCGGGTTCGGCCATCAAGCCGCGGCGTTGGTAGAAGCGGATCGTCTCGACGTTCACGCCGGCCTCGTTGGCCAGTCGCCCTATCGTCAGCTCGGTTGTCATCTGAATCCCCTTGACTCCGTACCATGGTACGGACTCTAGACTGTGCGCCATCGAATAAGTTCACCCCGGTGATGGCAATGTTGAGGATCAAGGGTTCGCTGATTGCTAGCGTGCTGGCGGCGGTCGGCGCGTCGGTATGTTGCGTCGGGCCGCTGGTACTGCTGACGCTGGGCATAGGTGGCGCATGGGTCTCCAGCCTGACTGCGCTGGAGCCGCTGAGGCCCTGGCTCCTGGCCACGACGTTGCTTTTCCTGGGCCTGGCGTTCCGGCACCTGTACCTGCGGCCGCAGGCCTGCGAACCAGGTGCTATGTGCGTTGAGCCAATCGTCCTCAAGCGCCAGCGGCTGATCTTCTGGGTTGTTGCACTGGCACTCCTCTCGTTGTTGTCTGTGCCTTGGTTGGCACCGCTTTTCCTCTGAAGGGACTACCCATGCGTAACTTGTTTGCCGCTGTACTTGTCGCAGTGATGCCGTTGGCCGCGCTTGCCGCCACGCCGCAGACCGCCGTTCTCGACGTCCAGAACATGACCTGCGGGCTGTGCCCGGTGACAGTGAAAAAGTCGCTGGAGCAAGTGGCCGGCGTGACTCAGGTGCGGATCGACTTCGCGAAAAAGACGGCCACCGTGACGTTCGAAACTGACAAGACCAATGCGACGGCATTGACCAAGGCCACGACCGACGCGGGCTACCCCTCGACGGTTCACAAGTGATAACGACCGCACCTCAATTGGAGTCGATGCTGACATGCCCGGAGTGCAGCCACGCCAAGCGCGAGGTCATGCCGACTGACGCCTGCCAGTTCTTCTACGAGTGCGAGCACTGCAAGACCGTGTTGCGGCCAAAGGCCGGTGACTGCTGCGTGTTCTGTTCGTACGGCTCGGTCAAGTGCCCGCCGGTGCAAACGCAGCGGGGCTGCTCGAGTTGCGGCGCCTGATGGGCGCCAACGGTGCGGCAGCAGCTGCAGCGGCTCATCACCGCGGCAGCGCGCTTGCCCGTATGCAGTGAGCCTGCGAACAGCCAGTCCCAACGGCCCAGCGCGATCGGTCGCGTCTGATTTTTGACGCCGTTCTTAGCTTCCATCTTGTCCAGCCAATTGCCGGTTGGACAAGATCGATAGCACTCCCAAAGCGCTTCTCAAGACGGGTTCGCTGGACGCTTGAGGGGCTTTCTACATTTCTGGGGGCAAGTTCGCGGCGCGATAGCCGAGAAACGATCAGATCTTGAAGTCGTCGAAGGCCACCCGGTCGTCCTCCACACCGAGTTTCTTTAGCAGCGCAAGCATCGCGGCCAGCATCGCCGGCGGACCACACAAGTAGAAATCGCAGGCCTGCAGGTCAGGGTGTGACTGCAGCACTCGTTCCCTCACCACCTCGTGAACCATGCCGAAGGGATGCTCCGTACCTCGCTCGTCCGACAGGACCAACTGCCAACTGAAATTGGGATAGCGCGCCGCCAGCGCCTGCATCTCGTCGACGTAGGGAGCATCGGCAACCGTGCGAGCGCCGTACCAGAAGTGGATGGGCTCTTCGGCACCGGACTCCAGCAGATCCCTCACCATGGCGCGCAATGGCGCCATCCCTGCGCCGCCGCCGATGAAGATCTTCTCCCGCTCGCCGTGGCGAATAGCGAAGTCCCCGAAGGGCCCGCTGTACTTCAGCTTGTCACCCGCCTTGAGGCCAAAGACATAGGACGATCCTTTGCCTGGCGGATGGTTCTTGCCACCCTGTTTGCCGTGGCAGAAGCGCACGAGCAAAGACAGCCGCCCGTTCGTCTGGTGGACCGGTGCCGACAACGAGTAGGACCTGCGCAACAAGCTGCCGCTGGTCCATTGAGTCGGCAGATGCAGACCGGCCCATGCTGGGCGGTGTTCGTCGGGCGATTCGATCTGGTGCTTGCCCATCTTGTAGGCCGGCACATGGATCTGGATGAACGAACCGGGCCGGTAGTCAGGGCCGAGCTTGTCCTTGGGCAGCAGCACGACCTCCCGCAAGAAAGGCGACAGCGCGCGGACGCTTTCGACTTCGGCATCGTGCACGGCCCCAAGTTCGGCACCACCGCGGACTTCGATGTCCAGGTTGCGGTCGAGCTTGAGATTGCAGGCCAGACGGCAGCCGGCTTCTATCCTCGACGGCGAAAGCAGCGCGCGATCCGCGCTGGTTGCGTCGGGAGCTGCTCCGCGCACGCGCACCTCGCACAGACCGCAGGTCTGGCCACCACCGCAGTTGGACGGCAGCTGCAGCCCTTGCTGGGCCAGCGCGGAGAACACGGTGTCGCCGGCGTGGGCACGCACGCTGCGCAGGCGACTGCCATCCGGCGCATGGATCATCAGCGCCCGGGTGCCGCGCCATCGCTTCGGTATGAACTCGGCCAGGCTGAAGCTCGTGAACAGCAACCAGATGCCGCTCAACGCCAGCCAGAATCCTCCGACGGCAGCGCTGACCACGAGCGGATTGTTGAAGTCCTGGCGTCCGCTGTAGTCCATGATGTGGAGCATCCAGAAGAAGTCGAACAGCCGCCAGGTCTTGTTACGGTGCTCCAGCACATCGCCCTGCAAGGTCAGGTAGGCGGTGGTGTCTTCTGCGTCCGCGAAGACGACGCGCCACACCTTGCCGTCGAGAGCACGAGTCTCCAGCGACTTGTCGACGAGCTCCGCAGACTTCACCGTGCCCGGGCCGCGGTACGAGGCCTGCGCGAGGCGCTGAGCCAGGGCGGCATCGAGCTCGACCCGCTGGCCGCTGCGGGCGTCGATCAACTGGGTCGACTTCTCGCTGACCAGCCGGTAGACGGGGCGATCCATCAACCAGCCGGTGGAAGCCACCTGGGTCAGGGTACGTTCCTGCGCCAGCAGGCTGCCGACCGGTTGAACATCCTGAGGCCAGGGCCTTTTGGCGGCCGCAGGCGCTCGGAACTCCCGCCCTCGAACCTTCTCAGCATCCAGAAGACTCATCACCAGGCCGCTGCACATCCACAGCACGAGCTGCAAGCCGATCAGCAAACCGATCCACTTGTGAATCTTGCGCATCCAGGGGGTCATGGCTGTGCCCTCCGACGGAAGCTGTAGAACACGAGCCAGGCGCCACTCAGCGCGAACACCAGCCCGGTGCCGGCCGCGACGCGCAGCAGGTTGTTGTTGACGTCGTCGCGCGTGTCGTAGTCCATGATGTGGAACATCCACAGGAAGTCGAACCAGCGCCAGAGATCGTGACGGCGGGCCAGAAGGTCGCCGGTGTCCGGCGAGAAGTACAGCGTCGTGTTGGATCGGTCGTCGAAACGGACGGCCCACATCGGCACCGGCCGCTTTGCCACCTCCTGGGGTGCCTGCGTGATCCAGGTCACCTCGCGGATTTCAGCCTCACCCTGGTAGATGTCCTTGGCGCGCGCAACGATTTGCTCCCTTGCCAACGGGCTCAGCACATTGCCTTTTCGCGCGTCGACGAGGGTTGCCTTGCCGCCGGCACGCAGCTCGTAGACCTCCTTCCCGAGGAACTTCTTGAGCTTCATCGACTCGAAGCCGGGGCGGATCTTGGCGAGTTGCTCGATGTCCAGCCGCTCGCTGACCTGGTCGAGAGGGCCATCGAAGACATGGGCGAGGTGGTCGCCATGGATCACTTCGAGCGATATCGCGGTCATGTACAGGCCACTGACCATCCAGAGCAAGGCCTGGACGCCAATGACAAGGCCGATCCATTTGTGGGCTCGGCGCACCCAGAAGGGTAGGTTCATAGGAGATGTCTCACTTCATTTGATGCGTCACGGGGCACCGTGGGGTGAACCGCGGCGCCCCGCTGGACTTACCAGCGATAGCCGGCGCGAACGTGCCAGCGACGACCTTGGAGGTCATAGGTCATCGTGTCGGTGTTCGCATCGGTATAGGACTTGACGAACGGCGCCTTCTTGTCGAGCAGGTTGTCGACACCGACAGCGAAGTCCAACTGCTTGCTGTAGGCGAACTTCAGCTGCGCCGAGTGGTAGGTGATCGCCGGTGCCTTGGCCCCGATGTCCGTCGGTGCGGCATTGATGTCGTCGGCCGAGCCGATGTACTGCAGCGTGTAGGCCCCCGACCATGCCCCCTTGGCCACCGTCAACGAAGTCAGCGAACGCCATTGCGTATAGCTGCCTCGACCGCCGGTGGTCTTGTTGGTGTAGTCGATGGCAGCGGCGCCTGGGAACGGACGAACCTGGTAGTTCTTCAGGTGCGACACCTCGGCATTGATCGTGCTCGTGAAACCGCCGAAGCTGAACTCGTACAGGCCGCCCAGGTCGAAGCCAGAGATTTTCTCATCGGCCGCGTTGACCGGTTGCGACGACAGGAAGTCGATCTCGCCCGTGGTCTTGTTGCGCGTGAAGCTGGAAGGGCTGCAGAAGATGTGCGTGAGGCCCGGCGTGTTGTAGCAAGTCGCCAGCTTCGTCGATCCGGCCACGCTCTGGATCGCGTTGGTCACCTTGATGTTGTAGTAGTCCAGCGTCAGGGTGAGGGTCTTCATTGGAGACCAGACCACGCCTGCGGTCATGGTCTTGGCGTCTTCAGGCTCGAGCTTGGGATTGCCGCCCACCGTGGTGAGGATGGTGTTGCCCAGCTGCTTGAAGCCTGCGGGAACGCCGGCCGCCTTGCAGTTCTGCGACACGACGGACGAGGTCGGTAGCGTGCTCCAATTGCTGCAGGGGTCGGTCGTCGTCAGGTTGCCTTCCGACACGCCGCCGTAGAGCTCGGGGATGTTCGGGACACGGAACGCCGAGGACACGTTGCTCCGGAACTTCAGGCTCGGCACGACTTGCCAGTCCAGGCCAGCCTTGTAGGTGCTCTTGGAACCGAACAGGCTGTAGTCAGAGAAGCGCGCCGCGGTGTTGAACTGCAGCGACTCGACGAAGGGGATGCGCTTGAGCAGCGGCACGGCGAGTTCCGCATAAACCTCGCGTGCCGTGTAGGTGCCGGAGATGGGATCTTGCCGGTTGGTGTTGGCCACGCCGATGACCGTCAGGTTGTCCGGGTTGCGCCAGCCGCTTTCCTTGCGAACTTCTGCACCTGCCGCAAATCCCACCGGACCGGCAGGCAGCGTGAACAGCTCGCCGCTGATGTTGGCGCTGACGCTCTTCTGGTCGTTGCCGCCAGTGTCGCGCGTCGTCGCAAGGATGTAGCGCAACACCTCGGGTGTCAGGTTGCCGTAGCCGAGGTAGTTGCCGCACGGAATCGCGGCGCCAGGTGCCGTACTGCACTTGGTGCGGTCCAGCGTCTGATCGACCCGGTCAAGGTTGGCCACGTTGGTCGTGCCGTCTACACCGGTGTTGCGTCCCCAGTTGACTGCCGCGGACCAGTCCCAGTTGTCGCCAATGCTGCCCTTCACGCCGGCCACGACGCGGAAGATGTTCGATTCCTGCGAGAAGGTCCGGGTGCCAGCCTCTTCAAGTCGCCGGCGCTCGAGCACGAGGCTCTGGCCGGTGGGGTTGGTGGGATGGTTGGCCGCGATGTTGATGGTGCGGTAGACGCCGAGCGAACCGGGGGTGGCCAACTGGTTCGACTCGCGGTGCGAGAACAGCATCTCGGTGAACAGCTGGGTGTCTTCGGTCAGCTTCACCGTGCCGAAGGCGCTCAGGCCCAGGCGCTTGATCGGATTGACCGCGTTCAGCGCCGGGTTGCTGTTGTAGTTGTGCTTCGCCGCCGAGTACGGCTCATACGCGCTCGGATTGCCGCCGGGCGTCTGGTTGAAGTTGACACGCGTCCCGTCGGCGAGGCGGGCCCGCCCACCGATGGTGGCGGAGCTGCCCACGCATTCGAGCTTGCCGTTGACTTCACCCAGGCCGCAGGGTGCGCGGGTGGCCATGTTGATGGCGCCACTCTCTGAATAGTTGATGCCGGTCACGAGCGAGCCGCCAGCGGCCTGCAGTCCCCACGTCAGGTCGATTGCTTTTTCATCACCGTCGCCGCGGGTGGTCTCTCCGTAGCGCACGGAGGCTTCCACGCCCTTCAGACCGGTCTTGGTGATGATGTTGACGACGCCGGCGACCGCATCCGCGCCATAGATCGCCGACGCGCCGTCCTTGAGCACCTCGATGCGCTCGATCATGGCGACCGGGATCATGTTCAGGTCGACGGAGCTGTTGGCACCGGTGCCGCCGTTGACCACGCGGCGGCCGTTGAGCAGCACCAGGGTGCGGTTGATGCCCAGGCCGCGCAAGTTGACTTGGGTCGTGCCGTAGCCGTTGCCGGTCCAGTAGGCGCTGGTCTGGTTGCCGGCGGTGCCGGCCGAGGCGGGCAGCCGCTGCAAGAGGGTTTCGGCGGAGATGGCGCCCGTGCGCTGGATGGTTTCGGCATCGATCATGGTGACCGGGCCAACACCGGAGATCTGGGCCTGCTTCAGGTTGATGCGGCTGCCGGTGATTTGCACCTTGTCCAGTGACGTAGGTGCAGCGCCGGCGTCAGCGGCGGGAGCTTGGGCCGACGCGCTGTTGACGAGAAAGAGGACGGCGGCAGCGACTGCCGTTTGGGTAAGTCTGATGGGCATCATGTACATCCAGTTGGGTGCCTGGCGTCGCCGATTCAGTGGCCGGACGCGATTCAAGGCACCTGCGAACAGTTGTTCGTTGGCGAGTACATGGCGAAGGACGAGCCGGAAGGAATTGGGCTCGAAACGGGGGCGCGATGAGAGAGCCGGCCGTCTATCGACGCATGCGACTCAGCCAAACCTTGTGCCAGCAGTAAGTGCGTGCGCCATCGCGCTCGCAGCCTGCCGGCGGCGGTGCTGAGTCAGCTGGCTCTGGGTGGGCGTTCCTGCCCTGACAGCAGAAATTCCGCTCTCGGTCCCAGGGACTCGGGGAGGAGGGTGAGCGGAAGCGGGAGCGCATCGGTCCCGACATCCGCGTTCATAGCCATGACCGGGCAGGTACCGCAGCCAGAGCATTGGCTGCAGGGCGTCAGATCGCAGCAGTGGTCGCCTTGCTGATCGGCAGAAGCAGCCTTCGCAATCTGGACCTTCGCCTTTGCCTTGGGCTTGGCTTTGGCCATCTTGGCATGAACACCCGACGCGGCCGCGTGCTTGGAGACGCTCGCGCTCTGGGTTGCCTCCCGACGCAGTTCAGCGGACGTCGGAGCGGTCGTTGCCGAAGCAATGACCGCTGTCGCCGGTATCAAAACGGCGAACAAGACGAGGAGCCAAAAGGCGAGGAGCTTCATGCGGCGGCAAGTGAATGTGCTGCATTGCACCAAGCCGTCGGTTGCCTGTCTAGCTAGGGAGTTCCCCGCCGCCTTGGCGTGACTTTTGGCCGCAAGGCCGCAGCCGCCTTCTCCTAGGAGCCGGGGCTATGCCTGAGGTCACCGCCGGTTCACTTGGTCTTTGACGCGCACGCCTTCAACTGTGCTTCGTGGCGCTCTCTGCGCAATTGATTGATGTAGGGACTCGTATCCGCCCGTGGTCCGTGGTCGAGTTGCAGCACCAGTGGGTCCACACGACATTCGCCTTGTGCACCTGATGGGGGCAAGGAACTGGCATGTTGGGCAGGTTGGACAGCGGCCTGCTTGTCCTTCCGAGCCTTCTCGATGATCTGCCAATCAGGGCCTGCCAGCGCTGGTGCAGCGGCTGAAAGAGTGAATGAGCCGATGAGGGTGATGAGTAACTTCTTCATGATGAACTCCTTCGTGGACTGGCGGGGTACTGCCAGCACGCGCATTGATGAACCGGTGTCGCTCAGCGACCGGCGTAGAACTGATGAAACGGTGAGTTCGCGCGGCCCAGCTCGCCTCGGTACGGACGTGCTCAGACGCTCGCCGTGTGTTGGCGTAGTGGGGATGACGTGACCCAGCGCGCGTGTCTGCGCGGCTGGCCAACGGAGTCAACTCAGCGCGCGCTGCGGCAAGGGATCAAAGTCGGAAGCAGCAGTGTCGAATCGCAATGGGCGGCGCCGTCGTGCGCTGCAGGAACGACGCCTGCTCGGCTGCCGGGAGTGGCAAGGCGACAAGGGGTTGCAGCGGGAGAAGGATGGTCGAGACGATTGCGACAGCCGGTGTGACCGTCGGCACTTCTGGCTTGTCCAGCGACGACTTGCCGTCAAGGCAATGCGCGTGGCAAAGACCGAGGCTGGCAGCGTCCGGCTGATCGCAGCCAGGCATCTTCGATGCTGGTGCCTGGTCAGCAACCCAACTATCGGGGGCGCCCTCGCTTTGAAGGTCCGGACAGGAATATGACGCCACGGCCGCCTGCATGAACAGCATGCTGAACAGCGCGATGAGCGCGGTCAGGATGCGGTGATTGCGGGACGTTTTCATGTTCATAGATTAGGTCGTGGCTACCGGCTTTTCCTTACGTTTTCAGCCTGCCAGGCCAAGGCTGAGGAGCCAGTTCTTCCACTGTAGACCTTCCCATAGCAGGAAGGTCAAGCCCCATTGCAGGGCGCCCGATCGACCACGTCACCCTGTGTGAGGCATCGGCGCGCGATATGCCGACAATTTGCTGCGGCCGGCCGCGTCCGAGACCCTCCCTGCAGCAGCTCCAGGAGATTGGCCCCGAAGACGAACCGTCCGGGATACGCCGATCCTCAATCCGCTCAGCTTCAAAATGACCGGCGTGCGCCACGGCTCGATGCCGGCCAGGCGCCGAGTTGCCGCTAACCTTGTTGCCACCCATTCAAAGGGAGAGTGCAGGTGTGTGAGACGGTCATCGAGAAAGAACATGCTTCGCGTATCGCGAGGCGGGCGTTGGACCACGCGCCGGAATGAACGCCGCGACCGCCGCTCCCGGGCTTCTCGGCGACACCTCGGCGCGGGACTACGCGCGCAAGTTGACGCTCTTCAACGCGTTCGCCGCGCCGGAGATCCGCCTGGCGATTGCGAGTCTTGCTCTTGAACCCGGCATGCACGTCCTCGATGCGGGGTGCGGCACGGGCGAGGCACTCGGCTGGTTGTCTGCGGCGGTGCAACCTGGAGGCACGGTTGTCGGCATGGACCTGTCGACAGCACACGTGACTGCGGCGCATTCCCGGGCGCCCGAAGGCTCCCTGGTCATCCAGGGTGACCTGCAGCGTGCACCACTGGCCGCCGCGAGCTTCGACGTCATCTGGTCCTCCAACACCTTCAACCATTTGCGTGACCGTCTGGAAGCCGTGAAGGCGGTGTCGGGCCTACTTCGACCAGGTGGGCGGATCGCGCTGGCACAGAGCGCGCTGCTGCCGGACATGGTCTTCGCCTGGGATTCGCGGCTGGAGCGGCTGACGAACGAAGCGGTGCGGCGCTACTACCGGGATCGCTATAGCCTCGAAGAACGCGACTTGGCCGATATCCGGGCCATCGTGGGCCTTCTTCGATCGGCCGGTCTTCGGCGCGTCAACGCGCGCACCTTTGTCATCGAGCGCGTGACGCCGTTGCGTCCGGAGGACGAAGGCTACCTCCTCGAGGCCATCTTCCAGAAGACGTGGGGAGCACGGCTGAAGCCCTATCTCGCGCAAGACGACTACGAAGAACTGTCCCGACTTTGCGATCCTCAGCATCCGGAGTTCGCGCTGCGGCGTCCGGACTTCCACTTCCTGCAGACCTTCACTTTGGTGGTGGGCGACGTTTGACGGGCCGTCACGTCAATCTAGACCGAGGAGATCTCTCAGGCGAGCCTTGATGCCGGCCGGGTGGGCAGGTTTAGCAGTCAGTTGGCAGGAAGCATCGTCACGCAGGCTGTCGGTCCAGACCAGCAGGCCTTTGAGGTCGTCAGGTAGGGACGACCGCCTTGCAAGATTGACCCAGCAGGTGGTGTAGTGGACGCGATCGTTTTGCGCATTGGCATCTCGATGAGCCACCAGCGCATCGATCAACGCGGGCGCTTGGTCAGGCGCGCTCAGTCGCCAGTAGCCAACGAGAAAAATGTCGGAGAACACCTCGCGCCATTGCTGTGTTGCCGGCTCTTCAGTGGCGGCCAAGTAGCCGTTGATGTCGGACACCTTGGTCGCTTGGACCGGCGCTATCGAATGCGTGGCGACTTTGCGGCTGGACGCGAGAGCCAGATCGCGCCACGTGTCGACGCAATGGCCCAGCTCATGGATAGCAACGCCCCGGACCCACAACGCTGGATCCACACCGGAGCCGCCCCCGAAGCCGGCATGAATTCGGTTTGGTGAAAAGTTGAGGGTACAAAAGCCTGACCCCAGACCCATCGACGCGACCGAAGCCTCTGGCACGCGCACACTGGTCAGAGACCAGCTCTGATCGACGCCACCGAGGACCACGTTGACGCCAAAGGTGTCACTTGCAAGCTGCCGGATCGCTTCGAAACCCCCTGGATCGGCGGCATAGGCTTCGCGTTCGAGCTGGAACGAGCGCTTGGAAGCGGACTGGATGATCAGCATGGCCGAATCGGGCACCAGCATGGAAACAGCGACGGCAAACGCACCTGCTGTTGAGCAGAGCATCCGCCGCTGCCAGCGCGTGGCCGTTGAGACCTCGTGATCAAAGATGCTCAAGGTCGCCGCGGTCGCGTAGCCGAGCAAACCAGTCAGTCCCAGGGTCACGAGATAGAGCACTGGCTGCGGGGCGAGAAGCCAGCTCAGGTTGCATAGGGTCGCCAGCACCAAGGACCAAGCCGCCAACAGCAAGCCCCCTCGCAACAGGTTGGGAGACTCCTCGCACATGCGCAGGCATCGCAGGAGATGGCTCTTCTGGTCCGGATTCAGCCTGTGCAGCTGCTCATATTCGTCGAGACGCGCCTTGAACTGCCACTTCCACCCCGGTCCGCGGTCGATTGCCTGTTGTTCAAGGCCGGCACCAATTTCATGCGGCTGGATGTCCGCCACCACCCTCAGGACGGCAAAGAGGTAGCGGACGCGGTCTTCGTTCGGTACCCGGGCCGCTCGGGTTGATGACTGACGCTTAGCGAACGCGGCCACGGGAGGGGCGGGGCTTGCGCGGCGCCGGCACCGCTTCTTCCGGCGGATCGCCCGCTGGATCAAAAAGGGAGCCCGGTGTCACGGCAAGGCTGGTTGCCAGCGCGTGAATCATCGTCAGCGTCGGATTGGCCTGGCCCGTCTCGATGCGGCTCATGTAGGTCCTGAACAGCCCACAGCGCTCGGCCAGGTCTTCCTGGGTCATGCCGGCAAGCAGCCGCAGCTCCTTGATGCGGGAGCCGAAAGCCTTCTGGGGAGCAATTGCACGTGTGGACACGCGCGCACTTTCCAGAAAGTACACTCATTCATACACACACTAATTCGTACATTTCGGCGCGCGCTGTTTTGGCCGATGTTCCCGTTCGGATGTTTTCATCAGGTCATACATCAAGGAGGATCCATGACCGTTCCACATCACGCTTCCACGTCATCGGTGTCTGCTCGGTTCTTGCAAGCGCTCGCCAGCGCTGCAGGGCTGTTTCTGGTGGCCTCAGGCCTGGCGGGATGCGCAAGCACCACGCCCACGCGGGAGACGAGCCAAGCCTATGCGATCTATGACGTGAAGGCCCCCGACGTGGCGCCTGCACGCCTTGTGGAAGCGGTCAAAGTCGGCCTGCAAAAGAACATGAGCGCGGTCCAGATCAACAACGGCATCCCGCCCTCGCCGCTGCCTCAACGAGCGCCAAGGTTTCAGCTGGCGTCGCCGCTCAAGGGCACCGGTCTCGCCGCGCTTGCCGCAGTTTCCGGCCAGTCCCTGCAGGTGCCCACCTGTGAAGGCGCGATCATGACCGCCAACGGCCGCGACACGTCGATGTCCAAGTACGGCGAGGGGACGACGTTTTTCGCCTGCGTGATGCCCTACGAGGGCGGGTACTCGGTGAACATCTATTCGACCTTCACGAAAGCGTCCGGCGCGTTCAGCGCGGCGACCTTGGGCGCCACGCTGGCGCGGACTGTCACTGGTGATTCGAGCCAGTTCATTCCGCGCACGATCAACGACATCGTCAACGGAATCAAGGCGACCGGAGCGACCGTCACGCTGACGGAGGCCTATCCCTAACAACGAGGGCGCTAGGTCGATTCGGACGTCTGGGCCGTCACGCTTGATCACAATGCATGCTTTGGCATTTAGAGCATGCCCATGGCCGCTTGGCAGTTCGATGTTTTGGCAGTCTTTGACGGCAGCACCTCACTGCCGCCACCGCTCCGCCGTCGGGCGGAGAAGCTGCTGGCCGAACATTACGGCCAACCGTCGGAGATGTTCAAGGACTTTCGGGTCTACGGAGGGGCTGGGGGAAACCGGATCGACCTGATCACCAGCGACGACGGTTGTGGCGAGCTGTGGATGCGGGTGGACGCCCGAGCGGAAATCGACACGTTCATGCGTCAGGTCGTGATCCTGATGATCGAGATGGAGTGCTCTCTCAAGGTGGCCGAGACCGGGCACCACATGCCAGCCGAGATCGACTTGTTCAACCAGGCGCTGCAACGGTCTGACGCATGGAAGTTTGTGCTCGGCGCTGCCCCGTCGTCAGATGCGGTTTGATGCCGTCCAGACGAAAGGGCAGGGGAGTGTTAGCGCGTGCGTCTCAGGCAGGCAGCGATCTTCGTTTCGCGAGTTGCACATAGCGCTCATGCGCCAGGCCCAGGACAAACGAGGCCTTGCTGAGGCGTGACATCGAGGCGGCGTCACCCGGCCGGACTCGTGCCAGAGCCGCGCTGTAGATACGCTGTGCGGACAAGACGCGCCGATTCGCTTGTAGCAACGGACTGGGTGTCATGAAGCCTCCCGAGCCAGAACCCAGCATAGGCGGCCTCGTGAGGAAGGTGAAGCGGCTGTTACATCGGTGCCGTCGCTGCAGCGCTCAGGTGTGACCTAACTATCACTTCACCGGCTCTGGTCGACGATCATCCGCAAGTCGTAGTACCGGCCGCTCCACCGCAACGAGTACAAGAAATATGGGTCCAGGATGGTCACGCCGCGGTGAGGCTTGAAGTCCAGCGTGGGAATCTTGAAGGACTTGTTCTGGGCGACCTCGGTCATCAGGCTGAATGTCTCTGCCAGTAGCTCACGATCTGGACCCTTGTCATCGGCAACGAGCCGCGCGGCACGTTCTTCCAATGAGTCGCGCTGTGCCACGAAGGGAATGTTGATCCTCGGCGGGCTCAAACAGAGTGTGGCAACGGCCAGCTCGTTCATCGTCAGGGTTCCCTCGCCCTTGGCGCGGAAGACCCTGGGCGCCGCAGGCTTGGGCGTGTTCTCGAGCAAGTAGATGCTGGCGCTGTAGTCCACGGACCGGATCGTTGTGCCGAACACCGCATTGAGCTGGTCCAGCCGAACCTGGAAGCGTTCCGGGGCGGGTCGAGCCTCGCTGATCTCCAGCTCCTTGCACAGATCCAGGCACAGACGCTGCATGAGCTGCGGACTGCCGGCTGACTCGTCTGCAATCGCGAGCAGCGCGGATTCGTTGATGATCACGTTCAGCTTCTCGAAGCCCTTCATAGCAATCGATACCAGGTCCTCGGCGGACCAGTAACTGAACTCGATACGCTCGATGCGGCCGGACAGGTCGGGCAGATTGGCGATCGGATCGTCGGCCATGTGCGGCACCTCGGCCAGCACGATCTTGACGTTCTTTTCCGCCGCGGCCTTGAGCTGAGCCGCCACATACCTCTTCATGGTCGAAGGGATGGTGTGGAAGTCGTCGATGAACAAGAACCGCCCCTTGCGCAGCAACTCGTCGGTCGCCGCACCGAAGAGGTCGTCTTCGATGGCGTGCTCAAACGATCGCTCTTGGGAGGTCTTTCCGGAGCCGCCGATCTTGCCGCCCAGGCTCACGACGCCCAGTTCGAGACCGACTTCGCCTTCGACCTCGGCGCCTTTTTCCATCGTCGTTTGGGTGGTGGCCTTGCGGTCTACCCGAACTTCCAGCTTTGCGGACACGATCCGCCACAGCGACTCCTCGCTGTATAGCGAGGATCCAGGCACTTTCACGAACTGGGCCTCGGGGATCATGCGGTGCAAGGCAACGGTCTTGCCCGACTTGGAGGGGCCCGATACCTGGACGATCATGCCGGGCCTGTTGAAGGCCTCGGTGATCTCGTTCTCCGGGTCCCGCAAACGCTTTGACACCGGGTCGGTGAACCGACGATGGACGTAGGTATGCGTGGGGAATCCCCCAGCGATGAACACGTCGAAGCGTGACGGCATGATGGCTCCCCTGGATGGTCTTGTCGTCGATAGGTTAGCGACAAAGCTTGCTACGCATAAGTGGGGGCTGCAACCCTCAAACTGCTGAGGCTCGAGACCAGGGATCAGGGCTGCGCCGTCGCGGCATGAGCATGCGGCAGCAAGCGGGTGATCGATGTGCGCTCGAGGTCCAGCACGACGACGACCACCCGTCCCTCCTGTGCAGATCGACTGGACGCAATGAGCTTGGTGCGGAACTCTTCGGGGCTGGTGGGGGCTCTTTTGCCGCGTCCCGATGATCTCGGCAGCTTGGATTTCAGGACCTGACGGCCGAACCAGAGGACCAGGTAAATGCCGCGGCGCTCGGCCGCGTAGTCAGCGGTGTAGAGCCTGTCGAGCTGGGAGTCGGCGGCGGTCCAGACGTCGGCATGCCACTGCCCCTTGATCTCGACGGGAAGCCGCATACCGGCCAGGATCCCGATGATGTCGGCACGCTTGTCGTTCGCCAGGTGCCCCTCCGGCAACATTTGAATTGACTCGGGCCTGGGGCCCAGCATGACCAGCAAGTAGTCACGACAGATTTCTTCGTTGTGTGGACCCGTCGGACCGTAGAAACCCCGCCATGAATCGGCCGGGTCCGAGCGAACCCGCGCTTGCACCTCTTCGAGAAGGCAGAGCACGGTCGATTGCAGGTCTGCCACCGTGGACGGCGGCTGGGCACGCACGATGGCTCCTACGCTGGCGAGCGTGGGTGGGCGGTATCGCTCTTCCGTGGCTTTTGTTCGCTGCTCGGCCGCCAGCACCTTGAGGTATTCCGTGTGGCTGTCCTCGGGCGCATTGCGAAGTGCGGTCAATCCGGATATCGCTTCGTCAGATGTCATCTCTGCCAACCGGTCCGCCACGTCGGACAGGAACTCGGACGCCGGCGCGCGGGTGTCGTCGCCGGTGTCGCTCCCCCTACGCCCATGGGGGAAGACACCCCGGAAAGTAGCGAGCAGCCACGTGAGCTGAGCCGGCGAAAGCGCAACGCTGAACCGGCGGTTTCGGCTGCTGGCAGATCGGCTGCGAACCGCCATGATCAGTTCGGCGTCGGCTCTGGCCCAGCCTGACAGTTGGGACTGGTACGAGTCGAAGTTGGCGACGAACTGCACGGCCTGCCAGTTTCGTCGACGCTCATCGCTCAGCTGCTGTTTCAGCCGCGCTTGGGCCAGCGAGATCAGCGCTGTGAACCTACGGGATGCGATGAGACGGTCGATGAGCGTGGCCTCGGGCTCCCCGGCCATGTCAGGTATCTCTTGGAGCCACTGAAGGGACTGATCAGCCGCCTGCTGATCCGACAGGTCGTCCCAGACCATGGAGTGGAGTTCAGACACGTAGCTGCGCCGTGCCTCCAGCTGGGGGCGGATCCATATCGCCAACGTCGGCGCGACGAGACCTCGTGACTTCGCCTCGGCTTCGACGGCGTCTTGCAGCGTCGGCAGCTTGGCGTGGTCGTCGATCCGCGTGTCCCGCAATTCCAGGAAGCAAGCGGCAATCCTCTCGTCGCTGATCCCATCGAACCCGCGTCCGGTGCGCAGCCGCTCGGCGATGGCCGCGACGATGATGGCGCCCGTTTGCCACCGCTTGGACTCGGCATGGCTGGCGGCCATGGTGGCCGGGCTCAGGGCGGTACCGTTGTGGAGGAAGGCCTCAAATCCTTCCAAAGCGGCCGCGGTGATTTGGGGGCCCAGCCACTGGGTGAGGCGCTCGACCGGCGTCGCGTCATGGTTCAGATCGTGAAACTTGTCGAGGTAGGCGCTCGACAGGTCGATCATGGGTTGAAGTTGCCCGCTTGCGATGGCGGTCAGCTTCTTGCCGAAAGTCGCACGATGCTGCTGCCATTGAACGGCCTGTTTTGCGGCGCGCCTGCGTTTCTCCTGCTCTTGCTTGATCTCCCATTCAGGCGTCCGGGGTTCAGCCAACCGGTCGATCCAAGCCTGCATGTCGGGCCGGTTCTGCACGAAGCGTTTGGCTGCGTCACGCGGGCCCTTGCCCGCGCTGTCGGAGTGGCGCACCAGCGTCAGCAGATCGCGCCAGCGCTTGTCAGACCGGTTTGTCGGGTCCAAGCTCTCAAGAAGAGCCACGATGTCGTCGTCGGTGTAGCCGTAGCCGCTGGAGCGGCTTTCGAGGCGCCACCCTCGCTGATAGATCGTCTTCGGACCTGGCTCTTCAAGCAGCACCAGGCGCTGAATGGGGCGGCGGAGGTCAGGGCGGTTCTTGATGAATTCATGCACCCTTACCCGTTCTGAGCCACCGTAATACGTGTCGGTGTGAAAAGGCTTGAGCCACCTCCACAAATCCAAAGCCTCAACCGGTTGCCATGCAAGCCGCCTGGCGATAAGCCTATACGCAAGGTCGGTCAGCTCGTGATTGCCAGCCCGCTCGAACCGGCTGCTCGGAGGCGCCAACAGCTTGGCCAGCTCATCCAGGATGCCGCTGACGCGTGCGTCGGGAGCGATCCGGACCATCTTCGAAAACAAGCCGATGGTCCTGTCGTTGCGCTGTGCGTGGCTGACGACCAACTGCGCGATGTCCGCATCACTGAACGGCCCGAAGCCCTTTTCCTCGACGACGTCCAGAGCAAGCCGCACGCCGTCATCTCCGGCACTTCGCAGCGCTTGAACAAGTTCAGGGAGGTTCGTGCGCGAGGAATCGATCAGCACGTCGCAGACGCGAGATCGGACGGCGAAGGCCTCCTGTGGGTCGATTGCGATGTGCATGCAGGCATCGAACAGCGGATCGGCAATACCGGAGCACCGGACGGCGCCGAGCAGCAGCATGCGCAACCGCAGCGGGGTGCTCCTCTGGCTGACCAGGCCAAGCACCCGATCTAGATGGAACGGCTGCGCCACGCTGGATATCGTGAACCGTTGCCAAGGCCCTTTGAGGAAGTTGGGGTCTTCCCGTGCAGCCTGTTCCAACGCATCCAGCAGCAGACCGGCCTGGGCTCGATCCAGGGAATCAGCGTCGCCGTATTCGATGACGCCCATGGGATCTTTGCCGATGACCTCAGCGGCCAGGTCACCGTGATGGGTGGCCAGCCAGGCGTGAAGGCCTCGAAGCGACGACGGCACGACGTCATGCGAGTGGAAAAGGGCCAGCAAGCGCTTGCGCTTCATCACCGTGGAGCATTGCTTCGCCAGCCACCGCGCGCCGAGATATTCCCCGATGCGCCGGTGGCAGTAGCTGAAACGACTCGCCGCGCCAACTGTGGCGAAAAGCCGGGTGCCCAAGACCGGCCGCAACTCCGAGGCCATGGGCAGCGCCGCCGCCTCCGCAAACGCTATTTCTCCATCTTCCGAGTTGGCCGTGGCCACCGTCACAGCGTCGCTGCCGGTCAGGATCAAGGCCGCGAATGCAGCGCCGGCGGCATCCAACGCTGCCTCCATGCTCGGCTGGCGTTCGATCTTTTCATCGCGGTGTTCAAAGCGCAGCACATCTGCGGCGCGCCGGAAGAGGGCCTCCTTGGTGTTGGGAAGCGGACCCGCCTTGGCGACACTGGCGATCATCTCCAGCGTTTGAGGGTTGGCCAGGAGCCCGCCCAGTCCGACGCCTTCGAAGTGCTCGACGACAGCGACCGCGGCGGCTTCGGTGCCGAGCTTGCCGGTCAAGATGGCAAGGACCTCGTCATCGTCGAAGGCGCACATGTGCATCACCGACACTTCGGGCTCTGCGTAGACCTCATGGATCGCGGCAACGGCGGTTGCGTTGCGCCAGTCCGCTACGCGGCACGACAGCACGAACCGTGGGTATCCCAAGTCACCGAGCCGCTGAAGAACGAGGTCAACGGCGTCCCCGTCTCCCTGGACGCTGAGCTCGTCGAGGGCATCAATGACCACCGTCGTGGCGTCGCCAAGCAATCGAGCCGCATCCAGCCGGGTGTTGTTCAACTTGCGCGCGGTGCAGTAGACATGGCCCGGCTGCTGTCCCAACCAGCTGAGCAGCTCGGTCTTGCCCATGCCTGCCTCACCCAGAACGACGAACGAGTCTGTTCGGGACGGCAAAGCGGCTTGTTCAACGGTCACCGCTCCATCCGTGGACTCATGCCAGAGCTTTCGAGGGAGGGTCAATTGCGGCATCTGATGCAGGGGCTCGTTGGGGGGTAATCGTCAGGGGGCCATCACCCCTGCGTGCCGGCAGCCCCTGGGCTGCTGTTGGAAAGGCCACGCTCGAACTTAGCCTTCACGGCATCACGAGGCACGTCGATGTAGCGCAGCGCCGAGCTGGCGTCGCGCCACCCAACGTGCTCCATCAGCTCCTTCAACTCCCATCCATTGGCGCTGGCCCAGCCCGCGAAACCTCGCCGCAGGGAATGACTCGAATAGGTGGCGGCCTCGGCAGTCCCGGCCTCAGCGAGGATGCGACGAAGCAACGGAAGGATGGCTTGGCTCGCCATGTGAGCGGCGGAGATGTTGCCCCAGCGGTCGATGCCGGGGAACACCGGCCCGGACGTGCGGCCACTGAGCTCGATCCAATCGATGTAGGCGTCGACCGGGCACAGCCTCGAAAGGGCAGGGCAGTAGAAGCTCCGGTCTTCGTCCTCGTCGGTCGTCTTGGTCCGGCCTGGCCGGCAAGTCAGTCCTTGACCCCGCACGGCTTGCACTTCCGAAATCCGCATGCTGGCAAGCTCGTCTGACCGAAAGGCTCGCCAGAAGCCGAGCAGCACCAGCGCGCGGTCCCGGCTTAGGCGCAGCTCCTTGGTGCGGTTCCCCTGCTGGCGCGCAGCTGCCTGGGCAGCCAGCAGCCAGTTGGAGACGTCCTCAAGAACATCCAGCAGCAGCGGTCTGGCGCGTCGTTGAGCCGTCGCATGCTTGGAGCGGATGCCGCGGAGCACCTTGTGGACGAGTGGCGCCCGCGTTGGGTCGGGGAACCCGTTGTCCGCATGCCACCGGGACAGCGCGGCGATGTGCAGCCGTAACGTGCTGAGTCGGTAGGTGGTCGCGTGCTCGGCCAGGTAGCGGGCTACGGTGTCGCTCGTGCTGGGCAGCAGGCCCTTCCAGACTTCCTCGAAGTTTTTGAGGGCACTGGCATAGCTCCGAACCGTGTTCTCACGGTCAGCGGCAAGCACATAGTCTTCGACCTTCGCGGGCATAGATCGGAATTCTGTCTGATGGTGCTCCTGCGATCGACACACGGCCTCCGATGCTGCCTCGGCAGTGCCAGAGTTGCTCAGCCCGCTGGTCTGCGCGGATGGGCATCTCGCCACTGGTGCGCGCAAGTCGCACTCGCGCTGTACAAAAGCACAGTATATGCACTGCCGCTGCATTTGCGCGGAGGTCAACCGCTCGCGTTCAGGCGATCCCCCGCATGTTGTCTACGCCGGCTTTCTAGTCTCGCCGAGGAAGTCGGCGCGATGCGCGTCAATTTGGTGGCGCACGTGACCATCCCAAGCGACCCTTTTTGGCCTTTGCGCGCAGCCAGCGCCGCGCCGGTCTCAATCCTCTGTGTGACCACCGAGAGGTTGACCGCGTCCGCGCAGACTCCTCAATTGGAGGGACTACTCATCGCTCCGGGGGCGCCGTCGCGTTGTGCCGGCTCGAAGTTGGCGTCGACGCGTTCTTTGGCGCATGCGCGGATCGGTGATCCCGTGGGAGCGCAGCTCTGCGTCCAGCGTTCGAACAAATCTCAAGAAGCTGATGTCCAGCGCAGCTATCCAGTCTCTCAACTGAATGACGTCGAGGCGCCGCTCGCCTCGCTCGACCTTGCTGACCGTTGCCTGACTCTTGCCCAGCAGGACGGCAAGGTCGGTCTGCCGCAGCCGCTTCCGCTCGCGCAGGCCCCTGAGCATGTCCAGGAAGATGGTGTTGTGTCGGCTGTGGAGAGTCTTGCCCATGAGAACCTTTCGGGCGACACGCTACGCGACCGTCCGGAATATTCGGAAAGGGAATTCATCTCCCAACGCCGTGCTCGGCGATCTGCGCCGCTGGTTGGGAAGTGCTTCGGCCGTCTGAGGCATGGGTCCGTCCATCCGCTACACTGTATGAATTAGTGTGAGTGCGATTGAGTGTACGTTTGTGCAGAGACCGCCTGAGCTCGAGCGGCATCAGCCGTCCGTTGTCGACGATGGCGCGACCCCCGTGCGCCTGAACGCCGAAAGGCATCGTCTCAGCGGCGAGAGGCCGCAGGCTCACTGGCCATCTCGATCGGCCGTTCGTCGTCGAAACCGAATGCTCGCTCGATCAATCAGCCCGCGAACCGAGCTTCGATTTCGCGCCAACCGCGCAGGCAAGAACTGCTACTGCGCGGTGTAGCCCTCGCGAGGACGGTTCTTGCCGTGCGTCCTGCATGGTGTTGAAGTAGCTACTACACACGAAAGTAGCTACTGAAGCCCGGCGCTGCTGCGGAAAAGCGAACGGGCGACGACATGGCCGAGAAACTCTGTCCAGGCGTCGTCGCTCACGTCAATGGCTCCCAGGAGTCCTACTCGGATGGCGTTGGCGCGCAGCAGCGCGACGGCCATACGGTCCTCTTCGGGCGAAGCAAGGAGCTTGTAAAGGCGGCCCGACGATGTAGCTAGGGTGCGTCGCTTCAGGTCCACGGCGCTGACGGGCGACGTGACCCGAACAGTTTGTCCATCGCGGTACGTCATCAAGTGAAGAGCGCCGGCGGGCGCCTGAAAGAGGCGCCACGACAGAACGTCCACTGTCGCCTGGTCATCTACAGGCGGGGCATCACGCTCATTCACGAAGAAGATCATGCCGTCAGAGATCACGCTGGCCATGCATGCTTTGCGCCTGGTCGCGCGGACTTCCTGAGTTGCCGGGCAGCGGGCTGCCGCCGGCGGCGCGGCTTGAATTTCAGCAGCAATTCACGATCAGAGACTGCGGTATCCGGTTCAGTCGGCAGGCCTACATCTAGCGCTTGACCATCGGTGTCGATCAGTTGCAGGAACTGCTGTCCATCTTCAGCACTGGCGAGCCAGACCTCGCGAACTTCTCGGGACGTCCATTGGCCACATGGCGCTTTCCAGCCGGGAACCATGCACACCAAACCTGTGATCTCCCGAGCGTCCACGGTGGGTATGAAGCTGATGAGGTCGCTCTCCCAGGCGAAGATCATGGTGCGCACGAAGCTCATCCCGGCCTCGCCGTCAGGCACCTCAACCGACAGAAGGAACCACGGGGCGTGCAGAGACAGCTCCACTACACGCCAATAGCGCGCGTCGGGGTGGGCCAGGCCTTGTGGGATGGGGAACTCATAGGGTGGATAGGTGATGAACATGAAAGCTCGTGCGCAGAGGCGATGGGTGGGCGCTGCGAGGTTGGTAGCGATGTCCAAATGTTCTGACACCGCCTTTGAAACACCAAGGACTGGTGTGCAGTGCCACCGTGGTGCGATCGGGCAAACATTCAAATTCGGAATACCGCCTGATCTGCGCTAGCTTCTTGGGTAAAGCTCCACGCCGCGCGTGTGCCGCCACGAGGTAGCACTGTTCCGTTGGCATGCCGAATCGGAATTCAAACTTCGGGGTGCGATATTGGAAAAAGCCGCGTCCGGAAGCGGCGAGCATGCGACTCCCGAAAATCGGTGTGATGTCGACACAAGAAGAATATTTGCGATCGTTACGCGAAACGCGCGAGCTACTCGAGACCGTGACGCAAGAGCAGCGTCTGTCTATGGATCTCAGGCGCGGCGCGCAGGCTGCGCTCAAGGGCTTCCCGCACGAGACGGACATCACCGTCTGGTTGGAAGGCGCGACTCATATTCCCACGGCGGCGTGGGGCGTGGCGTTTGCAGCTGGGCGGCTCATGTTGGTGGTCCTGCAGAGCACACTTCCGGTCGACGACCCACTGCGGAGGTGGGCGCATTTTGCGGAGCGACATTTCCCTGAAGCGAGATGGCTTCCTGAGGGGAGTGCAGGGTCCGAAAGATGGGCGCCCTCGTTCTTGGACCCCTTGCGTGCCTTTCGACAAGAGTTGAAGGACTGACAGTTGTTGCTTGCCGGCGGAATCCGTGCAGTTGGCATGCGCGACGCGAGCACCGCAGCGCAGGTTCGAGTTCCGCTGGCTTGCCAGATATCCAACTGCTCTTGACCAATGCCGGGCCTCGCTCCAGCGGCATCCGCGCACTGGAGCTTGGTGGCGGGCACGAAGACGGGCTCGGCTAGGAAGCAGGCGGACGAATGCGGTCCAGGCTGGGCAGCTTGCACGCGGAGGCAGCGGCGTGCGCCAGGGTCTGCGGCAGATCGGCGGCAGGCCTGTCAGGCTAGCAGCGCATGAGGAGCGTGCAGACCAAGCAGCTCCCCACTCTGCAGGCAGGACCAAGTGCGGATTGCGCCGGCAGGGCGGCTCAGCGGCGGCGCACGGCCGACCAGGTCATCAGGCGACGGGCAAACGTAGCGGCTCCCCAGGCCCAGGCATCACCCCAAGCCGTTGAACCCCAGGATCCTGCACGGAACGCTGCCGGCCAACGGTCACCGTGTCCCGGGCCGCGGCCATTCCACACGTAAATGGCCGGAGTACATCGCGGCAATCGGGGGACGCGAAACATGCAAATGAGATTGATTCGCATTATGAATTAACATTGCGTTGTATCGAGCCGAGCGCTCCTCCGGCAGTGCCCCCCACTTTCGAAATCCAAACCGTGACCTCCCTGCGCTTCAGCCCGCTCGCCCTTGCTCTGTTCTCTGTGCTTCCCGCCGTCGCCCAGCAGCCCGCCGACCCGCAACTGCAGCGCGTCGTCGTTACCGCCACCCGCGGCACCAAGGCCATCGACAAGATTCCCGGCGCGGTATCGGTCATCACCGCCCAGGAGATCGAGACGCAAACCCTGGTCGCCGAGGACCTGAGCGCGGTGTTGTCCGTGCTGGCGCCCTCCTATGCACCGTCGCGCCAGAAGATGACCAGCTTCGGTGAATCCATGCGCGGACGCACGGCGCTGCTGCTGTTCGACGGCGTGCCGCAGAGCAACCCGCTGCGCAACGGCGCCCGCGAGGGGTATTTCGCTGACCCTTCGCTGATCGAGCGCATCGAAGTCATTTCCGGCGCCTCCGCCGCCCAGGGCCTCGGCGCCACCGGCGGCATCATCAACTTCATCTCCAAGACACCGCGCGAAACCGGCACCCGCCAGCGCGTCGAGCTGAAGTACGGCACCCAGGGCCACAGCGACGACGCGCTGTGGAAGGCCGCCTACACGCTGGAGCACAAGGGCAACTTCGACGCGCTGCTGCACGTCGGCGCGACGCTGCGCGGCGTGGGCGTGGACGGCGACGGCCGCCGCCTCGGCCTGGAGGCCGTGCAGGGCGACACGCAGGACTCGCGCGCCGACGACATCTTCCTGAAGCTGGGCCACGACTTCGGCGCCCAGCGCCTGCAGTTCTCGTTCAACAAGTTCCGCCTCGAAGGCGATGGCGACTGGAAGCCGGTGCCCGGCAACCGCGCCACCGGCCAGCTCACCGGCGCCACGCCTGGCACGCCGCCGGGCAGCCCGCCGCGCAACGACGTGCGCACGGTCTCGCTGGACTGGAGCCACGCCGATCTGGCCGGCGGCCAGGCGCGCGCCCAGGTCTACAAGCAGGACTTCGCCGCCCTCTACGGCGCGACAGCTGCGACCACCTTCCAGGACACCCGCATCGCGCCGCAGGGCCAGCTCATCGACCAGTCCGAGGTGGTCGCCGACAAGGCCGGCGTCAAGCTGAGTTGGGTGCGGCCCGACCTCTTCGTCGAAGGCCTGGAGCTCACCGCCGGCCTGGACTGGCTGAAGGACACGTCCCAGCAGCGCCTGGCACTGACCAACCGCACGTGGGTGCCGCCGCTGAAGTTCACCAGCACCGCACCGTTCGCGCAGCTGGAATACGAACTGGGCCCGGTGACCATCCGCGGCGGTGCGCGCCGCGAGAGCGCCAACCTCAAGGTCGACAGCTACCAGACGCTGGCCTTTTACAAGAACACCGCCGTGCAGGGCGGCGAGCGCAGCTTCAGCCAGTGGGTCAAGAGCCTGGGCGCGGTCTGGCGCCTGGGTGGCGGCTGGTCCACCTTCGTGGCCTACAACGAGGGCTTCGGCGTGCCCGACGTCGGCCTGGTGCTGCGTGCGGTCAATACGGCCAACCAGTCGGTGGACAAGCTGATCTCGCTGGAGCCGGTCGTCACCGACAACCGCGAGGTGGGCCTGGCCTGGCGCGGCCGCTTGGGCAGCTTCTCGGCCTCGGTCTACGACTCGCGCTCCAAGCTGGGCTCGCAGATCCGTGTCGACGCGGCCACCGGTGTTGGCGGCGTGCTGCGCGTGCCGGTGCAGGTGAAGGGCTTGGAGTTCAACGGCGAGGTCAAGCCGCTGGCGGACTGGACGCTGAGCGCCAGCTACGCCCGCACCCGCGGCAAGACGGCCACACAACCCGATGCACCGTTGGACGTGAGCCTGGGCGCTCGTTCGCAGGGGCCTGACAAGCTGGTGATGGCCGCTGCTTGGCAGTTCGCGCCTAAGGGCAACGTGCGCCTGCAGGCCACGCGGCTGGCCTCGCGCCATATCAACACCGGCCGCATGGTCGGCACGTCGCGGCTGGAGGAGAACTTCGATGGCTACACGTTGGCTGACCTGGCAGCCACCCATGGCACGGCCTGGGGCGATTTCGGCGTCGGCATCGAGAACCTCTTCGACCGCCAGTACGTCGGCTACTACTCGCAGGCCAACCCGGCCGGCACCAACGACGACTACTTCGCCGGCCGTGGCCGCACGCTGACCGTCAGCTGGCGGCGCAGCTTCTGATGCGCCGCTTCTGGCTGAAGCTGCACCGCTGGCTCGCGCTTGCACTGGCCTTGCCGCTGATCGTCGTTGCGCTGCTGGGCAGCATCCTGGTCGTGCTCAAGCCGCTGGACCGTTGGCTCAACGCCGAGCTATTCAGCGTATCGGCCGGCCCGGCCGCGCTGGACCTGCTGGAGCGCACCCGCCGGCATTTGCAGGCCGAGTTCGGGCCTGAAGCGTCCTTCGTGTTGCGCCCGCCGCGCGAGGCTGGTGAGAGTCTGCGCGCGACGGTGCGCGGAAAGGCGTGGGAAGGCTTCATCTACCTCGACCCGCGCGACGCCCGCGAACTGGGCCGCCGCGGCGAACGTGAGGGGCTATTCAACTTCGTCTTCGAGCTGCACAGCTCGTTGCTGCTGAACGAGACCGGCAAGCCGCTGTTGGCCGTGCTGGCCTTGGCCTATTTGGTGCTGTTGATCGGCGGCTTGGTGCTGTGGTGGCCCAAACGCTGGAAGCAGGCCTTTGCGCTGACACTGGATCGCGGCGTATTGCGCGGGCTGTTCGACCTGCACCGCACCGCCGGCGCTCTGCTCGGCCTGCTGATCGCTGTGCCGGTTGCCAGCGGGGCCTACATGGCCTGGAAGCCGCTGTCCCAAGCGGTGACCTCGATGGCAGGGCAGACGCCGCGGACCCCGCCCAAGATCAAAGTCGGCGACACGGCCCTGCAGCCCGCCCCGCTGGATGCCCTGGTCGCGACGGCGATGGCCCGCTTCGGCGGCGCGCCCGTCGGCTACATCGCGCTGCCCGCAGGTGCGGCCAAGCCGGTGCGCGTGCGGCTGATGCTGGCCGACGACCCGCATCCCAACGGCCTGACCTCGGTCTGGATGCATCCGCTGACCGGCGCAGTGTTGCGGGCCGACCGTTGGAACGAGCTGGACCCCGGGGCGAGCGCCAACAGCGTCATCTACCCGCTGCACACAGGCGAACTCGGCGGCTTCGCGCTTGAGGCGGTGAACGCCGTGCTTGGTATCGCCTTGGCTGCGACGGGCATGACCGGGCTGTTGCTGTGGTGGCTGAGACGCTGATCCGCCATCAACTGATCCGCATAAGCCGTGTATTGGCTGTCGGTGATTGCCCCACGATCCTGCATAGCCGCGATGCAAGCGAGCCAGCAAGCCGATCTGCGAAAGCCGAAAAGCCGCGCTCTTCTGAGTCCCATCGAGGCAGTTCAGCCTCAGTTCGGGACGCTTCAAGGCCTGTTTGGCTTTGGGCTCCCAATTCCGATCGGATGTGGCCGTTTTTTTGCCCGGCCGAGGCGTCGCATTTACGCTTTGGGTCGCTCAGATGCAATAACTACATATTAAGACTTCTCAGGAATGCGCAGCTCTTGCCGCCTTGACCCCTGTTTCGTGGTACGTAATACTGACGATACGTAATACATACGAAATTGGTGGCAGACATGGCACGAGCGGGAGTGACGAAGGGCGAAGTCCAACGGGCCAGGCTCGCGCTGATCAAGGCGGGTAGGCACCCGTCGATCGACGCCATCCGCATAGAACTGGGCAACACCGGGTCGAAGGCGACCATCTTTCGCCACCTGAAGGACATCGAGGCCGACGAAGGTGGCGCCGGCGTGCCTCAGGGGTCGGTCAGCGAGGAGCTGCTGGCATTCGTCACCAACCTGGCCGGACGCCTAGAGTTCGAGGCGCAGGAGCGCCTCGACGCGCTCAGAGCAGGGCATGCCGAAGAGGTTCGCGGCCTGAAGGAACTGCTTGAGAAGTCCCGAGGCGAAGCACGCTCCGGCAGGACCGAGGCGGAGCGAAGCCAGGTCGAGCTGTCGGCCGAGCGCACCGCCCGCCAGCGGGTGGAAGCCGAGTTGGCCGCGCTGCGCCTAGAACATGGCCAGGTGACGACACAGCTCAGCGCGCAGTTGGAAGGCGCCCAGGAACAGCTCAAGGCCACCCAGGTCCACGTTGCCTCGCTGGAGGAGAAGCACACCCACGCGCGCGAGGCCCTGGAGCATTTCCGCAATGCATCCCGCGAGCAGCGCGACCGCGAAGCCCGCCAGCACGAACAGCAGCTGCAGTACTTGCAGCGGGAGGTGGCCAACGCGGTCGAAGCCCTGACAGCCAAGCAGACCGAACTGCGCTCTGCGCTGCAGGAGAAGGCGGAAGCCTTGGCGCAGCTTTCCGCGGCCCGAGCTGAACGACGCCAGGTCGACGATCAGTTGCGTGAGCTCAAGTCGGCCGCTGAGCGCCTGGCCGTCCAGACGCAGCTCGCCGCGAACCTGCGTGATCAGGCCCAGCAAGCGGCCCAGCAGTACGAAACCCTGCGTGCTCGGGCCAGCGATCTGGAGCAGCGCAACGCGGAACTCGAGCGGTTGCTAGCTGGGGCCACCGCGACGGCGCAGTCCCAGGCCGACATGGTCAAGGAGCTCCTTGCGCGAATCAGTCAGCCTTCGCCGGCCGGCAAAGCCAAGGTCAAGGCTGCAGCCGGTGGCTGATGCGTCATCGAGCCGATCGTTGCGGCTTTCTGCCGGAGGCACACGGGCGGCGGCTTGCGCGGTCTAGCTCACGCCTATGCCGGTGCCCATTGGCAGTGAGCCGGGTAGGGCGGCGCAAAGCCAAGAGCCCATGACGACCCGCGCAAACGCCTCTACCGGGAGGCAAGCGGTGTTGTTTTGCGCACGGCGACAACGACTGGATTTCCAGTCATTGATAGCGAAAACTGCCCTCAACGACTGGAAATCCAGTCATTGAACAGTGCGGATGTCGGAATCGCGCTAATCATTCGTTGAGCACGGTCACCCTCTACACCGACGGTGAGGGCTGCTGTCCGCTTCTACGGTTGCTGGTGCCTCGCCGCTGGTTCTGGAAGGCCGGCATCGGCGCGCCGCCTGATACGCATCCCTAAAAAATCGGCGCAAACACCGTGAAAAACGGATCAACGGGCGCCTAAACTGCGACGCCAGCTCATAAAACCGGATCGAAGTGGACCACCTGTCTGAAGTTCTCAAGATACTCGACGGCGCCTTGCGTGCCAATGCGAGTATGGCTGCGAACTACGCGGGTCTCCTCGCTGACAAGCTTGAAGAGACTGGTAATCGGCAGCAGGCTCGTCAGATTCGCGAGCGCCTGTCCCGGGCTCCGGCCGCCCTCGCAACCGCTCAAAGCGCTGAGAACGGCATCACGTTGAACAACCTCCCGGTCGACGGCGAAAGCCGGCTGCACACGGTCGACGTGAGTCAGCCCGAGGTGCGGGACGTGGGGTTGGTCCTGCCTAGTGCCATCGAGTCGCGAGTCCAGGAGTTTCTGTCCAGCGTGCGCCACCATGACGCGTTGGTGCGCGCCAATGCGGCATTGCCGAATCGACTGCTGATGCACGGTCCTCCAGGGACCGGCAAGACCCAGCTGGCACGCTGGGTCGCCGCGCAGCTGGGCCTGCAACTGCTGACCGTCCGGTGCGACACGCTGGTCAGCAGTTTGCTCGGGCAGACCAGCCGGAATTTGAGGCGCGTTTTCGAATATGCGGAGCAGCGTCCGTGTGTCCTGTTTCTCGACGAGTTCGATGCGCTGGCTGGCGCGCGTGGCAACGAGCGCGACGTGGGCGAGCTGCAGCGAGTGGTCATCGCGCTGTTGCAGAACATGGACGCTTTGCCGGACAGCACCATCCTGCTGGCAGCGACCAATCATGACCAACTCCTGGATCTCGCGGTTTGGCGCCGGTTCAGCTTCAGGCTGCCGATGCCCCTTCCCGACGAACTGGTGCGCGAGACGCTTTGGCAGCGGTTCCTGGACACCTACGCGCCAGCGAACATCAATTTCAAGACCTTGGTCGCGCGCTCCGAGGGGCTGACGGGCGCGGTCATCGAACAGGTCTGTCTGGATTCCAAGCGCAGCGCCGTGCTGGCTGGTCAGGCCCAGGTCGATGAAGACGAAGTGTTTCGGCGCCTTGGGCTGACGCTGGCGCTGATAGAACGCGTGCCGCTGAGCACTCAGGATGCCGAGATGGCTTGGCTGCGGCGCTGGGATCGCAAGATCTTCTCGTTGCGCGTGCTGGCCAAGCTCTACGGTGTTTCGACGCGTCACGTCACCAACATCACTCAGGAGGGAGGTACAGATGGCCACGAGGAGGACGACAAACAGTCCGGCTGAACCGCAACGACCGGTGCCGCAACCGAGCCCGGACAATCCATTCCAGCAGATCATGTTTGATCGACAGGATCTGCAAGGGATGCAGCCCGGCGGTGGGCCCAAGAAAGAGTTTGTGCTGGTTGACGCCGCGTATCGTCAAGCGCTCGCCGCGACGCTGGACGGCGCGACGGAGGGCTTGGCGGCACAGATGCAGGCCCACCCGCATTCGCTCGCCCCGTTGATCTTTCGCCTGCGGCATGAGGCCATTGCGAAGTCCCACCGCCCACTCAAGGTGGTTGAGGAAGCAGGGCTGATGCCCGCTGGGCATGAGCGTGTCGAAGAAATGCTGGTCGGCGCGCACAGCGGCAGCATCACCGCGCTGCGTAGCGTGATTCTTGATCGCGACATCAAGGAGATTCGCGCCAACCTGAGTGCTATCCAGCGCATCGAATCCTGGGGGCGGGCCCAGCGCAACCCTGAGGGGACGTTGGCCGTCCAGCAACGCGGCCGCGCACTGCTGCGTTTCTTCCGCTACGGCAACGATGCCGCCAACGCTCAGTTGTTCCAGGCGATTCGTCACCTGCTGAGTCATCTCGGACTGAAGTACCGCTTTTTCAGACAGTCACGCCACGGCTGGTTCTACGCCAGCCTCATGGACGTCAGCAATCTCGGCGAGGACAAGTTCGATGCGCTGCTCAGTTTCCCAGGCCTGCGGCGCCTGATGCCGGAGCCGCAGTTGCAGCCGGCAGCCACCGGCGGCAGCGCGGTTGCAGTCGCGGCGGGGCCTCATTTGGATCCACCCGTCGCGGGGCTGCCGACCGTCGGCGTGTTCGACACGGGAACCGGGCCTGCTGCAACTGACCTGGCGCCTTGGATCGTGGGCAGGACGACCTTCGTCCTCCCGCCGGACACTGATCACGAGCACGGCACGCATGTGGCATCGCTGGTGGCTGGTGCTCATCGCATGAACGGCGGTCACCTGGACCTGCCACCCGTCGGTGCCCTGGTGTACGACGCGTGCGGCCTGGAGTCCGGCCCGAACGGCAGTTTCGTCAGCGACCTGATCACACGCCTCGAAGAGGCGGTGCGAGGCAAGCCGGACGTGCGGGTATGGAATCTGTCTCTAGGTTCGCCGCATGGGTGCGACGAACAGACCTTCAGCGAGTTCGCACAGGCGCTTGATCAGCTGAGCGACCAGTTCAATGTGCTCTTCGTCGTGGCCGCCGGAAACTATGTCGTGGAGCCGCGCCGCACATGGCCCAGCCTGGCGACGCTCCAAGACCAGGTGTCTTGTCCCGGGGAGTCGGTGCGCGCGCTCACGGTGGGATCGGTCTGTCACGCGGGCGCCGTCGACGCATTGAATGAGCCCGGTGAACCGGCGGCCTACAGCCGGCGCGGGCCAGGGCCGGTTTTCACGCCCAAGCCCGACATCGTTCACGTTGGTGGCGGAGTGCATGCTCCCTGGGCTACAGGAGCTTCAAGCGTTGCAGTGCTGACGGCAGGCAACACGCAGACCCGCAACTTCGGAACCAGCTTTGCAGCGCCGATCGCAGCGAGCATGGCTGCACATGCCTGGCAAGCCATCGCCGGCGGCACGGGCCTGACTGCAAGTCCGGCGCTGGTCAAAGCTCTCATGATCCACGCTGCGCAGTTGTCGTCACCCGCGTACACGCCCTGGGAGCGGCGTTACTACGGCACCGGCCTTCCGCGCGACGTGACCTCCGCCCTGTACGACCGGGCGGACAGCTTCACGCTGATCTTCGAGTCGCGCGTGGTTCCGTCAATACGCTGGCGCAAGGCACCGTATCCCATCCCATCTGGCCTGCTTCGCGACGGAAAATTCCGAGGCGAGGTCATCATCACGGCGGTCTACGCGCCTCCCTTGGACGGCAACACGGGTGCCGAATATGTCCGCGCCAACGTGGAGCTGAGCTTTGGCACCTTGGACGGCGACAGCATCCACAGCAAGGTGCCGCTCAAGGGCGAGGATGGCACCGATGGATACGAAGCTGCGCAGGTCGAACATGGCGGCAAGTGGGCACCTGTGAAGGTGCACCGAAAGTCGTTCCCCAATGGCGTATCCGGCGATACGTGGGCGTTACAGGCACGGATGTTCTTGCGGGAGTTCGAGCCCGCAATGGCAGAGGGCTTGACCGTCTACATCCTCTGCACACTGCGATCGCTTGACGGCGATACGGAGATCCACGCCCAGGGCATGCGGGCCCTGGCGGCAACCAATTGGGTACGCCACGACCTGCCGGTGAGGGTCCCGATCCAGGCACTCGCGTAGCGAAGGATTTCCGAGTGCGAGGTCAGCGATAGCCGCTGCCGTTGCATCGAGGGCCGCCGTGAGTCTCAGCAGCTTGTGCACCCGCCGTTGGCCTCGTGCGAGGACTGTAGGGACAGGCCGATGCGCAAGGCACAGCACGGCGCGCGGCAAAGTTCACAGTCCCGGGTGGGGGCTGGGTGCTTGGTGAGTTTTCACCATGAGTGGGCGATTCAGCCGCCAATACATTCGTGGCGGCCATCCCATGACACACGCCTACGCAAGCTCGCATGAAAACGCTGTTAGATCTTCATCCAGCTGCTATGGACCAAAACTTGGCTCACAGCGTGTCGGAGCTTCACAAAGATTGCCTGACGTCTTTCCTGCTTCCCAAAGAACATCATGAAGGCAGAGAGCGGCTTCTCGGCACCGGGTTCTTCGTGGCTACACCTGACGCCACGCGGGCAAGGCTCTACACAGCCAGGCACGTGCTTGAAGAATTCGATCACACTCACGGTCGCATCACGGTCGACACCACCGGTGTGAAACTGGGTGACATCGGGCTGCGCAGCTTGCATCCGACGTTGGACTTGGCGCGATGGGACATCCCTTCAAACGCCTTGATCGAGCAAGGCATCACGCACGTTCCGGGTCTGCCGATCTTCCCGCGTGAGATGGCGCGCGATGCGTTCGAGCCAACCGACTCTTTCATGCTGCTTGGCTATCCAGGATCCAAGAACGCCTCGCTGGATTTCAGAGAAGGCCAACGACCCGACCGGGCTATCTTGGCGTTGGCACTGCACGGGTCAGTCCTTGACTTGAAAACAGGTGTCCGCACCTTCGAGTACAGGGGCAAGGCGACACCAGAAAAATGGAACCCAGCAGTGACAAACCCGCCGGCACTGGCTGGGATGAGCGGCTCACCGTGTCTACGCTTCGTGCACGAACGCAAAAGCGGTCGGCTGGCTGTCGTTCTGGCAGGGGTGTTTTACGCGTGGTCTAGCCGCAGGCACGAACTCAGCGTGGCGGCCGTTGGTGATCCATGGATGGACATGCCCAACGACGACGCTTGAAGCTCTGAACCTTCGATCGACCCGGACAAGCAGTGCGAGCACACCCACGCCCTTAACCTTGGACCGTTGCTTGATCCGATAGAACCCGTTATCCCGGCTTCTCCCTGCATAGCGTGCCGTCGCAATTGAGGTGAGGGTAGCCACCCAATGCGCTTTCACGGCCTGGGCCCAGATACTCACCACACAGCGAAATTAGGTCGGTCTGCAGGGGAGGGCCCATGAGAACGGTTTACGCAACGGTGCTGTCTGTGCACGACGCCAACGACGTCCACGCGGCGCTGGATTTGGTCGGCCGGTGGATCACCGACTGGTACGCGCGGTTTCGCGTCAACGTCGATGACGTCGTCGCGGCGATCGGCGAAGGTGAGATCGACGCTATGCCTATGGCAGGGCACCGGCTGGTCATCCGCAGCTTGCAAACGACCGAGCGGCCGAACGAACGCGTCATTGACCTACGCTGGAGCTATCCGGACCAGTACGACAAGAGCTTGGGTTGGTACACCAACCTGACGCTGTACCGAACAGCGGACCGGCTGGACTTGGCGTTGGAGGTGTGCGTGACCGGCCTGAGCTTCAAGGTCGCGCCAGCCAACATCAAGCTGGGCTCGCCGCGGTTGGTGAGAGACATCAGCCGGCTGAGGTCGGTCTACCTCGCTGGCCGCGCCTACAGCAAGACGCCCGAAGTGATCCAGGCGCCTGAGGTCGACGATTTGGTCGCCGAGCTCGTGCTCCAACAGCGAGCGCACCCGGTGGTTGTGGTCTCGCGGCGCACGCGCCAGGACGCCCCACTGATCGACAGCAGCGCGTTGGCAGAGAGCCTCGCCGGCGTCGCCAAGGTCTATGAACTGGCCGACAAGTGGGCGGCCTACAAACTGGACGAACTTGTGGGCCGTGAGCTGGCCTGCTTTGACGGGGCGATTCGGATCTACTGGCCAGGGTTCACGCTGACCGCAAGGCCCTATGCGCATCCGCTTTGGCTTGCCAAGTCGCTTTCGACGGACGAGATGGCCGCGCGGTCCCAGCGGCAGCTGTGCACCGCAGTCTTCAACGCGGCGTCATTTCGCTTCTCAGAACCGCAGGAAATCACGGATTTCAGGCGCCTCGCTGACCGCGAAGAACGCCAATCGGCGCGTCAGCCCGCCGCCGATGCGGCCGACGTCGACAAGCTGCTTCACGACCTCTATGACATGGAGGAGCGGCTCAAGACAGCGCAGGCGGACAACGACGCGTTGCGCGAGCAGGTGAAGCGGCACGAGGAGAACATCGCGGCACTCACGTCGCCTGGCATGTGGGATGCAGCGCCGGCGGTGGATGAGCCGGCTCCAGGGCCAGAAGCAGTTGAAGAGGGCGAGCCGGTCGTCACGGTCGCAGCCGCGGTCCGCCGCGCCGCGGAAGAAAACGACCACCTGACGTTCCTGCAAAGCGCGTTCAGTTCGGCCGAAGACTCGCCCTTCCGCCATCCGGAGCGTGCGTTGCAGGCGCTGCAGGCGATCAATGAAGTGGCGGGCGTCTGGCAGAACAGCCTCAAGTCCAAGAAGTCGGTCGGATCTCTGAAGGACCACTTCAAGAAGCTGGGCTTCACCTATGCCGACGACGTCTCGCAGACCTCTGGCAACCGCTATGGCGACGAGTACGAGGCCAAAGACGGCGGCCGGACCTACGACATTTCCCCGCACATCACCATCGGCGCCAAGCAGGCTGACTCCTGTCTGTCGATCCACTGGGCCTGGGACGAATCGACCGGCAAGGCGGTGGTCGCCCATGTCGGCCGGCACAAGACCAACACCAGCTCTTGAACGCTGACGGGGAGGCTATTCCGGTGCGGCGCAGTGGGCCTCTTGCGAGAAAACAGTCCTCCTCGCACCTGTGGCAACGCAAGGCGCCAGGGCCCTGACTACTGAGTTGGTCTGGCGATCAAAGTAGACGCAGCTTTCAAACTCGGATTGCAGCTTGGTGGTGACCTCACGAGGGAACGCTACCGACGCTGAACAGGTCTCCCAGACTCTCGGAATTCTCGAGATAGAGCTGGAACTGCGGTGGCCGATCTCGCTTCAGATCGGTCGCAAGGCGGAGATCCTGCACGACGTAGCTAGCAAGGGCCTTGCGCACTCTCAGGTTCAAGGACGCCTTTCCGGCGAAGTACTCTCTGCGCAACAAGCGTTGATGCTCCTCGCCGAATTCAGGATGCGCCACGACCTTTAAGTTGACGAACTTGTTCCAGTCGACATCTTGACGGCGTAGTTTTGGCGCGGCCTGATCCAGCATCGTGTACGAGAGCACCCGTCCAAGGGCGAAATCGCGGAACTCCTTGCGCAGGTCGCACCACGCACGCATGTGCCAACGCCGCGGCGCGCGAACCAGGCTGTGAGGAAAGATGGATCGCTCAATCCCGCCAGGGTTCTGCATCGATCCGTAGGCAATCCAGAGGCCGGTACCGGCGCGGCACGCGGTCAACAGATCCGCAAACAGCCGCGGGTTCTCGCTCAACAGGGAAGGGCGCGCATCGACGAGGAGGTCGGAGCCGGGCAGACTGGTCGATGCCCCGGACAGCAGCCGCACGTAGTCGTCGGCGGAGGTCGGAGGGACCACGTCGTCGAACCTTGGAGATGGCTTGACCGGTGCGCGTGGGGTCGCGCGGGACAGCGCCTCGCCACGCTCCGCCATGTAAGCGGCCAGCAGCCGGCTAGATTGGACTGCCTGGACGCCGAACACCTCACGGATGCGCGCGTTCGAAAGCTCGCCTTCCCAGCGCACCAGGACGTCCATGTCTCTGATGCGCCCGGACCCATCTTCCTGACCGCTTCCGGGGCTTATGACGTTCGAAGGTGGCACGCGGGTGATTATTCACAAGTGATAACTGTGAAAGTATACAGCGCGGGTATGGCCTAGAGTCAAGCAGGTTACAGTTATCAGGCGAGATATGTTATCTTTAAGGCTAACTGTTATTGAGAAGACGCTAATCCTTCAATGAAGTGCCTCCCGTTGCTCCGACTCAGCGCGCGTCTGCTGGACCTGCATGACGCGCAGCGGGAGCCAGGCAATTCGCCTGTGTACACGCAGGAGGAGCGCGCTGGACGCGGGGATGGTCGCTATCTGGACCTGGCTTGCATCGTGCTCGACGTGCTGAGGGGGCTGGCGCACGAGTCCGGCAATGAGTTCATCGGGTTTGACGCATTGCTGATCTCTGTCCGTGAGGTGGAGCCGCAAGTCGATTCAGAGGATCTTCGGTACGTCCTCAACGTGCTCGCGCGGCCGACGGAACTGTGGGCGATCGACCGCTCCGACGGGAGGGCCGATCTGGTCAGCGACAAGCAGACGCACCTGGTGGAGCGCACGCACTACGCCGATGACTACCGGCTGACGTCTATCGGCCGGGATGCGATCAGCGTCTCTTCCAACATCAGTGATTTCGCCTATGCGGAAGGTGATGCCCTCAAGTTGCTGCGCGCTATCGAGTCCGGTGATTTAGACGTGGTGCCTTCCTTCTCCGACGGTCTGCTGGACACGATCAGGTTCGCCAGCGTGGAACTGCGCCAGGAGATCGAGCGCGGCCAGGTGGACAAGGACTCGGAGGTGTTCAAGGTCAAGATGCCGCGATTCCGCGATGTCATCGAGAAAACGTCCGAACTCCTGCGCCAGGCCGAGGCTCGGCTGAAGTCCTGGCGCGCGACGGACAGCGACGAACTCGACGACACGCTGGCCGTCGATGTGTACGACCTTGAGCACCAGGTCCTGCGCGTTTACCAGGCGCTGGAATCGTTCGGGCGCGACCTGGCGGAGTTGACGAAGATCGCCGCCAAGCGCCGCACGTCGGCGGTCAGCGCCACTGATTTCCTGGAGGTGGCGCTGAACCTGGTCAAGCGCCCGCCCTCCGACCGCCAGCTTGAGTCGCTGTTTCGCCGGTTCGGTCCGCTTCGTCTCGATGGCATCTTTCCCTCGCCGGCAGACGTCCGGGGCAGGGTGCGTGTCTCGCTGACCAAGGCGGAGATGGCGCCGCGCTTTGAGACCGCTGTGGGCGCAGTCGAGGTGGCCGACACCCGCTTGAGGTTTCTTGGCGAATACGGCGACGTCATCCGGGCTCGCCTGGCGTCTGGGCCGCTGCCGCTTTCCGAAGCGCTCGAACGTGGGTGGTGCGTCCTGGACGGCACGCTCGAACTGGCGGAACTGCTGGGCGTCTATGTCGCGCCCTGGGCGCTGACCGAGGGCGAACCCATTGAACTTCGGATCCCGCGCGAGGTGGCGACCCGGTCCGATGGCGTGGTTGGCGAGTTGATTTATTCCGACCTGGAGTTGGCCAGGGTCGAGAGGGGCGCATCAGCATGAACCGAATCGAGATGGGCCGCGTCCAGGCCTTCCTGCTTCAGCATCGCCGCATGGAGACCATCCCGCGAGGGAAGGGGCGCGTCGACGAGCGGGAGCTCGCCCGGCTGCTGAACGACGCCGACCTGGAGGCGCGCACCGAGCTCGAAGGCCTCCTGCAGGGGTTTGGTTTCGACCTGGTGGCGCTGGACGACTTCCAGACTCAGGGTCTTGCTCACGGAGGCAAGGTCTTCCTGTTGCCGCGTCGCCTGGATCAGGTGAGCGCGTTGTTCAGCGAGCGCTGGATCGACGAACGCATGCAGCTCAAGAACGAGACCATCACGACGCGGCGCATCTGGTTCACCCAGCTCTGGTTCGTGCTGCTCGCACTTTTCTACACCCATCGCAACCGCGTCGCGACGGAAGTGACGCGTTATGTCGAGACGACCTTCACGCGCGCCGACCTCGTGCAGGCCATGCATGAGTACATCAACGACATGGTTCGCAAGCTCGGCCAGGACGCGCTGAAAGGTGACGTGGTCTACAACTGCCTGATCTCGGAAAGCGGCGCCCAGGTGGACAAGTACGCGGGACGGTTCATCGAGCTGATGGTGGACGGCGCGCAAGTGGACGACCTCGGGGCAGACCGCTACCGCCAGTCGCTGCTTGGCGCGCTGGAGATGAAGAACAACCATCTCCAGGGACTCGAACCTTGGATCCAGGCCACTGGCCCGCTTGAAGCGGGACGTGAGTTGCTTGTCCGCCCCTCCGATTCTTCCGAAGGCTAAGAACGCCATGGCGCTCATCAACCGCATCGAGATCGTCAACTACCTCTGCGAGGGCTGGGTGCCCAGCATGGGTGTTGCGAATTGGCGTCCGCTCTGGCCAGCCAACGTCATCAACCTTTGTGGCGCGTCCACGGCAGTGCAGGTCCCCAATGGCGGAGGGAAAACGTCGCTGACCAACGCGGTTCTCTACCTGCTGAGCCAGGATCGCGTGCTCAAGCCGCGCTTTCTTGAGAGGTGCTCTCCGGCCGGCATGGTGGCCACCCACATCCGCATCGAGTTCGCGATCCTCCACGATCAAGACCTGACCCAGCGCGACCTGATGACGCCGGACCCGGAAAACTCGCCGGCAGAAACCTTCGTGATCGGCGTCTGTGCCAACCGAGATGACGACAGTCCGCGCTTCTATCGCTACTCCGGCGCGTTGGAGGACGTCCCGGCCTGCCGCATGGATGGCACCGCCATCGAGTTCACCACCGCGTCCGCACTTCAGGCCGCGGTCAAGAACATCCGAGGCCAGTGGAATATCTGGAACACCGCCGCCGAGTGGAGCAAGGTGGTGGGGATGTTCATGAGCCCGGACGTGGTCCGGCAGAACGTCATGTTCCACCGTGAAGGCGCCGGCGACGCGTCGGCCGCCTTCTCCAAGGTCACGTCCGGTCCGGGAGAGCGGTTCGACGAAGCCTATTTCCGACAGGTGGTCGCGCCGCAGCTTTTGATGAATGTCATGGGAGAGTCGGCCGAGGAGGACGAACGCAACGTCGAAGACACCATCATGAGGTCGATGAGCAGCTTCATCGACGCCAAGCTGCAGGTGGAAAGCAAGGAGGCCTACCTCGAGGGCCGTGAGGCGCTGGAGGCCGAGCTTCGGCCGGTTCTGGACGCCGCCGGCAAGATCGAGGACGCCTGGAATGCGTACCAGACGCAGCTGCAGACGCTGGCCGTCGATGCGGCCTTCCTGACACGCTTCGTCGACAAGAAGGATTCCAGGGTGCCAGGCGTACCCAACGCCCTGGGAGAGTTTTCCCTGGGTGCCAAGGTGAGGCAATGCCTGAAGGCCATGGTGTTGGACAAGGATGGCAGCGTGCTGATCGAAAGCTCCGGCCTTGCCGACCTTTTGGAACAAACGACCGGTCACCTGAACCAGCTCGCCGGTCGCGTCACAGCCACCAAGGGCGCCGTTGCGAGCCACTCGGTCAGCTCGCAAGTTGTTGATTTGTATTGTGATATCAAAGATTCCGAGGGGCGCGGAGGCCAGCGCAAGGCGCTTCGGTACTACGACTCGGCGTCGGCGCGCGAGCTCGTGTCGCGCCGTCCGGAAGCCGCCTCCGACCTGCTCGGCGTGCTGGACGAGGCGTTCGAGTTCGCCCGGACCATGCTGGACACGAATGTCTTCCGCCATGAAGTGCGGCGCCTGACGCGCAGCAAGGCCACGCTGAAGGAGGGCATCGCCGAAGCAGAGCGCGCCGGACGGGCCGCGGATGCCGAGAAGGAAGGCCTGGAGCGGCAGGTCACCGAGTGGCGCGAGAACCAGGGGGCGTACCAGGAGTTCTGCGAACGACTTCACTTGCTGCCCCAGGACTTCCACGATGCTCCGGCTCTTGTCCCGGCCTGGCTGGAAACGCAGACGAAGGTGCGCACCGATGCAGTCAACCAGCACATCAGGCGGGTCGGCGAACTGTCCGGCGGCTGGGTAGAGCGCAACGAAGTCCGCAATGACCTGGGCCTGATCGGCATCGAAGACCGCATCGAGGAGTTGCAAGCCGAGCACACCGCCGTCGAAAGCACCAAGGCGGCCCGATCGGCTGATTTGCGGACCGCGCAGGCCGCGTGCGACGACGGCGCAAAGGCTGCTGCCGACCTGCGTCGCGACATCGCCAGCGCAGTGGCGCAGCTCAGTACGCTGTCGGAACACCGCGCGGCGTTTGAAGCGTTTGTCGGCATCTTCGGCAACGTGGACCCGCAAAAGGTTGCTCCGCCAGTGGATGAACACCGGCAGCTGGGCCAGAAGCGCCAGCAGTGGGAAGGGCAGCGCCGCACGAAGATGCAGACACAGGAGTCGCTGCAGCGCCTGGCAGGCGCCACGCGCGACTTCAAGCGGCTCTTCGGCGATGTCGACCCGCTGACTGCATCGCCACAGCGACGCCATGAAACCCTGTTGGAAGCGCAGAGCGCTGCTCAGGCGGAGTACGGCCAGCACCAGCCGTTGGCGGAGAGCCTGGAGGAGCACCTGGAGCGAACGGGACAGGATCCCAGCGCTTGGCTGCGGGACACGGACGCCGCTCACGCCGCCGCGCTGGAGCGGGCGCGGCAGGCTCGGGCATTGGTCGCAGAGCTGGACCTCGAACTGGCGGCGCTCGACAACCTCGACCAGGTCGGCAACGCGGACTACGCCTCAGCCCACGGCGCCCTTGAGGCGGCGAGCGTTGGCGTCGGCCGCGTCCTGGATGTGATCCTCGGTCTCAGCCTGCCGAAGGATGATGCGTTGCCGCTCCTGGCCGCGCTGGGGCCGTTGCTGGATGCGCCGGTGGCTGTCGACATGGACCAGGCTGAAGCGGCGCTCTCGGTCCTGCAACGCGGCGATCACGACGTGCCGGTGCTGCTGCTCGATCCGCTGGTCGAGCGGCTCAAGCAAGGGCCGGGTCATCACACAGCGACATCCGCATCCCTGGGATTCTTTGCGGGCGCCAAGTCCCGGCGCATGCGCGCCATCGTCGATCCGCAGGCGTTGGCCGAAGAGCGCGAGGCGCTTGCCCAGAAGCGGCAGGAGCAGGAGGGGCACCGACAAGCCGCCATGGCGGCGGCGGAGTCGCTCACCCCGCACACCAACGCCTACCGTCAGGCTGTGCGCGCCCAGGAGGCCCAGAAGCGTGGCTCGGTCGCCAAGGCTGCTGCAGCGAAAACCGAACTCGCGACTTTGGAGACCGCGCTTGAAGCAGCCAAGCGCCTCGTGTCCACCGAGGCCCTGACGCTGCTCCAGGATGCGAGGAGGTTCATCCAGATCGGCGGTGATGAAGCTTTGGCCGCGGTGACCCTGGACATCGAAGAACTCACCGGCCAACTTGTCAGGCTGGAGGAGCGGGTCGCGGAAATCACTCCCCTGGTCACGAGGGAAGCGATCGTCGCGCACGATGGCGCGCGCCGGTTTGTGCTGGCGGGTGGACATGAGACGTTCGAGGGGCTCAGCGACAAGCGGTCATCCCTTGAAGAGCAGGTCGGGACGATTGACGCCGAGATGCCGGCGCGCGCGACACGGTTGGCGAGGTGCCAGGCAGATTTCGATGCAGCCAGTGCTCGTGAGCTCGCCTTCATGTCGACGTTCCACACCACGCTGGGCCGCCTGGCGCGGGCGCAGAAGTTCGAAGCGGATGGCCATGCGGCTTTCATGGAGAGCCAAGCCGGTGTCCTGGTTGGACTTGAGGACCTCCGCGATGCGCTCGACCCGTTGAAAAAGATCAACTATCAGCGCGCGCATGACTTCAAGCAGCACCAGGGACAGGACGAGGCGGCTCTGCAGCGTCAGATCGGTGAGGCGAAGGCGCGCCGCGCCGACGCGGTAGCCAAGGCGATCAAGCTCAACGGCGAAGTAGAAACCCTGGAAGGCGAAATCACGGAAGCACAGCTGGCTGCGGACGCACTGCACGAGCTTGCCTTCTTCCTGCGCAACCGCAGGAATGCGGCGGCGCCGTTCGAAGAGGATCTGAGAAGCCGCGACGTCGGCAGCTCGCCTGCGGAGGCCCATGAGGCCTACCAGGCCACGGATTCACTGCAGTGGCAGTTGCGGGACTGGCGCCCCGACCATGGGCGGTTCGACCGCACTGCCATCAGTGTGGTTCGCGCAGAGGTCGAAGCCATGGACATCGCGCGCACCGGAAAGGAGGTCGGGGACGCCCGCAAGTACGCCTCGCGCGTCAGGTCAGACTTCGAGCGGGTCCGCGGCGAGTTCTGCAGCAAGGCGCGCGCCTCGTCCAGCGGCGGGTTCTCCGAAGGCGAGATCGAAGCCATCCAGACTGCCAACACGACCGCGGAGCTCTCGGATCTGGCCAAGATCAGTGAACGCTTGCGCGATCAGCTCAAGGCCGAGAAGGCCGAGCTCGAGCAGTTGCAGCAGTCGACCCAGGTGATCGAGTCGGCGAGCATCGAAACGCTGACGCGACTGGTCGAGAGCTGCAAGGGCAACCTGGTGACGATGAATGCCGTGATGGCTCGCAACCCCAAAGCCCGTTTCACGATCAAGGCCGAGGTCATTGCGACGGAAAGCATCAAGAAGCTGATGGAAGACCTGCGCGATCACATCGAGGGCCGCAAGCGCGAGGCCAAGGATCGGCAGAAGCTGACCCGTCGGGTCGTGGAGAGCAGCCTCAATTCCGACATCCGTCGCGCGCTGATCGAGCGGATCTTCGTCGATCCGGCCGTCGAGTTCATCCATGTCGGCATGTGGGAGGGCAAAGAGCGGCCGGTCCAGCCGGGCATGTCCGAGGGTCAGAAGTCGGCCCTGCAGATGCTGTGGCTCATTCGCGAGTCCGAGTACCACCTGGAATGCGCGGTACGCCGACACCTGGGTGGCGGCTCCAAGAAGCGGTTGCGCAGCCGATCGCAACGTGTGTTGTTCTTCGACGGCCTCTTCAGCAACCTGACTGATCGTCGTCTCATCGACGAGGCGTTCAAGGGACTGGGTGAAGCCGACAGCAGCCTGCAGCTGATCGGGCTCATCCACAACCCCGAGTACCGCAACAACTCGAATATCTTCCCAACCTATGTGGTCGGCCGGCGCGTCGGCAGCCGCGATACAGAAGGCGGGCGTAGTTACATCCGGTGCGAAGACGGGCGGCCGGAAGGCTCGATGGGGCTCGCCACGTTCATGCACAAGCGCCAACCGAACGGGAATGGGGCGCTCGATGGATGACGTCGTCGGTCCTTTGCTCGCATGGTTGCGACGAACCTCGGGTCCCAAGGGCCGCAAGCTCCTCGCGGCGGACGTGGCCTCGCGCGCGGCGCGGGCGCTCCGGACTGATCTCGTCTCGATCTACGACGCATTGCGGCAGTTGCGGTCAAGCGAGCTGGTTTCGTACAAGCCCGACACGATGGGAATTCCTTACGCGGGATACCTGACCGTTGTCCCCACCTTAATCGATGTGTCGGAGACCGAAAAGGCATGGCGGGAGGCCCTGGCGGCTGGCACGAGCGACGCTCAACTCGCCGACGCGCTGGCGGTTTCCCATGCGCTCTTTGACGGCCTGGAGTCCATCGACATGCTCCACGTCATCCAAGGACTGCTTCGAATCCGGGGCGCTGCGGCCTCGTTGGAGGGCGAGTTCGGATTCAGCGTGAGCGCACAGCACATCCTTGGCTCCTCCAAGGTGTTGAGCCGCCTTCCGCTGGCCACGCTCAGACTCTTGGGGGTGGATCGACTGCCATCGACGCCTCGATACTTGGTCGTCGCTGGCCCACCGCAGCCAGTGGCTGTTCTCTTCATCGAAAACACGACCAGCTTCGAGATGGCGGTGAAAGCAGGGCTCGACGAGCAAGTGGCCCTGATCGCGGCGTACGGCTACGGCCTGAACATGATGTCAGACAGCAGTGCTGGTCTGGCATTGCTGGAAAGTGTGCGAAGCGGGGGGTGTGAAGTACTGAGCCGCACTGGAAGCGGGCATAGCCTGGATCGACTGTTTGGCCACCATCGGATGTTTTTTTGGGGCGACCTCGACCGGGAGGGGCTGCGAATCGCGATGGCCCTGAGGCAGCATTTGCCACAGCTGGAACTCAGCGGTTTATATGTGCCGATGCGGGCATTGGTCGCTCGGCGCGAGTCCTCGCATCCCTACGTTGGGCTCAGCGGCAAGGCGCTGCAAATGGCCTGGACACCCACGGGCGACAGCTTGCTGGACGGCCTCGCAGCTTCCTGCAACGCCCGCGCGGTCGATCAGGAGACCCTTGACGTCAGGCAGTACAAGCCGCTGGCCCATGTGGGCCTGGCCGAAGCGTCGAGTTTGGCGCTCGGTGCTTGAGGCCATCCACGAATCGCAACAATTGAGAAGATCGCGGCCTCTGGCGGCCACGCAAGTCGGGCAGGCGTGACCAGCACTTGCAGGAACTCGCTGGGGCAGGCGCCCAGGCGCCGGGGGAGGGCGGCGAGGCTTGGGAGTAGGGCGGTTCGGTGCCCAGTCAGCCGGAGTAGGGCGGTAGCACAGCGCCGCCAGAACCGAGCCGTTGGTCAAAACCAATGGGAGTTGAGGGAGAAGCAATGCCAGATTACGTCTGCTCAGCGTGTTTTGAGGACGAGGACCTGGGCGCGTGGATAAGCCGGAACGGCGAGCACCGGCTTTGTGATTTCTGCGGCAGGATCGATGCGCCGGCCGTCGAGTTCAAGGGGGTCTGCGACTTCATCACAGCGTGCATTCAGAAGTACTGGGGCCGAGCGGTCGACCAGATGCCCTATGAGACCGCCGAAGGCGGCTACATCGGTGGCAACACGTGGGATACCTATGACCTGCTCAGAGACGAGATCGCGCTTTCCTTGCCGCGGGACCACAAGGAAAAGCTCTTCTACGCATTGCTGCACGCGCTTCCGGATGAGACATGGTGCGACCACGATTGGACCTGCCTGGATCTTGATCAGGCGCTCCTCACGAGCTGGGAGAGCTTCTGCGAGACGGTGAAGCACAAGCGCCGCTTCTTCTTCCACAGCACCGGGTCAGACGATGTCGATTCATACACGCCGGCTTCGCTGCTCGCCACGATCGCAAGCGCAAGCCGGGAGATGGGCCTCGTCAGGGAAATAGAGGAGGGCACGCCCCTCTGGCGTGCACGAACGAACCTGCCGCCTGACCGACGGGATCTGGCCAATGAATACGGCACGCCGCCGGTCGAGTTTGCGACCCAGAGCAACCGCATGAACCCGCCTGGCATACCCATGCTCTACGTGGCTTCGTCCCGAAGGACGGCGGTCATGGAAACGCGCGTAACGCGTGCCGACGTCGGCCGATGGGTGGCGCTGAAGCCGCTTCGTGTGCTGGATCTGCGCGAGCTCCCGGCAGTCCCGGGGTTGTTTTCAGACGTCGGACGCCAGCGGCGCCTCGTGCTTCGCTTCCTGCACGCTTTCGCCGCCGACGTGATGAAGCCGGTCGAGCGTGACGAGCGCGTGCACATCGACTATCTGCCGTCCCAGGTGGTGACAGAGTTCCTGCGCGACTTTGCTTTCCCTGGCGGCCGCCTGGACGGAATCGCCTACGGCAGCACGGTGCATAGGCAGGGCTGGAACGTTGTCCTCTTTGCGGAGCCTGCGCATCTCGGCTTGCAGGAATCCAACTGGCGAAAGGTGGACCCTTGGTTGAGATTTGACGGCGCATCAGCGTTCAGCACGGAAACCTGAAGCGGCTTTTGCGGCGAGCAAGGCTGCCAAACCTAGTAGCTTGACGCGCTAACCATAAAAGTCTGCTTCCCCCGGAGGTCTCGACTTGAAGCGCTTGTGCAGCCAGAAGTATTGATGGGGCTGGCGCCGGACCTGGGCTTCGATGATGGCATTCATGCGCGCCGCATCCGCAGTTGGGTCATTGGTCGGAAAGTTGTCCAGTGCAGGCTCGATAACCAAGGCGTAGCCGCCAGCCTCGCGCCTTGGGTAGCAAGGCAGTACTGCCGCGCCAGCGACCATGGCCATACGCGAGAGGCCAGTGATGGTCGCGGCGTTCACACCGAAGAAGGGCACGAAAACTGAGTCGCGGTGCCCGAAATCCTGGTCGGGCAGGTAATACAGCCGGTAGCCGTCCCTCAGCGCACGAATGACGGCGCGTGTGCCTTGCTGTCGCGAAAAGATGATGCCGGTACCCAGCCGCAGCCGGCGGGTCCGGAAGAACTCGTCCAGCCAGGGGTCTTTTTGGCGCGAGTAGATGCTGACGAGTTCCGTCTCCAGCGACACGCGCAGGCCAGCCAGGTCCAAGCCGGTGAAGTGCGGCATCATCAAAATCACCGGCCTGCCTTCGTGCTGTTTCAGGTTCTCCAGGCCTTCGATGCGCATCAGTCGCCGCAGGCGTTCGGGCGACGCAAACCAGCAGTACCCGTACTCCAGCAGCATCTGAACCATGGCGACGAAGTGGCGACGAAGCAGCCGGGAGCGATCGGCCTCAGTCCAGTCAGGCAGACAACGTCTGAGGTTCACTTGACCGATGTGGCGTCGGGAGGACGGGATCGATGCGATGAGGTGGCCAACGAGCCAGCCCAGCGCCGAGATCGCCGTGAACGGTAGCCAGCTCAGCAGCCAGACAAAAGCAACGGTCGCTTTGAAGAACACTGATGGACTCTTGTAGCTATGCAGATGCGGATCGGCGCTGAGCCGGCACAACACCGGAGGTCAACGCTGTGTGAGGCGGCCGTCCGCGCGGAAATGGGTGGTCAACGTTGCTGTCAGTGCGCCAGCGGAGGTCAACGTTGTGCGGGCCGCAGGCGGCAGGCAGGTCTGCGCGACGGGGCCGGCGCTGAGGGCAGGTCTGTGCGACCGTCCCAACCAGCTCACCGCGCCGCACGCTAACGTTGGGCGAAACGGCCACAAGTAGGTGAAGGTTGGGCAGGACGACCACGCCCAACGTTGGTGTCATATCGGCGGCCGCCACCGGTAAACGTTGGGCGACGGATCCAAGGCCCCCACGGCGCATCATCAGGCGGCTCCGCCGGAGGACATCGGTACAGGGATCACGTTGTCCAGCCACACTGGATCGCCAAGCGCCGCGCTGACCAACAAAGGTTAAGGGCGGTGTATTCTATATTTAACATAATGCACATTGCCGCCAGAAAGTAACAGTTCTAGGTATTGCCTACCGTCAATTTATCGTGTCGTCAATCAGAGAAGAATCACTACTTGACAGGGGGAATGATGATTTCGAGGGTGAAACGTGTCTATTTGCCGACGTTTCGGGCGATGGTGTGCGACCTGGGGAACCCGCCGCCGGCCACGCTGGGGGCCGCGCTGGGGGTGCATGCGCGCACGGTCGAGCGCTGGCGCCAGCACGACCGCGCGCCGCGGCCCGTGATGCTGGCGATGTTCTGGCTTACGTCGTGGGGGCAGTCGGAGCTGTCGTGCGAGCTGCACAACCGGGCCGCGCAGTACACGGCCCACATCGAGGCCGTGCGGCGCGAGAACGAGGCGCTACGGCGTGAGCTGGCCCGCGTGGTGGCCGCGGGTCATTTCGGGAGCGCGAACCGTCCCCGGTTCGCTCCCGTCGAGGTCACAGGCCGCCGGACCAGATAGCGCCGTTGACGGCGCCGCGCAGCTTGTCGCGCAGCATCCAGGCGACGACGGCCACGCCGGCCGCAATGGCGAGGGTCTTGCCGTTGAGCTTCATGGCTCAGCGCTTCACGAAGCGGCCGGTGCGCTTGCTGCGGGCCGGGGTCTTGTGGTGCTTGCGCTTGTGGTGGGTCTTGCGCTTGGTCATGGTGCGTCCTTCGCGGGTTGGGGGGTCAGGCGGTCAATGTGCGCTTCGATGCGCGCGAGGCTGTGTTCGATGGCATCGACTCGGCCGGACAGGGTCAGGGCCGAGCCGGTCCAGCCGATCAGCGTGCCGGCGGCAGCACCGGCCAGGGACTTGAGCAGCTGGTCTCGGGTCATTGGGCGGGCGTCGGGTCGGGGGTCTTGAAGATGCCCGCCGCGCGCAGGCCCGCCACGACGGTCGTGGCTATCTGCTGGAGCTGGGGCGCGATGGCGGACACATCGCCCACGACGGCCTCCACGATGGCAAGGCATGCGTCGAACTTGTCGCGGCCGGGGCTGGCCGGCATCAGGGCTTCCACGAGGTGGATGGCCTGGGTCAGGGTCTTGATGAGGGTGAGGTAGTTCATGGTTTCACCAGCTGCTGCCGGTCCCGTAGTCGATATACCCGCCACCGATGCCGAAGGCCTGGGCGATGGCGGACCCTTGCGGAGGCGGGGTGCCGCTGCCGCTGTCCATGCCGGCCGCCTGCACCAGGGCAGGCACGCCGCACCATTTGGACGCCTCCCAGTAGCCCACGCGGTCAATCAACCAGCGGGCCACGGCGGGGTCTGTCGTCGTGTCGTCTGGGGTCGGCAGGCCCACCCCCTTGGAGATGGCGCCCACGCCGCCGGAGACGGCCGAGCCGGCCGCGTCAACGACCGCGCCGGCCGCCGACTTGGCGGCGCCGGAAAGGCCGCCCTTCGACCATGCATAGAGGCCGAGCGCGCCCAGGGCCAGCACACCGAGGCCTACCAGCATGGCGCCGGAGCCGAGCTGCAACTTCATCAGTCGCCGAAGCCCCAAGTGGCCGTCTCGAAGTCGTAAGGATCGATGTTGCCGGCCGGGTTGGCGGCAATCGAGTCATCCGGGAGGATCGGGCGAGCCGCGGGCGTCGAGCTGCCCGCGCTGCCGATCTTGCGATAGATGCCGCCGATGAGGCTGCCGAGGTTCTGGTAGGCCGCGGCCTCCGTGGCGCCCTGCACCGTCGTGGCGGTCGGGTAGCGCGGGGCGCCCGTGGCGTTCACGCCCGGGACGCGGTATTGCTGGGCCTGGGCCTGGGCCTGGGCGCGCTGGCTGAGCAGCAGATAGGCGCCGACGCCGACGACGGCCAGGAGAAGGATTTTCGATTGATCCATGGTGGGGCTCACGCGTTGAACTGGTCGGCTTCGTCGGCGCGGCGCGCGACGAGGCCCGGATTGACGACGCCGGACGCATAGACCCAGCGGGCGAACTCATCGCCGGCCGCGGGGTCGCGCCGGTTGATCCTCAGGGCCAGCGTCGAGCGCTTGAAGGCCCCGGCGCCGACGTTGTAGGCGAAGGACACGAGGGCGTCGAACTGGTCTTGATTCAGGGGTGCCGTGATGGCCGAGCGAACGGCATCCTCCGCCCAGGCCACATCAGCGGCCAGGAGCTGGGCGCCCTCTTCCCGGCTGATGCGCGTGAACGTCTCGCCGGGCTTGATGAGGTGGCCGAAGCCGATGGACTGGCCCTTGTGGTCCGGGTAGGGCTCCGGGCTGAAGCCCTCGCGGTTCATCAGCCGTTGCAGACCCGCCGGGCTCATGCTGGTCGGGTTGTTCCAGCTGTCGTCCGAGCTGTTGAAGACCTGGGCCGCCTGACTGACGTAGCCGCCGACATCGAGGGCACTGCCCTCCCCGTCTTCGGTCGTGATGTCGCCTTCGCCCGCGGTCTCGGGCTGGCGGCGCAGGGTTACCCAAGCGACGAAGCCCAGGGCGATGGCCGCGGCCAGATAGGTCGTGTTCATCAGCCGTAGACCCCCACCCAAAGCATGGTCGGCTGCGTCGTGGCGCCGCCCGGCAGCTTGGTCACAAAGGAGATTGCCCCCGTGGTCGTGGCGGTGCCGCCGACGACAAGGCCGTCAGGCAGCACGGCCTGGAGCGTCACGTTGGTGTCGGCCATGGCCTGGGTTAGCGTCAGCGTGAAGTTGCCGCCCGATCCGTTCGCAAGGGTGCAGTTGAAGGACTTCGCAGCCGTGCGGCCGAAGCTTTGGCCCTCTGAGTTGGTCATGAGCGCCCAGGCCCGCAGGTTCAGGCCCGGGACGGCCCCGGTGAACTGTCCATTCGATGCCGGCATGGTCAGCCCTCCACCACAGTGACGGTCGCGCCCGCACCTTCGGCGATGGCCTGCACCGCCTGAGTGGGGCCGATGCTGTCCCACTCGCGATCACCGCCCGCGGGGATGCGCACCGAAGGCGATGCCGTCACCGCCGCCGTGGCGCCAAAGCGAACCCAGATCGCCACGGTTCCGGTGTTCTGGATCAGCAGGTAGCGCCGCGCCGTGTTGGCCGCGATGAGCTGGGCCGAGGCCACGCCCACGGCCGGCGCCGTGTGGGCCATGCTGGCGGTCTGAACCTGCACCGTCGAGCTTATGGCCGACGACACGGCCGGCGCGTTCAGAAACTCTTCGTCGCTGACCACCACGGAAATCGTGTTGGTCGCGCCGCTTCGGTCCTTGAAGGTCAGCGCGTTGAACGGCTTGTCCTTGAAGCCGTCGCCGACGCCCATGGATTCGATGCTTACCCCGCCGTTGTCGGTGGACACGTCCAGCGGACCCAGGCAGGAAATGATGCGCAGGAAGGCGCCGACGATGGGCACGCGCAGCGCCCCGTTGGCCGGGATGTCAAAGCTGTACTTCTTGGCGGTCAGGCTCACTTCGCGACCTTCCAGGCGATGAAGAGGGCACCGATGAGGGCGGCGCCGAGCAGGTAAGGGGTCAGAGCGCCCTGGCCCTTGGCGTCGGCGTAGGCGTTGTCCAGCTGGCGCGACGAGGCCGCGAAGCTGTCCATTGCCGAGCTGGTGGCCGACTTGCCGAACGACAGGGCATCTGTCAGGGCCGACGTGGCTTTGCTCAGCGCGTCGCCGGCCTGGGCGTAGCTGGCCTGCTGGGCCGACTTGGCGAAGCTCAGCGCGTCGCTGATCGAGCCGAAAGCCTTGTCCAGGGCCTTGCCGCCGAAACTGAAGGCGCCCGACTGGGCATCGCCCGCGAAGCCGAAGGACTTGCCCAAGGCCGAGTCGCCGAAGCTCAGCGACTTGCCGAGCATGCTGCCGGCACCGTCCACGGACTTGCCGGCCAGCCCGAGGGCATCGGTGCCGAAGTCGGAGAAGGCGTGCGCCGTGTCCCTGATGGCCGCGAAGCTGCTGCCGATGGCCGCACCGTCCAGGGCGTTCACCGTCGTCGTGGTGTTGCCGCTGTTGGACGTGTTCAGCGTGGACGTGGTGTTGCCGCTGTCGCGCGTCTCGAAGCTGCTGGTGGACGTGGTGTTGCCACTGTCCCGGGTCGTGAACTGCGAGGTGTTGCCCGAGTTCGCCCAGCTGTTGCCGCTGTCGGACGTGTTGAGGACCGAACTCCAGCGGCTGGAGCTGTCCAACACGTTGTCGGAGCCGATGAGGCCGCCGCCCGACGCGTCGGACACCTGACGCTGGTCATAGGCGTTGTTCGTCGTGTTCGACGTGCTGGAGCTGTTGCCGCCGCCAAAGAGGCCCATGGATCACCGAAGGATGAGGAAGCCAGCGGCGCCGAGCAGCAAGAGCCACATCAGCGGGCCGCCGCCTGCCTGGGAGGGAACGCCCGCGCCGAAGGTCGGCACGGTTTCGAAGTAGCCGCCGACCTGGCTGTCCGGCTGCTGGGCCGGCGCACCGAAGCCGCCGGTCTGGGTCAGGCCGCCGGAGCTGCCGCCGCGGGCCGTGCCGCCGCCCGTACTGAGGGTCCAGCCCGATCCATCGAAGCCCAGCCGGGCGGCATTGGCCGCCGAGCTGGTCGCCGTCGATGGCGCGGACAGGTTCAGGTTCAAGGGGACCACGCGGCCCCCTACTTCAGCAGCAGATAGCCGACGACGACGAGGCCAAGGGCCAGCATCGCGGGCGGGAAGACCGGGGCCGGCGCCGTCGAGGCGATGACCACGGGCTTGCCTTCGACGGCCACGCCGTTGGGGCCTTGCACCTGGACTTGCCCGGGCATGTTGACCGCGTAGGCGTCCTCACCGGCCCAGGTCTGATCGTTGACCGCACCGGACAGCAGCGAGACGAAGTTGCGCACGGAGCGCAGCGAGTCCTGCTGCTGGACGACGGCTTGTTGAGTGGCCGCCATGTCGGTCAGTAGGCGCCCAGGCCCAGCAGTTCTTCGGTCTCAATGGTGATCGTCTCACCGGCCGAGAAGGTGGCGTAGAACTGGGCCGAGCGGATGCCGGCACCGGGGCGCGTGTCCCAGATGCGGCCCGTCATCTGGCCGTCCTGCACAGGGTCGAACACCACGAGGTTGGCCTGCGGCACCTTGAAGTTGTCCTTCTGGGCGTTTTCGTTCTGGAGCTTGGTCAGCTCGTGCTCGGTGACGCCCTCGCGCACGGTCTTGATGCCCGTGCAGTTCGCCGAGTAGAGGTAGATACGGCGATAGGCCGAGCCGCCGCCGGCCGGGTCGAGGTGAGGGATCGGGATGGCCAGGGTGCCGGCCGCGCCAACGACGTAGGTGGCGCGGTGGCGACGGACCATCAGGCCGCGGATGCCGGCTTCGCTCGGGTCGGCGGTCGGGGGCGACACGTCGCAGAAGCCCACCAGGGTCGGCGCGGTGGCGCCGCTGATCGTGACTTCCAGGCGCAGGGACGTGATGCCCGAACCGGCAGACAGGTCGATAGCGCCGGCTTGGCGCGCATTGACCGTGACGGCCTTGCGATCCATGAAGTCGATCTTCAGGACCGTCACGTCGGACACGCCGGCGTTGTAGAGGTTCGAGGCGTCGAGGTTGGCGCCCGTGGTCTCGAAGATGATCTTGCCGTTGGCCTTCAGGACCAGCGAGGTAATCATCGACTTCGTGAAGGTCGTACCACCCAGGGTGAGGGTGATCTTCTCCATCACGGAGCCGAGGTATTTGGTCATGTCGCTGACGGCAACGCCGCTGGCAACTACGTTCAGGAACGGATCGAGGACGACTTGCTTTTGCATGGTCGCGTCCCCTTAGATGGCGTCGCCGAGGACGGGCAGCTGACGGGCCACCAGCACGCCGGCAGCGCCCAGGGCCATGGCCTTGACGCGCTGGTCCGGGACAAACTTGTAGATGGCGAAGAGGATGCCGGCGGGCACGGCCAGCTTGGTCAGATCGGAGAGGTTCACGATGCGTTCCTGAGGGGTGTTGGGGGTTGGTCTGCGAACGGTTCGCAGTGGGCTTCCCAGCACCCCTCAGGCGCAAAAACTGCCCCTCAGGGGCGGCCCCTTAGGGGCGTGTTTTGGCGGGCCTCACGGCCGGCTTTTTTTGTGCAAAAGACAACACCCCTGAGGCGATTTCGGCACGGTCGGGCGACTTCTCGCGCCAGTGCAGATCAGGCAGCGTGACCAGTTCCTTAGGGTCCATCCCCCAGGTTTTAAGCTTGGTCGCGCAGCCGTAGCCCAGGCGGCCGACGTGGATGAGGTCGCAGTTGTCGAGGAAGGACTTATCCACCTCTGCGAGACGCTGGCCGATGCCCACGATGGTCAGGGCCTTGCGCTTGCCGCCGTCCACGTAGTCACGGCCGACGTTCACGCACTTGCGCCAGACCGGCGGGGCGCGGTTGGCCTTGGTCACCTCGGGCAGCTCATCCACGACCATGCAGAGGTTTCCTTCACGCCATGCCAGCTCGCAGAAGGCCGCGAACTGCTCATGCACGTCGTGGTCATGGCTGACGAGGTAGCGCGCCGTGAACCGCGGTCGGGTGCAGGCCGCGACGAAGGCGGCCCAGCTCGCGAACCCTTCGCCGAGGTCGGTCAGCGACGGGTCGGACTTGTAGTCCCACACCATCACGCGCGGGCCGCCGTGCTTTCTGATCCATTGCTTTGACCATGCCGTCTTGCCCGTCCCGCGCGCACCGAAGGCGCCCACGGTGAGGGGCTTCACGATGCCGCGGCCGGCGCGTCGGTCGGCATGTCGATAGTGCGGGCATGCTTGTCCACCGCTGCCAGATAGCCCATGCCCAGGGGGATGCAGGCGAAGGCGAAGGCCGCCAGCTCGGGCGAGCTGCCAACCAGGGCCATCAGGGCGCCCATGTGTTTCTCCAGCAGCGGCACCGCGGCTTCGGCCGGCGCGTGCAGCATGTCGTCGGGCCACTCTTCCCGAATCTCGGGCAGGCGCTTCGCGATGGCGGCGCGGGCGATCTTCAGCAGGCCGAGCACGACCTTCTGGACGCCCAGCGCCATGGCGCGGGCAGCGGCTTCGGCCTGGGCCGCTTCGGCCGCCGCCTGGGCTTCCGCCTGGCTGGCGTCGGCGTCTTCTTGCAGGGGGGTGAAGGTGCGCGCCGCGAGGGCGTCGCCGGGGATGGGTTCGGTCATAGCTGGCCCAGCTCGAAGACCGAGCGCGCCGCCTTAGGGGCAGGGCTCGGCGAGGGTTCAGGGGTCGGCGCGGGCTGCCCCTTAGGGGCAGGCTCGGGCGTCGGTTCGGGGGTGCGGCGGGTGACGGTCGCCAGGGCCTTGCGCTCGGCCTCGCTTCCCGCCGGCATGTAGCCGGACAGGTCGCAGGCGTCGCACTCAAACGAGAGCTTGCCCCCGCCGGTCCGGCGGTACATGACCGCCTCGCCGCACGAAGGGCACGCTCCGCGCCCGACCTTTTCGGACACGGTGCGCACCATGGCTTAGAGCGCCTTCAGGTCGGCGCAGGGCACGGCCTCTTCCGTGCCGTCGAGGTCGAACTTCACGACGACGGCGTCGGGGTGTTCCTTCAGGTTGCGCTGCGTGACGATGCCGGCGGTCTCGGCGCGGGCGTGCTCGGGATTGGTGACCTTGACGGGGGTCCAGACTTCAAACATGGGTTTTCCTCAGTAGGTAGACCCCCCGGCCCCCGATTCGTGACGGCCCCGACGATGCCGGAGGCCCACAGGGCGGCAATGCCGCCTTGCTGCTGCGTACAGTTATTGACACGGGTCCAAGGCTGCGCGCGCTTCGCGCTTGCAACACCCAGCACGGCCGCCAGCTGGGCCGTGTTGCGGTCGCCTTGTCCCCAGCACCCACGCGGGCGCCATTGCTTGCGTTCCGATTCGATGATTACCGGGCCGGCCTCGCGGTCCACCACGCCCAGGATGCGCAGCGCGTCGAAGGCGCCGTAACGGCCCTCGCGCCGCTCCTCCAGGCCGGCCAGGGCAATGCGGTAGCCGCGGCCGGTCATGGCGCCGCCCTGGGCTTCCATGTACCGGCGCCAGCACGCGCGCCGGCCGCCGGAGCGGTTGACGGCCTCGCGGGCCTCTTGCACTGCCAGGGAGGCGCTTTGGGCGGCGGGGTATGAAACCCGCCGCAGCTCGCGCCAAACCGTCACCGGGGGCTGCCCGATGGCTTGGAACTGGCGGATGCGATGCTGCGAGGCCCAGGCCTCCACGCGCTTCGCATTGCCTCCGATGGCATCGACCTGGGCGCCCTGCTCTTCGTCGCGGTGGCCCTCAGCTCCGACCGCGCCGTGATCGTCGATACCCTTGCTGATGTACTTGGCGACGTAGCCGGCGGCGCCGCCGTGTTCCATGGCCTTGAAGTTGACGCGGTAGCGCTGGGCGCCCGGTTCGTCGCCTTCGTCCCTCAGCCAATGCTCGCGCATGATGGCCTGGAGCTTGTCGAGCTGGTCAGGCTTGGCCCATAGCAGCATGTGCCAGTGCGGGCACCCGTCCTGATGGGGCTCCGCCACGCGGTAGCCCATCACCGCGACCTTGGCGCGGGCCAGGGCGGCGCGGGTGCGCGCCCAGGTCTTGCAGAGCCAGCGCTGAGCGTCGGCCGGCGTCGAGCCGTCGAACTTCTCGTTTCGGCCGGCGGCCGGGTGGAACCGTGAGGGCGCCGTGTTGGTCGTGAAGAGGCCAGCCAGCCCGCGGGCCGCGGCCCACTCTTCGGCGCCACGAATGCGGGTCATCAGCTCGCCGCGCCGGATGGCTCTATTCGCGACACTGGCATTCACCGCCGCGGCCAGCGTGATCGTGTTCCCGTCCGCGTCTTCAATCTCGGTGCGCTCAAGCATGGCCTGATTCGCGGCGCGCTGGGCGGCATGCCGGCGGGCGGTCTCATCCGTCACGTAGACCTGCTGACCCTTGCCCAGCTCGCCGTCCTGGGCGGCGCGGGCCTCGCGGGCCTGCCCGGCCACGCGGCGCAGCTGTCGGCGCCACCAGAAACGGCAGCATGCCCGCTTCACGCAGGCTTGCAGCTCTTCGGCCGAGGCCATGCAGCTGACGCGCGGCAGCGTGCCCTGTAGGTCTTCCACGGTCGCGGCCAACCATTCGAGGGTGACGGGTTCGCGCAGTTCGCCGATGAGGTGCAGCACCAGGGCCGCGCGCCAGTTCGCGAGGTCGCGAATCTCGGCATCCGGCATGTCTGGAGTGACCCACTGCGAGGCGCGCGGGTGCGCTTCGCCGAGGTCCGGCAGGGCCTTCAGCGCGGCGCGCTTGGCCGCGGCGCGGCGCGGCGCGTCGGCCGTGTCCAGCGCCCAAACGATGGTGCGCAGCGCGTAGCCGGCCCGGCGGGCCGCCCTCACGTCGCTTTCGCTGGCGCCGTGCAGGAACAGGGCGCGGCGCGGGCTCAGATTCCGCACTTCAGTTCCAGGGGATGGTTTTTCAGGCTGCGGCAGCGATGGCGGCAGCGTCGATGAAGTCGGGGGCGCCCACTGGCGCGGTCCACGCCTCATCGCGCATGTGCTCAAAGTCGGCCGACTCTTCTGCCGTGCAGCGGCGCAGCCCGTGGCCGATCAGCTCAATGAGCCGGTCCAGGGCCTCGCGCATGAAGCGGTCGCCGGCTAGGTTGACGGCCGGCTCAACGATGACGGTCCCGCCGTTGCCGGCCCAGCAGTAGCCGGGCGGCGCGTGGGCCTCCAAAACGTCGCTCTCGTCCAGCTCAAGATCGCCGCCGATTGCGTCGAGCGCCATCATCAGGCGCTTGCGACTGAAGCCGGTCAGGGGGTTGCGTTCCATGTGCGTCGCTCGGGGGTGGGAACGACTCACCAGCTCAGCGCGTGAGCCGGCGCGAGGCCCTGGAGCAGCTCTTCCCGCACGCGGGCCATGCTGTCCTGATCCTCGCGGCTGAAGGTGTCCCAGGGCTGGCGGGCGCGGGCGAAGTTGTCGCCCTCGGACCGGGCGCCGAGGTTCAGCAGCACGACGCGGCAGCGGTGGGGGATGGAGGCCCAGGCCTGGGCCTGGGCGCTCACGTTGTTGGCCTTCGCGCGGGCCTCGGCGATGTCGCGCAGGTTGGCGCGGCTTTCGAGGACCGCCAGCTCACGAGGGCTGACGCCGTAGGCCGCCGCCTTCGCAGCGAACGCGAGGCCGGCGGCCTTGTCGGCCAGGGCTTGGGGGATAGGACCGCTCATGATGGCTCCTCAGACGTCGTAGGGATCGCGCTCGGGCGCAATCTCGTGCCGCGCAAGGCCCAGCGCGCGCACGATGTCGGCGACTTGGCCCAAAGTCAGGTTGACCGTGATGGAGAAGATGCCCTCCCCCAGCTTGACGCGGACGGTCGGGGCGCCGGGCACGCGGTCAACGACCAGCGGGCCGCGCTCGGTCTGGATGGTGGCGGGGCTCATTCCCAGCGCCCGACGATGACCAGATTGCCGAAGTCATCGACCACGGCCGGCGCATCGGCCTGGAGCCCGTAGTCCCGCAGCTCCGCGCCGTCCCGGCCGGGAAAGAAGATGCCCATGAGGCCCGAGCGGACTGCCACGCGCCAGGGCGTTCCGGTCGAGTCCCAGGGCTTCCACCAGAACGAACTGATCTTGAACGGCGCAGGGAAGGGACCGCCCTGGCACACGCCGCTGTTGACGCTGCCGCCCATGGTCAGGCCCCGATTTCGCGTTCCAGCATCTCGCGAGCAACCTGCTCGCAGACCTGGGCGTCCTCGGCACGCTTCACAGCGGCGCGGGTCTGCTTGTGCGACTCGAATGCCTTTCTGACGGCCTCCCGTTCCTTGGCCGCCTTGTCGCTGGCCTCGTGGGCCATCTCGCGCAGCATGTCGGACAGGATCAGCGCCTCATGCGGCTTCAGCTCGCGTCCGTTGAAGATGACTGCGGCCGGTGCCGACTTCAGAAACGCGCAGTCGCTGAAGCCGGAGAACTCGATACGGTGCATTGAAACCCCTTGAACCCCCACCCTCCCCGCCTGAGACCCTTAGGGGCACTGCCCGGGCGGAATCGAACCGCTTTGGCTTGCCTCACTGCCCTACCTGGGCGGGCAGTGCCCCTAAGGGTGCTGACCGGACCGGGGAACGGGGGGTTTCGAAGTGACCGGTCAGCGGGCCGGACTATCTCAAGGGGTAAGAGATATCTCAAGCCACACCGAGTATTTACCCCATTGAGACAGTCGGCTTACAGTCAGGTTTCGTAGTGGCTGCGCCACGAAACCGGGGGGTTTCAATGTTTTCTGCTGTCGAACTGATCGACCGTGCGCGAGAGCGCCTAGGGGGCGTTTCGGACTACCGAATTGCCAAGATGCTGGGCATCAACCCTAACTCCATGTCTAACTACCGCTCGGGCCGCTCATTGCCCGAGAACCCAGTCGTGAAGGGCCTTGCAGAGCTTGCAGAGGTCGATTCCGCTGAGGCCGTTTTGCACTGCAACCTGGCCCGCGCACGCACCGAAGCCGAGCGCGAAGTCTGGGAAATGCTGCTGTCGCGCATGTCCAAGCCTGGGAAGGCTAAAAAGGCCCACTGACGGCCCCACCCCCGACATTTTGCCGGGGGCTCAAATCTCGACTTTGCCCAATAGGCATCGGGCATCCAAGGCGGCGCTGGTCATTTGAAACGCTGCACATTGTCGCCGTTACAGGGCTTGGGCTAGCTTTATCGCCCTTAGCGGTACCGCATCGTTCCATGCAGGCAATGCATAGGGTTAACCCTTGTTTGTCATGGTGGAAACCCTAAGATGAAACGGTCAACAACGAAGAAAGGGAAATATATGGAACTGCTGATCGTGACTCTGGCGTTTTCGACTCTCGCCGTCTTTGGCCAGTTGCGCGACGCCGTGGGCGGCAAGTACGGCCAGGACCGCGTCTGAAGCGCCGAACTCCGGCGGGCATGACCAGCCCGCCGACACCTTGAGGGCTGCTTTGCAGCCCTTTTGTTTTTCTGCTCGGGCGGGCAAGGAATGTGAATTTGATATAGCTCGCTGCAAATAATCGATATTTCAGAACTAGCAGCCCCTCCTAAGCTCACGGCCGTTCCTGTAGCAAACACGGCCCATGCGAATCACCAAGCTGACGACCTACCGCCTCGCGCCGCGGTGGATGTTCCTGAAAATCGATACCGACGCCGGCATCAGCGGCTGGGGCGAACCCGTCATCGAGGGCAAGGCGCGCAGCGTCGAGGCCGCCGTTCATGAGTTCGAGCCCTACCTGATCGGCCAGGACCCGTCACGCATCAACGACCTCTGGCAGGTCATGTACCGCGGCGGCTTCTACCGCGGTGGCGCCATCCTGATGAGCGCCATCGCCGGCATCGACCAGGCGCTGTGGGACATCAAGGGCAAGGCGCTGGGCGCGCCCGTTCATGAACTGCTGGGTGGCCTGGTGCGGGACCGGATGAAGGTCTACTCCTGGGTCGGCGGAGACCGTCCGGCCGACGTCATCCGCGACATCAAGCGGCTGCGCGAAGGCGGCTTCGACACCTTCAAGATGAACGGCTCCGAGGAGATGGGCCTCATCGACAGCGCCCGCAAGGTGGACGAGGCGGTGGCCCGCATCGCCGAGATCCGAGAGGCCTTCGGCCACGACATCGAGTTCGGCATTGATTTCCATGGCCGCATCGGCGCCCCGATGGCCAAGGTGATGCTCAAGGCGCTGGAACCCTACCGCCCGCTGTTCGTCGAGGAGCCGGTGCTGGCCGAGCAGGACGAGGTCTATGCCCGCCTGGCCCAGCACACGGCCATCCCGCTGGCGGCCGGCGAGCGCATGTATTCGCGCTTCGAGTTCAAGCGCGTGTTCCAGGCTGGCGGCCTGTCCATCGTGCAGCCCGATCTGTCGCACGCCGGTGGCATCACCGAATGCATGAAGATTGCCTCGATGGCCGAGGCCTACGACGTGGCCCTGGCTCCGCACTGCCCGCTGGGCCCTATCGCGCTGGCGGCCTGCCTGCATGTCGACTTCGTCTCGCACAACGCCGTGCTGCAGGAGCAGAGCATGGGCATCCACTACAACCAGGGCGGCGAGCTGCTGGATTACGTGGTGAACAAGGAAGACTTCCACGTCGAGAACGGCTACATGAAGCCGCTGACCAAGCCGGGCCTGGGCGTGGTGGTGGACGAGGAAAAGGTCATTGCCGCCAGCAAGGTGGCGCCCGACTGGCGCAACCCCCTGTGGCGCCACGCGGACGGGAGCGTCGCCGAATGGTGAGCGACGCCCGCCTCATCGCGCTGGACTGGGGCAGCACGCGGCTGCGTGCCTTCCTGCTGGGGGGTGGTGGCGCCGTGCTGGCGTCGCGCCAGTCCGAACAGGGCGCCTCGACGCTGTCCGGCGAGCCCGCCTTCGCGCAGGCGCTTGCCGCCGTCGTCGAGGGCTGGCCCGCCCTGCCCATGCTGGCCTGCGGCATGGTCGGCAGCCAGCATGGCTGGCGCGAGGCGGCCTACGCGCCCTGCCCGGCCGATGCCGCCGCGCTGGCCGGCCAGGCGCTGCAGGTCAACGACAGGTTCTGGATCCTGCCCGGCTTGATGCACGACGGCGCCCAGCCCGACGTCATGCGCGGCGAGGAGACACAGATCGTCGGCGCGCTGGCCCTGCACCCCGAGCTGGCGGCGCAGGCCTGCCTGGTGTTGCCCGGCACGCATGCCAAGTGGGCGCGCGTCGAGGCCGGCCGGGTGACGGGTTTTGCCACCCACATGACCGGCGAGCTCTATGCGCTGCTGCGCCAGCATTCGGTGCTGGCGCGCTTGATGCCGGCCGACGGCAGCGCCCCGCCCTCCGCTCAGGCCTTCCTGGCCGGCGTGGACGCCGCGCGCCAGGGCGGCGCGCTGGGCCACCAGCTCTTTGCCGTGCGCACGTTGGGCCTGTTCAAGCGGTTGCCGCCCGAGCAGCTGCCCGACTACCTCTCCGGCCTGCTCATCGGCCACGAGATCGCCCACGAGCTGAGAGCTGCCGCACCCGAACGCCTGGCGCTCGTCGGCGACCCGGCGCTGTGCGAGCGCTACGCGCTGGCCCTCGGCCGCTTCGGCATCGCCACGCCGCTGCAACTCGACAACACCGCGCCGGCCGGCCTGTGGCGGCTCGCGCAAACCCTGGGGCTCTGACATGCTCGATCAGGCACTGCAACAACTTCCCCTCGTCGCCATCCTGCGCGGCGTCAAGCCCGATGAGGTCGAGGCCATCGCCGATACCCTCTACACCGAAGGCTTTCGCGTCATCGAGGTGCCGCTGAACTCGCCCCAGGCGCTGGACTCCATCGGCCGCCTGGCCCGCCGCATGCCCGGCGACGCACTCATCGGCGCCGGCACCGTGCTCAGTGCCGATGCCGTGCGCGACGTGCAGATCGCCGGGGGCCGCCTCATCGTCATGCCGCATGCCGACGTGGCCGTCATCCGCGTGGCCAAGGCGCGCGGCATGGCCTGCGTGCCGGGTGCTGCCACGCCGACCGAAGCCTTCGCGGCGCTGCAGGCCGGCGCCGACGCCCTCAAGCTGTTTCCGGCCGAACTGGTCACGCCGCCGGTCGTGAAGGCCATGCGCGCCGTGCTGCCGCGTGAGCTGCGCCTGCTGCCGGTGGGCGGCATCTCGCCCGAGACGATGGCCGTCTACCGCAAGGCGGGTGCCTCCGGATTCGGCCTCGGTTCGGCGCTGTACAGCCCGGGCCTCGGTGCTGTTGAGGTGGGCCGGCGCGCCAACGCCTTCGTGCAGGCCTGGCAGGCGTACTAGCGACCTGCGGACAACAACAACGACAACATCCGGAGACTGCCCATGAACCGCATCCTCACGCTTTGCGCGGGGTTGGCGCTGGCCGCGTTCGGCCCCGCCGCCAGTGCCGACACGGTGCTGAAGCTGGACGCCCGCGCGGCGGCTGCCCCGCCGCAGGTGGGCCACTTGAAGCTGGGCACGGCCCGAGCCCCCGATGGCCAGGCGCTGGCCGTCAACAGCCAGTACCTGCTGCGCGACGGCAGGCCCTGGCTGCCCGTCATGGGCGAATACCACTACAGCCGCGCGCCGGCCGCGCAGTGGGACGCCCAGCTGCGGCTGATGAAGGCCGCGGGCATCGACATCGTGGCCAGCTACGTGTTCTGGAACCACCACCAGGAGCAGCCCGGTGCCTTCGACTGGCAGGGCAACCATGACCTGCGCCGCTTCGTTAAGCTGGCCCAGGCGGCGGGCCTGAAGGTCATCGTGCGCCTGGGGCCGTGGGCGCATGGCGAGGCGCGCTACGGCGGCATTCCGGACTGGGTTGTCGACGCCATGCCCACGCGCAGCAACGACGCGCAGTACCTCGGCCATGTCGAACGCCTGTACGCCGAGATCGGCGCGCAGCTCAAGGGCCTGCTGTGGAAGGACGGCGGCCCCGTCGTCGGCGTGCAGCTGGAGAACGAGTACAACCTGCGCGGCCCGGGCAGGGGCGAGGAGCACATCGGCGCGCTGAAGGCCCTGGCGCTCAAGGCCGGCATGGACGTGCCGCTCTACACGGTCACCGGTTGGGACGGCACGGTCTATCCGTCCGGCGAGGTCACGCCCGTCTTCGGCGGCTACCCCGACGAGCCCTGGGCGACGAGCACGAAGGAACTGGCGCCGAAGGAGACGCACGCCTTCCGCTTCGACACCCGCGTCAGTGGCGACCTTGGCGCGCAGACGCAGTCGCATGCGCCCGGCACGGCCGAAACCGACAAGGACAAGGTGCCCTTCCTCGGCGCGGAATATGGCGCCGGCCTGCCTGCCATGTACCGCCGCCGCACGCTGGTGTCGCCGGACGACATCGCCAGCATGCTGCCCGTGCAGCTCGGTTCGGGCGTGAATCTGCTGGGCTACTACATGTTCCACGGCGGCCGCAACCCGGTCGGCGCGGGCGGCACCGGCCTGGAGGAGAGCTCGCTGAGCGGCGGCTACAACGACACGCCTCGCATCAGCTACGACTTCCAGGCGCCGCTCGGGCCGGACGGCCAGCAGCGCCCGGTGCTGGCCCGGCTGCGCCCCTTCCACTACTTCCTTCGCGACTACGGCGCCGCACTGGCGCCGATGACGGTGCGCCAGCCCGAGCGCACACCCGCCAACCCGGCCGACCTGCAGACGCCGCGCTGGGCTGTCCGCAGCAACGGCGACAGCGCCTTCCTGTTCTTCAACAACCATGTGCGCCAGTACGCCATGCCGGCGCAGGCCGGCGTGCGCTTCGAGGTGCGGCTGCCCGGCGGCACACTGACGCTGCCCAGCACGCCGGTCGACATCCCCGACGGTGCCTACTTCATCTGGCCGATCAACCTCGACCTGGACGGCGTGAAGCTGCGCCACGCCACGGCCCAGCCGGTTGCGCGCATCGACGCTGGCGCACAGGGCATCGTCCACGTGTTCGCCGCCGCAGCCGGCATTCCCGCGGAGTTCGCGCTGGCCGACGGGCTCAGGACGCTGAAGCCGGGCGCCGAACTGCAGCGCATCGGCAGCCGCGACGGCCGCGCCGTCAGCTTGCTGCTGCTGGCACCGGAGCAGGTCGAGCAGCTCAGCGTGCTGGAGATCGCCGGCCGGCGCCGTCTGGTCTTCAGCGAGCAGCAGGCCTGGGTGGGTGCCGACGGCAAGCTTCAGCTGCGCGGCGTCGGCCCGCAAGCGCTGCGCGCCGCCATCTTCCCTGCCCTGCCCCAGCCGCGCGCGGCCGGCCTGCGGGTGAGCCAGGACGGCCTGCTGCAGCGCCTGGAGCTGGACGGCGACAACGCCCAGCCGACGCTACAGGTCAGCCTCACGCGCAAGGCCGGCAACGCGCCAGCCGTGCTGAAGGGAGGCCTCGCCAGGGCAGCTGTGCAGCCCATCCCCGAAGCCTTTGCCGGCGCAGCGACCTGGTCGCTGAAGCTGCCACAACCACTCGCACCCAGGGTCGAGGACGTGCTGCTGGAGCTGGACTTCGTAGGCGACATCGGCCGCGTCTTCGCCGGCACCACCCTGCTGGATGACTGGTACTACAACGGCCAGCGCTGGCAGATCGGCCTGCGGCAGTTCGCGCTGAAGCCGGGTGCCGAGTTGCAGCTCAGCGTGCTGCCGCTGCGCGCCGACGCCCCCATCTACATCGATGCCGCCCACCGCCCCGCTTTCGCCGCCGGCCAGAGCCAGGTTGCGGAGCTGCGCGGCGCCCGGCTGCTCACGGTGCGCCGCGCCGCCATCTCGCCATGACGAGCACAGCCCTCGAACTTGCGCTGCCGCACGGCGCCACGTTGGGCGAAGGCCTGCAGTGGCAGGGCGGCCGCTGGTGGTGGACCGACATCGAGGCCGCCACGCTTCACGCCTGGCGGCCCGGCGAGGCGGCGCCGCTGTCCTGCCGCCTGCCCGACCGGCTGGGCAGCTTCGCCCATTGCCGCTCCGGCCGCGTGCTGCTGGGCCTGGCCAAGCGCCTGGCACTGGCCACGCTGGGCGAAGAGCTGGAGCCGGGCCAGCTGCAGACGCTGGCGCCGGTGGACGCTGCCGAGCCCCGCACCCGCGTCAACGACGGCCGCACCGACCGCAGCGGACGCTTCGTGTTCGGCACCTTGAACGAGGCCAGGGAGCGCCGCGCCATCGGCAGCTTCTACCAGTACTCGATGCCGCACGGCCTGCGCCGCCTGGCCTTGCCGGCCGTGGCCATCGCCAACAGCATCTGCTTCAGCCTGGACGGCCGCACGATGTACTTCTGCGACACGCTGACCCAGCGCATCCAGCAGTGCGACTACGACGCTGCGGACGCCCAGGTCGACAACATCCGCCTGTTCACGCAGATGGACCGTGCGGATGCCTGGCCGGATGGCTCGGTCATCGATGCCGAAGGCTGCCTGTGGAACGCCCAATGGGGGGCGGGCCGTGTGGCACGCTACGACCCTTCGGGCGCGCTGATGGGCGTGTTCACCGCCCAGGCTGCCCACACGACCTGCCCTGCCATCGGTGGCGAGGGCATGGACCAGTTGATGCTCACCTCCGCCCGCGCGGAGCTGGGCCGCGATGCACTGGCCGCACAGCCACTGTCCGGCAGCCTGTTCGGGCTGCGCCTGCCCAGGGCTCTGGGCGTGGCCGACGCCCTGTTTGAAGACTGAGAAGGAGACAACCATGAAGATTCAAAGACGCGCCGCTCTCGCCCTGGCCCTGCTGGCCGCGCCCTTCGCGCTGCAGGCCGCCGAACCGGTCAAGGTCGGTTTCCTCGTCAAGCAGGCCGAGGAGCCCTGGTTCCAGGACGAATGGCGCTACGCCGAACAGGCCGCCAAGGACAAGGGGTTCACCCTCGTGAAGATCGGCATCCCCAACGGCGAGAAGATGATGGCCGCCATCGACAATCTGGCCGCGCAGAAGGCGATCGGCTTCGTCATCTGCGCGCCCGATGTGAAGCTGGGCGTGGCCGTCAACCGCGCCGCCAAGCGCCACAACCTCAAGGTCATGTCGGTGGACGACCAGCTCGTCGACGGCGCCGGCAAGCCCATCGCCGACATCCCCCACATGGGCATCTCGGGCTACGAGATCGGCAAGCAGGTCGGTGCTGGCTTGCTCGCCGAGGTCAAGGCGCGTGGCTGGAAGCTCGACGAGGTCGGCGTGCTGCGCGTGGCTTTTGATCAATTGCCCACCGCCAGGGACCGCACCATGGGCGCCGTGGATGCGCTCAAGGCCGCCGGCGTGCCCGCCGCCAACGTGGTGGATGCGCCGCAGGCCAAGACCGACACCGAGAGCGCCTTCAACGCCGCCAACATCGCCTTCACGAAGAACGCCAAGTTCAAGCGCTGGGTGGCCTTCGGCCTCAACGACGAGGCGGCCCTCGGCGCCGTCCGCGCGGCGGAAGGCCGCGGCATCAAGCAGGACGCCATGCTGGCCATCGGCATCGGCGGCAGCCAGACGGCGCTCAACGAGTTCACCAAGCCCACGCCGACCGCCTTCTACGGCACGGTGCTGATCAGCCCCAGGCGCCACGGCTATGAGACCGCCGTGGCCGTCTACGAGTGGGCCACGGCCGGCAAGGCGCCAGCGCCCGTCACGCTGACGGCCGGCACGCTGATGACGCGCCAGAACCAGGCCGAACTGCGCAAGCAGATGGGCCTCTGACATGGCTTCCCTGCAGTTCGACAACATCAGCAAGCATTTCCCCGGCGTCAAAGCGTTGAACGGGGTCAGCTTCGAGGCGCGCCCCGGCCAGGTGATGGGCCTGCTCGGCGAGAACGGCGCCGGCAAGAGCACGCTGCTGAAGATCCTTGGCGGCCAGTACAGGCCCGACGGCGGCCGCCTGCTGCTGGACGGGCAGGAGCGCCACTTCACGTCGGCGGGCGACGCCATTGCCGCCGGCGTGGCCATCATTCACCAGGAGCTGCAGTACGTGGCCGAGCTGACGGTCGCGGAGAACGTGCTGCTGGGTCGGCTGCCCACGCGCTTCGGCTTGGTCGACCACAAGGCCGCACGCCGGCTGGTGGCCGCGCAGCTGGTATCCATAGGCGTGGAGCTGGACCCGGCCGCGCGGCTGTCGGAGCTGTCCATCGCCCAGCGCCAGATGGTGGAGATCTGCAAGGCCGTCATGCAGGACGCCAAGGTCATCGCGTTTGATGAGCCCACCAGCAGCCTGTCGCATCGCGAGACGGAGATCCTGTTCAAGCTCGTCAAGCGCCTGCGTTCCGAGGGCCGCACGCTGATCTACATCTCGCACCGGCTGGAAGAGCTGTACGAGCTGTGCGACGCCTGCACCATCTTCCGCGACGGCCGCAGGATCGTGACTCACGAGTTGATGGCCGAGGTGCCGCGCGAGCGGCTGATTGCGGACATGGTGGGCCGCGAGCTGCAGGACATCTACGACTACCGCGCGCGCCAGCAGGGCCCCGTCCGCCTTGAAGCCCGCGGCCTGCACAGCGCGCGTCTGCCCGAGCCGCTGAGTTTTGGCGTGCGCGGCGGCGAGGTGCTGGGGTTCTTCGGCCTGGTGGGCGCCGGCCGCAGCGAGCTGATGCGCCTGCTCTACGGCGCCGACGCGCGCCGTGGTGGCGAGGTGCTGCTGGATGGCAGATCAGTCGCCGCCCGAAGCCCGGCCGACGCGATCGCCGCCGGCATCGTGCTGTGCCCCGAGGACCGCAAGGAGCAGGGCATCCTGGCGCACTCTTCCGTGGCCGAGAACATCAACATCAGCTGCCGCCGCCATGGCCTGGCGGGCGGCGTCTTCCTGCGCCACGCCCAGGAGGCCCAGCGCGCCGACGACTTCATCCGCAAGCTGCGTGTCAAGACGCCCAGCCGAGAGCAGGAGATCCGTCTGCTGTCGGGCGGCAACCAGCAAAAGGTCATCCTGGCGCGCTGGCTGGCCGAGCCGGGCCTCAAGGTGCTCATCCTCGACGAGCCGACGCGCGGGATCGACGTCGGCGCCAAGAACGAGATCTACAAGATCATCCACGACGTGGCGGCCACGGGCTGCTGCGTCATCGTCATCTCCAGCGAACTGCCCGAGGTGCTGGGCATCTCAGACCGCCTCATCGTCATGCGCGACGGCCGCATCAGCGGCGAGCTGGCCCGTGCCGATGCCAACGAGACCGCCGCACTCGCGCTGGCCCTGCCCGACGGGGCGCCTGCCGCAGCCCTTCATTGATCATGAACACGACTACTCTTTCTCGACGCCCCGCCATGTCCACCACGTCCCGCGCCCTGCTCAAGGAACACAGCATGACGCTGGGCTACGCGCTGCTGTTCGTCGTGCTGGCCTTCTCGGTGGAGAACTTCTTCTCCGGCGCCAACATCGTCGGCCTGCTGCTGTCGGTCGCGCAGATCGGCATGGTGGCCTGCACCATGATGCTGTGCCTGGCCTCGCGGGACTTCGACCTCTCCGTGGGTTCTACGATCGCCTTCGCCGGCGTGCTGGGCGCCATGGTCCTGGAGCGCACCGGCAGCGTCGGCCTGGCCATCGGCAGCGGCCTGCTCGCCGGCGCGCTGATCGGCGCGGGCAACGGCGTGCTCATCGCCTACCTTCGCGTCAATGCGCTGATCGCCACGCTGGCCACCATGCTGATGGTGCGCGGCCTGGCCTTCATCGCCTCCAAGGGCCAGGCCGTGGGCATCGCCGACGAGGGCTTCATCTCCTTCGGCGACACCACATTCATGAACCTGCCGCTGCCGATCTGGATGACCGCGCTGTGCTTCGTCATCTTCGGCGTGCTCCTCAACCACACGGTGTTCGGCCGCAACACGCTGGCCATCGGCGGCAACCCCGAGGCCGCGCGCCTGGCCGGCGTGCGCGTGGAGCGGCTGCGCGTGTGGATCTTCCTGCTGCAAGGCGTCGTCACGGCGCTGGCGGGGTTGATCCTGTCGGCCCGCATCACCAGCGGCCAGCCCAACGCGGCCACCGGCTTCGAGCTGGACGTCATCTCCGCCTGCGTGCTGGGCGGCGTGTCGCTGCAGGGCGGCAAGGCGCGCATTTTCGGCGTCGTCATCGGCGTGCTCATCATGGGCACCGTCGAGAACGTCATGAACCTGCTGAACGTCGATGCGTTCTACCAGTACCTGGTGCGCGGCCTCATCCTGCTGGCCGCCGTGCTGCTGGACCAGCTGAAGACGCGAGGCGAGCGCCGTGGCTGATCGACTGCAAGGCAAGGTCGCGCTGGTGACCGGTTCCACCCAGGGCATCGGCAAGGCCGTGGCCCGGCTCTTCGTCGCCGAGGGGGCCAAGGTCATCCTGAACGGCCTGGCGGCCGATGAAGCGCTGGGCGCAGCCCTGGTGCATGAGCTGGGCGAAGACAACGCGCTGTTCATCGCCGCCGACATCGCCGACGAAGCCGCCGTGCGCGCCATGGCGGCCCGTGGCGCTGAGCGCTTTGGTGCCATCGACGTGCTGATCAACAACGCCGGCATGGATGTGTTCACCGAGCCGCTGGCCATGACGACGGCGCAGTGGCAGCGCTGCTTCGCGGTGGACCTGGACGGCGCCATGCACTGTAGCCGCGCCGTGCTGCCCGGCATGCTGGCGCAAGGCGGCGGCAGCATCGTCAACGTCGCCTCCGTCCACGGCCACCGCATCATCCCCAATGCATTCCCCTATCCCGTCGCCAAGCATGCGCTGATCGGCATGACCAAGGCGCTGGGCATCCAGTACGCTGCGCACAACATCCGCGTCAACTCCATCTCTCCGGGGCTGATCCTGTCGGAGCGTGTCGTCGAATGGCTGGCCAGTGATCCGGAAGCGGCCCGGCGCCAGGTCGAACTGCTGCCCCCGAAGCGCGTCGGCGAGCCCATCGAGGTTGCCTACACTGCCCTCTTCCTCGCCAGCGACGAAGCCCGCTTCATCAACGCCACCGACATCCTCATCGATGGCGGCCGCTCCCAGCTCTATCACGAATGACCGACCCGCGCTCGGATCGCTTCGTCCGCTCCCACCTCAAGACGCGCCAGCTCGTGCTGCTGGTGGAACTGGGGCGGCACGGCTCGATCCTGCATGCCGCCCAGGCCGCCAACCTGACGCAGCCGGCTGCCTCCAAGCTGCTGGCCGACCTGGAGCACGCCCTGGGCGTCAAGCTCTTCGAACGCCTGCCGCGCGGCGTGGCGCCGACCTGGTATGGCGAGGTCATGATCCGCCGCGCCGGGGCGGCACTGGCCGAGCTGGATGCCGGCCACCAGGAGGTCATGGAACTGCTGTCGGGCCTGTCCGGCCGCGTGGCCGTCGGCGCCGTGCTGACGCCCTCCACGACGCTGCTGCCCGCCGCCATCACGGTCTTGAAGGCCCGCCAGCCGCGCGTGCATGTGGCCGTGTCGGTGGACACCAGCAAGATACTCATCCAGCACCTGCAGAACGGCGAGCTCGATCTCGTCATCGGTCGCGTGCTGGACAGCGAGTCCGCCGCCCAGCTCAGCTTCGAGCCGCTGACCGACGAGCCGCACAGCCTCGTCGTGCGCGCCGGCCACCCGCTGGCGGGCCGCAGCGACCTGAGCCTGCCCGAGCTAGCTCGCCAGAGCTGGATATTGCCGCCCGGCGGCAGCATCCTGCGCGACCGCCTGACCGCCCTTTTCCTCTCGGCCGGGCTGGATCAGCCCCAGCAGACCGTCGAGACGTTGTCCCTGCCCGTCATCACCAGCCTGCTGGGCCAGTCTGACATGGTGTCCGCTCTGCCGCAGGAACTGGTCAAGCCCTATCTGGCCGCCGGCCTGCTGGCCGTGCTGGATTTCGACCTCGGCCTGCGCATGGACGCCTACGGCATCGTCACCCGCCGCGGCCACCAGCTTTCGCCGGGCGCGGAGCTCATGCTGGCCTGCCTGCGCGAAGAGGCGGCCCGCCGCCACCTGGGCGGACACTGAGAGGGCTGGCGGCTATCCTTGGCCGGCCCAGCCCTCCAGGAGCCTGCCCATGACCCTTTCCTGCGACGTCGCCATCATCGGCGCCGGCACTGCCGGCATGGCCGCCTATCGCGCCGCGCGCGTGCATACCGACAAGGTGCTGCTCATCGAGGCCGCCCGCTACGGCACCACGTGCGCGCGCGTCGGCTGCATGCCCAGCAAGCTGCTGATCGCCGCGGCTGAAGCCGCTCAGGCTGTGCGCGATGCGCACCGCTTCGGCGTGCAGGCCGAGGCGCCGCGCATCGACGGCCGCGCCGTCATGCAGCGGGTGCGGGACGAGCGTGACCGCTTCGTCGGTTTTGTCGTGGAGACCGTTCACGGCTGGCCCGAGGACACGCGGCTGTTCGGGCGCGCGCGTTTTCTCGCACAGGGCATGCTGGACGTCGACGGCCAGCGCGTCGAAGCGAGGGCGGTCGTCATCGCCACGGGTTCGCGGACCTTCGTGCCGGCTGGCTGGCGCGAGCGGCTGGGCGGCAGGCTCATCGTCAACGACGACGTGTTTGACTGGATCGATCTGCCGAAGTCGGTTGCCGTCGTCGGTGCGGGCGTCATCGGCCTGGAACTGGCCCTGGCCTTGCACAAGCTCGGCGTGCGCGTGCGCCTGTTCGCGCGCAGCGGGCGGGTCGGGCCGCTGACCGACCCCGAACTGCAGTCCCTGGCGCGGCGCCTCTTTGCCGAGGACCTGCCGCTGACGCTGAACGCCACTGCGCTGGACCCGGTGCTGGATGGCGACCAGGTGCTGCTCGGCGGCGAACGCTTCGACGCCCTGCTGTGCACCGCCGGCCGTCAGGCCAATCTCGACGGGCTGGGGCTGGAGGCGCTGGCCCTGCCGCGCGATGCTGAAGGTCGTCCGCTGATCGACCGCCACACCGGCCAGTGGGGCGGCATGCCGGTCTTCATCGCCGGCGACGCCACCCATGACCGCCCCCTGCTGCACGAGGCTGCCGACGCCGGGCGCATCGCCGGCGACAACGCGGCGCGTTGGCCCGATGTGCACCGCCGCCCTCGTCGTGCGCCGCTGGCCATCGTCTTTAGCGAGCCGCAGATCGCCATCGCCGGCGCCAGCCATGCCGAGCTGACCGCCGCGGGGGCGGTCTTCGACACCGGCCGTGTCAGCTTTGCCGACCAGGGGCGCAGCCGCGTCATGCTCGTCAATCGTGGCGGCCTGCACGTCTATGCCGAGTGCGGTACGGGACGGCTATTGGGCGCCGAGATGATCGGCCCGGCGGCGGAGCATGTCGGCCATCTGCTGGCCTGGAGCGTGCAGCGCGGCGACACGGTGCAGCAAATGCTGGACAGCCCGTTCTATCACCCGGTCGTCGAGGAAGGCCTGCGCACGGCGCTGCGCCAGCTCAGCAACGACCTGCACCTGCCCTCGCCGCCCATCGAGAACTGCCTGGACTGCGACACCTCCGCCGAGGCCGGGGCCTGATGCACAGCGCTTGATCGATCTCAAGCCGCCCAGGCGGCAACGCGGCGACAGTGGGCCATTCACCCGCAGGGTGGCCAGACCCAGGAGATCGGCATGGACAGACTCAAGGACAAGGTGGCCGTCGTCACCGGTGGTGCGATGGGCATCGGCGAAGCCATCAGCCGGCTGATGGCAGCCGAGGGTGCCCGCGTGGCGGTGACCGACCTCGACGACGCGCGCGGCGAGGCGGTCGCGGCGGCGATACGCGCCCGCGGCGGCCAGGCGGCCTACTGGCATCTGGACGTCAGCGACGAGGCCCAGGTGAAGCGCGTCTTTGCCGACGTGAAGCAGCGTTTCGGGCCGATCACGGCGCTGGTCAACAACGCCGGCATCGCCGGGCCCAACAAGCCCACAGACGAACTCAGCGTGGAGGAGTTCGAGAGCGTGCAGGCGGTCAACGTGCGCGGCGTGTTTCTCGGCACCAAGCATGTCATCGCGCAGATGCGCGAGGCCGGCAGCGGCAGCATCATCAATCTGTCCAGCATCTATGGCCTGGTGGGCGGCGCCGACGTGCCGCCCTACCACGCCAGCAAGGGCGCCGTTCGCATGATGACCAAGACCGACGCCCTGCTCTACGCCGGCGACCGCATCCGCGTGAACAGCGTCCATCCCGGCTTCATCTGGACGCCCATGGTCGACGGCTTCCTGAAGAGCCAGGCCGATCCTGCCGCCGCCAAGGCCGCCACCGCCGCCCTGCACCCGCTGGGCCACATGGGCGAGGCCGACGACATCGGCTGGGCCTGCGTCTACCTGGCTAGCGAGGAAAGCAAGTTCGTCACCGGCAGCGAACTGGTGGTGGACGGCGGCTACACCTGCCGCTGAAGCCGGCTCAGCGCTCGGCGATGTCGACGACGACCTTGCCGCGGGCCTGGCCCGTTGCGACGAGATCGTGGGCTTGGCCGGCTGTCGCCAGCGTAAAGCGTCGTTCGTCCAGGCGCGGGCGCAGCCGGCCGGCATCCACCAGGGCAGCGGCTTCATGCAGGATGGCGCCGTGGCGCTCCCGGCCCTCGCCGCTCAGCAGCGGCAGCAGCGTGAAGACGCCTGAATAGGTTGCCGCGCGGAATGACAGCGGCGCCAGGCTGTGCGTTCCCCAGCCGAGGATGCTGACGACATGGCCGCCGTGGCGGCGCACGGCCGTGAAGGAGGCGTCGAGCACGGCCCCACCCACCGCGTCGAACACGACGTCGAAGCCCTGGCCGGCGGTGTGCTCGGCCACCAGGCTCTCCACCGTCTGAGTTCGGAAGTCGATGGGGGTCGCGCCCCAGGACCTGACGAGCTCGAAGTCCTCGGCGGCCACGGTCGCGAACACGCGGGCACCGCGCGAGCGCGCCAGTTGCACTGCGACATGGCCCACGCCACCTGCGCCGCCCTGCACCAGCACGGTCTGGCCGGCGCGCACGGCGGCCCGGTCCACCAGCCCTTCCCAGGCGGTGATGACCGCCAGGGGCAGCGCCGCCGCCTCGCGCATCGACAGGCGCGCTGGCTTCACCGCGAGCAGGCGGGCATCCACGGCCGCCCATTCGGCCAGCGTGCCCTGCAGGCCACCGATGCCGCCGGCCATGCCGTAGACCTCGTCGCCTGCTCGCAAGGCCGTCACACCTGGGCCGACGGCCTCGACGACGCCGGCCATGTCGATGCCCAGCACCGCGGGCAGCGGCTGGCGGGCGTGGGCGGCCTGACCGGCACGGATCTTGGTGTCCAGCGGGTTGACGCCGCTGGCATGAATGCGCACGAGAACCTGGCCCTCGGCCGGCTCGGGGCGGGGCAGCTGAACGGCCGCAAAGGCGGCACCGGCATGGTCGACACGCAGGGCTTGCATCGTGGAAGACATCGCTAACTCCAGGGAGTGAAAAGGGATGTCTGCAGTTTTGGTCATGCGTCAGCGAATGAAAACCAATGAGTTTGAAATTCAGGCATGCAAATTTGTATGCTTTGGGGCATGGACTGGAACGACATCAAGGTTTTCCTCGCGGTGGCCCGGGCGGGTTCGCTGGGTGGCGCTGCGCGGGCGCTCGGGCAGTCACAGCCAACGATGGGCCGGCGGCTCAAAGCCTTCGAGGACGGCCTGGGCCAGCCGCTGTTTCAGCGCGGCAGCACCGGCTTCGTGCTGACCGAGCTCGGCGAGCAGGTGCGTGACCACGCCGAGCGCATGGAGGAGGAGGCGCTGGGCTTCGAGCGCCGGCTGGCCGGGCGCGGCGACGAGGTGGAGGGGCTGATCCGCGTGTCGGCCTCGGACTGGTTCGGCCTGCATGTGCTGTCGCCGGTGTTCGCGCGTTTTCGTTCGGCCCATCCGCGCGTCTGCATCGAGCTGATCACCGACTCGCGGCTCTACAACCTGTCCCGTCGAGAGGCCGACCTGGTCTTTCGCATCCGCCCCTTCGAGGGCGCCGACGTCGTGCAGCGCCGGCTGCTGACGCTGGACTACGCTCTCTACGGCGCGCCGGGCCTGCCGATGCCGACCTGGGGCGACGGCGCCGGCCTGAGCCTGGTGACCATGGACACGGCCTTTGCCGAGATGCCCGATGTGCATTGGCTGCAGCGCGTGCTGCCGAATGCCCAGGTCGCGATGCGCAGCAACAACCGCGAGGTGCAGGCCGCGCTGGCCGCCGCCGGCTGCGGCTGGACGGTGCTGCCGCGCCTGCTGGGTGACCGCCACGCTGGCCTGCAGCGTGCCGACTGCGACGATGCACCGCCGCCGCGCGAGGTGTACGTCGGATACCACCGTGATCTGCGCCGGCTGGGCCGGCTGCAGCGCCTGCTGGCTCATGTCGTGGCCGAGCTGGCGCCGGTCACAATGCCCGTCCACGCAACCTCTTGAACCCGCCGCGATGAAGAAGTTCGCCACCTGGAACGTCAACTCCCTCGCCGTCCGCCTGCCCCAGGTGCTGGACTGGCTGGCAGCCCACCCGGTCGACGCACTGGTGTTGCAGGAAACCAAGCTCACCGACGACAAGTTCCCGACGATGGAAATCGGCGAGGCCGGCTGGCAGGTGCAGTGGTTCGGGCAGAAGACCTACAACGGCGTGGCCCTCATCAGCCGTGAGCCGGCGACCGACATCGTCAAGAACATCACCGGCTTTGCCGACGAGCAGGCCCGCGTCATCGCCGGCACGGTGGGCGGCGTGCGCGTCATCGGCGGCTACTTCCCCAACGGCCAGGCGCCGGACAGCGACAAGTTCACCTACAAGATGAACTGGTTGAACGGCCTGCGCGGCTGGCTGGCCGAGGAAATGAAGCAGCACCCGGAGCTGGTGCTGATGGGCGACTTCAACATCGCCCCCGAGGACCGCGACGTCTACGACCCCGTGGCCTGGGCCGGCCAGATCCACTGCACGCCTGAGGAGCGCGCGCATTTCCGGCAGCTCATCGATCTGGGCCTGACCGACGCCTTCCGCCTCTTCGAGCAGCCGCCCAAGAGCTGGAGCTGGTGGGATTACCGCAACCTGGCCTTCCGCAAGAACCAGGGTCTGCGCATCGACCACATCCTCGTCAGCGAAGCGCTGAAAGCCCGCGTGACGGCCTGCGAGATCGACAAGCTTCCGCGCAAGAACGAGCGACCCAGCGACCACGCGCCCGTGATCGTGACGATCGACGGGTGATTTACTTCCTGGCGAGGAAGTAGGCCACCAGCGCGTTGGCGTGGCCGTGGCCCATCTGGTGCTCGGCCTTGAGCCTGTTGACCAGCTCCATGTGCTTGAGCGGGCCGGCGCTGGCGATGACTTGCTCCCAGTGGGCGATGGGCTGGCCGTACTTCTTCTCGATGGACGGAAAGTAGGAGACTGGGCCTTTGACTTTCTCTTCGGCGGGCATGGGGTTCCTTTCGTTGCCTCCCGGACAACGATTGACGGGGCGCGGATTCGACAGCGTCGTCAGATCGCGTCCAGATTCGCCTGCAGCCGCTCGAAGAAGCGGCCCACGTGCACGCCATCGCACAGCGCGTGGTGCACGTCCACAGCCACCGGCATCAGCAATCTGCCGGCCGTTTCCGTGAAACGGCCGAAGGCCACCTTGGGCCGATCGTCGCCCTGGCCGCGGGCGTGTGTGAAGGCCGTGAAGGCCAGCCAGGGCAAGGCGGTCATGTGCACCAGCGTTTCCTCGCGCACCTCGCCGGGCTCGTCGGCGGCGAAGAGGTCGCCGCTGGCGCGACGCACGCGCTCGATGTTGGGCCTGGCGCGCGCCGCGAAGTCGGCCAGCGACGGGTCGCGCGGCAGCGTCAGGAAACCGAAGCTGCCGTCGTCGCGCAGCACCGTCGTGCTGGCATGGATGACGGCGAACTCGCGCACGCCGGTGCCGCCGGCCGTCAGCGTCTGGTGCATCGCGTCGACGGCGTTGGCCGCCTCCAGCGCGGCATGGTGGTAGGCCAGCCAGGGCGTGGCGCCGTGGCGGGCTGCGCGTTCGCGCAGCCCGGTCACGTCGACCGGCACGGTCACGCTGAAGGCCGGCTGGGCCATGCGGCGGAAATGTTCCAGGGCCGCACGGCGCGGCCAGGCTTCGAGAGGGATGTCACGGTCTTGCATGCTGAACTCGGTTCGGCCGCGGTGGGCTTGCGCCAGATCAAGGGTTGGCCGCGGCAAGGCGCCATGCTCGCATGTCAGAGAGGTTTTTCCATGCGATTGCAGTCCGTCACCCACCGCGAACACCCCTTCCCCACCGGCCGCACGCTGGTCTCCACCACCGATCTCAAGGGCCGCATCCTGCATGCGAACGCGGTCTTCGTCGAAGCCAGCGGCTATTCGCTCGACGAACTGCTGGGTCAGCCGCACAACCTGCTGCGCCACCCCGACGTGCCCGAGGAAGCCTTCCGCGACATGTGGGCCACGATCGCCGCCGGCCTTCCCTGGTCGGGCATCGTCAAGAACCGCCGCAAGAACGGCGACCACTACTGGGTGCTGGCCAACGTGACCCCGCTGCTGGATGGCGGCCATCCGGTGGCCTATCTGTCGGTGCGGTCCGAGCCGACGCGTGCCCAGATCGACGCGGCGGAACAACTCTTCGCGCTGATGCGCCAGGAAAAGGCTGCGGGGCGGCTGCGGCACCGGCTGCAGGGCGGCGAGCTGATCCGACCCGGGCTGGCAGGTGGGCTCCAGCGTCTGGCCCGGCGCCTGCCCTGGCTGGCTGCCATTCCGGCGCCGCTGCTGTCCGCCGGCGCGACCTGCACCGCCTTCGCCCTGGCCGGCCCCTGGGCCGCTGCCGGCGTCGGCGTCGCGGCGGCGGCAAGCTTGGCGGCCTGGCAGCACGCCAGCATGCGCCGCGCCTTGGGTGCCGTCGAGGGCTTCGCGAACGCGCTGGCGGCCGGCGACCTGTCGGCCCGGCTCCAATCGGCGGGCAGCCGGCTGACGCGCAGCCTCGAATCGGCCCTGACCCAGGTGAGCGTCAACCTCTGCGCCATGGTCATCGACACGCGTCGAGAGATCGACCATATCCGCGGCGTCAGCGACGAGATTGCCCAGGGCAACCGTGACCTGGCCCAGCGCACGGAGGCTCAGGCCGCCAACCTGCAGCAGACCGCTGCCAGCATCGAGCAGATCGCGGCGACGGTGAGAGACACGAGCGCCGATGCCCAGAAGGCCAGCGGCGTGGCCGGAGAACTGCACGATGTGTCCAGCCGCAGCGTCGAAGTCGTCCATTCCGTGACCGACACGATGGGCGGCATTGCGGGCTCCTCCAGCCGTATCGGTGAAATTGTGCAACTCATTGACAGCATCGCCTTCCAGACCAATCTGCTGGCGCTGAACGCAGCCGTCGAGGCGGCGCGCGCGGGCGAGCATGGCAAGGGGTTCGCGGTCGTCGCAGGCGAGGTGCGGGCACTGGCCCAGCGCAGTTCGATGGCCGCGCGTGAGATCAAGTCATTGATCGACGACTCGACGCGCCGGGTACGCGAGGGAGAGACCCAGACCCGTGCGGCCCGGGAGAGCATCGATGCGACGCTGGCCCAGGTGCGCGCCTTCACCGGTCTGATCGCCAACATCGACGAGGGCGCCCGCGCACAGCTTCGCGGTGTGGCCGAGGTGCACGATGCCATGCGCCAGATCGACGGCATCACGCAGCAGAACGCCACCATGGTGGAACAGCTCGCGCGGGGGGCGGAGCGGATGCTGCATGACACCGAGCAGGTCGCTGCGGCGCTGCGGGTCTTCCGGCTGGCGGCGAACGAGTCGCGCGCCCTGCCCGACGCGGTGGAACTGCGCCGGGCGGCCAAGCGCGCCTGAGCGCGCCTCCTCAGTCGGCGTCGTCGGCGTCGGCAGGTGGGCGCAGACCGAAGTCGAACAGCGCCCGATTCAATTCCTCGGCACGCTCAGCGCCAAGATCGGCCAGCAAGCGGTTCGCGGGCGTGCCGCGGATCTGGCCTATCTGGTTGTAGCCCAGCGTCTTGGCGTAGGCGAGCGTGCGCGACGTGAGCGCCAAACATTCGAGCGGCGCCTGGTCAGCGAGGCTCAACAGCCGGGCGTAGGTGTGTGCAGAGATGGACACGGTTCCCGCAATCTTGGGCGGCAACGGGGTTGGGGCGGTACGCGTCAGTCTTACGGCCGAGAGCGATGCGGAGCTCGTTGTCTGGAGCTGGTCATCATCATGGGTCATCATCAACTGTGTTCCGCCACCGAACCCTTGGGATGGGTCAGCAGCCGCCGTAAGGAAGGCCGAAGATCTCAAAAAAGATGCTGATGAATTCCATGGGGGGCTCCGGAAGTGCGGAAGTGAATGCGATGGACCGAACTGTCCCTGTTTCCGCCCCCCTAGAAACCTAGCAAGTCTTCCAGGTTTTAGAGATAAACCCAGATCTAGAAAACCCCCGCCGCCACGCACTTGAGCACCGCCTGGTGCTTGGAAGTGACCTCCAGCTTGCGCATGGCGTTGCCCAGATGGAAGTTTACCGTCTTCTCGCTCATGCTCAGGATGACGCCGACCTCCCAGGCTGTCTTGCCCTGGGCCGTCCAGCTCAGTACGTCGAGCTCGCGCTTGGTCAGCTTGGGAAATTCGGGCTTGTGGAGCTTCTGGCTCAAGAGACTGTCGGCGGCGGCCATCGCGTGTGAAGCGAGCAACTGCAACCCGCCGATCAGTTGCATCAGCCCTTCGCCTCGTGACGGAAGCGCCTCTTCCCGGTCGATGCCAAGCAGGAAAGTCTTGTCGCCAGGCAAGTGCAACTTGACGGCAACGCCGGTCTTGTAGCCGTACGGTGCCTGTGCTTCCCACAACTCACCCGAGCCTGCACCAACGTAGGTCCTCTGGTCGTAGACCACGGGCAACGGCTGAGTCAGGAGCCGATCGAGCACCGGATCTCGCAACGCTTTTGACGCATCTTTGTAGGCCTCCGCATGGCCTGGCTGCGTGTTGCCGAAGGAGCGGCCATCGACGCCGTTGGCCGTCAGCTGACCGCGCATCAACACACCCGAAATGATGGGAAAACCCATGGCATCCGCCGTGGCGACGAGACGGCGCTCGAAGCTCGCAAAGTCTTCGCTCAGGCCGACGTCGATCAGCTGCTGGTAGTTCATTTCGGGCCGGACCATACCTGACAAGTCTGCCAGCTTGTTCGGCGCCGACCGTGACCAGAGACTACGCAGCCATCCGAATCAAAAGACTCAGAGGTGCTGTCCATGTCGACCTTGATCCAGCTGCCCGAAGGCAGTGTCTGCTGGCCCGTTGCCGCACTGTCCAGCGCCGCCCAGGATGTCATGCACGCCCGGACCGATCTGCATCGACCGCGCGGCAATGGGCGCGGCGTCGGTGGCACGACGCGCTGGGAGCGCAGCTATGCCGATGCCCGGGCCTGGGTGGAATGGGACTGGGTCGAGATCGGCGAGGGCACCGTCGTGCAGGCCGATCCGCTCAACGTCCGCTCCAATGTGCTGCTGCTGGACGAGCGCGGCCGGCCGCTGCTGTCGTCGCGGCGCCGCGCCACGCTGGCAACGCTGGTCTACCTGCTGCCCTGGCAGGGGCCGGTGCTTGACAAACTGCGCAGCCATGCGCCGGCGGCGCGTCGGATCGACAGGCCCGACCGTCGCCTGGCGGCGTGAGCCGTACGCTGAACCTTCCTCGGTGCTGCCGATCGGCCGCCGCTACGCGGCGCCGGAGTTCAGGGTCAGCCACGGGCGCGGCCTGAGCGAGAAGGCGCCCCTGGCGGGTGCCGTCGTCCGCGTGGGGCAACGCGGACGGCAGGCGACGAAGGCCGAGGCCGATTTCATCGGTCATGATGGCAAGATCTACGCATACGCCAGCATCACATGCCCGTTGTTCGATCTCGCCGATCCCGCTTGAACTGCAGCCGCAGACTCTCGCTTGCCCTGCTTGCCGCCTGGCAGCTGGCCGGCACGAGCGCGCGCGCGATGCCCGAACCCCTGCGCATCGAGACCATCCAGTCCGCGCCCTTCGGCGTGGTCGAGGGCGGCGTCAGCGGCGGCATGATGTACGAGATCGGCAATCTCATCGCCGAGCGGGCCGGCCTGCAGGCCGTCAACCAGATCGTCCCCTACGCGCGCACCGTGGTGAGCCTGCGCAATGGCAGCGCCGACATGGTGATCCGTTTCAGCAACGAGGAACTCGCCGAGGTGGCGGTGCAGGTGGCGCGCGTGCTGCCGATGCAGACCGTGGTGCTCAGCCTGCCGGCGTCCAGGATCGAGCGGCTGGCCGATCTGGCGGGCGCGACCATCGCGGTCGCGCGCAGCGCACCGCTGGATGCCCGGCTGGAAACGGTGCCTGGCGTTCAGTTCGAACGCGTGCAGAACAACGAGATGTCGGTGCGCATGGTGGCTGCAGGCCGTGTGAAGGCTGCCTTCGGCAGCCGGCTGGGCCTGCTGGGTGCCGCGCGTCGGCTGGAACTGCCTCTCGACCGCTTTGCACCGCCGCTGGTCATCGGCGGCCAGGACTTCTGGCTGCACGTGTCCCGCAAGTCCGCGACACCGGAGCTGCTCGACGCGCTGCGGCGCGGCCTGGAGTCGGCGCTTCGCGACGGCAGCATCGAGCAGATCCGCCGCCGCTACGAGGCCGAGGTGCCGGGCGCGGCGGCCGACGCTGCCCGGCGCTGAAGGCCCGTCTCAGCGCAGCGCCGAGGCCTCGCGCGCCAGCTGCGTGATGCGCGCCCAGTCCTTGGCATCGACGGCGTCCTGCGGCGTCAGCCAGGAACCACCGCAGACCTTGACGTTGGGCAGCTTGAGGAACTGCGGCGCCGTCTCCAGCGAGATGCCGCCGGTTGGGCAGAAGGCCACGTCCGGGAAGGGGCCGGCGAGCGACTTCAGCAGGTTGACGCCGCCCACGGCGACGGCCGGGAAAAGCTTCAGGAAGCCGAAGCCGGCCGCATTGGCCTGCATGACCTCGGAGGCGGTGGAAACGCCCGGCAGCAGCGGCAGCCCTTGGGCCTTGCAGGCGGTGGCCAGCGCGTCCGTGTAGCCGGGGCTGACGCCGAACTGGCAGCCGGCGTTCTTCGCGTTGGCCACGTCGGCAGGGCTGCGCAGCGTGCCGGCGCCGACGATGGCGCCGGGCACCTTGGCCATGGCTTCCATGGCCTGCAGCGCGACGGGCGTGCGCAGCGTCACTTCGAGCACCTTGATGCCGCCGGCCACCAGGGCTTCGGCCAGGGGCACGGCGTCTTCCAGGCGCTGGATGACGATGACGGGGATGACGGGGCCGTGGCTGGCCAGGCTCAGGGTGTCGAGCATGTGGATCTTTTCTGTTTTACAACCAGGTGACAGCGCCTTCCTCGGCGCTCAGCACGTTGCGGCGCAAGCCGGCGAAGAGTTCGCGGCCCAGACCATGTGCGTTGACGTCGGCTTCGGCAGGATCGATCTTGGCGACCTCGCGACCGGCCCATTCGGCCTCGCCAACAAGGGCCGACAACGCGCCGGTCAATGCGCAGACGCGCACGACGTCGCCGTCCCGCAGCCTGGCCAGCGGGCCGCCGGCCAGGGCTTCGGGGCTGACGTGGATGGCTGCGGGCACCTTGCCCGAGGCACCGCTCATGCGGCCGTCGGTGACGAGGGCGACCTTGAAGCCCTTGCCCTGCAGCACCGCCAGGGGCGGTGTCAGCTTGTGCAGCTCGGGCATGCCGTTGGCATGCGGGCCCTGAAAGCGCACGACGACGACGACATCGCGCTCCAACTCGCCGGCCTTGAACGCAGCCAGCATGGCTTCCTGCGTCGTGAAGATGCGGCAAGGGGCTTCGACGGTGTGGCGGTCCTCCGGTACCGCCGAAACCTTGATGACGGCGCGTCCCAGGTTGCCTGCGAGCAGCTTGAGGCCGCCGGTGGCGCTGAAAGGCTCCACGGCGGTCCGCACGACGCCGTCGTCACCACTAGCGGCCGGCAGCGCCTCGCGCACCACCTCGCCGCCCTGCCCCACCGCGCGCGGCACGAAGGCGTAGGGGCGCAGGCTGTCGCCGGCCACTGACATGACGTCTTCGTGCATCAGGCCGGCGTCCAGCAACTCGCGGATGACGAAGCCCGGGCCGCCGGCGGCCTGGAACTGGTTCACGTCGGCGCTGCCGTTGGGGTAGACACGGGCCAGCAGCGGCACAACGGCCGACAGGTCGGAGAAGTCCGTCCAGTCGATCAGGATGCCGGCCGAGCGCGCCACGGCGACCCAGTGGATGAGATGGTTGGTCGAGCCCCCGGTGGCCAGCAGGGCCGCCATGGCGTTGACGATGCAGCGCTCGTCGACGAGCTGGCCGATGGGCTTGGCGGCCTGGCCTGGCACGCGCCCGCTGATGTTGAGCGCCGTTCCGACGGCTTCGCGCGTCAGCGCCGAGCGCAGGTCGTCGTGCGGATGCACGAAGGCGCTGCCCGGGGTGTGCAGGCCCATGGCTTCCAGCAGCATCTGGTTGCTGTTGGCCGTGCCGTAGAAGGTGCAGGTGCCGGCGCCGTGGTAAGCGGCAGACTCGCTCTTCAGCAGCTCGTCGCGGCCGACCTTGCCCTGGGCGTAGAGCTCGCGGACCTTGGCCTTGTCGCTGTTGGAGATGCCCGAGCTCATCGGGCCGGCCGGCACGAAGACGCAGGGCAGATGGCCGAAGTGCAGTGCGCCGATCAGGAGGCCCGGCACGATCTTGTCGCAGATGCCCAGCAGCAGGGCCGCGTCGAAGACGTCGTGGGTCAGCGCGATGGCGGTGCTCATCGCGATGGTGTCGCGCGAGAACAGGCTCAGTTCCATGCCAGGCAGGCCCTGCGTCACGCCGTCGCACATGGCTGGCACCCCGCCGGCCACCTGCACCGTGGCGCCCAGGCGGTGCGCCTCGGCGCGGATCTGCTCGGGGTAGCCCTCGTAGGGCTGGTGGGCCGACAGCATGTCGTTGTAGGCCGTGACGACGCCCAGGTGGGGCGCCTTCTCGGCCACTATGCGCAGCTTGTCGTTGGACGGCAGGGCCGCGACGGCGTGGGCGACGTTGGCGCAGCCCATGCGCTCGAAGCCGCGCTGGCGGCCGCTCATCTTGGCGATGCGGGCGAGGTAGTCGCCCCGCAGCTTGGTGCTGCGTTCGCGGATGCGTTCTGTAACTTGATCGAGTGTGGCGTGCATTCGGGTCTCCTGTGGCTCTCGTAACTGGCCCTTTGGAATTTAGGTAACCATATTACTTGTCTCCAGGGTCTCGCGGGTTACGGGCTGGGTACGATGGAGGTGATGGCGTCACAGGCAATTCATATTCCCCACGGCCCGGTACGCAGCGCCCATCTGCTGCAGCGCACGGCCGCCGAATGGCGGGCCAGCGGCGACGATCTGCTGCTGTTTGCCTACGGCTCGCTGATCTGGCGCCCCGAGTTCGAGTATGCCGAGGCCCTGCCGGCGCGGGTGCTGGGCTTTCACCGCGTGCTGCGCATGCGCTCGCGCGTGAACCGCGGCTCCCCGCAGGAGCCCGGCCTGGTGCTTGCCCTGATTTCGGGCGGCAGCTGCCGCGGTTTGATCTACCGCATCCCTCGTGCCGGTGGCGAAGAGGTGCTGCAGCGGCTGTGGGCGCGCGAGATGCCCAATGGCGTCTACGAGCCGCGCTGGCTGAATTGCGACACGCTCTCGGGCCGCTTGCGCGCGCTGGCGTTCACGCTGTCGCGCCAGAGCCCCAACTGGACCGGTCCGCTGCACGAGCCCGAGCTGCTGCACATCTTCCGGCACGCCAGTGGCCGCTACGGCACGACGCTGGACTATCTGCTGCGCACCGTCCACGGGCTGCGCGAGCATGGCATCCGGGACATGGAGCTGGAGCGCCAGGCGCGCCTGGCTTCGCAGCACGGTCTGTGCGCTCCGCTTTGACCTAGCCGCGCAGCCGTTCGAGGTCTTCCGCCGTGTCGACGTCGATGTGCACGCCGGGATCGTCTACGGCAACGGGTTGCGCGGCGTAGCGCGCAACAATGCGCCGCGCGCCCTCGTCGCCCTGCAGGGCCATCAGCTCGGAATAGAGCTCCGTGCCGAAGCCGACGGGATGGCCCTGGATGCCACGGTACTGCGCGTAGCAGACCGGATAGCGCTCCAGGCCTTCTGCCACGGCCATGATGGTGCTGGGCTGCACCAGCGGCATGTCCGCCGGAAGGATGAGCCAGCCGTCGGCATGGCCGGTGGCGCTGACGCCGGCAACGATGGAATGCCCCATGCCAATGGGTTGGGGGCGGCCGTGGCTGTCGCGCTCCGGAAGCGTCACGACGTCCCGCGCCGCGATCAGCTTGTGGACGGCCGGTGCCAGCGCGGCTGTCGTCACCACCACGACAGGCAACTGCGTCGCAATCGCGTGGCGCAGCGTGCGCCCCAGCAAGGTGTCGCCGCCGGACACGTTGCCCAGTTGCTGCTCAAGCTTGTGACCCGAACCGCGGAAGCGCGAGCCGCGACCTGCGGCCAGCACCACGACGGCGGGGCGTCGCTTTGTCATTTGCGTGATCCTTCCAATCCCTCTCTCCGAGCGCCGGTCTTTGCCGTTTGCTGCAGTGCCACAAGCATGCCGAGTGGCACCGCGCTTGAAACTGGTAGGTTCACTTAAGGGAAGGTCTGCATACTTCCACCCCATGAGCAAGCTGAGTGAATTTCGAAAGAGTTACGAACTGGGGGAACTGGACGAGGCCCAGGCCACGGAAGGCCCGTTGGCCCTCTTCCAGCGCTGGATGGACGAGGCCATCGCCCACGACGTGTCCGAACCCACGGCAATGACGGTGGCAACGGTTGGCGCCCACGGCCGCCCCTCGACGCGCGTGGTGCTGCTCAAGGGCTTCGACGCGCGCGGCATGGTCTGGTTCACCAACTACGAAAGCCGCAAGGGCGAGGAGTTAGCAGGCAACCCTTACGCCGCGTTGCAATTCCACTGGGTGGAGATGGAGCGGGTGGTGCGCATCGAGGGCCGTGTCGAGAAGACATCGGCCGAGGAATCGGACGACTACTTCAAGAGCCGCCCGCTGGACTCGCGCCTGGGCGCCTGGGCGTCACCGCAGAGCCGGGTCATTTCCTCGCGCGCCGTGCTGGTGGCCAATGCGGCCAAGGCGGCCGTCCAACACGGGCTCAACCCCGAGAGGCCGCCGCACTGGGGCGGCTACCGACTCGTGCCGGACCGCTTCGAGTTTTGGCAGGGCCGCCGCTCGCGGCTGCATGACCGGCTGGTCTTCAGCCTGGACGCCGGCCGCTGGGCGCGCGAAAGACTCGCGCCCTAGTTGACGGCGCTGCCGTCCTCGACGCGGTAGTAGAGCCCGTAGGGATCGTCGTTCAGCACAGCGAGCACGCCCTCGACGACCACCGGCTCCAGCGTGTAGCGCACCGGCTTCCTGGTGCGCACCTCGACCAGCCCCTCGGGGCCGGCGGGCACGCAGAAGGAGCAGGTCGTCGGCACCGAGGACAGCAGGAAATGCTGCTGCTTGTCGCCGGCCTCGAGCGGCATCATGAAGCCCTGGACCTTGACGGTCTTGCGGTCCAGCGCCTGCACGGCCGCTGGAAAGGTCGGCACGATCTTCTTCTTCTCGGCCTTGGCGGTGACCTGGGACAGCAGTTTCCAGGACACGATGTCGGCGCGTTCCTCCAGTGGCTTGAAGGGGCTGCGCGGGTCGTGGTAGCCGGGGCCCTGGCCGACGCCGGGTGGAACCTGGGCGAAAACGGCGGTGGCAACGAGGCAGAGAGCGAGCAAAGGCTTGAACTTCATGATGGCGGGATTGTCGGTGTTCAGCGCGGAGCTTGCAGCAGTGTCGTGACATCCAGCCGGTAGGCCCGCCAGGCCGGCCAGGCTGCGGCCAGTAGCGCGAGACCGCCGGCCAGCAGCGGCACCAGCCATTCGGCCTCACTCCAGCCCAGGGCGCCCAGGCGCAGCGATTGCCGCTCGGCCAGCAAGCGTTCCAGCAAAGCGACGAAGCCGTGCCCCGCCGCAAGGCCGAGCGCCGCGGCGAGACCGGCGAGCAGCAGCGCCTCCAGCGCGATCAACGCGGCGACGCGGCGGGCCGGAGCGCCCAGCATGCGCAACATGGCCAGATCGCCCTGACGCGCGCGCACGGCGTGCAGCAGCGCGACCCAGACGGACAGCCCGGCAGCGGCCAGCAGCACAATGCCGAAGCCGCGCAGCACCTCGGTGCCGGCGCCGACGAGGCGCATAAGTCGTGCGGTCTCCAGTGCGGGCGCGGCGGATTGCAGGCCGTCCTGCGCGTTGACCCAGCGCGGCAGCGTGACGGCAGCCAGCGGGCTGCGGTAGCGCACCAGGGCCAGCGTGATCTCGCGCGGCCTGTCCTCGTCATGGGCCGCGTGGTCTTCATGCACCTCCCAGACCGAGGCCAGGTCGGTCAGCACGAGGCGGTCCAGCACGCTGCCCGACTCGGCCAGCACGCCGACGACCTCGAACTGGTGCCCGCCGTGCGCGCCGCCGCCTTCGGCCAGGCCGTGGCTGCCGGCGAAACGGTCGCCGGGCCTGAGCCCGCTCGTGCGCGCCACCTCGGCACCCAGCACGGCCTGCATGGGCCTGGCCCACAGGACGCCCTGGGCCAGCCTGGCGCCGTAGAGGTCGATGTAGTCCGGCGTCGTGCCGGCAATGCGGTAGCCGCGCAAGGAGTCGCCCAGCGACAGCGGCACGGCCTGAGCCACCAGGGGCTGGCTTTTCAGCAGCTCCAGCGTGGCCAGCGGAATGTTGCCGGTGGGCGCGTCGAGATGAAAGACGCCGGCCAGCATGATCTGCATCGGGCTGCCCTTGGCGCCGACGACGAGGTCGATGTTGGCGAGATCGCGCTTCAGCCCAGCCTCGACCTGGGCGCTGGCGCGCAGCACGAAGGTGACGGCGGCGAGCCCGAGGGTCAGCAGCAGCAGGTTCAGCGCCGTCGTCAGCGGGCTGGACCACAGATACCGCCAAGCCAGGCGGATCACAGCACCACCTCGGACACATCCTCGCGTTCGCTCAGCGCCTCGACGACGCGCGCGTCATGGCTGGCGATGATCAAGGTGCAATCTTCCCGCTCCGCAGCGTCCAGCAGCAGGGCCAGCATGGTCAGCGTGTGCTCGTCGTCCAGATTGGCGCTGGGCTCGTCGGCCAGCAGCAGTCGCGGCCGGCGCATCAGCGCGCGGGCCAGGGCCACGCGCTGGGCCTGGCCGACACTGAGCTGATGCGGCCGCCGGCCGGCGAGTTCGGCAATGTCAAGCGCCGTCAGCAGCTCGTTGGCGCGCGCCGGGTCGGCGCCCTGCCCCGCCGCTAATGCCGGCAGCGCGAGGTTCTCGGCCACCGTCAGCGCCTCGCTGAGATGCAGGCGTTGCGGCACGACGCCCAGCGTTGCGCCACGCCACGCGTCCAGCGCGCGCGGGTTCATGGCCTGCAGCTCGGCGCCGGCGACGTGCAGCTCGCCCTGCTGCACGCGCAGCAGCCCCGCCAGCAGGGCCAGCAGCGTCGACTTGCCGGAGCCCGAGGCACCACGCAGCAGCAGATGCCGGCCGGCGGCCAGCGCGAAGTCGGCGTAGGCGATCTCGGTGCCGCCGGCGTAGCGATGACGCAGCCCGCTCCAGGCCAGCATCACTTGACCAGACGCCTGAAGCTCGCCAGAAACTTGTCCACCTTGCCTGCGACGACAAAGGCGCAATAGCCCTGCTCCGGATTGCGGGCGTAGTAGTGCTGGTGGTAGGCCTCGGCCGGGTGGTAGTTGGCCTCGGGCTGCAGCTCGGTGACGACGCGGCCGGCGTGGTGGTCGTTGGCCTCCTTCAGCACTTCGGCTGCGAGCTGGCGCTGGGCTTCGGTGTGCCAGTAGATGCCCGAGCGGTACTGCGTGCCGACGTCGGCGCCCTGGCGGTTCGGCGTTGTCGGGTCGTGGATGGTGAAGAACACTTCCAGCAGTTCACGCAGCGAGACCTCGGCGGGGTCGAAGTCCACGCGCACGACCTCCGCATGGCCGGTATTGCCGCTGCAGACCTGCTCGTAGTTCGGGTTGGGATGCTGGCCGTTGCTGTAGCCGTTCTCGACGTGGTGCACGCCGCGCACGCGCTCGTAGACGGCCTCCAGGCACCAGAAGCAGCCGCCGGCCAGGGTGATGCGTTCGAGATTCGTTGCAGGCATTGGGGGGACTTTCAGTGGGCGCCGAGGGTCAGCTCGACATGGGGCCGCCAGGTCTCGTCGCAAGCCTGGTCGCAGAGCTTGGGGGCGGCGAGGAAGACGCGCGCATTCGGCGCGCCGCGGGCCAGCAGCGCATCGCGCACGGCCGTGGCGCGCGCGATGGCGAGCTGGCGAAGCGCCTCGTCGTCCACCACATAGCTGCCCAGCAGCAGGCCGCGCATCTGCTCGGGCGGCAGGTCCTTGGCAAGGCCCAGCATGTTCTTGGGCTTGTTGGGCAGTTTGCTGGCCTGATAGAGGCGCTTGAGCGCCAGATCGGGCGTGGCGGCGTTCTCGGCCTTCAAGGCCTGGGCCAGGCGCTGCTCGCGGATGGCCTGGCCCTCGGCCGCCACAGCGGCCCGGCCGGTCAGCGTCAGCTGCACACCGGGCTTGTCGACGAGCAGCCTGGCGATGCGATCGAGCTGGTCGATGGCGGCAAGCTCGGTGCGGCCCGGCAGAAAGGCGATCTGCGCCTCTTCGGCACTGTCGCTGCCCGTGAACAATGCGAACGGAGAGGTCAGCGCCTTGCCGATCAGGTTGAGGATGAGCTTCCAGACGATGCCGCCCACGCTGAACTCGGGGTCGTTCAGCGAGCCGCTGACGGGCAGGTTGACGTCGATGACGCCGTCGCGGTCCTTCAGCAGCGCGACGGCGAAGCGCACCGGCAGCGAGGTCGCGTCGGGGCTCTCGACGCGCTCGCCGAAGGTGAGCTGGTTCAGGATGATCTGGTTGCTGGCGACGAGCTGGCCGCCCGGCTCGACCTGGTAGCGCAGCTTGGTGGAGAGCTTGCCGCGCTCGATGGCGTAGCCGGCGTACTTGGCCGCGTAAGGCGATAGCGGCGCGAGCTCGATGTCGGTCGCGTTGGCGGCGACGTCCATGGCCAGCGGCGCGCCGGGCTTGAGCTGTCCGTCGATCTCCAGCAGCCCCGTGCCGGCGACCTTGCCGCGCAGCGTCAGCGGTGCCATGGCGGGGTTGGCGGACGAGAAGGCGCCGAGCGACCCCTGCAGTTCGGTCAGGCGGGCGCTGTAGTTGGGGCGCACGAAGCGGTCGCTGAAGTCGACGGTGCCGCGGCTGACGCGGATGCGCTCGGCTGCGAACTCGGGCTGAGGTGCCGACGCAGGCGCTGCCGGCGCCGAGGCCGCTTCGGCCGGGCCGATGTCGCGCAGGTTGAAGCGGCCCTGCTCGTTGACGATGAGGCGGGCGTAGGCATCGTCGAGCTGGGCCTCCCTCACCGCCAGGCGCGGTGGCGCGCCCGGGGTCAACGCGAGCCTGAGCCCGTCGAGCTGCAGCACCTGCCAGCTCAGCAGGTCCTCGCCGACGACGCGCTGGCCGTCGACCGAACGCGTCTGCAGCAGCGCCAGCGGCCCGACGCGCACGTCGCCGCTCAGCTTTGCCGCCCAGTCGCCGCCGGCCTGCTGGCTGGCGTTGACCTCGGCCTTGAGACCCAGCTCGGCCCGCTGCAGGTGCAGACCCCAGGCCGGGTCGAGATAGGCGTCGAGCAGTTGCAGCGGCAGGGCCCTGGCCTGCAGATTGCCAGTGGCCGACAACGGCGCCAGGCCGACGCGGCCCGTCCACTGCGCGCTGCCGGCGCTGGCCGAGACGGGCTGGTCGTTGGCACCGATGGGCGCGAGCTGGGCGGTGAGCTGGGCCTGCAGCGGTGCACCCGCCGGCCAGCTGAAGGCCCCGAGCTGCAGGCGCAGCGGCTCGACCGCCAGCGCCACGGGCGCCATGCCTGCGGGCACGGCGGCATCGCGCCAGCGCAGCGCGCCGCGTTCGACGGCAAGGCCGGCGAGCTGCAGCTTCCAGGTCGGGCCTGCAGCGGTTGCGGTGCCGTCGGTCGTCAGCAGCGGGGTCAGGTTGAGGCGGCCGTCGGCATCGCGGGCAAGCTGCGCGCGCGGCGTGTTCAGGGTCAGCGTGCCCAGGTCGATGCGATGGCTGGCGGGCTCGATGCTGGCCTTGTCGAGCTGCGCGGAAGCCAGTGTGAAGAGCCTGGGCACGCCAGGCAGACCCAGGCGGGCGTCGTCGAGGCGCAGCTCGGCCAGCGTCAGCTGGGCACGGTCGGCGGCGCCGGCGGCCAGCGGCTCCTTCACGCTCAGGCCGAGTCGGGTCGACACCCCGGCGCTCAGCCGGGCGCCAGCGGGCAGCGGCAGCCAGGCCGCAAGGCGCTCCAGAGCCAGGCCGGTCAGCGTGGCGTCGGCCTGCAGCAGTTCGGGCGACAGCCTGGCCTGCGCAGCCAGCATGGCCTGGTCCAGCCGCAGGCTGGCGTCGAGCTGGGTGGACGCCTTCAGCGGCCACGCCGCGGCGGCGAGCTTGAGCTGGATGGCGTCGAACACCAGATCCTTGACGGTGACGCGGCCGTCCCTGACCTCGGCGCCCGCCATGGTGATCTGCCAGGGGGGTGCGGCCGGCGCGTTCGCCTGTTGGGGCTGTGCCGGCAGCGCGCGCGGCCAGGCGCTGGGCGACTCCAGCAGGATCTGGCCGAAGCCGAGCTGGCGGCGCAGTGGCTGCACATCGGCCAGCGGCAGGCTCAGGCGCTTGAAGCCGAGCAGGGATTGGCCATCTGGCTGCGTCAGCGAAAGTTCATGCAACTGGACGAGGCCGCTGAGCTTGACGCCGGGGGGCTGCTTGGGGCGCTCCGCAAAATCCACCGCCAGGTCGACGTCCAGCCGCCCGCCGGTCAAACGGATGGGTGCGCTGGCGGGCACATAGGCAGCCAGCGGGGCCAGATCCAGGCCGGCGAACTTGAAAGACAGGCGCGCGCTCGCATCGTCCGCGAAAGGCAGGGCCTCGGCGCGGCTGTCGAAGGCCACGCCGTCGAGCTTGCCGCGCAGCTGGGGCAGCACCTTGACTTCTACGTCCCCCGGCAGCGTTGACAGGAAAGGCAGAGCCAGGTGCAGGCCGGCCAGTTCGTGCCTGCGCTGCACGGGGCGGTCGTCGAACAGGATGCGGCCCTCGCTCAGCTCGATGTTGTAGACGGCGAATTCGGGATCGGCCTCCTCGGGCGCGCCGGGTTTGGCGGCAAAACGCTGGATGAGGTCGTCGACGTCGTAACGGCCGACGGCCGTGCGGGTCAGGCGCAGCTCGGGTCGGGTCAGAGCCAGGGACTCGATGACAGCCCGGCCGCGCAGCAGGGAGCGCAGGGACAGGGCGGCGTCCAGCTTAGCCAGCGTGAACAGCGGGGGGGTGCCGGCGCCGGGGCCGGCAATGCTCAGGCCCTCGACGACGAGCGCCAGGCGCCAGGGCTGGAAGCTGGCCTGCTCGATGTGCACCGGCCTGCCCAGGGCCTGCGTGGCCAGCGCCGCCCCGCGACCGCCGACCCAGCTCGGCAGGGCAAGCGTCACCACGAGCAGCAGCAAGGTGCCGACGGCCGACAGCGCGGCCAGGGTCAGGAGCCCGAGACGGGCGATGCGGGCGGGGGAGCGGGAGGTGGTCGTCACGGCAGCTGCATTATTGATGTCGGCGATGATGCCGCCGTGAGCCTGCACCTCGACTATTCCGGTTTCAAGTCCTTGCTGCTCGTGGTCGCGTTGCCGCCCACGCCGTTGCTGCTGCTGGCGGCCTGGGGAGGCTGGCGGCTCAGGCGCGGCCGGCGTCTTGGCGCGACGCTGCTGGGCCTGGCGCTGGCCGGCGTCTGGCTGTCAGGCACGGAGGCGGTGGGCGAGCTGCTGAGCCGGGCCGCGGGCAAGCCTGCGCTGCTGAATCCCGGCCGGGTCGACGCGCTGCGTGGCCGCAGCGATGGCGCGGTGCTGGTGCTGGGTGGGGGTGTCAGGCGGCTGGCGCCGGAATATGGCGCCGGCGCGCCGACCGAGCTCACCGCCGAGCGCCTGGCCTACGGCGTCTGGCTGGCTCGGCGCACCGGCTGGCCGCTGGGCTTTTCCGGCGGCATTGGCTGGACGGCGACGGAATTGCGCCAGCCCGAAGCGATCACGGTGGGCCGAGTGGCGGCCGAGGAATACGGCCTGCCGCTGCGCTGGGCCGAAGGCCGTTCGCGCGACACGCGCGAGAACGCTGCCCAGACCCTGCCCCTGCTGGCGGCTGCAGGGGTGAAGCAGGTCGTCCTCGTCACGCACGACGCCCACATGCGCCGCGCGCTACGGGCTTTCGAGGCCGAGGCGGCGCCGCTCGGCATCCAGTTGCTGCCCGCACCGGTAGGGTTGCGGGAGGATGCGCTGAGCAGTTTCGGTGACTGGTGCCCTTCGGTCGGGGGCTTCGGGCGGGTCAGGTACGTCGTCTACGAGACGCTGGCCTGGTTGGCCGGACGCTGAGGCAGCACAAATAGAAACCCCGCCGGGCTTGCGGGCCGGGCGGGGTGGGTGGCGATGCCACCTTGGGGCTCTACGGCGATCTGCCGAAGGGCTCCTGGCGCGCAAGGGATTGCGCCAGAGGGTTTGCCTCAAAAGGCACTTCAACAGTAGGCGAGCGCGGTCAGGGCTTCAAGAAGAGTTGCCCGAATAGCGCCTCGGCACGCTTCGTGACCTCGGGCGGCAGGCTGATGCCACGGCCCCATTCGCGGCTGGTCTCACCGGGCCATTTGTTGGTGGCGTCCAGCCCCATCTTGCCGCCCAGGCCGCTGACGGGCGAGGCGAAGTCGAGATAGTCGATGGGGGTGTTGTCCACCAATGTGGTGTCGCGCACCGGGTCCATGCGGGTCGTGATGGCCCAGATCACCTCCTGCCAGTTGCGCGTGTCGATGTCGTCGTCCACGACGACGATGAACTTGGTGTACATGAACTGGCGCAGGAAGCTCCAGATGCCGAACATCAGCCGCTTGGCGTGGCCCGGGTAGGACTTCCTGATCGACACGACGGCCATGCGGTAGCTGCAGCCCTCGGGCGGGAGGTAGAAGTCGACAATCTCCGGAAACTGCTTCTGCAAGATCGGCACAAAGACCTCATTGAGGGCCACGCCGAGGATGGCGGGCTCGTCGGGTGGCTTGCCGGTGTAAGTGGAGTGGTAGATCGGGTTCTTGCGCTGGGTCTGGCGCGTGATCTCGAAGACGGGAAACCAGTCCTGCTCGTTGTAATAGCCGGTGTGGTCGCCGAAGGGGCCTTCCAGCGCGTGCAGGTAGCCGCCCTTCTCCTTCAGCGGCACGCCGCGCTCGCTGACGCCGGTGAACCCGGGCGCGGCGGGCGGGATGTGGCCTTCCAGCACGATCTCGGCCGAGGCGGGCGCCTGCAGCGGCAAGTTCTTGCCCACGCACGTGTTGACCAGTTCGGTCCGCGAGCCGCGCAGCAGGCCGGCGAATTGGTATTCGGACAGGCTGTCCGGCACGGGCGTGACGGCGCCCAGGATGGTGGCCGGATCCGCGCCCAGGGCGACGGCGAGGGGGAACGGCTCGCCCGGATGGGTCAGTGCATGGTCGCGGAAATCCAGTGCACCGCCTCGGTGCGCCAGCCAGCGCATGATGACCTGGCGGGACGAAATCAGTTGCTGACGGTAGATGCCGAGGTTCTGTCGGGTGCGGGTCGGACCCCGGGTGATGACGAGCCCCCACGTGATCAGGGGGGCTGCGTCGTCCGGCCAGCAGGTCTGGATGGGCAGTCGGCCGAGGTCGATGTCGGCGCCTTCGAACACCTCCTCCTGGCAGGGGGCGTGGCGCCGCACGGCGGGCTTCATGTCCCACAGCGCCTTGGCCATCTGCAGCAGCTTGGCCGTGTCCTTCAAGCCCTTTGGCGGGTCGGGCTCCTTGAGACTGGCCAGTACCCGCCCGACGTCCCTCAAATCGGCCAGAGATTCAGCGCCCATGCCGAGTGCGACGCGTCGTGTTGTCCCGAAAAGATTGGTCAAGGCAGGGGTGGCATGACCCTCGGGAGACTCGAACAGCAGGGCTGGTCCGCCGGCCCTCAGCACGCGGTCGCTGAGGGCTGTCATTTCCAGCACCGGCGAGACTTTTTCACGCACGCGCTTGAGCTCTCCTAGGCTTTCCAGCCCGGCCATGAAGTCCCTCAGGTCGCTGTATTTCATAACTAAAAGTAGTTTTGAAGGGCCAAAACAACCTTGACTGGTTATCTTCGACCCGTAAAATTCGTGGCTTCGGGTTTGTACTGAAACCCAACCGGTCAGGTCCTCCGGGCACGCAGATGCCACAGACCCAAGCCATCGGCCGGGAAATTATCACCGTCGCTCCACCCAGACCGCCTCACCCCGAGGCAGCCTGAAGCGGGCCGCGACACAAGGAGTCGCATGACGACACGTCAAGACCTCATCAGCCTGGCTCGCCACACGCGGGAATCGGCGTCGCTGTTCGTGAAGGACATCGGCAACGGCCTGCTCGTGGTCAGCCACAACACGCTGGCCCTCGTTGGGCTGGCCGTGGTGTCGGTGCTGCTGGTGTTCACGAGCCAGGCCGGCCTGCGCGAGAAGGTGGAGTCCGCCACGCTGGGCTGGCTCAGCGCCCGCCACGAGGCCCGCGCAGAGGCCGAGGGCAACACGCTGCTGGCCACCGCCGAGCCGGATGCCATTGCCCGCGCCACCGCCACCGACCCGCGCGAGCTCAGCCGCCAGCAGGCCGCCGTGGCGCACTGGCTGGCACGCCGTTACAGCGTGGCGCCCGAGCCGATCAGCCGCCTGGTGCAGGAAGCCTGGGCTGTGGGCCAGCGCGCCAAGGTCGAGCCGACGCTGATCCTGGCCATCATGGCCATCGAGTCGCGCTTCAATCCGTTTGCGCAGAGCGCCGTGGGTGCGCAAGGCCTGATGCAGGTCATGACCCGCGTGCACGACGACAAGTACGAGGCCTTCGGCGGCACGTTGGCCGCCTTCGATCCGGTGACCAATCTGCGCGTCGGTGTGCAGGTGCTGAAGGAGTGCATCCAGCGCGCAGGCAGCCTTGAAGAGGGGCTGCGCTACTACGTCGGCGCGGCCAACATCGCCGAGGACACCGGCTACGCCGGACGCGTGCTTGCCGAGCACGATCTGCTCAAGTCCGTGGCCGCCGGCCGCACGGTGCCCGCCAGCACCACGGCGCGCCCGTCGCGCGAAGCCGCCTCCTCGCCGGCCGGCGAATCTGCCCAGGTTGCCCTGCTGCGCTGAGGCCTGCACTACACTGGCCGCTCACGCGACTGGCGATCAGGGTCACGAGCTGACCCGAGGTGGGCCACCACCGGGGAGCGTGAGGCGGCCGCCCTCTGTCGACATGGCAACCGCTATCAGCCGTTCGCCTGGGCAGCCCTGAACTCACGCTCGCTCGTGAGCGCCGGGGATTCACCGCCTGACCTTCGGAACACCAGCATGTTTGACCGCAACACCTCCACCCTCGCCCTGGTCGACCCCGAGCTCTGGACCGCCGTCCAGAACGAGAATCGCCGCCAGGAAGACCACATCGAGCTGATCGCCAGCGAGAACTACACCTCGCCGGCCGTCATGCAGGCCCAGGGCAGCCAGCTGACCAACAAATACGCCGAGGGCTACCCCGGCAAACGCTACTACGGCGGCTGCGAGTACGTCGACGTCGTCGAGCAGCTGGCCATCGACCGCCTGAAGCAGCTCTTCGGCGCCGAGTTCGCCAACGTGCAGCCCAACTCAGGCTCGCAGGCCAACCAGGGCGTGTTTTTCGCGCTGCTGCAGCCCGGCGACACCATCATGGGCATGAGCCTGGCCGAAGGCGGCCACCTGACCCACGGCATGGCGCTGAACATGAGCGGCAAGTGGTTCAACGTCATCTCCTATGGCCTTAACGCCAAGGAAGAGATCGACTACGACGCCATGGAAGCCCTGGCCCGCGAAAAGAAGCCCAAGCTCATCATCGCCGGTGCCTCCGCCTACTCCCTGCGCATCGACTTCGAGCGCTTCGGCAAGATCGCCAAGGAGATCGGCGCCTACTTCATGGTCGACATGGCCCACTACGCCGGCCTGATCGCCGCGGGTGTCTACCCCAACCCCCTGCCCCACGCCGACGTCGTCACGTCCACCACGCACAAGAGCCTGCGTGGCCCGCGCGGCGGCATCATCCTGACGAACAAGGAAGACATCGCCAAGAAGATCAACTCGGCCATCTTCCCCGGCATCCAGGGCGGCCCGCTGATGCACGTCATCGCCGGCAAGGCCGTCGCCTTCAAGGAAGCGCTGACGCCCGAGTTCAAGGCCTACCAGGCCCAGGTCGTCAAGAACGCCAAGGTGCTGGCCGAGACGCTGATCGAGCGCGGCCTGCGCATCGTCTCCGGTGGCACCGAGAGCCACGTCATGCTGGTGGACCTTCGCCCCAAGAACCTGACCGGCAAGGAAGCCGAGGCCATCCTGGGCGCCGCCCACATGACCTGCAACAAGAACGGCATCCCCAACGACCCGCAAAAGCCCATGGTCACCAGCGGTATCCGCCTGGGCACGCCTGCGATGACGACGCGCGGCTTCAAGGAGGAGCAGGTCCGCCAGACCGCCCACCTGATCGCCGATGTGCTGGACAAGCCGCACGACGAGGCCAACCTGGCTGCCGTGCGCGAGAAGGTCGCCGCGCTGACGGCTGCCTTCCCGGTCTACCGCGGTTAAGCCGCCGGCATGCGCTGCCCGTTCTGCTCTCACACTGAAACCCAGGTCGCCGAAACCCGGGAGTCGGACGAGGGCGACGTCGTCCGGCGCCGGCGCCGCTGCCTGTCATGCGACAAGCGCTTCACGACGTATGAACGGGCCGATATCGCCCTGCCCTCGGTCGTCAAGAAGGACGGGCGGCGCGCCGATTTCGACGCGTCCAAGCTGCGTGCCTCCATGCAGCTGGCTCTGCGCAAGCGGCCGGTCAGCGTCGAGCAGATCGACGCGGCCATCAACCGCATCGAGGAGAAGCTGCTCGCCAGCGGTGCGCGCGAGATCGCGTCGACCCGGCTGGGCGAGCTGGTCATGCGGGAGCTCAAGCGGATCGACAAGGTGGCCTACGTGCGCTTCGCGTCCGTCTACCGCAGCTTCGAGGACGTCGACGAGTTCCGGCAGCTGATCCGGGAGATCTGATCCGGGTTGACCCTGTCCCCCTTCAAGGGGAAGCGAGGGGATGCGCCTCCCGCCATCCCCCCCTCGATCCGCCCTAAGGGGGAAAGACGCGGCGAGGGCCGCTTTCTAGCGTTCGTTCACTCGCAACGAACCCAGGGAAGCACCATGAACCGCATCGCCAAAGGCCCCGCCGCAGCAGCCGTGGTTTCACCCTCGTCGAACTCTGCACCGGCATCGGCATCTGTGCCGCCCTGCTCGGGCAGGCGGTGCCCGCCATGGGGAAGCTGCGCCAGGAGCAGAAGCTCCGCGGCAGCGCGGAAGCCCTCGCCACGGATCTGCGTTTTGCTCGCAGCGAGGCTGCACGGCTGGGCGATTCGGTCTTCTTCCGCGTCAGCGGCAAGGGCGCCGGCGCCTGCGATGTGCTGCACGCGGGCACCCGGAACGACTTCGATTGCACGGGCGGCCAGACCGTTTGCAAGAATCTCGGCAGCCAGCTCATCAAGGCCGAGTGGCTACCCAGCAGCCAGCGGTGCAGATCAGCAGCAATGCCGAGACCCTTGAGTTCCAGCATCGCCAAGCCCTGGTGACGCAGACGGGCAGTATCGAACTGCGCCTGGGCGACGGCACGGCGATCCGACAAGTCGTCGCCATCACCGGTCGCGTGCGCAGCTGCTATGTCGGCAGCAAGGTGGCCAGCATGCCCAAGTGCGCCTGATCCCCTCATTCATGGTGGTTGCCGACCGGCGGCACAACTCAGGGGACGAGCGGTATGCGTGCCGACCGCCTGCCAGGGGGGGCTGCCGAGAATCCGCGCATGCGCACCTTTCACCGCTCCCGAAGCCAAGGCTTCACGTTGATCGAGCTGATGGTTGCGCTCGCCATTGCCGGCGTCCTCGCCGCGATCGCCTATCCGGCCTACACCTCCCACCTCCAGCGTGGTCGGCGGGCCGATGCCCTGGCCGCATTGACGGCCGTCATGCAGGCCCAGGAGCGCTATCGCAGCAACGTCAGCAACTATGCGTCGACGCTGACCGACCTGAACAATCTCAACGTTGCCCAGATCACGCCGTATTACCAGATCTCCCTGAGCGGCGTGGGTTCGCCGCCGAGCTTCAATATTGGTTACATCGCCACGGCAACGCCGGTATCCGGCGCCAAGCAGGCCGCTGACAGGGCCTGCAAGACTTTTACCGTGACCTTGAGAGGTGCGATGCCCGCCTACACGGCCACGGGGGATCCGGAAGGCACCGGCACCGACCGCGACACGTCTGCCATCTGCTGGCCGAAATGATCATGAAAAAGCGTTTTCATGCGTTGTCCGCGCGCCTAGCCGGCCTGACCCTGGTGGAAATTCTGGTCGGGCTGGGCGTGCTGTCCATCCTGCTGGCAGTCGCCGCGCCTTCGATGGCCGACTTGATGGAAAGGCGCCGCGTCGTCGCTGCAGCCGACGAGGTTGCCAGCATCCTGAGCTATGCCAAGGCGGAAACCAACGCCACCAATTCCCTGCTGTTCGTTCGCTTTGACCCCGATCCGAACAACACGATGAGTTGCGCGGCCGTCACGACGTCGTCCGGCTTCAACAGCCGATGCAAGTGCTACTACGCGGCGAGCAATATCTGCCCTGGCAGCAGCACCAAGATGCTGCGCCTGTTCCAACTGCCGCTGGATCACGTGAAATTCAGTTCGGCGGCGACAACCTGGGCCGGCACGGCCAATCAGCTCAGGTTTTCCCGCGACCAGATGGGCATCGCCACCGAGGGGTTCCGCGTCAACGTGGTGGGCCAGAGAAAGGGGTACACCTTGCGCGTGGAGGTGAATACCGCCGGGCGGATCAAGATCTGCTCGCCGAACAGTGACATGAGCGGGTATGTGACATGCGCCTGAACCTCCGCACATCCCGTCGTCCCTCGTGCAGCCGCGAGCGTGGCCTGGGGCTGGTCGAGCTGATGGTGGGCATCACCGTCGGCCTGATCGTCACCGCCGGTGCGGCCGTGGTCGCGACACGGCAGATCACCGAGCACCGCCGCCTAATGCTGGAGGTACAGATCCAGCAGGATCTGCGCGTCGCGGCCGACCTGCTGCAGCAGGATCTGCGCCGCGCCGGCTATCGCGGCCTCCCGGCCAACGGTGTTTGGGAGCCGGAGCACAACGCGGGCACGGTTGCGGCAAAACCCGCGGCGTCGAGCCCGTACACCGAGCTGACGCAGACACAGGGCGGCAAGGACCTGTTCTACCGTTATGCGAAGGCGGCGGCCGGCACGTCCACCATGAACACCAGCAACGTCGTCGCGAACAACGAGCAATTCGGCATCCGCCTGAGCAACAAGACGCTGTATCTGCAGCTCGGCGTGGTCAACGGCCAGCCCAACTGGCAACCCATCACCGATCCGGACACGGTGCTGATCGATGACTTCATTCCGGTCATCGACTCCCAGCAGGTATCGCTGGCAGACCTTTGCAACTGCCCAGCCGGCAGTGTCTGCCCGACGCTGACGGTGAGGCGCGTGGATTTCACGATCAAGGCCATTTCAAAGTCCGACAGCAACGTCAAACGTACCCTGACGGTCAGCGAAAAGATTCGTGCTGACGACATCAGTGGGGCTTGCCCAACATGATCCGTCCGCTGAACACCCGCAAGCCGCTGGCGCAAAGAGGCGCGGCCACGCTCGTCGTGGTCATGATCCTTTTCCTCGTCATGGCCTTGCTCGCGGCCTACGCCAACCGCAGCCTGATGTTTGAGCAGCGCATCTCCGGCAGCTATTACCGGGCCAGCATGGCGCAGGAAATGGCCGAGGGCGGCCTGGAATGGGCCGTCGCCATGCTCAACGGCACGGGCATCGACGCCAACTGCCAACCGGTCAACAGCGGCGGAACGCGTTTCGTCGACAAATACCTCGCCGTGTCGGCCGCGGACCGCAGCGCGCAAAGCAAGAGCGCGGTTGCGACCAGCTTCGCCGTGGACTGCGTTCGCTCGAATGCCGGGCTGGTCTGCCGATGCCCGGCGCCCGACAACCGGACGACCCAGCCCGCCACCGTCGTGGCCGGCAATCTCGTGCCGAGCGTCGGCATCGCCCTCGGCTCCGAGAGCCCGAATCCGCATTTCGGCAACTTCCTGGTCACGTCGCAAGGCTGTACCGACAGCAGTGCCGACAGCTGCACGACCGGCGCGGAGTCGCGCAGCCTCGGGGCCATCGCGACATCGACCCAGGTGGCATCCATCGCGTTCGTTCCTGCCGTGCCGTCGTCGCCGGCCAGCCCCCTGACCGTCAAGGGCGCGCTGACGACGTCGGGCAGCGGCGGCCTCGGCCTGCACAACACCGATCCGGCCTCCGTCGGCACGCTGGTGGTGTCCGGCGAGGCGCCCCCCGCTCTCATCGACAGCCGCATGGACAGCGTGCCGGGCACGCCGTCCAGCCAGGCACGGGTTTTCGACGACACCGGCCTGAAGAACATGACGACCGACGCGTTCTTCCGGCTCTACATGGGCATGGCCGCCAGTCGTTACAGGAACCACCCGTCGCTGCGCGTCGTCAACTGCGCCGCGGGTGATTGCGGCCCTGCGCTGCAGAACGCCTACAACGCCGGCAGCCGCATCCTCTGGGTCGAAGGCGCCATGACCGTCAGCACCAACGTCGTCGTCGGTGCCGTCAACGACCCGCCCCTGATCGTCGTGAACGGCGCCGTCACACTGACCGGGCCCATGCAGATCAACGGCATGCTGGTGGCGCTGGGCGATCTGGACTGGACCAACACCGGCGGGTTGACGTCGTTGATCACCGGCATGGTGCTGGTCCAGGGCAACATGACTGCGACGGGCAACATGGACATCCAGTACCTTCAATCCGTCGCAAACCAGCTCCGCAATCGTCAGGGCAGCTATGTGCGGGTTTCCGGCGGCTGGATCGACGGCGTCAGCTTCTGACCGAGGTTCGCCGATGCCCAAGCTGCTCCCTCCCCCACTCCTCCGCGCTGCCTCGGTGCGCCAGCGCGGCGTCACCCTCATCGAAGCCCTGGTGGCCTTGCTGGTGATGTCTTTCGGCATGCTGGCCCTCGTGGGCCTGATGAGCAACCTGCGCTTTGGTGCCGACCTGGCCAAGCAGCGCAGCGAGGCCATGCGCATCGCCCGCGCGGAGATCGCCACTTTGCGGGCCTACTCCGAACTATCGCGTGGCGCCGGTACGCCGGCCACGGCCAAGGTCTACGGCGAGATCACCAACCAGACCCAACCCACTGCGAGGACGCCCGCCGACTCCAACACGACGTATAACGTGCAGCGCTTGGTCAGCCCGCTGGCCTCCGGCGGCCAGGGCGTGACCGTCCGCGTGTCGGTGAGCTGGAATGACCGTGCGGGCGATCCGCAGTTCATCAATCTGGACACCGTCATCGCCGCCGTGGACCCGGTTTTCAGCGCGGTCGTGGGCTTCACGCCCCAGGCCGGCGCCGTCACACTGCCGTCGGCGCGCAACCCGGTCATCCCCGAGGGGGCCAAGCAGCTGGACAAGAACAACAGCGCCTTCCGCCCCAGCAGCCTGGGCAGCGTGGTCTGGGTCTTCAACAACCTGACCGGCGTCATCGTCGGCAAATGCTCGATTCCCGCCGGCACACCGGTGTCCTCGCTGACCGCGGCGGACGTGGCCAGCTGCAACAACAACACCGTCGGCTACCTGCTGCGGGGCACCATCAGCTTCTCGAACTCGAACCCGGCCAATCCCGCGGCCCCCGAGGCAAGTGCCATCCCGCTCGGGCTGGACATCGTTGCAGGCAACTATGTGCTGCCCCGTCTCGACGCCAACGGCACCCCGCTCAAGGATGCCTACGGCAACATCCTCACTGACGGCTACACCGCCACGGCGCCGAGCTTTGATTGCTTCAACGACTCGCCCGGCAGCGCGCCCAGCGCTCAGCCCTTCGTCAACTACTACTGCATCGTCTACCCCACGGGCACGCCGCCGACATGGTCCGGCAAGCTCGTGCTGACCGGTTTCAGCACCGGCACGACAGCGTCGGACTACCGTGTCTGCCGCTACAGCGCCGACTACGACGGCAGTGGCGACGCCTACACGCCGGACAAGAAATCGCTGGAGAACTTCGAGCACCCGGCCGTCTATGGCAAGGTCATAGGTTCCCTGGCGCGCCAGAATTTCCTGGTGGTGCGTGGCGACCTCAGCTGCCCCACCGCGCCCGCCGTCGATGCGGCGAACGGTATCTTTGCAAACTACTCCACCGTCCAGCTGCAGCCCTGACCGCTGGCTAGACTGGCGGCATGAATCCGTCGGACATCACTGCTGCGCTGCAGCGCGCGCTGACCCTGGCCGAGCAGGCCGTGGGGCTGAGCGACCCCAACCCGCGCGTCGGCTGCGTCATCCTGTCGCCTGATGGCCGAGAGCTGGGCGCGGGGCACACCCAGGCGGCGGGGCAGGCCCATGCCGAAGTGATGGCGCTGCGCGAAGCTGCCGCCCGCGGCCATGACGTCCGCGGCGCCACGGCCGTTGTCACGCTGGAACCCTGCTCCCACCACGGCCGTACGCCGCCCTGCTGCGACGCGCTCATCGGCGCCGGCATTGCATGCGTCATCGCCGCCATCCAGGACCCCAACCCCCAGGTGGCCGGCCAGGGCCTGGCGCGGCTGAAGGCCGCCGGCATCCAGGTCGAGCTGGCCGGTGCGGCCATCGCCGACGCGGCACGCGAACTCAACATCGGCTTCTTCTCGCGCATGCAGCGCGGCCGCCCCTTCGTGCGGCTCAAGTCAGCCATCTCCCTTGACGGCCGCACCGCCCTGCCCGATGGACACAGCCAGTGGATCACCGGCGAGCCGGCCCGCACGGACGGTCATGCCTGGCGGCGGCGTGCCGGTGCCGTGCTGACGGGCATCGGCACCGTGCTGGCGGACGACCCGCGCCTGGACGTGCGCCTCGTGCCGGCTACAAGGCAACCCCTGCGCATCGTGCTCGACCCTCGGGGCCGCATGCCTGCTGGGGCCCGCATCCTGCAGCCGCCCGGCGAGGCCCGCGTCATCGGCCCGGGCCGCGCCGACCTTCCCGCCCTGCTCGCCGACCTCGGCACCCAGGGCATCAACGAGCTTCACGTCGAAGCCGGCCCGACGCTGTCCGGCGCTTTTCTCGACGCCGGCCTCGTCGACGAACTGCTCGTCTACCAGGCGCCGGTGCTGATTGGCGAGGGGCGTCCGCTGGCGACACTGGCTGCGCTGGACGATCTCGGCAGCGCCCGCCGCTGGCGGCTTGTCGAAGCCACACCCGTCGGCCAGGATCTGCGCCTTCGCCTTCGCCTGCGCCCAACCTAGGGTCGCCACCTACAATCGCCGGCTATGCCCATCTCCCCCATCCCCGAGCTGGTCGCCGAGCTGGCCGCCGGCCGCATGGTCATCCTGGTTGACGAGGAAGACCGCGAGAACGAGGGCGATCTCGTCCTCGCCGCCGACCTTGTCACGCCCGAGGCCATCAACTTCATGGCCAAGCATGGCCGCGGCCTGATCTGCCTGACGCTGCCGCGCGAGCATTGCGAGCGCCTGCAGCTGCCGCCGATGACTCGCCGCAACGGCACCCAGCATGGCACGGCCTTCACCGTGTCCATCGAGGCCGCCACCGGCGTCACCACCGGCATCTCGGCCGCCGACCGTGCGCGCACCGTGCAGGCCGCTGTCGCCGCGGACGCCAAGGCCAGCGACCTCGTCCAGCCCGGCCACATCTTCCCGCTGCAGGCCCAGGACGGCGGGGTGCTGATGCGCGCCGGCCATACCGAGGCCGGCTGCGATCTGGCCCGCATGGCCGGTCTGTCGGCCACCTCCGTGATCTGCGAGATCATGAAGGATGACGGCACGATGGCCCGCCTGCCCGATCTCGAGATCTTCGCGGCCGAGCATGGCCTCAAGATCGGCACCATTGCCGACCTCATCGAGTACCGCAGCCGCCACGAAAGCCTGATCACCCGCGTCGCGGAGCGCCGCCTGAACACGGCCCAGGGCGAGTTCACCTGCCAGGTCTTCACCGACCGCACGGGCGGCACCCACCTTGCCTTGAGCCACGGTCAATGGCAGCCGGATGGCGAAGTTCTCGTGCGCGTGCACGAGCCGCTGTCGGTCATGGACCTGCTCGAAGCCGGTTCCTGCGGCCACTCGTGGGGCTTGCCCGCGGCACTGGCTGCGCTCAAGGCCAGTCCCGCCGGCGTGGCCGTGCTGCTGAACTGTGGCGAAGACGCTGCCGGCGTGCTCGCCCGCGTGCAGTCCAGCGAGCCTGCGCCCGCCTCCAAGGGCGCGATGGACCTGCGCACCTATGGCGTCGGCGCGCAGATCCTGAAGGCGCTCGGCGTGCACCGCATGAAGCTGCTGGGCAGCCCGCGCCGCATGCCCAGCATGACCGGCTATGGCCTCGAAGTCACCGGCTTCGTCGCTCCCCCTTCCTGCTGACCCGAGAGGCAAGCGATGCAAGACTCCGACCAAGGCCTGCCCGGTTCCGAGGGCGCACTCGACGGCAGCGAACTCAGCGTCGCCATCGTGCAGGCCCGCTTCAACGACTCCATCACCTCGGCCCTGGCCAGTGCCTGCCTGGCCGAGCTGTCGGTGCTGGGCGTGCCGGCCGAGGCCGTCCGCCACATCACCGTGCCCGGCGCCCTCGAAGTGCCGCTGGCCCTGCAGGCCCTGGCCGAGAGCAACGACTACGACGCGTTGATCGCCCTGGGCTGCATCATCCGCGGCGAGACGTACCACTTCGAGCTGGTGGCCAACGAGAGTGGCTCGGCCGTCACCCGCGTCGGCCTGGACCATGGCATCCCGATCGCCAACGCCATCCTGACCGTCGAGAACGAAGCGCAGGCCTGGGCCCGCGCCGAGCCCAAGGGCCGCGACGCCGCCCGTGTCGCCGTCGAGATGGCTAATCTGCTGAAAGAGATCGAGTGAACGCACCCAAGACCGCATCCAAGACGGCCTCGAAGCCCGGCGTCAAGCGCGCTCCCGTCAAGTCCGCCCGCCGCCGCTCGCGCGAGGCAGCCGTGCAAGGCCTCTACCAGTGGCTGCTCACCGGCGAAGACCTCGGCGCCATCACGGCCCTGGGCCGTGAGCAGGACGGCTACGCCAAGCTCGACGTCAAGCACTACGACGCCCTGCTGGCAGGCTGCGTGCATGAGGCCGCCGACCTCGACGCCATCCTGTCCCGCCACGTCGACCGCAAGACCACCGAGCTCTCGCCCATCGAGCACGCCATCCTGATGATCGGCGCGTACGAGCTCAAGCATTGCGTCGACATCCCCTACAAGGTCGCCATCAACGAGGCCGTCGAACTGGCCAAGGCCTTCGGCGGCACTGACGGCCACAAATACGTCAACGGCGTGCTGGACCGAGCGGCCGGGGACCTGCGCCCCGTTGAGGTGGCGGCCAAGCGCTGATGAAGCTTGCAGGTCGGCTCGACCGCATCGAGCCCTTCTACGTGATGGAGCTGGCCAAGGCCGCGGCCCGGGTCGCGGCCGGGCCGCTTTGTGATCCCGCCCGGGGCGGCCGGCGCATGATCCGGCTCAACATCGGCGAGCCCGACTTCGGCGCTGCGCCGGCGGTGCGCGAAGCCGCCGCCCGCGTTGCCCAGGGCCCGACGCCCTACACGGACGCCCTCGGCCTGCCGGCCCTGCGCGAGGCCATCTCGCACTGGTATGGCCAGCGTTTCGGCCTGGTCGTTGCACCGGAGCGCATCGCCGTCACGGCGGGCGCCTCCGCTGCCCTGCAACTCGCCTGCCTCGCGCTCTTCGAGCGCGGCGACGAGGTGCTGATGCCCGACCCCTGCTACCCCTGCAACCGCCACTTCGTGACGGCAGCCGACGCCACGCCGCGCCTGCTGCCCACCGGCCCGGCGGAGCGCTTCCAGCTCGATGCGGCCCAGGTCCGTCAGGCCTGGACGCCGGCGACGCGCGGCGTGCTGCTGGCCTCGCCGAGCAACCCGACGGGCACCTCCATCGCCCCCGAAGTGCTGGCCGACATGGCGGGCTTCGTGCGCGGGCGCGGCGGCGTCACCGTCGTCGACGAGATCTACTTGCCGTTGAGCTACGAGGAGCACTTCGGCCACAGCGCCCTGGCGCTGGGCGACGACATCGTCTCGGTCAACAGCTTCTCCAAATACTTCGGCATGACGGGCTGGCGCCTGGGCTGGCTGGTGCTGCCCCCGGCCCTCGTGCCCGCCATCGAGCGGCTGGCGCAAAACCTCTACATCTGCCCTTCCACGCTGGCGCAGAAGGCGGCGCTCGCCTGTTTCGAGCCCGAGTCCATCGCCGAGTTCGAGCGCCGCCGCGCCGTGCTGCGCGAGCGCCGCGACTACATCGTGCCGGCGCTGCGCGAATTGGGCTTCGGCGTCCCAGTCGCGCCCGATGGTGCCTTCTACGTCTGGATGGAAGTGTCGCGCCTGCATGCCGACAGCTGGGCGTTCGCGCACGAACTGCTGGAGAGCGCCCAGGTGGCGCTGACGCCCGGCCGCGACTTCGGCCTCACCGATCCGCAGCGCTGGATGCGCCTGTCGTTCGCCTCGTCCATCGAAGACCTGCAGGAAGCCGTGGCCCGGCTGCGCAGGGTGCTGGCATGAACTTCCAGTTCCCGATCAGGGTGTACTGGGAGGACACGGATGCAGGCGGCATCGTGTTCTACGCCAACTACCTGAAGTTCTTCGAGCGCGCCCGCACCGAATGGCTGCGCGCGGCCGGCGTCGAGCAGCACCAGTTGCGCGAGGACACGGGCGTCATGTTCGTCGTCGCTGCCACCAGCCTGCGTTACCTCGCGCCGGCACGGCTGGATGACATGCTGACTGTCACCGTGGAGCCAGAGCCGGCCGGTCGCGCCAGCCTCATCGTGCGCCAGCGTGCGCTGCGCGGCGACACCCTGCTGTGCGAAGGCGAGATCCGCATCGGCTGCGTGCGCGCCGGCGACCTGAAACCCCAACGCCTGCCCGATGCCGTCGTGCAGGCCATTGCCCAATGAACCAAGACCTCTCTATCGTCTCCCTGATCCTGCACGCCAGCTTTGCCGTGCAGCTCGTCATCGCGGGCCTGCTGCTCGTGTCGCTGGCGAGCTGGAGCGTCATCTTCGGCAAGCTCATCGGCCTGGGCCAGATCAAGCGCCGCAACGACGCCTTCGAGGCCGAGTTCTGGAGCGGCAAGAACCTCAACGACCTCTACCAGGCCGTCGGCAACCGCACCGACGGCGCGCCGCTTGAGCGCATCTTCGCCTCCGGCATGCGCGAGTTCCTGAAGCTCCGCGAAAAGCGCGTCACCGATGCCGGCGCCCTGCTCGACGCCGCCCGCCGCGCCATGCGCGCCAGCTTCCAGCGCGAGCTGGACGCGATGGAAAGCAACCTGTCCTTCCTTGCCTCGGTCGGCTCGGTGTCGCCCTACGTGGGCCTGTTCGGCACCATCTGGGGGATCATGCACGCCTTCGTCGGCCTGTCCAACCTGACCCAGGTCACGCTCGCCACCGTGGCTCCGGGCATCGCCGAGGCACTGGTCGCCACGGCCATCGGCCTGTTCGCGGCCATCCCGGCCGTGCTGGCCTACAACCGCTTCGCGCGCCAGATCGACCGCAGCGCCATCACGCTGGAGACCTTCATCGAGGAGTTCTCCAACATCCTGCAACGCAACGCTACGCAGCACTGACATGGCCTCGGTTTCCGCCCGCGGCGGCCGCCGGCGCCGCACGATGAACGAGATCAACATGGTCCCGTTCATCGACGTGATGCTGGTGCTGCTCATCATCTTCATGGTCAGCGCACCGCTGATCACCACCGGCCTCGTGGACCTGCCCAGCGTGGGCAAGAGCCGCCAGCAGCCCGAGCACGTCATCCAGGTCATCGTCGGCACCGACGAGAAGCTCAAGATCAAGATCGACCAGCTGGAGCCCGAGTCCATCCCGATGAACCGGCTGGCCGAGCGCGTCAAGAAGGGCCAGGGCAAGGACGCCACCAGTCCCGTCGTCATCTCGGCCGACAAGAACGTCAAGTACGAGGCCGTCGTGCAGGTCATGGACACGCTGCAGCGAGCCGGCGTCCAGCGCGTGGGCCTGGCCGTGAAGAGCGGCGCGTCCTCCAACTGATGACCGCCGCCACGCTGCGTCCGCCAGAAGCCGCCGGCATGGGCCGCGGCCTGACGCTGGCGCTGATCGCCCACGGCCTGCTGATCCTGGCGCTGAGCTACGGCCTGCACTGGCGCAGCGACACGTCGGCCGCCTTCGAGGCCGAGCTGTGGTCCGCCGTGCCCCAGGTGGCCGCGCCGCGCGAAGAGGCCCCGCCGGAGCCCGAACCCGAAGCCCCCAAGCCGGACCTGAAGGCCGCGCAACAACGCGCGGCGGAAGAAGCCGCGGAGCAGCGCGAGGCCGAGATCGCCATCGCCAAGGCCAGGAAGCTCAAGGAAGAGAAGGCGCGCGAGCAGGCCGCCAAGCTCGAACGCGAGAAGGTCGCCAAGGAAAAAGAGGCCAAGGAAGCCAAGGAGAAGGCGGCGAAGGAAAAGGCCGCCAAGGAAGAGCAGGAGCAGCGCAAGAAGGACAAGGCGGCCAAGGACGCGAAAGAGGCCAAGGAAGCCAAGGACGCCGACGCCCGCCGCGAGGCGCTGCGCCAGGAGAACCTGCGCCGTATCCAGGGCATGGCCGGCGGCACGCCGGGCTCCACCGGCGCGGCGGCTCAGAACTCCGCGCCGTCGGCAGGCTATGCCGGCCGCATCAAGGGCAAGATCCGCCCGCTCATCATCTACGCGGACGACGGTGCCGCCAACCCGACCGCCGAGGTGCAGGTGACGCTCGGACCGGACGGCCGCATCCTGGGCACCAAGGTGCTCAAGGCCAGCGTTGACGGCGACTGGGACCGCGCCGTGCTGCGTGCCATCGAAAAGGCCGAGACCCTGCCGCGCGACGTCGACGGCCGCGTGCCGCCGGTGCTGATCCTTACTTTCCGCCCACGCGAATGAAGCGGTCGGCTGACCAGCGGCCGGAGCCCAACAAGGCGATGACCAGGGCCAGCACGCCCCACAGTGTGTGCTGCGCCTCGGCGGCCGGCGTGAAGTCATCGGCCATCAGCGACAGCGCCGCCATCAGGTTGACGACGAACAGGCCCGAGCCCGCAAAGCGCCCGGCCAGGCCCAGCACCAGCAGCACCGGCAGCGCCAGCTCGCCCGCCGTGCCCATGTAGGCGGCCAGCGTGGGCGGCAGCAGCGGCACCTGGTATATGTCGTTGAACAAGGCCAACGTGGAAGACCAGTCGCGCAGCTTGGTCAGACCCGACATGAAGAAGATCCTGGCCACATACAGCCGCGCCGCCAGCAGCGCCAGCGACTGCAGATGGCTGACCAGCGTGTCCAGCGGCGCCGGCAGTCGGGTCGGCTGCAGGCCGGGGTCGGTGAAGGCGCGCAGCGCGGTGTTGATCAGAGCTTTCATGGTGTCGTGGTGAGGTTCGGTGGTGTGACCCTGACCCCTTGAAGCCAGGCGTTGCGCAGCGCGGCTTGCAGCCACGCGCCGAAGTCGAAGTCGGCTGCCGGGCCGGAACCTTTCACTGCCGGTCCCTCCAGCGCGTCGGCAAGATTCACACCGTCCAAGACCGCGCGCACGAAGGCGGCCTCGCCGGCCGGCAACGCCTGCGACTCGCCCCGCCAGCCTTGGCGCCAGACGAGCACCGGCCCGTCACGCTGGGCCAGCAGCGCGACGCCCGGGCGCAGCGCCAGCCACAGCTGTTCGGGCGGCTTGGAGCCCAGCAGGGCGAGCGAGCCGGCGTCCAGTTCGGCATCGGCCGCACGCTCGGCGCGGTGCAATGCCCAGTCGAGCCGGGCCAGATCGGGCAGCCCGGAGTGCTCGCCAGCACGCTCGATCAGGAAGCCTGCGAGCGCTCCGCCCCATTGGCCCAGGTCCCCGCGCTCGGGCGGGTGGTGGCGCCAGAAGGTCCAGGCCAGCGCAGCGAACTCGTCCTCGCCGAGTTCGCTGCGCAGCCGCGCGAAAGGCACGGTCAGCGCCTGGGCCGACAGGGCCCGGAGATTGTTGCGGTAGGCCGCCAGGCCGCGCTCACTGCCGCGCAGGGATGGCGGTGCGTCATCACGCCCGAGCAGCGCGTCGACAAAGGCCTGTTGATCGGCCTTCATGGCTGCAAGGCCTTCGCCCGCCCGGCCTCGGCCAGCAGCACGTCCAGTCCGGGCACGGCGGTGTCCCACTCGATCAGTGTGGGCGTGGGGCCGAAGCGCCGGATCGCATGCGCATAAACCTGCCAGACCTCGTCGCGCACGCGGCTGCCGTGATCGTCGATGACGAGCCCGTCAGCCAGTTCGCAATGACCGGCGAGGTGAATCTCGCCGACGCTGCCCGGGCGGATCGCGTCGACCCAGCGCATGGCCTGCGCCGCGGCGGCGTCCGGCGCCAGGCCTTCGTTGCGGGCGTTGACGAACAGATTGTTGGCGTCCAGCAGCAGGCCGCAGCCGCTGCGGCGCGTGAGTTCGTTGAAGAACTCGGGCTCGGCCAGCGTATCGCCGGCCCAGCCGACGTAGGCGCTGATGTTCTCCACCAGCATGGGGCGGCTCAGGCGCTGCTGCACCTGTTCGACATGCCTCACCATCAGCGCCAGCGATTCGTCGTTGAAGGGGATGGGCAGCAGGTCGCCGGCATGCAGGCCCGAGGCGACGCGGGCGAAGCAGGCGTGGTCGGACACCCACCGCGGCTGCACCCGCTGCACCAGCCGCGCCAGGCGCTCCAGGTGCCAGTCGTCCAGCCCCGCGGCCGAGCCCAGGCCTAGGCCGACACCGTGCAGGCTCAGCGGGTAGGTCTCGCGGCCGGCATCAAGTACGGCCAGCGTGAGCCCACCGTCGGCAAAGAAATTCTCGGAATGGACCTCGAGGAAGCCCAGCGCGGGGCGCTCGGCCAGCAAGGCCTCATAGTGAGGCTGGCGCCAGCCTATGCCCACGCAGGGGTCGGCCGGCGCCATGGGAGTCGTGGTCAAGCGGTCACTTCTTGGCGGGGGCCTTGGTCGAGCCGCCTTCCTTTTCGCAGGTGCCCTTGGCGACGTACTTCCATTCGTCGGCGCCCTTGTCCACCTTGGACTGGCCGGCGCAGGAATGGCTGCCGCTGGCGTTGGCGCAGTCGTTCTGGCCGGCCTTGGCGATGCCGTAACACTTTTCCTTGCCGGAGTCGGCGGCTTGGGCCTGGGCGACGAGACCGAGGGACAGGGCGGCAGCGAGGGCCGAGGACACGAGGGCTTGGGTCTTCATGGACAGTTCTCCGAAGGGTTGGGGGGATGGAAGGCGGCCGATCATCCGGCGGCGAGAACGAAGTCGCAAGACACCTGCCAGTCCTTACACTGCCGTCGCCATGAGTGCCAACACCGCATCAGCGGACTACTGCCGCCAGATCGAAACCCTGCGCCCCGCTTTGCTGAAATACGCGCGGCTGCAACTGCGCAACCCGGCCTGGGCCGAGGACGCGGTGTCCGACACCCTGCTCGCCGCGCTGGAAAAGCCCCAGGCCTTCGCGGGCCAGAGCCAGCTCAAGACCTGGCTCATCGGCATCCTCAAGCACAAGCTCGTCGACCAGATTCGCAAGAACAGCCGCGAGCTCTCGACGACGGCGTCGAGCGACGACACCGAGGACCTGGACGAGTTGCTGTTCGCCAGCGACGGCCACTGGCGAGAGACCCAGCACGACTGGGGCAACCCGGAGGATGCGCTGCGCCAGATGGACTTCATGAAGGTGCTGGAGGCCTGCGTCGAGAAGCTGCCCGGCCAGCAGGGGCGGCTCTTCATGATGCGCGAGTGGCTGGAGCTGGAGTCGGACGAGATCTGTAAGGAGCTGGCCATCACGCCGACGAACCTGTGGGTCATGCTGCACCGGGCCCGGCTCAGGCTCAGGGACTGCCTGCAGGCCGGCTGGTTCAACGCAGCGCCCGCTGGAGGAGCTTCTTGATCAAGCCCATGATCACCTGCCGCGAGGCCACGCAGCTCGTGCTGCAGGCCGAGGACCGGACGCTGCCGCTGGCCGAGAGGCTCGCCATGCGACTGCACCACCGCATCTGCGGCAACTGCCGCCGCTTTGCCCGCCAGGTGGAGCTGATGCGCCAGGCCAGCGCGCGCTGGCGCCGCTACACCGAGGAATGATCAGGCCACGGGGGCGCCTTCGTCGGGTTCAGCCGACGCCATGGCTTCGTCACCGGACAGTGCGATCGCGATCGCCAGCCTGATCGCATCGATCTGCGCCGCCAGCCCCATGCTCGGCACCGCGGTCCCGGCCCGTGCGGCCTGCTCGGGCAGGGCCGGCACATGTATGAAGCCGCTGCGCAGCCCCCAGCCGGCGAGGCGGTGCTGCAGCTCGAAGAAGACCTGGTTGCAGACAAAGGCCCCGGCCGACAGCGACAGCCCCGCCGGGTGTCCCGCCGCACGCAGCCCGTTGCGGATGGCCTTGACCGGCAGCGTCGAGAAATAGGCCGCCGCAGCGTCGGCGCGCACCGGCACGTCCCGCGGGCGCTCGCCGGCGTTGTCGGGGATGCGCGCATCGATCAGGTTAATGGCCACGCGCTCGATGGAGATCTCGCTGCGGCCGCTGGCCAGGCCCAGGCTGATGACGAGCTCGGGCGCGAGCGTGGCCAGGGCCTCGGCCAGTGCCGCGGGCGCGCCGCCGAAGCTGGTGGGCAGGCAGCGGGCATGCACGGTCGCGTCGGCGATGACCTGCCCCTGCAGCGCACGCGCCACTTCCCAGGACGGATTGATCGCGTCGCCGCCGAAGGGCTCGAAACCGGTGAGCAGGATGTTCATGCCCGGCATTCTCTCGAACCCGGCGCCCGCAGCGCGGCCGGTGGGGCGCTGCCCCACCGGCACCGTGTTTTTCCAGGGCAGGCGGGCCGCGGCGCCCCTCCATAATCGGCGGCACTCCCTCAGCGCCAGCCCATGACCGACCCGTCCCAGCCCCTCCCCTGGCCTCACGGCGATGCCGACTCCCCCGCCGCCGCCCCGGGTGTCGTGGCCTCGGGCTTCCTCTGGCCCACCCCGCCCTATGCCGCTTACCCCCAGCCTCAGGTGCAGCGTGCGCCCGAGGCGTGCGAAATCCTCGGCCTGAACAACAGCCGCAGCACCGGGCAGCTGCTGCAGCTGGACGCCAGCGACCGTCTCGTCCAGATCAACGTACCGCCGGCGCGCAACAGCATGCCGCTGAAGTTCAGCCAGTTCCGCGCCATCAAGCTGCTGGGCCCGGTGTCGGTGCCGGCGCGTGATGCCAGCGATCTGAACTCGCCGCTCAGCGTGGACCAGCGCCCGCGTACCGACTTCCGCATCGTCTTCAACGGCGGCGACGAGCTCAAGGGCGTGACCATCGGCCACCACCACGACAACCTGGGCCTTTTCCTGTTCCCGCCGCTGTCCGAAAGCGACGACTCCGTGCGCCGCGTCTTCGTGCCTCGCGAGGTGCTGACGCATTTCGAGATCGGCGAGCGCATCGGCGAGATGTTGCTGAAGGAGGAGCTGGTCACGCCCGAGCAGCTGAACGCCGCGGCCATCGAGCAGACCGGCCTGCGCCAGCGCCGCGTGGGCGACATCCTCGTCGACCAGCAGATCGTCACGGCCGAACAGCTGCTGAAGGCCATCGAGCAGCAGGCCAAGATGCCCATGGTGCGCATCGGCGAGGCGCTGCTGGCCCTGGATCTCGTCACGCCCGCCCAGTTGGAACAGGCCCTCGTGCAGCAGCGCGACGACCGCTCCGTGCCGCTGGGCGAGCTGCTGGTGCGCAAGAACGTTATCAGCCGGGCCCAGCTGCAGTCGGCGCTGGCGCGCAAGATGGGCTATCCCGTCGTCGACGTCGAGAACTTCGCCATCGAGCCCGACGCCGTGCGCAAGCTGCCCCACGCCGTGGCCAAGCGCCTGGAGGTGCTGCCGCTGGTGCTGCGCGATGGCCGCCTCATCGTCGCGATGGAAGACCCGACCCGGCGCGACGCGCTGGACGAAGTCGAGTTCATCACCCAGCTCAAGGTCGTGCCGACGCTGACCAAGCTGGGAACGCTGCAGTTCGCGATTCCCGCGGCCTTCGACCGCTACGGCGCCGAGGCCCTGCCGCGCGGCCACGCCGACCCCCTGCCCGATTTCCAGCCCGATTTCTCACTGGAAAGCTCGAACAAGCTCATCGAGAGTCTGGAGCGCGACAGCAGCGAACGCAGCACCAAGGAGGAAGAGCCTGCCATCGAGCAGAGCGACAACTCCCTGGTTCGCCTCATCAACACGATGATCATCGAGGCCCACAGCCAGGGCGTGTCCGACATCCACATCGAGACCTACCCCGGCCGCGAGAAGCTCAAGATCCGCTTCCGCCGCGACGGCGTGCTGCAGCCGTATCTGGAGCTGCCGCACACCTACCGCAACGCCATGATCGCCCGCGTCAAGATCATGTGCGACCTCGACATCTCCGAGCGCCGCAAGCCGCAGGACGGCAAGATCAACTTTGCCCGCTTCTCGGCTCAGCACAGGCTGGAGCTGCGCGTCGCCACCATCCCGACCAACAACGGGCTGGAAGACGTCGTCATGCGCCTGCTGGCCGGCAGCAAGCCCATGCCGCTGGACCGCATCGGCCTGACGCCTGCCAACCTCGAAGCCCTGAAGGCCGCCGTCGCCCGCCCCTACGGTATGGTGCTCTGCGTCGGCCCCACCGGCTCGGGCAAGACGACGACGCTGCACTCCGCGCTCAGCCACATCAACACGCCCGAGCGCAAGATCTGGACTGCCGAGGACCCGGTCGAAATCACCCAGGCCGGGCTGCGCCAGGTCCAGGTGAATCCGAAGATCGACTGGACCTTCGCCAAGGCGCTGCGCGCCTTCCTGCGCGCCGACCCGGACGTCATCATGGTGGGCGAGATCCGCGATCAGGAGACCGCCGAGATCGCCGTCGAGGCCTCGCTGACCGGCCATCTGGTGCTGTCGACGCTGCACACCAACAGCGCGCCCGAGACCATCACGCGGCTGCTGGACATGGGCATGGACCCGTTCAACTTCGCCGACTCGCTGCTGGCCGTGCTGGCCCAGCGCCTGGTGCGCCGCGCCTGCCCGGCCTGCCAGACCAGCGAGCCGCTGAGCGAAGCCGAACTGGGCGAGCTGCTGGATGACTATCTGCACGTTTTCCCCGCCGAGGCGCGCCCCTCCAGGCTCACTCTGATGGCGGACTGGATCAAGAATCACGGCCGCCAGGGCCGGCTGATGAAGTTCACCAGCCCCGGCTGCGGGGCCTGCGGCCACAGCGGCTACAAGGGCCGCGCCGGCCTGCATGAGCTGCTCGCCGTCTCCAAGGACATCCGCCGCATGATCCAGACCGGTGCCCGTGCCGAGGAACTTCAGCAGGCCGCGCTGGCCGAGGGCATGCGCACGCTGCGCCAGGACGGCATCCTGAAGGTCCTGCAAGGGGTGACCACCATCGCCGAAGTCCACGCGACAAGCAATACATGACAGACGCCTCCGAGACCGCTGCCGCCCCCCGCCCCAAGCTCCGACTGGGCGACGTCCTGGTCGAGCAGCAGCTGATCTCGGCTGATCAGCTCACCCAGGCGCTGGAGCTGCAGCGCGCCACCGGCAAGAAGCTGGGCCGCATCCTCATCGAGGCCAACCTCATCACCGAGGAGGCGCTGGCCCATGTGCTGGCGCGCCAGCTGCGAGCGCCGTTCGTCAACCTCAAGACCTTCCCGCTGAAGACCGAGCTGGTGCGTTTGCTGCCCGAGACACCGGCGCGGCGCTTCCGCGCGCTGGTGCTGGAGGAGCGCGGCGACACTCTGCTCGTCGCCATGGCCGACCCGCTGGACCTGTTCGGCTTCGACGAGCTGGCCAAGATCCTCAAGCGCCGCCTGGCCATGGCCGTCGTCGCCGACAGCCAGCTGCCGGCCGTCTTCGACAAGCACTACCGCCGCAGCGACGAGATCTCCGGCCTGGCCAAGGCGCTGGAGAAGGACATCGGCGACGCGGTGGACTTCGGTACGTTGCAGGCCAGCGTGGGCCAGGAGGGGGCGCCCGTCGTGCGCCTGCTGCAGTCGGTGTTCGAGGACGCCACGCGCGCCGGCGCCTCCGACGTGCACATCGAGCCCCAGGAGGGCGAGCTGCTGATCCGCAACCGTGTCGACGGCATCCTGCAGACGCTGACCCAGGCCGATAAGCGCATCGCCCCGGCTCTGGCCCAGCGCCTGAAGCTGATGGCCGGCCTCGACATCTCCGAGAAGCGCCTGCCCCAGGACGGCCGCTTCACGCTGCGGTTGAGCGACCGCACGCTGGACGTGCGCCTGTCCACCATGCCCAGCCAGTACGGCGAGTCGGTCGTGATGCGTCTGCTGGGCCAGGGCTCGGCGCTGCGCCGGCTGGACCAGATCGGCATGCCCGAGGACATGCTCAAGCGCTTCCGCGAGCTGCTGGGGCGCGACTCCGGCATGATCCTCGTGACCGGCCCGACCGGCTCCGGCAAGACCTCGACGCTGTACGCCGCGCTGGCCGAGCTGGACGCCGAGAAGCTCAAGGTCATCACGGCCGAGGACCCGATCGAGTACCGCCTGCCCGGCCTGACGCAGGTGCAGGTCAACGAGAAGATCGAGCTCAGCTTCGCCAAGGTGCTGCGCGCCGCGCTGCGCCAGGACCCGGATGTCATCCTCGTCGGCGAAATGCGGGATGCCGAGACCGCCGAGATCGGCCTGCGCGCCGCCATCACCGGCCACCTGCTGCTCTCCACGCTGCACACCAAGGACACCGTCTCCACGCCCTTCCGCCTGTTGGACATGGGCGCCCCGCCCTTCATGGTGGCCACCTCGCTGCAGGCCGTGCTGGCCCAGCGGCTGCTGCGCGGCGTCTGCAAGCACTGCGCCGAGCCTCACCTGGCCACGCCGCAGGAACAGGCCTGGGTCAACGAGGTGCTGAGCCTGAACGGCGAGCCGCTCGGCCCGGTGCAGAGCGTCAGGGGCCGCGGCTGCGCCGAGTGCAACGGCATCGGCACCCAGGGCCGGCGCGGCATTTACGAGATGCTGGAGATCGACCCCGACATGGCCCTGGCCATCCAGAAGAGCGATGCTGGCGCCTTCCTGGCCGCGGCGCGCCGCTCGCTCAAGGGCAAGACCCTGGCCGACCGCAGCCTGGCCCTGGTGCGCGAGGGCAAGACCTCGCTGGCCGAGGCGGTGCGCATCAGCGTGGACGCTGAATGAGCACGCGGCGCCGGGCGCCGGCCCGCCCCAGGCCGGCCCTTGTCCCTTCGGGGGATCGGGTGAAGTCCTTGTCGGGTGAGGGGCTGACATGAACTATGCGTTCAAGGGGCGCAACGGCCGCGGCGAGCTGGTCGAGGGCATCGTCGATGCCGTCAGCAGCGATGCCGTCGCCGCCCAGCTGATGGCCGGCGGCGTCGTGCCGGTCAGCATCGAGGCCACAGCGGAGGCGGCGAGCGCGGCAGGTGGCGGCAACTGGCTGGAGGCGCTGCTCGCCAAGCCGATCACGCAGGAAGACGCCCTCGTCCTGACGCGCCAGCTCTATACGCTGCAGAAGGCCGGCGTGCCCATCCTGCGCGCGCTGGCCGGCCTGGAGGCCTCGACCGCCCATCCCGGCATCGTCAGCCTGCTGCAGGACGTGCATGCCAGCCTCGACCAGGGCCGCGAGCTGGCGACGGCCTTCGCCCGCCACCCCGGTGTCTTCAGCGCCTTTTATGTCGCGATGACACGCGTGGGCGAGCTGACCGGCAAGCTGACCGAGGTCTTCCAGCGACTGGCCCAACACCTGGAGTTCGAACTCGACATCCGCGCCCGCATCAAGCAGGCGCTGCGCTACCCCCTCATGGTCATCATCGCGATGGGCGTCGCGCTGGTCGTCATCAACCTCTTCGTGCTGCCCAAGTTCGCCGAGGTCTTCGCCCATTTCAAGACCGAGCTGCCGCTGATGACGCGCATCCTGCTGGGCTTCTCGGGCTGGACGGTGCGGTGGTGGCCCATGGTGCTGGCAGCCGGCGTCGGCATCGGGCTGGCCTGGCGCAACTGGATCGCGACGCCGGGCGGCCGCTACGCCTGGGATCGCTTCAAGCTCAGGCTGCCCGTCGCTGGCAACATCGTGCTGAAGGCCACGCTGGCCCGCTTCGCGCGCAGCTTCGCCCTGGCCAGCAGCTCGGGCGTGCCCATCAGCCAGGCCATGACGGTGGTGGCCCAGACCGTGGACAACGCCTACATCGGCGCGCGCATCGAGCAGATGCGCGACGGCGTCGAGCGCGGCGAGAGCATCTCGCGCTGCGCGACGGCCACCGGCGTCTTCACGCCCATCGTGCTGCAAATGATTGCGGTCGGCGAGGAAACCGGCGAGCTCGACACCCTGATGACCGAGATCGCGCAGATGTACGAGCGCGAGACCGACTACGCCATCAAGGGCCTGTCTGCGGCCATCGAGCCCATCCTGCTGGCCATCATCGGCGCGCTGGTGCTGGTGCTGGCCCTGGGCGTCTTCCTGCCGCTGTGGAATCTGGGACAGGCCGCCATGGGCCGCTGAGGCCCTTTCGTGTGACGCATGCAACGGTTTGCAGGACGACGTCCGCGCGCCGCGAAAGTCGTGCGCTTTTCACTTTCCGCTGCCGGCACGGTGTTCGATAGTCCCGCCACTCCCCGGACCACAGCGCACTGCGCAGGAAGGCATCATGAACAAGTCTCGGCAAGCCGGCTTCACCCTGATCGAACTGGTGATGGTCATCGTCATCCTGGGCGTGCTGGCCGCGGTCGCCCTGCCCAAGTTCGTCTCCGTCGACGCCGACGCCAAGCAGGCAGCCCTGAACGGCATCGCCGGCGCGCTCAGCTCGGCCTCGGCCATCAACTACGCCAGCCGCAAGGCCAACTCGGGCAAGGGCAACGCCGTGGCCAACTGCCAGGACGTCGCGACTTCGCTGCAAGGCGGTCTGCCGGCCGGCGCGTCGCCTGCTTATGCCATCACGGCCGCGGCCATCACGCCGGTGGACACCACCAAGACCGACTGCGTCGTCACCGGCAACGGCCTGACGGCCAACTTCACGGCCACCAGCATCAACTGATGACCGCGCCACGCGCTGCGCGTGGCTTCACGCTGATCGAGCTGGTCCTCGTCATCGTGATCACAGCCGCCCTGGCGGTGTTCGCCCTTCCCAAGGTGGTGGACACGACGCTGTGGCGGCTGCGCACTTTTGGCGACGAGCTGCAGGCGCGCCACCAAGCCATGCTGCGCCTGGCCCTGCAGCAGCGCCGGCCCATCGTGGCGACCATCACCGGCACCGGCGTCAGCTGGGCCTACGGCAGCGGTGCCGTCATCGACACGCTGCCCTGCCCTGCGACCGAAAGCCCCTGCATCGCCGAGGGCGGCAGCCGCACGGTCACCTTCAACAGTGCCAACAGCGGTGCGACAAGCACCGGCACCGGTGCGGCCCTCACGGCCACCGTCGCCTATGGCAGCTACAGCCAGGCCTACCGCATCGAGGCGGATACCGGGCTGATTTACCCGACTCCTTGAGGATTCGACGATGCCTCGCTCGGCTAGCATCACCCGCATGCCGGCCCTGCACCGCGGGCGGCGCGAGCGCGGCCTGACCCTGATCGAACTGCTGCTCTTCGTCGTCGTCGTCGGCATCGCCCTGGCGGCGATGCTGAAAGTGTTCGTCACGGCGACGACCGCCAGCACCGACCCGATGATCCGCCGCCAGCAGCTCGCCATCGCCGAATCGCTGTTGCGCGAGGTCGAGCTGATGCCCTTCACCTGGTGCGACCCGACCGATGCCAAGGTCGAAACCGCCGCCAGCGTGGCCGACTGCAGCCTCGCTGAGGCCAGCGGCCCCGAGGCCGGTCAGACCCGCTACGGGCCGGGCAGCTTCTTCAACAACGTCAACGACTACGCCGGCTTCTCGATGACCGGCATCCGCGACGTGACGAACGCGGCCGTCGCCGGCCTCGGCGGCTACAGCGCCTCGGTGGCCGTGGCCGGCGCCGCGCTGGACAACGTCACCGCAGGCGAGGCGCTCAGGATCACCGTCACGGTCACCGCACCGGACAACAGCACCGTCAGCCTGCAGGGCTGGCGCACCCGCTATGCCCCCAATGCGGCAGACTGAGCGCGGCTTCACGCTGATCGAAGCCGTGATGGCCATCGCCATCACGGGCGTCGTCATCACGGTCGTGTCCGTCTTCATCGTCCCGGCGACGACGGCCTACTTCGCCAGCAGCGCCCGCGCCCAGCTCGGTGACCAGGCCGACACCGCGTTGCGCCGCATCGCCCGCGACCTGAGCCTGGCCCTGCCCAACAGCGTCCGCGTTTCGAGCAGCAGCCAGAGCGTCGAGCTCATCCCGGTCAGCGGTGCCGCGCGCTATGCCACGGAGTCGGGCAACCCGCTGCAGTTCGGGGTCGCGGATTCGAGCTTCGACATCGTCGGGCCGCCGCTCAAGCTCAGCCATGCAGGCCAGCAGCTGGCCTGGTACAACCTTGGCGCCGGCATCCCGGATGCCGATGCCTACACGCTGAGCAATGTGCGCACGGCCAGCAGCGGAGCCGGCAATGCGAGCAGCGTCGGCATCACGGGCGCCTTCCTGCCCAACGCCCTGCAGGCCCCGCCCTACCGCGTCTACGCCATCGAGCCCCCGGTCAGCTACCGCTGCGACACGACGGCCAGGACGCTGACGCGCTACAGCGGCTACGGTTTCAACGCCAACCAGCCCGACCCGCCCTCCGGCGGCAACAGCGCCGTGCTGGCACGCGACGTGTCGGCCTGCGCCTTCAGCTTCAACGCCGGCGCCGTCGCAGCCCGCTACGCTCTCGTCACGCTGCAGATCTCGCTGAGCCGCAACGGCGAGACGGTCAACCTCTACCACGCGGTCCACGTGGACAACCTGCCATGAACCGCAGCACGGGCGCGCAGCGCGGCTTCACGATGATGTCCATGCTCTTCATCCTGGTGGCGCTGGCGGCCATGGGCATCGCGCTGGCCTCGCTGACCCAGCGCCAGCAGCTGGGCTCGGCCGGCGAACTGGCCGCTGCCAAGGCCCATCAGGCCGCACTGGCTGGGCTGGAATGGGGCAGCTATCAGGTCCTGCCGGGCGCTGCCAAGCCGGCCTGCTTCGGCACTAAAAGCTTTCAGCTGCCCGATCAGCTGGGCGACTTCACCGTGACTGTCAGCTGCGTGCGTACGCCTTCGAGCGGCACGGTCAGCGACGGTGCCACGGCGCTGGCCTTCTATGAACTGGTTGCCACCGCCTGCAACATTCCGGCCGCGGGGGGCTGCCCCAATCCGGCAACCGCCGAGCCCGCCTACGCCGAGCGCCAGCTCAGCCGGAGCCTTGTCAAATGAAGCGACTGTGCCTGGCCCTGGCCGGCCTGCTGATGGGCTTGTGGGCAGGCTTCGCCCAGGCCGCGTCCAGCTACACCTTCCGCAGCGACAGCTACGCCTGGGAGACGGCAGCCAATAGCATCAGCTGGGACGGCGGCGGCTGCACCGGCTTCGTCGGCGACGACGACAGGGCGACGATCAATTTCACCGGCGGCTTCAGGTTCAGTTTTGCCGGCACCAACTACACCTCGGTGCGCGTGCTGACCAACGGCGGCCTGCAGTTCGGCGCCGACACCGGCTTCTACCGCGCCTTCAGCAACACGGCACTGCCCGCCGCAGGCACGGGCACCTACAAGGGCTGCCAGGGAGCGGCGACGACCAACGTCATCCTGGCCTACTGGACCGACCTGAACCCCAGCCAGGCCGGCAGCGGCGGCGTCACCTGGGAGCAGAAGGGCACCGCGCCCAACCGCTACGTCGTCGTGTCCTGGAACGGCGTCTATCAGTACAGGACCAGCACCCCCTACACCTTCCAGGTCATCCTGTACGAGAACGGCGAGTTCAAGTTCCAGTACGCCAACGCCAACACGACCGGCTCCAACGCCACCATCGGCGTGCAGGTCGACAGCAACGACTTCACGCAGTACTCCTACAACAGCGGCTACAACGCCAACGGCAGCGCCATCCGGTGGTTCGTGCCCAACGGCACGCCGACGCGCAAGGCCGAGTACCGCTTCGACGAGTACAGCTACAGCGGCCGCGTCGGCGAGGTCGTCGACAGCAGCGGCAACAGCAACAACGGCGTGCGCGTCGGCACGGCCACGACGGTGGCCGGCGGCTATGTCTGCCGCGGCCTCGGCATCACGGCGGACACGACCAGCACCAGCGTCGCCGTCGACACCCTGCTCGACATCAACTCCGCCATCGGCGACAAGGGTGCCGTCACCTTCTGGTATGCCGCCAACACGGCCTGGAACAACTCGGCCGCCACGTTGCTGGATGCCACCACCGCCACCGGCCGGCCCTTCTTCCTGGTGCGCCAGGCCGACGGCTCGCTGCGCGCCACCATCGCCGACAGCAACGGCACGGTGCTCAGCGCCGTCACCAGCGCGCAGAGCGTCGCCGCCGGCGCCTGGAAGCACGTCGCCATCAGCTGGCGCCTGGCCGTCGGCGCCGGCCAGAGCAGCCTGCGCATCTACATCAACGGCCTGCAGGCCAGCGCCACCAGCGGCACCACGACGGGCAGCCTGGACAACAGCATCGGCACCCTCTTCGTCGGCGACAACCGCGGCACGGCCGCACCGGCGAACAGCAGCCTCAACTCGGCCAATGGCACCATCGACGAGCTGCGGGTCTACAACTACGACATCAGCGCCGTCGAGCTGACGGCCGACATGTCGCCGGCCCACAGCTGCCCGGCGCCCCTGGACCACGTCGAGGCCGCGCCCGTCGCCGCCACCGGCAGCACCTGCGCCCCCGTCAGCATCACGGTGCGCGCCTGCAGCGATGCGGCCTGCAACACCGTCATGACCGGCTACACCGGCACCGTCAACCTCAGCACCTCCAGCGGCCGCGGCGACTGGACGCTCGGATCGGGCCCGACGCCGCTGGGCGTCCTCACGCCGGGAGCGGCCGGCAGCGGCAACGCGAGCTACCGCTTCGTCGCCACCGACCTCGGGGTCGCCAGGCTGCAGCTCTCGCACAGCCTGGCCCAGTCTGTCAGCATCACGGCGGTGGACAGCGCCGCGCCCGGGACCTCGACCACCTCGACCCGCGTCCAGTTCAACAACAACGCCTTTGTCTGGGCTGAAGACCTCGCCGGCAAGATCGCCGGCACCAACGTCGCCGTCGCCGGGCGGGCGCACGACCTGCAGGTGTCCCTGGTCAAGAAAGACCCGAGCACCGGCAGCTGCGGCGTGGCCGCCGATTTCGCGGGCACCCGCAACCTCAAGCTCTGGCGCACCGACAGCGGCGGCTCCTGGGCCGCGCCCAGCATCGTCAGCCCGGCGCTGACCGTGCCCGCCGCCCGGCCCGCCAGCAACAACATCGCCCTCGTCTTCACGGCCGGCGTCGCCGCGTTCAACCTGGGCACCACCGACATCGGCAAGTACACCCTCAATCTCGACGACGACTCCCTCTCCTATGCCACCACGACGATCAGCGGCAGCATCGGCGACCTCGTCGTGCGCCCCTTCACCGTCGTCGTCAGTGGCCTGATCCTGTCGGGCACCGGCAACCCCGGTGGCAGTGCGCCGACCGACGCCGTGTTCGGCAAGGCCGGCGCGCCCTTCTCGGCCACGATCGCGGCCTACCGCTGGGCCAGCGGCGCCGATGCTGACGGCGACGGCGTGCCCGACCCCTCGGCCACGCTGGCCCAGGTCACCGCCGGCGGCCTGGCCGCGAGCTTCGACAGCAGCGTCAACCTGACACCCCTGGCGGCCTCTCAGACGCCCACGGCCGCGAACGGCGGCATCCTCGGCAGCCTCGGCAACAACGTCATCAGCGGCTTTTCGGGCGGCACCGTCACGGTCGCCAATCTGGCCTACAGCGAGGTGGGCAGCTTCCAGCTCAACACCAGCGCCGTCGTGGGGAGCTTCCTGTCCAGCGGCATCGCGCTCGACGCGACCGTCTTCAACGCCAGCGGGCTGCAGCAGAACCGCATCGGCCGCTTCATCCCGGCCGGTTTCGTCGCCAGCGGCTTCGGCACGACCCACCGCAGCGGCCTGAGCTGCTCGCCGGCCTCGACCTTCACCTACCTAGACGAGAACTTCGTCCTCGGCTTCACGCTGACCGCCCAGAACGCGGCCGGCGCCACGACGAAGAACTACATAGACACCTTTGCCATGCTCGCCCTCGGCACGCCGGGCGGCTTCAACCTGGCGGGCATTGCCGGGCCGACGATGTTCAAGGCTGGCGGCCGGCTCATCACCTCGGCCAGCAGCGGCAACTGGGCCACGGGCGCCAGCGGCAACGGCGGCACGGCCGCCGTCACGCTGACCGCCAGGGTCGCGCGCGGCGCAAGCGCGGACGGCCCCTTCGACACGGCCCAGTTCGGCATCGCGCCACTGGACCCCGACGGCGTGGGCATGCTCACCCTCGATCTCGACACCGACTACCCCGCCAACGTTGCCGACAGCGCACGGCTGGGGCAAATCCCCCTGCGGTATGGTCGGCTGCGCCTCCAAAATGGCATGAGCGCAGCCAATCGCGCCCTCGCCCTGCCGCTCGCGGCCCAGTATTGGGACGCCAGCACCAACACCTTCAAGACCAACGACTTGGATTCCTGCACCCGCGTGACCGCAGCCAACCTGAGCTTCGGCAACTTCCGCAAGACGCTCACCGCGGCCGACGCGGTCATGAGCCCCAATGCCGTCACCGTCAATCCGGCGGGCAACACCTTCATCACGCTGGCGGCGCCGGGCAGCGGCCGCCTGGGCAGCTTGGACGTCGCAATCGCCCTTGGCGCCGGCGCCAGCCCGGCCGACCAGTCCTGCCTGAAAACGGCCAGCGCCTGGACGGCCACGACGGCTGCCTCGACGGGCGCCAACCTGGCCTCCCTGCGCGGCGCCTGGTGCGGCGCAGCCGCCACCAGCGACCCGAGCGCCCGCGCCACCTGGGGCCTGTACCGGGGCAGCGACGGTGTTGTGTACCAGCGGGAGAACTATTGATGCGCTGGCCCTGGACTCCCAGCCGCAGCGGCCACCGCCTGCTGCTGCGCCGCGCCGGTGGTGGCCATGCCTTCGTGCTGACCGACGGCGCACCGGGCGACGCGCCCGCCCGCCTGCTGCGCTGGGGTCTGCTGCCCGAGGCAAGACCCGTCCCCGCGGGCGAGGCCATCGCGCTGCTCGACCCGGCGGACTACCAGATCCTCAAGGTCGACACGCCCAACGTGCCGCAGGAGGAGCTCAAGGCGGCGGCACGCTGGCAGATCAAGGAGATGGTGGACGGCGACGTCGACGAGCTGACGCTGGACGTCATGCATGTCGGCGGCGACGTGGACCGCCCGCAGCGCCAGCTCTTCGTCGTCGCCGCGCGCAACAGCGCCATCCGGGCGCTGACCGACGCAGCCACCGCGGTCACCGATCAGGTCAGCGTGGTCGACGTCTGGGAAACCGCCTTGCGCAACCTGCTCGCCCGCCAGGCCCGTGCCGACGACCTTGCCACCCGCGCCTGTGCGGCCGTCCTCGTCGACGAGGGCCAGTGTCTCCTCGTCGTCTGTGCCGGCGACGAGCTCTTCTACACCCGCCGCATCGAGGCCGACCCCGGCCTGCTGGCGCGCGCGCGCGGCGAGCAGCCCGGGGCCAGCGTGGCCGAACTGCCGCTGGGCTTCGAGTACCAGCCCGGCGGCGCCTTCGACGCCGGGGCCACGCAGGAGTCGCCCCTGGTGGTGGAGCTGCAGCGCTCCATCGACGTCTGGGAGCGCAGCTGGCCCGAGCTGCCGCTGGCGCGGCTCTACGTCATCACGGCCGAGCATGGCCCCGAGGTCGCCGCGCTGATCCAGCGCGAACTCGGCCAGCGCACCGTAGCCCTGGACCCGCTGGCCGCCTTCGCTGCCGAACGGCCGTCGCCCGAGGGCGGCCTCGCCCCGGCGCTGGCCGCCTGCATCCCCCTGCTGGGCGCTGCCCTGCGCACCGAGACCAGGCAGCTCTGACCATGCGGCCCACATGTTCACTCCGTTCACGGCCCCCCAGGGGGGCGCCAGCGCCTTTCGGGCGGCCGGGCAGGCGCTGATGCCGCAACAGATCAATCTCCTCACCCCCATCCTGCTGGCTCCCAGGCGCTACTTCTCGGCGCTGACGCTGCTGCAGGCCACCGGGCTGCTGGTGGCCGTCGGCGCCGCGGTCGGGCTGTGGATGCAGCAGCACGATCGCCAGGCCGAGCTCGACCACCAGGCGCTGATGGCGCAATACGCCACGCAGCGCCAGCAGCTCATGGTGGCCCGCGCCAGCCTGCCGGCACCGCAGGACGCCGGTGCGCTGCAGCAGCAGCTGCTGCCGATGGCGGCCGGCAACGCCGAGCGCCGCAGCCTGCTCGCCACGCTGGGCCAGGAAGGCGGCAGCCGGGCTGGCCAGCGCCATTCCGATCTGCTCGCGCTGATCGCGCGCAGCCTGCCCGATACCGCTTGGCTCAGCGAGCTGCGCTACGCACCCGGCCGCGTCGAGCTGGTGGGCGGCACGCTGGACACGGCCGTGCTGCGGCCCTGGCTGGGGCGCCTGGCAGCGCACCCCCTGCTGGCGGGCCAGGAGCTGTCGGCCCTGCGCGTGGAGCGCCTGGGTGCGCCCGGCGCCGAGACCGGCAGCAGCGCGATGCCTGAGCGCAGTGGCCCGCTCGCCCGAAGCCAGCTTCCGGTCTGGACCTTCCGCGTCGTCAGCGCACCGGCAATGCCGGCCAGCGCCGCCTCGGGAGGCTCGCGATGAAGGCGCAGACCTTGATCGACCGCGCCCTGCTGCGCCGACGCTTCGCGCCGCTGCTGGCCGTCTGGGAGCGCCAGGCCCGGCGCATCGACGCGCTCAGCCTGCGCGAGCGGGCAGTCCTCTTTCTGTGCATCGTCGCCGTGCTCGCCGCCCTGTTCGACACCGCGGTGCTCTCGCCGCTGTCCGCGCGCGCCCGGCAGCGCAGCGATCAGCGCAACCAGCAGGCCGCCGAACTGGCCCAGTTGCGGGAGCAGTTCGTGGCGGCCAGCCAGAACGGCAGCGACCCGGCCAACCAGCTGCGCAGCCAGCTCGACGCCGCGCGCAACGAACGCGCCCAGCTGGACGACGCGCTGCGCAAGGCCGGCTCGGTCGCCGAGGGCGAGGGCCTGCCCGTCGTGCTGCAGCGCCTGCTGGTCCAGCAGCCGGGCCTGGTGCTGGAGCGGCTGCGGCTGCTGGACGATGCCCCCGCCGCCGGCCCGCAGCTGCCTGCCCTCGCCGGCATCAGCTGGCAGGGCGTGGAGCTGCAGGTGCAGGGCAGCTATGCCGACGCCCAGCGCTATCTGCAGGCCCTGGAGCGCGAACTGCCCGGCCTGCGCTGGGGCGAGATGCGCCTGAGCGCCAGCGGTGGCAGCGAGCCGCCGCGGCTGCGGGCCCAGCTCTTCCTGTTGAAGGTGCAACCATGAAGGCCCTGCTGGCGCTGCTGCTGATCACCGCGCTGCCGGTTCGCGCGGACGAACCCGCCCGTGACCCGACCACCTGGCCCGCGGCCCTGCGCTCGTCCCTCGCGGTGGCGCCGACCGCCTCCGCGGCCTCAGGCGCCGACGCCGGCGACGCCGCCATCCGCCAGGTCGTCTTTGCCGACGGGCGTGCCTACGTCGTGCAGCGCGGCCGGCGCTACGGCATCGGCGAGCAGCTCGACGGCGCGCGCATCGAGCGCATCACCGAACAGGCTGTCTGGCTGCGCGAAGCCGGCCAGGTCCGCCGCGAGCCGCTGTACGGCGGCGTCGAGAAGCGCCCGCCCCTTGCCGCGGCCGCACCGGCCCAGGCGGCGTCAGGCCCCAAGAAATCCAAGGAGAAGCCATGAAGGCCCCCGCCCCCCGTCTGTTGCTGCTGAGCGCCGCCGTGCTGCTGGCGGGCTGCGCGGACAAACCGCTGCGCGTTGCCCAGCCCAGCCAGTCGCTGCGCGAGGAGCTGCAGGCCCAGCGCGCCGCGCCGCCCGCGCCGGCTGCATCGGCCGCAGCCGCGGTGCCAGGTGCCCAGGCGCAGCCCGTGCCAGCTCTGGCGCCAGCACTGCCGCCAGAGCCGCGCTTCGATCTCATCGTCAATGGCGCACCGGCCCGCGACGTTTTCCTGTCCCTGGTCAGCGACACGCGCTACAGCATGCTCGTGCACCCGGCCGTGGCGGGCCAGCTGTCGGTCACGCTCAAGAGCGTCACGCTGCGCGAGTCGCTGGACGCCATCCGTGAGGTCTACGGCTTCGACTACGCCATCGAAGGCCGTCGCATCACCGTCTTCCCGCCGACGCTGCAGACCCGCGTCTTCACGATCAACGCGCTGGCCCATCAGCGCAGCGGCCGCAGCGAGGTGCGTGTCAGCTCAGGTGCGGCGCCGGCCAGCAGCCAGGGCGGCGCCGCGGGTGCGGCCGGCTCGGCCAGCGGCGGCAGCACCACCACCGTTCAGCAGCAGGAGAGCAGCCAGCTCAGCACCAAGGTGTCGGCCGACTTCTGGAGCGAGACCAGCACGGCGCTGAAGGCCCTGGTCGGCAGCGGCGAAGGCCGCACCGTCATCTCCAGCCCGCAGACCGGCACCGTGGCCGTGCGCGCCATGCCCGAGGAGCTGCGCCACGTGGAGGCCTGGCTGAAGGCGACGCGCATCGCCGTCGAGCGCCAGGTCATGCTGGAGGCCAAGATCGTCGAGGTCGAGCTGCGCGAGGGCTACCAGAGCGGCATCGACTGGTCGCGCGTCGGCGACCGCGGTGCCATCGGCCAGACCAGCGTCAACCCGTCCATCCCGAGCGGGGTCAGCACCATCATCAACCCGCTGGTCAGCAACACGCGCGGCCTGCCGGTGCTGTCCTCCGGCACGCAGAGCCCGGCCTGGTCAGACCTCATTCCCCTGCCCTCGGCCGGCGGCGGTGCGCTGGGCCTGGCGCTGTCGCGCGGCGGCTTCCAGGCGCTGCTGAGCTTCATCGAGAGCCATGGAGACACGCAGATCCTGTCCAGCCCGCGCATCGCCACGCTGAACAACCAGAAGGCCGTTCTCAAGGTCGGCACCGACGACTACTTCATCACCGGCATCAGCGGCAGCAACAGCAACAACGCGACCAGCACGACGGGCTCGACGGGCACGACCAACCAGATCCCGACGTTGACGCTGACGCCCTTCTTCAGCGGCGTTGCGCTCGACGTGACACCGCAGATCGATGCGGCCGACATGATCACGCTGCACATCCATCCCTCGGTGTCCAGCGTCACCGAGAAGGTCAAGCAGGTTGACCTGGGCTCCATCGGCAATTTCCGCCTGCCGCTGGCCAGCGCCAGCGTCAACGAGAGCGACACCGTCGTGCGCATCCCCGACGGCCAGATCGTCGCCATCGGCGGCCTGATGCAGATGGAGGCCTCGCGCCGCGGCTCCGGCGTGCCCGGTGCCGACAGCAACCCGCTGACATCCATGCTGTTCGGCAACCGCGCCAACAGCGGCCGCAAGCGCGAGCTCGTCGTGCTGATCAAGCCCAGCATCATCCGCAGCGCGGAGGACTGGGAGCAGCACAACCGGCTCGTCAGCGAATCGCTGCAGGACACCGAGAGCCGCGCCCACCGGGTGATCCGGCTCGACGGAACGGCGGCGGCGCCCTCGAAGTGAGCTGAATCAGCCCTGCACCTGCAGGGCGGGCCCGCCCGCGGGCAACACCCGGCCGACGACGGCCGCCGCCTCAAAGCCGTGGCGGGCGAAGGTCGCCAGCACGGCATCCACGGCGCCCGGCTCGCAGGAGACGAGCAGCCCGCCGCTGGTCTGCGGATCGGTTAGCAGGGCGCGGTCTTCCGCGGCGAAGCCGGCCGGCAGCTGCACATCCTGCCCATAGCCCGCCCAGTTGCGGCCCGAGGCGCCGGTGACGAAACCGCGCTGGGCCAGCTCGCGCACACCCGGCAGCAGCGGCACGGCCCGCCAGTCGATGGCCACCGTGCAGCCGGCGCCGCGGGCCAGCTCCAGCGCATGACCGGCGAGGCCGAAGCCGGTCACGTCGGTCAGCGCATGCACGCCGTCCAGCGCGGCGAGGTCGGGGCCTGGCGTGTTTAGCCGCGTCGTCGTGTCGATCATGCGGGCGTACCCCTCGGCGCCGAGCTGCTCCTTCTTCAGCGCCGCACTCATGACGCCCACGCCCAGCGGCTTGCCGAGCACCAGCATGTCGCCCGCGCGGGCATCGGCGTTGCGCTTGACCCGCCTGGGGTGGACGAGGCCCAGCGCGACGAGGCCGTAGATGGCTTCGACCGAGTCGATGGTGTGGCCGCCGGCGATGGGAATGCCAGCCGCACGGCAGACCGAGGCGCCGCCCTCCAGCACGCGGGCAATGGTCTGCGTGGACAGCACGTTGATGGGCATGCCGACGAGGGCCAGCGCCAGGATGGGCCGTCCGCCCATCGCGTAGACGTCGCTGATGGCGTTCGTCGCGGCGATGCGGCCGAAGTCGAAGGGATCGTCGACGATGGGCATGAAGAAGTCCGTCGTCGCGATCAGCGCCTGCTCGTCGTTGAGCTGGTAGACGGCCGCGTCGTCCGCGGTCTCGATGCCGACCAGCAGTTCCTTCGGGATCGGCATCGCCGTCGTGCCCTTCAGGATCTCGGCCAGCACGCCCGGCGCGATCTTGCAGCCGCAGCCGCCGCCATGGGAGAGCGAGGTGAGGCGGGGCTCGGCGGACGGGACGGGGCAGGCGGGTGCGTTCATGGCGGTGAGAGCAGAGCGGCGACGAGGCGATGGAGGGTGGCCCGCTCGGCCTCCGGCGCGAACAGGCGTGCGCGCGGGGCGAGCTGGGAATTCAGCCGGGCAAGCATATCGGCATCGTCCCGGGCGCGCGCGAGCAGGGTTGCCAGCCCGGCGTCGTCGCCAGGCTCGAACACGCCCTCGTAGCCCTCGCCCAGCAGACCGAGGTTGCCGTCGATGCGCGAGGCCAGCACCGGCGTGCCGCTGCGGATGGCCTCGATGACGACATGCGCGCCGCCTTCCATGCGGCTGGCATGCACCAGCACGTGCGCGGCCTGGATGCGCCGCCGCGCCTGCGCATGCGGCAGGCCGCCCAGCCAGCGGAAATTTGCCTGGGCCGCGGCCAGCGCCGCAGCCTCCTCGCCCAGCGCCGGATCGAGCGCGGCGCCGATGTGATCGAGCCGGATGTCGGCCCGCCCGGCCAGCCGGCGCGCGGCGCGCCAGTAGGTGCGGGGGTCCTTCTCGTCCCGCAGATGGCCCACCATCAGCGCACGCAGGTGCCGGGTCGCGTGCGGCAGCGCCTGGCGGGCCGGGCAGGACTGCAGCACGACATGCGCCCTGGCCTGCAGGGCCTCGGGCAACTGCCTTGCGCCAAGCTCGTTCAGCACGACGAGGGCATCCGCCAGCGACAGCGAGCGCTGGGCAACGGGGTCGGCCGCGATGTCGCGGTAGAGGTCGGTCCCCGTCAGCACGAGCACCAGCGGCCGGCCAGGGTGCGCGGCCCGCCACGCGTCGACCGACAGGGCCGAGCGGCGCGCGTGCAGGGCGATCAGCAGATCGGCGTCACTACCCTGCCAATGCTGCTCCAGCCTGACGCGGTAAGCTGGCCGCAGCAGCTGTGCCCAGCGATGGGCCGTCTGCCAGTTGCCGTTGTTGGCCTGGGCCAGGGCCGGCGTCACGATGACCAGGGACTGTCGATGCACGATGCAAGCCTAACGCCCGCGGCGGCCGCCGCCCGCCAGGGTGGACCCGCGGCGCTGGCCGAGGCGCTCGCCGCCAGCCGCGCCGACACGCTGGCCACCTTTGCCGCCTACGAGCGCGCCCTGCCCGGCCTGGCCGTGCCGCTGCGCGCCGAGATCAACCCGCCGCTGTGGGAGCTGGGCCACATCGGCTGGTTCCAGGAGTTCTGGATTGCGCGCAACCCGCAGCGCGACCGGGGCGCGCAGGCCGACGCCGATGCGCCGCGCGCCGCGCCGCTGCGGGCCGGGGCCGACGCCCTCTACAACTCCAGCCGAGTCGCCCACGACAGCCGCTGGCAGCTGCCCCTGCCCGACGCCGCAGCCACGCGCGACGACCTCGACCGCCAGCTGGCGCAGACGCTGGCGCTGCTAGGGACCGCTGGCGACGCCGATGACGCCCTCTATTTCTTCCGCCTGGCCCTGCTGCACGAGGACATGCACCACGAGGCCGCGCTCTACATGGCCCGCGGCCTGGGCGTGCCCATCACCGACTCGCGCTGGCACCCGCGGCCGCTGCCGGCGCCGCGCCGGCCGCTGCACTTCGACGCCGGCCCCTGGCGTCTTGGCAGTAGCGCCGGCGCGGGCTTTGCCTTCGACAACGAGCTGCCTGGCCGGGACGAGCAGTTGCCGGCCTTCAGCATCGACGCCCAGGTGGTGCGCTGGGCCGAGTACCTGCCCTTCGTCGAGGCCGGCGGCGCCGGCACGCCGCGCCACCTGCGCCGCGAGGGCCGCGAATGGCAGGCCTTGTGGAACGGTGCCTGGCGAGCGCTGGACCTCGATCTCGCCGCCTGCCACCTGAGCCTCCATGAAGCCCAGGCCTGGTGCCGCTGGGCCGGTCGGCGTCTGCCGACCGAGGCCGAATGGGAGCGCGCGGCCTGCACGCGGTCTGAGGCCTTCCGCTGGGGCGACGTCTGGGAATGGACGGCCAGCCCCTTCGCCCCTTTTCCCGGATTCGAGGCTCATCCTTATCGGGACTATTCGGCGCCCTGGTTCGACGGCCGCCCCGTGCTGCGCGGCGCCTCGCACTGCACCCAGCCGCGCATGCGCCATCCGCGCTACCGCAATTTCTTCCCGGCCGGGCGCAGCGACGTGCCGGCGGGCTTTCGCAGTTGCGCCGGCTAGAGTCCGGCCCGTGAAGATCTCCCTGCAAGACTTGCGTGCGCGCCACGCCACGGCGCGCACGGCAGCGGCCGATGCGCTGGCCGGACTGACGCTGGACATCGCCGCCGGCGAACAGGTGGCCGTCATCGGCCCCTCGGGCGCAGGCAAGACGACGCTGCTCGAAGTGCTGGCCTGCGCCCGGCCGCCGCTCGCTGGCCGGATGAGTGTGGGTGATGTCCTGCCCTGGACGCTGCCCCGGCGTGCTCTGCAGGCCCTGCGGGGCCGGCTGATCCTCGTGCCCCAGGTGCCGCCGCTGCCGCCACGCCAGCGCGTCGTGACGGCCGTGCTCGCCGGGCGGCTGCCGAGCTGGGGGCTGTGGACGGCGCTGCGCTCGCTGTTCTATCCGGTCGACATCCCCGCGGCGGATGCGGCGCTGGCCGTCTTCGACATGAGTGACAAGCTCTTCGAACGCGTGGATCGCCTTTCCGGCGGAGAGCGCCAGCGCGTCGGGCTGGCAAGGGCGCTGGTGGCGCCGGCGCGGCTGTGGCTGGTGGACGAGCCGCTGTCCGCACTCGACCCGGCCCGCGCCGAGCGGGCCGTCACGGCCCTGGTGAACGAGGCAGCGGCCCGCGGCGTGACGCTGGTGGCGACGCTGCATCAGGTCGACACGGCGCTCGCCCATTTCCCGCGCATCCTCGGCCTGCGCGACGGCCACCTGATGTTCGACCTGCCGGCCGCCCAGGTCACGCCCGCACTGCTGGCCCGCCTCTATGCCCAGCACGAGGCCGAGCTGCATGGCGCGGCGCCGGCAAGCGACGGCCCGCCCGCGCCCTCGGTACCGGTGGTGATGCAATGCCGCTAAGCCGGGACGCCCACCGCGACCCGGCCTGGCAGGGGCGGGTCGTGCTGATGAGCGCGGCGGCCGTGCTGCTGTGGCCGCTGCTCGTGGCGGCCGAATTCAAGCCCTGGCTGCTGCTGGAACCGGATGCGCTGCGCGTGACCGGCCGCTTCCTCGCCAGCTTCCTGCCGCCAGCCCTGGGTGGCGACTTCCTGCTGATGCTGGCGCGGGAGACCTGGCGCACGGTGGCCATCGCGACGGCCGGCGTCACGCTCGGGCTGCTCATCGCCGTCCCGCTGACGCTGGCGGCCACTCGCACGCTGTCGGTATCGGCCCTCACGGGCCGCATGGCCGCCCTGCCCTTCGCCGCGCGCCAGGCCGTGCGCGGGCTGCTCATCGTGCTGCGCAGCATGCCCGAGCTGGTCTGGGCCCTCGTCTTCGTCCGCGTCGTAGGCCTGGGGCCTGCGGCTGGCGTGCTGGCCATCGCGCTGACCTATGGAGGCATGCTGGGCAAGGTCTACGCCGAGATCCTGGAGAGCGGGGACGCCCAGGTCACGCAGACGCTGCTGCGCAACGGCGCCACGCGGCTGCAGGCCTTTGCCTACGGCCTGCTGCCGCAGAACGCCGCCGAGCTGACGAGCTACACCGTCTACCGCTGGGAATGCGCCATCCGCAGCTCGGTCGTGCTGGGCTTCGTCGGCGCCGGCGGCCTGGGCCAGCAAATGGACAGCTCGATGAAGATGTTCGCCGGCGGCGAGGTAATGACGATGCTGCTCGTCTTTGTGGCCCTGGTGGCCCTGGCCGACAAGCTGAGCGCCGCGCTGCGGCGCGCACTGGGGTGAGAAGGCATGGCTGAGCCAAGTCCGCGGCGCCTGCCGCCGCCGCTGTTCAGCGCGCGCTGTCGGGCCTGCTGGCTGTTCGCCGGCGTGTTGGCCCTGGTGGCGGCCAGCTTCCTGTCGCTGGACCTCAAGCTGGGCAGCTTCCTGTCTGCCGATTCGCTTGCCAGCATGGGTCGATTCCTCGGCGAGTTCCTGCCCCCGGACCTGAGCCCGCCCTTCGTGGCCAGAGTCGCCGCGGGTGCCTGGGAGACGCTGGCCATGTCGGCCCTGGGTACCTTGCTGGCGGCGCTGGCGGGCGCGGCGATGGCCTTGCCCGCCAGCCGCCTGCACGGGCCGGCCCGTGGCGCGGTGCGCCTGTTGCTGAACGCGCTGCGCTCGGTGCCCGAGCTGGTGTGGGCGGCCATGCTGCTCATCAGCGCCGGCCTCGGGCCCTTCGCCGGCACGCTGGCCCTGGCCATTCACACCAGCGGCGTTCTGGGGCGGCTGTTTGCGGAGGCCATCGAGAACGCACCGCCCGGCCCGGGCGCCGCCCTGCGCGCCCAGGGCGCCGGCACCGTGCGTGTCTTCCTGTACGCCACGCTGCCCCAGGTGCTGCCGCAGCTGATGAGCTACACGCTGTACCGCTGGGAGAACAACATCCGCGCAGCGGCCGTGCTGGGCGTCGTCGGCGCCGGAGGCCTGGGCCAGCTGCTGATGTTCCACATGGGCCTGTTCCAGATGGACAAGACGGCCACGGTGCTGATGGCCATGCTCGTCCTCGTCACGCTGGTGGACGGTGCGAGCTTCGGGCTGCGCCGCTGGCTGACGCGTTAGCGCACGGCGCCGGGCAGATGGCTGGTCTCGGTCCAGCCGAGCAGCCGGCGCAGCTCCGGCGCCACCGGCAGCGGCTGCACGCCCTCCGGCACGCGCGCCAGCTCGAAGCGGCGCAGCTCCGGGCTGCGGAACACGGCGCCCTCGTGGCCCAGCCATGCGCGGCCACCGGACTCCACGCCCGCCACCGCCTGGCGGAACTCGTCGAGGCTGGCGAACTGCGTCTGGCAGGGCGTGGCCGCCACCGGCGCCCAGCTGATCAGGGGCTGGCCCGTGCCGGCACGCAGGTAGACGTTGCCGTCGACGCGGGCCGTCATCGGCTGCGTGACCTTGCCGCAGGTGACGGGCGACTGTTCGATGCGCAGCAGCGGCCCCTTCAGCGTCGCATCGCCCACCAGCAGATTGGCCTCGAAGACATGGCCCACCCGCTCGTTTACGTCCGGCCCTGTCTGCGGGTGCCAGCCGAAATGGTCACCCTGGGCACTGCGCTCGTTGCGGTCGATCAGCACCGGTGAATTGACGAAGGTGTTGTGCAGCACCTTGGCGCCCGCGCTGTTCAGCACGCGGACGCCCTGCTGGTTGTTGACGAAGACGTTGCCGGCCACCGTCACGCCCTTGGAGATCTCGAAGAACAGGCCCGCCTGCGTGCCCTCGACATGGTTGTTGACGAACACGCCGTCGCGGTTGCCGACGTCCCACCAGACGCCGTTGGAGTTGGGCTGGTCGATGACGAGGTTGTCGCGCACCGTCACGCGGTGGGACTGGTTGAAGATCTTCACCGCGGCCGGGTAGTAGCCGGTCAGCTTCTGGACGTTGTTGCGCCGGATCAGGTTGCGCTCCAGCAGCACGTCGGCCGAGCCGATGACGTAGATGCCCTCGGTACCGGTGTCGCTGATCAGCGAGTTGCGGATGACGAGCTTGTCGCCGCGGAAATAGCCCGCCACGCGCGAGCAGTGGCTGATGGTGACGTTCTCGAGCAGAGTGCCCACCACCTCCTTGCCATGCTCGCTTTCGGGCGAGGGGCCGACGGGATCGTCCGTGGGCTCCTCGGACACGGGCGTGGACGGCTTCTTGCCCTCGATGTCGATGGCGCGGTAGGCGTAGTGCGTGAAGGTGATGCCGCGCAGCGTCGGGCCCTTGCGGTCCGAGGCCTTGCCGTGCACGGGGCGCGACGGGCGGTGCAAGGCGATGTCGTGCGCCGTGATCTCGACCGTGCGGCCGGTCGGGTCGCTGCCGATGTAGACGAAGCCCTTGGCGTAGTCGATGTAGAAGCCCTTGGCGCTCAACTCGCCCTCCCAGCCGGCGGAATGCAGCGCCTCGCCGTCGATGAAGACCATGTCGTTGTTGAAACGGTGCAGGGGCGTCTGCATGCCCTCGCGGTCGCGCTGCCACCAACCCAGCGGCTGGGCCGGGAACAGCGTCGCCCATTTCGTGCGCCAGACGTTGCGGCCCAGGCTCTGCCACTCGGTCGCCAGCCGCGTGCCCTTGAGCACCGGCACCTCGTCCAGATAGGGCTGCATGGTGATGCCCTGGTTCAGTTGCAGCCCGCCGGTGCGGTAGGTGCCGCCGCGCATGACGATGGCGTCACCGGTGACGACGCGGCCGATGGCCGATTCGATGGAGGTGGGCTCGTCGATGGATGCGCCCGATGCCTGCGCCTTGCCGTCGGGCGCCACGAAGTAGACATGCCCTGCCTGGGGCACCGCGTAGCGCTGCGGCACGGGGCCGTAGGGGCCGCCGGAGGGCTGGGCCATGGCGGCCGCGCCGAGCCATTGCGCGACCAGCAGGCCGATCACGCCGACCCAGCGGCGCAGGGGGAACAAGGACGTCATGCAGTCTCCTGAAGCGAAAAGGTAGCGCTACCAATATTTGAGGGGCGAACGCTATCACGACCTGGTCCAAGGCGAAACAGGGGCATTAGATCCGATGATTTGTATTTATCACTACATAGTTGTAGTCTTCGATACATGAATTCATCCGACGAATCCTGGCTGCTGCTGGTCGTCTCCCTGCCCAGCTCCGGCGCCACCGCCCGCATGCGCGTCTGGCGCGGCTTGAAGGCCCTCGGCTGCGCGGCCATGCGTGACGGCGCCTACCTGCTGCCCGGTGCCCCCGAGCGCGCGCAGGCCCTGCAGACGCTGGCCGACGACTGCCTGCGCGAAGGCGGCAGCGCCTGGCTGATGGCCGTGCAGCCCCGCTCAGCGGATGAGGCGGCAACCTTCCGCCACCTCTTCGACCGCCACGCGGACTACGCCGAACTGCGCCAGACCTGGAAGGCCGCCAACGCCGGCCTCGCCGACCTGGCGCACGCCGAACTCATCCGCCTGCAGCGCAAGCTGCAGCGCGAGTTCGACGCGCTGCGCGCCATCGACTTCTTCCCCGGCGAGGCCGCCGTGGAGGCAGAGGCGGCCTGGACCGACTTCGGCAAGCGCATCGAGAGCCTGCTGTCGCCCGACGAGCCGCAGGAGACGGCGGGCCGCATCCCGCGCCTGGACGCCGCCGACTACCAGGGCCGCACCTGGGCCACGCGCCGCCGGCTGTGGGTGGACCGTGTCGCCAGCGCCTGGCTGATCCGCCGCTTTATCGACGGCCAGGCCCGCTTCCAGTGGCTGCCCCAGCCCTCGGACTGCCCCGCCGACGCTCTGGGTTTCGACTTCGACGGCGCCGCCTTCACACACGTCGGCAACCGCGTGACCTTTGAGACTCTGATGGCCAGCTTCGGCCTGGACGCCGACGCCGCGCTGCTGCGCCTGGCGGCCATCGTCCACGCGCTGGACGTGGGTGGCGACCCGGTGCCCGAGGCCAGCGGCTTCGAGGCCGTCATGTCGGGCGCCCGCGAGCGCCTGAGCGACGACGACGCGCTGCTGGCCGAGATGAGCACCGTGCTCGACTCCCTCTACGCCCACTTTCAGCGCGACGCCGCTGCCAACAAGGCCCCTGCCCGATGAGCGATACCGCCGCCCTGCCCCGCTACACCCTCTGGCAAATGGTGCGCTACATGCTGGCCCTGGGCAGCTGGGGCTTCGGCGGCCCGGTGGCCCTGGTGGGCTACATGTACCGCGACCTCGTCGAGCGGCGCGGCTGGATCGCCGAGAGCGACTACAAGGAAGGCATGGCCCTGGCCCAGCTGATGCCGGGGCCGCTGGCGGCCCAGCTTGCCATCTACCTGGGCTATGTGCACTACCGCCTGCCTGGCGCGACGCTGGCGGGCCTGGCCTTCGTGCTGCCCTCCTTCCTGATGGTCGTCGGCCTCGGCGCGGCCTACACGGCCTTCGGCGGCATCGCCTGGATGCAGGCCGTGTTCTACGGCGTCGGCGCCGCCGTCATCGGCATCATCGCGATGAGCGCCTGGAAGCTCACGACGAAGAACATCGGCCGGGACAAGCTGCTGTGGGCCATCTTCGCGGTGAGCGCCGCAGTGACGATCATCACCAAGTCCGAGGTCATCTGGGTCTTCCTCGGCTCGGGCGTGCTGGTCTGGCTGTTGCGCGCGCCGCCGAAGTGGGCCTCCGGGGGCAGCGTCAACGGCGTGGCGGCGCCGCTGGCCGCTTTCTTCGCGCTGGACCACCTCGACTGGCACAAGCTCGGCCAGATCGGCGCCTATTTCGCCTACGCGGGCAGCTTCGTCTTCGGCAGCGGCCTGGCCATCGTGCCCTTCCTGTACGGCGGCGTCGTGCAGGAGTACGGCTGGCTGACCGACCGCCAGTTCGTCGACGCCGTGGCCGTTGCGATGATCACGCCCGGGCCGGTGGTCATCACGACCGGCTTCATCGGCTTCCTGGTGTCGGGCTTCTGGGGCGCGGTCGTCGCCGCGGCTGCCACCTTCATCCCCTGCTACCTCTTCACCATCCTGCCGGCGCCCTGGTTCAAGAAGCACGGCAAGCGCCCTGGCATCGTGGCCTTCGTGGACGGCGTGACGGCGGCGGCCATCGGCGCCATCACCGGCGCCGTGATCGTCATCGGCCAGCGCTCCATCATCGACGTCGCCACGGCCGGGCTGGCCCTGGCCACGGTGGCCCTGCTGTGGCGCTTCAAGAAGCTGCCCGAACCGCTCGTCGTCATCGCGGCCGCCATCGCCGGGCTGCTGCTGCACCCGCTATTCCACCCCTGACCGTCACACCGGAGCTCCCATGGACCTGCAGACCCTGCCGCTGCCCTTCGACCCCACCGCCCTGCGCGGCCTGTCCGAGCGCCTGATCGTCAGCCACCACCAGAACAACTACGTCGGCGCGGCCAGGCGGCTGAACGCAATCCGCGCGCAGCTGTCGAGCCTGCCCTTCGGCCAGACACCCGGCTTCCAGCTCAACGGCCTGAAGCGCGAGGAACTGATCGCGACCAACTCGGTGCTGCTGCACGAGCTCTACTTCGCCGGCCTGGGCGGCGACGGCGTCACGATGGCGCCTGCCATGCAACTGGCCCTGGACGCCAACTTCGGCAGCGTCGAGCGCTGGCGTGAGGAATTCAGCGCCTGCGCCAAGGCTCTGGGCGGAGGCTCGGGCTGGATGCTGCTGGTGTTCCAGCCCCGCGAGGGCACGCTCGTGAACCAGTGGGCCGCCGACCACACGCATGCCGTCGCCGGCGGCATGCCCTTGCTGGCGCTGGACATGTACGAGCACGCCTACCACCTCGACCACGGCGCTGCCGCGGGCGCCTATGTGGACGCCTTCATGGGCAACATCGACTGGGCCGGCGTCTACGAGCGCTACCAGGCCGCCGTGCACGCCGCGAGCGAGCCGCTGGCAACGGATGCCGAGGGTCTGGAAAGTGCGGTGCTGCTCGACGTGCGGCGCCACGGCGTCTTCACGCAGGCGACCTCCATGATCCCCGGCGCCCGCTGGCGCGACCCCGCCGCGGTCGGTGCATGGGCCGCCGGACTGCCGGCCGGCGAGCCGCTGGTCGTTTACTGCGTCTACGGCCACGAGGTCGGGCGCGCGACGGCCCTGCGCCTGCGCGCCGCGGGCCGCGATGCACGCTTCCTGAGTGGCGGCATCGACGGCTGGGCAGCGGCTGGACGCGCAGTGGTGGACAAGCCGTGAGCACCCCGCCCCGCCTGGCCCTGCTCTACCCCGGCGACCGCGCCGCCCGCGAGCGCAGCGACCCGGCCGAGAGCCGCTTCGCCGCGCTGTTCGAGGCCTTTGCCGCGGCCGGCGTGGCGGCCGAGCCGGCCGTCTACCACGACGACTTCGCGGACGAGGTGGGCGAGCAACTGAGCCGCGTCGATGGCGTGCTGGTCTGGAGCAATCCCGTCGAGGGCGGTCGCCGCCGCGACCGGCTCGACGCGCTGCTGCGCGAAGCCGCCCAGGCCGGCGTCTTCGTCAGCACGCATCCGGACACGCTGCTCCGGCTCGGCACCAAGGATGTCCTCGTCGACGTGCGCGACCTGCCCTTCGGCAGCGATGCCCTGCGCGTCGACAGCCTGGCCCGGCTCGCCGCAGACCTGCCGGCGCGCCTGCAACACGGTGCGCGGGTGCTCAAGCAACACCGCGGCCACAGCGGCATCGGCGTCTGGCGCGTGGAGCAGTTGCGCGCGTCGCCGCTGCTCAAGGTGCGCCACGCGCAGCGCGGCAGCGAGGAGGAGTTGATCGACCTGCCGACGCTGCTGCAGCGGCTGGCGCCCTATTTCGAGCCGCACAACGGCGGCCACATGATCGATCAGGTCTGGCAGCCGCGCATTGTCGACGGCATGGTGCGGGCCTATCTCGTGGAGGACAGCGTGGCGGGCTTCGGCCACCAAGCCATCAATGCGCTGCACCCGGGAGAAACCACCACGAGTCCGCGCCTGTACCACCCGGCCGATCAGCCAGCTTTCCAGGCGTTGCGGCGATTGCTGGAAACGCAGTGGGTGGCAAAGTTGCGCGAGCGCGTCGGGTTGTCCCGGGAGCAGTTGCCGATGCTGTGGGACTGCGATTTCATGTTCGGCGAGCAGCCCGACAGCTTCGTGCTCTGCGAGATCAACGTCAGCAGCGTGTCTCCCTTTCCGCCCTCTGCCATCGCGCCGCTGGTGGCAGCGACGCGGGCGCGGCTCAGTGCGGCTTAGCGCGGCTTAGGCCCGACCAGCCCCAGCGCCAGCGCGATGCCCACCAGCACGATGGCGCCGCCCGCCACCATCTGCGCCGTGACGGCTTCGCCCAGGAACAGCGCCCCCCACAGGATGGCGAACAGCGGGATCAGGAAGGTGACGGACACCGCATTCGTCGGCCCCACGCGGCTCATCAGCCGGAAGTAGAGGATGTAGGCCAGCGCCGTGCACAGGGCGGCCAGGGCCAGGGCCGCGCCCCAGGCGACATGCCCGGGAATGGTGGCGGGCCACAGCCACGTGGCGGGCAGCGCCAGCAGCAGCGCGGCGGAGAACTGGCTGCCCGTGGCCACGGCCAGCGGCGAGGCGCCGGTGAGGTAGCGCTTGGTGGCGTTGGCGGCCAGGCCGTAGCAGAGCGTGGCCGTGGCGCAGGCGAGCACGGCCAGCAGGCCACTGTGGTCGGCGCCGGGCTTGAAGCTGGCCTTGTCCCAGGCAAGGAAGGCCACGCCGGCAAAACCGATGACCAGGCCCAGCACGCGCAAGCCGGTGAGCCCCTGGCGCAGCCAGACAAAGGCAACGATGGCCGTCCACAGCGGCGTCGTCGCGTTGACGATGCTGGATAGCCCGGCCGTGATGGACAGGGCCGCGAAGGAAAACAGCGCGAACGGAATTGCGCTGTTCAGCGCACCGACGAGCAGCAAGCCTTTCCAGTGCGTGCGCAGCTCGGCCAGCTGGTCGCGTGAGGCCAGCAGCGGGATGAGCATGGCGCTGGCCAGGCCCACGCGCACGGCCGCGAGCACGACAGGACCGAACTCATGGGCACCCAGGCGCATGAACAGGAAGGACGCGCCCCACAGCGCCGCGAGCAGCACCAGCTCGCCGATGTCGAAAGCCTTCATGCGGCGGTGCCCTCCAGACTCAGCAAGGCCTGCTTGCGCTCCAGCCCGCCGGCATAGCCGGTCAGCGAACCATCGGCACCGACAACTCGGTGACAGGGCACGAGCACGGAGATCGGGTTGCGCCCCACGGCCGCCCCGAGCGCCCGTGCCGCGCTGGCCCGTCCCAGCCGCCCGGCCAGCGCGCCATAGGTGGCCGGCTGGCCGGGCGCAATGGCCAGCAAGGCTTGCCAGACCTCGCGCTGGAAGGCGGTGCCCGCCGGGTCCAGAGGCGGCAGCGCAAAGGGCTTGCCGCTGAAGTAGGCCGCCAGCGCCGTGGCGGTGGCGGACAGCACGGCGTCGTGGCCGTCATCCTCGGGTACGTCAAGCACGCCGGGGTGATGCTTCTGCCCGTCGAACCATAGGCCCGAGAGGCCTGCGGCGCTGCGGGCCGCCGTCAGCGGGCCAAGAGGCGTCGCGATGCGGCGCTGCAGGATGTGATGACTCATGCATGTCTCCAAAGATGAAGGACGGCGTAGCTGCGGTAGGGGCGGTAGCGCTCAGCCGCTTCGAGATAGGCCTTGGGCGAGACAGGCGGGCCGTCGCCGCTGAGCGCCTTGCGCAACACCACGTCGCCCGGTGGGAATGTGTCGGGCCAGCTCCAGCCGCGCATCAGCATGTAGCTGGCCGTCCAGGGGCCGATGCCAGGAATCCGCGTCAACTCCTCGGCGGCGGCCTCGGGCGCGCCCTCGCGGCGGGCGAACGCCAGCGTCGGCCAGGCGGCAGCCAACGCGATGAGGCTGTCGGCACGGCGGCCGATGATGCCCAGCGATGCAATGTCGTCGCGCGTCGCGGCGGCAATGCGCTCGGGCGTGGGGAACAGGCGCCCGCAGCCGGTGGGCGCATCGGCCAGCGGCTCGCCAAAACGCTCGACGAAGCGGCCCGCCAGCGTGCGCGCGGCGGCCACTGTGACTTGCTGGCCCAGCACGGCACGCACCGTCAGCTCGAAGCGGTCCACGCAGCCCGGCAGGCGCTGGCCCGGCACGGCGTTCTCTCCGAGCGCGGCGGCGATCGCCTCGGGGTCGGCGTCCAGGTCCAGCCAGCGGCGCAGCAGCGGCAGTAGGGAGCCGACCGCCGGCCAAAGCGCGGGCGACAGTTCGACACCGACCTCGCCCGCCTTGTCGAAACTCACGCGCAGCCAGCCGGCATGGCGCTGGCCGGCATGCGCGAGCGCCAGCGTGCGGGTGACGGCGCGTCCTTCGACCAGCTCCACGCCGGCAACGGCGCGCGGTGCGAGGAAGGCCAGCACCCCGGCCACGTCATAGGGCCCGCGGTAGCCCAGGCGCAGGCGAGACACCGGCGCCGTGCCGCCACCCTCGCGTCGCAAGGCCGTGGGCTGCAGCCGGTAATGCTCGATGAAGGCGGCGTTGAAGCGCCGCAGGCTGGCAAACCCGGCCGCGTAGGCCACGTCCTGGACGGGCAAGGCACTGTCGGTCAGCAAGGCCTTGGCGAGCAACAGGCGGCGCGTCTGCAAGTATTGTAGCGGCGACACGCCATGCTCGGCCTGGAAGATGCGGCGCAGGTGGCGGCTCGTGATGCCGAGGTGTTTCGCCAGGTCTTCCACGCTGGCCTCGGCGTCGTCACAGGCGTCCAGCCACGCGGCGGCCTGCTGGGCCAGCGTGCGGGAGGCGTCCATCGTTGTCCACGGCAGGGCCCGCGGCGCCAGCTCGGGCCGGCATTTCATGCAGGGCCGGAATGCCGCAGCCTCCGCCTGGGCGGCCGTCGAGAAGAAGCGGCAGTTCTCTCGCCGCGGCAGGCGCACGCGGCAGACGGGGCGGCAGTAGATGCCGGTGGACGTGACGCCCACGTAGAGCCGCCCGTCGAAGCGCGCGTCGTGCGATTGCAGCACGGCGTAGGCGGCGTCGGGGGGCAGGATCTCGGGCGACATGCAGCCAGTCTAGAGGGCGGCCCTGCCAGATCCTGGCAGTTTCCGGACATGCTGCCCTCGCCGGCTCAGTCGTCGAAGAAGGCCGCGGGGTGGTGCTTCCTGAGCTGGGCGACGAAACCACTGTCGACGAGCTGCTGATAGGCGCCGAGGATGCGCTGATAGACCGCGTCCGGCATCGCGGGGCCGGCCGCGGCGTAGAGCTCGCGGTTGAGGTCGAGCGTCGCGCTGCGCACGGTCTCGGACGCCGCGCCCTGGCGAGGGCCCAGAGCGCGCAGGACCGCCTCGGGACCGATGACGACATCGACGATGCCGCGTTGCAGCAGGTTGAGCAGGTCGGTGTAGTCCTTGCCTTCGACGACGGTCGTGAAGCCGGCCGCCGAGAGCATGGCGCGACTGGCCGATGCGCGCATCGAGCCGATGCGCCGGCCCCGCAGCGCCGCCAGCTCGCGGGGCATGGCGCCGTCCTCGAACCGCGTGAGGATGGCGAACTGGAAGCTGCCGACCGGAAACAGCCAGCGGAACTGGGACTCTCGCTCCGGCGTGCGCGTGATGACGAGCGCGGCCTGGGCCTGGCCGCTCTGGACCATGGCCATGGCCCGCGCCCAGGGGAAGAACTGCAGCTCCGCGCTCAGCTCGGCCTGCTTGACGACGCGCTGGAAGAGTTCGAAGGCATAGCCCTCGGGGCCGTTGGCGCCGCGTGACAGGTAAGGGGGCACATCGCCGCTGACCCAGACGGCCGGCGCAGCCCGGGCCGGGCAGCCGAAGCCACCCAGCAGGCTGGCCAGAGTCGGAGCGAAAGCACGGCGCGACAGCATCGGAGAGGGGCCCAAGAGCCCCCGACTCTAGCCGGCCCGCGTGTCGCCTACATGGCCTTGAACAGATGGACGTAGGCGCGGCTGACGGGCAGCTCGCGGCCATGCCCGCGCACGCGGACGAAAAGCCGGCTCTGCTCGTCGCGGCGCGTGCCGGCGAGATGGTCGAGGTTGATGATGGTGGAGCGGTGCACCTGCCAGAACAGCTCGGAGTCGAGCTGCCCGGCGAGCTCGAAGATGGGCGTGCGGATCAGGTGCTCGGCCGTGGCCGTCTGCACGACGGTGTACTTGTCGTCGGCACGGAAGAAGAGCACGTCGCCGACCGGGATCTGGTGCATCAGCTCCCCCTGGGCGGCGCGGATGAAGCGCAGCCGTGCCGGCGAGGTAGCCGTCGGCAGCAGGCGCTTCAGCGTCTCGGCCAGGTTGCCCTCGGTGGCTGCGGGCGCCTCGCGCAGCCGCGCCACGCAGGCGGCCAGGCGCTCGGCCTTTAGCGGCTTGAGCAGGTAGTCCACAGCCCGTGCCTCGAAGGCGTCGATGGCGTACTGGTCATAGGCCGTCACGAAGACGACGCGGGTCGCGCCCTCGATGCCCTGGGCCACCTCCAGGCCGGTCAGGCCCGGCATCTGGATGTCCAGGAAGGCCAGGTCGGGCTCCAGCGCGGCGATGGCCTCGGCGGCGTCGACGCCGTTGGCGGCGGTCCTGACGATGTCCAGCTCCGGCCAGGCCTGGGCGAGCTGGGCCTTGAGGTACTGGGCCAGATGGGGTTCGTCGTCGGCGATCAGGGCAGTGGTCATGGCGTGGTCGGGGTCAGGGGAATCTGGATGAGGGCGCGGGTGCCGCCGCCTTCACGGGGCAGCAGTTCGAGGCTTGCCGCGGGGCCGAAGCGGGCTTTCAGGCGGGCGCGGATGTTGTCCAGGGCGACGCCGTTGCCACCCCGGCGCCGCGGGCCGCCCAGCCCCTGGCCGTCGTCGGCCACCTCGATGTGCAGCCGGTCTCCGACGCGCCGAGCAGTGACGGCCACCGTGCCGCCGGCGATCTGCGGCTCCAGGCCGTGGTGGATGGCGTTCTCCACCAGCGGCTGGGCCAGCAGCGGCGGCAGCTCGATGCCGCCGAGCTCGGCCGGCAACGACAGCGCCACCTTCAGCCGCTCGCCCATGCGCAGCTGCATCAGGCCGAGGTAGGCATCCAGCATGGCGAACTCCTGGGCCAGCGTGGTCGCGTCGCCGCGCAGCTGGCCGAGGCTGGCGCGCAGATAGTCGGTGAAGCGCTCCAGCATCAGCTTGGCCCGCTCGGGGTCGAAGTCGATGAGGCTTTGCACATTGGCCAGCGTGTTGAACAGGAAATGCGGCTCGATCTGGCCCTGCAGCAGCTTGAGCTGGGCCTCGGTCACGCGGGCCTGCAGGGCCTCCTGCTTCCAGCGGGCGCGGTAGCGCCAGCTCAGGACCAGGGAGATGGCCGCCGAGATCACCAGGAACTGGCGCCAGAAGCCCAGGTTGCCGAGTAGCTGCGGCAGGTTCTGGCCGGACCAGATGCGGTCGACGAACCACAGGCCCACGACGACGCCGCACAGGGCGCAGACGATGGACGAGCCCGAGAAGAACAGCGTCGAGCGCCAGTCCCGCCAGCCGGTGATGGTGTCCAGCCAGCGTTGCGGCGCCAGCTTCTCGAAGCCGCGAAAACCCAGGAAGAAGCACACCATCACGCAGACACTGACGAGCAGATTGCCCGGCACCTGCTCCCGCCACCAGGCCGGCGCGCCCAGGTTGCCGCGCTGCAGGCCTGCCATGACGGCGAAGAAGGTGCCGAAGCCCAGCGTCCACATCGCGTAGATCAGCAGCCGGAAGCGCCAGCGGTCGGGCCGGTACTTCATCAGCATGCGCTGGTGGCGCAGGGCCTGGGCGAGTTCCTCGGTGAATGTCATGGGGCGCGAGTGTAGGAAGGCCCCCGCCCCGGCTCCGCGGTTACAGCGACGAATCGACAGCGACGACGACGAACGGAGAGACACGCGGCCTGCCTACAATCCGCCGCGCTTTTCAAACCCGATTCTTCCGAGGCATCCATGCAGGTTCACGCATCCATCTTCAAGGCTTACGACATCCGCGGCGTCGTCGGCCAGACCTTGAACGAGGAACTTGCCGAGCACCTGGGCCGGGCCTTCGGCACCGAGGCCAAGGCCCTGGGCGAGAAGGCCGTGGCCGTGGGCCGCGACGGCCGCCTCTCCGGCCCTGGCCTGGTCGCCGCGCTGATCCGCGGCCTGAAGTCCACCGGCCTCGACGTCGTCGACATCGGCGCCGTGACGACCCCCATGCTCTATTACGTCGCCGCCACGCGCATCCAGCACGGCTGCAACTCCGGCATCATGGTCACGGGCAGCCACAACCCCAAGGACTACAACGGCTTCAAGATGGTCCTGAAGGGTGCCGCCGTCTACGGCGAGCAGATCCAGGGCCTGAAGCGCCGCATCGAGGCCGAGGACTACGCCAAGGGCAAGGGCCGCGTCGCCAAGATGGACGTCGGCGCCGAATACTCGGCCCGCATCGTCGGCGACTGCAAGCTGGCCCGGCCGATGAAGGTGGTGGTGGACAGCGGCAACGGCATCCCCGGCGCCTCGGCCCCGGCCATCCTGCGCGCACTGGGCTGCGAGGTCGTCGACATCTACTCCAAGGTGGACGGCGACTTCCCCAACCACCATCCCGATCCCTCGCGCCCCGAGAACCTGGAAGACCTCAAGCGCATCGTCCACGCCACCGGCGCCGAACTGGGCCTGGCGTTTGACGGCGACGGCGACCGCCTCGGCATCGTCACCGCCGACGGCGAAATGATCATGCCCGACCGCCAGATCATGCTGCTGGCCGCCGATATCCTGAAGCGCAACAAGGGCGCCGAGATCATCTTCGACGTCAAGTGCACCCAGCGCCTGGCACCGTGGATCAAGAAGCACGGTGGCAAGCCGCTGATGTGGATGACTGGCCATTCGCTGGCCAAGGCCAAGCTCAAGGAAACCGGCGCCCCGCTGGCCGGTGAGCTGTCGGGTCACATCTTTTTCAGCGAGCGCTGGTACGGCTTCGACGACGCCATGTACACGGCTGGCCGCATGCTGGAGATCCTGTCCCGCGCCAAGGATCCGAGCGCCGTGCTGAAGGGCCTGCCCAACAGCTTCAACACGCCCGAGATCAACGTGCCCTGCGCCGAAGGCGAGCACCATGAGGTCGTCAAGACGCTGAAGGCCCAGGCGACGCTGGCCGACTTCCCAGGTGCCGCCGAGCTGATCACCATCGACGGCCTGCGCATCGAGTACCCGGACGGCTTCGGCCTGATCCGCCCGTCCAACACCACGCCGGTGCTGGTGCTGCGCTTCGAGGGCCACACGCCCGAGGCGCTGGAGCGCATCCAGCACGACGTGCTGGCCCAGCTCAAAAAGGTCAAGCCGGACGCCACCTTCGCTGCGGGCCACTGAGCGCGCGATGCAGCGGCTGTGCTGGATGGCCTACGCGGGCCTCCTGCAACTGTTGACGCCCTTCTACCTGCTGCGCCTGTGGCGGCGCGGCGCCCAGGAGCCGCTCTATCGGCAGGCGCTGTCGGAGCGGCTCGGCTTTTTCAAGGGCCGGACGGAACCCGGCCGGCTGTGGATTCATGCCGTGTCGCTGGGCGAGACGCGGGCCGCCAGTGCGCTGATCGCCGTGCTGCGCGAACGCGAACCGGGGCTGCGCATCCTGCTGACCCAGTCCACCGCCACGGGTCGCGAGGCGGCGCAGGCGCAGTTGCGCGACGGCGACGCCATCGCCTGGCTGCCCTACGACACGCCGGGTGCAGTGCGCCGCTTCCTGCGCCACTGGCGGCCGCGGCTGGGCGTGCTGATGGAGACAGAGGTCTGGCCCACGCTTCAGCGCGAGGCTGAGCGGGCCGGCGTGAAGATGGTGCTGGCCAACGCCCGCCTGTCCGAGAAGAGCCTGCGCCAGGGCCGGCGGTTTTCCGCTCTGCTGCGCCCGGCCGCGCAGCGCATGACGCTGGCCCTGGCACAGACCGAGGCTGACGCCGAGCGCATTCGCCTGATGGGCACGGCACGCGTCGAGGTGGCCGGCAACTTGAAGTACGACATCGCCGTGGACGCCGGCCTGATCGCTCGCGGCAAGGCCTGGGCGGTGGACCTGCGGCGACCCGTGCTGATGCTGGCCGTCAGCCGCGAGGGCGAGGAAAAGGCGCTGCTGGACGCGTGGGTCAAGCAGCCCTTGCCGCGCCCGCTGCTGGCCATCGTGCCGCGCCACCCGCAGCGCTTTGACGAGATCGCCGGGCTGATCGAAGCCGCCGGCCTGACGCTGGCACGCCGCAGCAGCTGGGCCGACGAGCCGACGGCCGAGGCCCTGGCCGCCGACGTCTGGCTGGGCGACTCGATGCGCGAGATGCCGCTGTACTACGGCCTGGCCAGCGTCGCGCTGCTGGGCGGGAGCTTCGAGCCGCTGGGCGGCCAGAACCTCATCGAGGCGGCGGCCTGCGGCTGCCCAGTGCTGGCAGGGCCGCATACCTTCAACTTCGCCGAGGCGACCGAACTGGCGCTGGCGGCGGGCGCGGCGGAGCGCCATGGTTCTCTGGCCGAGGCGCTGTCGCGCGGGACCGAACTCTGCACGGACACCGACGCGCTGAACGCGATGGGCCAGCGCGCCCTCGCCTTCTCGGCGGCCCATCGCGGGGCCGCGTCGCGGATGGCGCAGGCTCTGCTGCAGCTGGCCCGCTAGCGGCGCAGGGCGATGGTCACGAGGGCCGAGGCGTCCTCCAGCGCCGTGACGCCATGCATCACGCCCCCCGCGACATAGAGCAACTGACCGGCGTTCAGCGCATGGGAGCTGCCTTCGAACGTGACGGCCACCGTGCCCTCGATGCAATGCACCGTGATCTCGCCGGGCACGCTGTGTGGCGGCAGGGACCGGCCCGCCGGCAGTACGAGGCGTATGACTTCGAGGTCGGCCGACTTGAAGAGGGCCGTCGTCTTCGCCTGGGCGAGCTCGGCGCCCAGCGGCCGCACATCGACGGCCTGACCGGGTTGGGCGTGGGGGATGGCCATGGCGCCGAGTATGCGCTCGGCAGGCGCCGATGCGTCAGGCGGCGACGCCCGCCCAGTATGCGTAGAGCAGGCGCAGGCTGGCTGTTACGAGGCAGGCGAAGGTCAGCGCCATGCCGAAGACGCGGAACCGATAGTTCTCGTCGAGCTGGCTGACGCCGTAGGCGTGCGAGACGCGCCCCGCCAGCAGTGTGAGGCCCAACAGGTGCACGAAGCCGCGGCCGGCGCCCGAGAGCTCGACGAAGTAGATCGCGAGCAGGGCCAGCGGAACGTACTCCGCGAAGTTGGAATGCACGCGCATGGCGCGCAGCATGGCCGTGTTGCCGCTGTCACCGATGGCGATCCTCAGCCGGCGGCGCAGGCGCAGGGTCCGCACGCTGAGGCCGACGAACAGCAGGGCCAGAAGCGCCGCATACAGGAAGACGACTCGCATGGTGCATACCTCCGAGGATGGCGCAACGACGCCTGGCGCATTGTGGGCGCAGGGGCGATCAGCCGCCGCGGCCCGCCTCGCCCCAGCCACCGCCCAGCGCCTTGACCAGTTGCGCCGTCGCCGCCCATTGCGCGCCGCGCAGCTGGGCCAGGGCGCGCTCCGTGGCCAGCGGCGTGCGCTCGGCTTCGGTCACGTCGAGGTAGCTGACCGCACCCTTGTCGTAGCGGCTCCTGGCCACGGCGAGGGCCTGGCTGCTTGAGGCCAGCGTGCGGCTCTGGGCGTCCATGGTGGCGGCGCGGCCTTGCAGTTCGGCGAGGGCGTCGTCCACCTCGCGCAGGGCCTGCAGCATGCGGCCGCGGAAGGCGGCGAGGGATTCGTCGACCGAGGCCTTGGACGCCGCCAGATTGGCCTTGTTGCGGCCGCCCTCGAACAGCGGCAGCGAGATGCTGGGGCCGACGTTGTAGAGCCGGGCCGGCGCCGAGATCAGTGAGCCAAGGTCTTCGCTGGAGTAGCCGAAGCTGCCGGTGAGCTTGATCGACGGATAGAAGGCGGCTTCCGCGATGCCGACCTGGGCGGTGGCGGCGTGCAGCTGAGCCAGACTCTGGGCCAGGTCGGGGCGGCGCTGCAGCAGCTCCGACGGCAGGCCGGCGCGGATGGCGGGCGGCAGCGGCAGGGACGTGGTGGCCTGCAGCTTGAGCTCGGCGGCGGCCTGGCCAGTCAGCGCGGCGATCTGATTCAACACCAGGGCCTGGCGGCGCGGCAGGTCGGCCACGTCGGCATCGGCCGAGGCGAGCTCGGCACGCACGCGCTCCAGGTCCTGGGTGGTGGATGAGCCGGCGTCGAAGCGGGTCTGCGCCACCTGGAAGGCTTTGGCGCGGCTGTCGCGCAGGCGGTTCAGCGCGGCGGCTTCATCGGCCAGGGCACGCCATTGCCAGTAGGCGGCAGCGACGTCGGTGGTCAGCGCCACGCGGGCGGCAGCGGCGTCCAGCGTGGACGCGTCGAGCTGGGCCTGGGCGCTCTCGGCCTGGCGCTTGACGCGACCCCATAGGTCCAGCTCCCAACCGATGCTGGCCGAGAGGCCGAAGGTCTCGCCTTCGAAGGTGACCGCGTGCCCGTTGAGCACCGGCGTCGTGGTGGCCTTGCCGGAGGTGCGCAGGCCGCCGGCATTGGCGCCGAGGTCCAGGCGCGGCAGTTCGTCGGCCTGTGTGGCACCGAACACGGCGCGGGCACGCTGCACGCGGGCGGCGGCGGCGGCCAGCGTCGGTGCGGCCTGCAGGGCCTGCGCTTCCAGCGCGTTGAGCTGGGCATCGCCGAAGATCAGCCACCAGTCGCGCTGCAGCTCGGCGCCGGCCGCCGGGGCAGCGGCGCGCCAGGCCGCAGGCGCGTTGGCGGCGGGCGCCTGGTAGTTGGGGCCCAGCGTCGTGCAGGCGGCCAGGGCCGCGGTGGCGACGAGGGTGAGGACGGTCTTGAACTGGATCATCTTGATCTCTCTTTCGGATTCAGTGCGCGGCTTCTGCGCTTGCGGCGCCGCCCATCACCTTCTTGCTCATCCAGACGATGGCCACGCAGCTGACGAGCGCGATGCCGAGGATGAGGAAGGCGTCGTTGTAGGCCATGACGAAGCTGTCGCGGCGCACGACGTTGTCCAGGGCCTTGAGAGCCATGTCCTGCGCCGCGGCCAGGTCGGCGCCCTTGGACGCGAAGTTCTGCGTCAGCGCATCCAGCCGCGCCTGCGTGGCGGGGTCGTAGAGGCTGACGGCCTCGCCGACACGCGCGCTGTGCAGGTGCTCGCGGTTGGTCAGCAGCGTGGCCAGCGTGGCGATGCCGACCGAGCCGCCGAGGTTGCGCATCATGTTGAACATGCCCGAGGCGCTGGGCAGCAGGTTGGGCGGGATGCCGCTCACCGCGAAGTTGGTCAGCGTGATCATGATCAGCGGCTGGCCAAGCGCACGGACGATCTGCGCGGCCAGCAGCTCGGGCCCGGCCGTGTCGGCGCTCATGTGGGTGTTCATGAAGCAGGAGATGGCGAACAGCCCCAGGCCCACGCTCATCATCACGCGGTTGTCCAGCTTGGTGGACAGCTTGGCCGCGAACGGCATGATGAAGAGCTGCGGCAGGCCCATCCACATGATCACCAGGCCGATCTGCATCGGTGTGTAGTTGGCGATCTGGCCCAGGTACAGCGGCAGAATGAAGGCCGAGCCGTAGAGGCCCATGCCGGTCGCGAAGGCGATGACGCCGGCGATCAGGAAGCTTGGGCGGCCGAGGATGTGCAGGTCGATGAAGGTGTTCTTGCGCGTGAGGCCCCGCCAGGCCCAGCCGTAGATGCCGGTGATGGCGAGCACGGCAGCCGTGATGATGAAGGGGCTCTGGAACCAGTCCTTGGCATTACCCTCTTCCAGCATGGCGGTGAGCGAGCCCAGGCCGATGGCCATGAAGGCGATGCCCCACCAGTCCACATCGCGCAGCAGCCGCAGGTTCATCGGCTCCTTGTCCAGGCCGATGGAGACACCCAGCATCAGCAGCACGCCCGGCACCCAGTTGATGTAGAAGATGCTGGGCCAGCCGTAAAGCTCAGTGAGATACCCACCGACCGTCGGGCCTAGCGTGGGGGCGAGCGTGGCCGTCATGCCGAACAGGGCCAGGCCAATGGGGCGCTTCTTGAGCGGCAGCTTGCGCGTGACCAGCGTCATCGCCATCGGGATCATCACGCCGCCCGTGAAGCCCTGGGCCGCGCGGAAGGCGATCATGCTCTCCAGGCTCCAGGCCATGCCGCAGAGCGTGCTGAAGATCAGGAACAGCGCGACGTTGATGACAAGGTAGCGCCGCGTGGAGAACACCACCGACAGGAAGCCCGCCAGCGGGATGACGACGATCTCGGCCACGAGGTAGGCGCTGGAGATCCAGGAGCCCTCCTCCTGCGTGGCCGACAGCGCGCCGAGGATGTCGCGCAGCGAGGAGTTGGTGATGGCGATGTCCAGCACCGCCATGAAGGCGCCCAGCAGGCTGGCCAGCACGGCTAGCCAGGTGCGGCCGCTGACCTTCTCGCCGGGCGGTGGGGGGAGGTAGTTTTCGTTGCCCATGCTGGCCCCGATTTACTCGCCGATTTCCACTTCGACCTGCACCGAGAGGCCCGGCACGATGCGGTTCGCCGCCTCGCCAAGGGACTTCAGGCTCTCGGGCTCGAACACCAGCTTGACCGGCACGCGCTGCACGATCTTGGTGAAGTTGCCGGTGGCGTTGTCCGGCGGCAGCAGCGCGAAGCTGGCGCCCGAGGCCGGGGCGAAGCTGTCCACCTTGGCCAGCAGGTCCTGGCCGGGGAAGGCGTCGACCTTGACGTGCACCTTCTGGCCCGGCTTCATCTTGGCGAGCTGGGTTTCCTTGAAGTTGGCGACGATCCAGGTCTCGGGCTCGACGATGGCGGCCAGCTGCTGGCCGGCCGTCACGCGCTGGCCCACTTCCACCGTGCGCTTGCCGATGCGGCCGTCGCTCGACGCCTTCAGCTCGACATAGCCGAGCTGGTTCTGCGCGTCCTTGAGCTGGGCCTGGGTGGCGCTCTTCTGCGCATTGGCGGACTGTCGGGCGCTCTCGGCGGCGGCCACGGCTTCCTTGGCGGCGGCGGCGCCGGCCTTGCGGGCGGCCAGGTCGGCGCGGGCCACGTCACGCGCGGCGAGCGCGGCGTCCAGCTCCTGCTTGCTCGTCGCGCGCAGTTCGGCGCCGAACAGCGTCTGACTGCGCTTGGCATCCAGCTCGGTACGGGCCAGCACGCTTTCGGCCTGCGCCACCTGCGAGTTCGTCACCGCGGCCTGGGCCTTGGCCTGGGCGATCTGCGCGGCACTTGTCGCGATGGATGCGTCGGCCTGGGCGATCTGGGCCTTCAGGCGCTCGATCTGCACGGCCGCGTCGGCCGGGTCCAGGCGCAGCAGCACGTCGCCGGTCTTCACCACCGCGTTGTCCTGCATGCGCATCTCGGTGACGACGCCGGCCACGCGCGTGGCCACCGGGTGGATGCGGCCGGCGACGAAGGCGTTGTCGGTCTCCACCAGGTGCTGGCTGCGCCACCACATGCGGCCGCCCAGGCCGATGCCGCCGATCAGCAGGATCGCGCCCACGATGAGCAGGGGCACCGGCGGGCCGCTCTTGACGGGCTTGGGGGCGGCAGCTGCGTTGTCTTGCGGTGCGTTCATGACAGGGTTTCCTTGTTGTGGGTGCTTGGGGTTGTTCTTGGGAGTGTTCTCGGGCTCAGGCGGCCCATGCCGCCGGACTGGAATCGCTGCAGGGCCGCGACGACCTGGCCTTCGTCGCTCATGACGAAGGGGCCGTGGCGCACCAGGGGTTCGAGCAGGGGCCGGCCGCAGAAGCAGGCCAGGCGCAGGGCGTCGTCGGCATGGATCCGCGCCGAACCGCCGACGGGCAGGCTGAGGGCGCGGCCGCTGGACAGCGGCAACTCGCCCGCGCGTCCGTCGCCCTGGATGACGAGGGCAAAGCCCTGCTCGCCCGCCGGCAGCGCGAGGTCGAAGGCGGCGCCGGGCTGCATGTCCACCAGCACCAGCGAGGTCGACCAGGGCAGGTCCAGCCCCGTGTCGGCACCAAAGACCTGCACCGCCCGCCAGCCCTCGCCCACGCGGCGCGGCATCTGCTCGGGCGACAGGCGCATGATGGTTGGCGTGCGCAGCTTCTGCTCGGCCGGCAGGTTGACGAAGATCTGCAGGCCGTGGGCCTCGCGGCCGGCCTCGATGGGGAACTCGTCGTGCATGACGCCGCGGCCAGCCAGCGTCCAGTGCAGGCCGCCGGGCAGGATCTCGTGCTCGCCGCCCAGGGAGTCGCGGCTGACCAGGCCGGTGGCCGAGTCGTCGAAGAGATAGGTCACCGCCGAGAAGCCGGCATGCGGGTGGGGTGCGAACACCGCCTCGCTCATGCGGAAGTGGTCCACCATGATGAAGGGGTCCAGCAGCGCCATCGGCTCGCGCCAGCCCTCGGCCTGGAAGCCGGCGCCGATGCGGTGCCTTTGGGGCTGAATAAGACGGGTGGTTGACATGCTGGCCGCGACTGTAGAGAGTTCCATTTCCGGCGAACAGCCACAAATTCCAAACGGACCGTTCCGGAAACGAAACGAGACAAAGCGACATGAAAGTCGATGACCTTCTGCTGCTGGCCCAGGTCCACAAGGCGGGATCGCTGTCCGAGGCGTCGCGCCAGCTCGACCTGCCCAAGGCCACGCTGAGCCGGCGGCTGACCGCGCTGGAAACCTCGGTGGGCGCGCGCCTCTTTGTCCCCGGCGCCAGCCGGCTGACGCTGACCGAGCTTGGCGAGCAGCTCGCCGAGCGCGCCGCGCGGCATGACGAGGACATTGCCGAGACCCGCGAGTGGCTGGCCTCGCGCGACGCGACACCGGCCGGGCGGCTGCGGGTGTCGGTGCCGGCCGAGTTCGCCATGCTGGTGCTGGCCGATAGCTTCGCCCGCTTCGTGCGCCGCTACCCTCGGGTGGAGCTGGAGGTGGACACCACTCCCCGCCGCATCGACCTCTTCAACGAGCCCTACGACGTGGCCGTGCGCATGGGCACGGTGGACGAGCCCGACCTCATCGCTCGGCAATACATGTTGCTAGAGCGCGGCATGTATGCCAGCCCCGTCTACCTGCAGGCCCGGCCCGCGCCGCAGACACCGGCCGACCTGGCCGAGCATGACTTCGTGGTGCTGACCCAGGGCAAGGGCATGTACCGCACGCTGCAGAACGGCAGGCAGACGGCGACGGTCGAGGTGCGCGGTCCGCTCGAAGCCAACTCCATCGGCCTGGTGCTGTCACTCACCCGCGCCGGCGGCGGCCTCGGCAGCTTCCCGTTCGGCATGGTGGCGGCGGATGTCGCGGCCGGCACGCTGGTGCCGGTGCTGCCCGACTGGCGCTACGAGCCGCTGCCGGTGCACCTGCTGACGGCGAGCCGGCGGCTGATGCCGTCCAAGACGCGGGCCTTCATTGACCACCTGTTCGAGACCAAGCCGGAGTGGGCGAGAACGGCGCTGCTGAGTACGCCGGCGAGGGATTGAAAGCGAGGCGAATCGCAGTCGCACCACAGCCGGAGCGCCGGCCAGCGCTGCGCCAACAGCGTCATATCCGCGCTGCAGTGCCGGGCGAGGGGCTTTCGAACCCCACGCCTGCGGAACTTCGCTGCAACGTCGAGCTTCTTTACAGCCGAGCATCTGCGGACAGCGCGTCGGGCCGTTGCCTCATGGGCGGGCACGGCATGTCTTTATGTGAGGCTCAGAAATTGCTTGTTTCGGACCGGCCGTGCCAGACGCCGTCAACCGGGTGTCGTCAGGCGGCTCAATCCGACCAAAGGAGACTCCCATGCGTCCAGACGCCGCCATCAGCCCCTCCGCCTCCACGGCGCCGCAGTGGCGTAGCGCCGTGAAGCCGATCCGGGCCACCTGCCGCTGGCTGGCTCCCCTTGGGCTTGCGGCGAGCCTGTCGCTCGCCCCGATGGCAGCGTCGGCGTCCTTCGTCTACACCTATGTCGGCAACAACTTCACGTCTGTGACGGGCACCGGTCTCACCACCAGCAACCACGTCGTTTTCGAGTTTGAGACCGCGACCGCCCTGGGCACGGGATTCATGTTCCTGGACCCGCTGGCCTGGCAGTTCACGTCCGGTGGCGTGAGCTTCGGCTCGGGCGATGCCGGCGCCACCCTCATGCTCAGCAACCTGGGCGCGATCTACCTGAGCCTCGACAGCCTCGGCCTGAATTCGATCTGCACGGGCGGCCAACTGGCAGGCCAGGGCTCTTTCGTCCTCAACAACGGCCGCAGCCCCGGCTCGATGCTCACGGGCACCTCCTGCACGAACATGGTCGATAACTTCGACCAGGTGTCGGTGAGCGTGCCCAGCCCCTCGACCGGCTCCACCCATGGCTACAGCAGTTTCACGGTGCGGGAACGGGTGCAGCAGCAGCCTTCGAACGCTCTGCCGGAACCGGCAACCCTCGTCTTGGCAGGGCTGGCGATGCTGGCGGCGGCCGGCGGCCGGCGCATGGCCTGGCGGCGGACGTGAAGACAGCGGTTGAGTTGCGCGCTGTTCGGGCGTGCGAGCAGGGCTGAGCAGCGAGCCGATCAGCCGCCGCTCGCGAGCAGGGCCCTGAGGCCCTCCTCGTCCCGTACCTCCACCCCCAGCGCCCTCGCCTTCTCCAGCTTGCTGCCGGCCTCCTCGCCGGCGATCACGTAGCTGGTCTTCTTGGACACCGAGCCGCTGACCTTGCCGCCCGCTTCCTCGATCAAGGCCTGGGCCTCGTCCCGGGACAGCGTGGGCAGCGTGCCGGTCAGCACCAGCGTCTTGCCCAGCAGCGGGCGCGGCCGGTCGTCGGCTTCGCCGGCGCTTTCCTTAGGCTGCACGCCGGCCGCCAGCAGCTGCTCGACGACCTCCACGTTGTGCGGCTGCGCGAAGAAGGTGTGGATGCTGGCCGCCACGATGGGGCCCACGTCCGGCACCTCCAGCAACTGCTCCACGCTGGCGGCCATCAGCTTGTCCAGCGTGCCGAAGTGGCGGGCCAGGTCCTTGGCCGTCGTCTCGCCGACCTGGCGGATACCCAGTGAAAACAGGAAGCGGGCCAGCGTCGGCGTCTTGCTCTTCTCCAGCGCGTCGACGATGTTCTGCGCACTCTTCTCCGCCATGCGATCCAGCGCCGCGAGCTTGGCCACGCCGAGCTTGTAGAGACCGGGCAAGCTGGTCACGATGCCCGCATCGACGAGCTGCTCGACGAGCTTGTCGCCCAGACCCTCGATGTCCATCGCGCGACGGCCGGCGAAGTGCAGCATCGCCTGCTTGCGCTGGGCCGGGCAGAACACGCCGCCGGTGCAGCGGTAGTCCATGCCGCCGCGCTCGCGGGCGGTCTCGGTGCCGCAGACCGGGCATTCGCGCGGCAGGCGGAAGTTGGGCACGTAGCTCGGCCGCTCACCCGGCACGCGGCCCACCACCTCGGGAATCACGTCGCCCGCGCGGCGGACGATGACCTTGTCGCCCACGCGAACGCCCTTGCGGCGCATCTCGAACAGGTTGTGCAGCGTGGCGTTGCTGACGGTCGTGCCGCCGACGAATACCGGCTCCAGCCGCGCCACCGGCGTCAGCTTGCCGGTACGCCCCACCTGCACGTCGATGGCCAGCAGCGTCGTCACCTGCTCCTGCGCCGGGTATTTGTGCGCCACGGCCCAGCGCGGCTCGCGGGTCTTGAAGCCCAGCCGCGCCTGCAGCTCGCGCGAGTTGACCTTGTAGACGACACCGTCGATGTCGAAGGGCAGCGCGTCGCGCTTGGCGGCCATGGCCTGGTGGAACTGCACGAGGCCGGCCGGCCCCTGCACCACGGCACGGTCGCCGTTGACGGGCAGGCCCAGCACTGCGAGCGCATCCAGCAGGCCGGCATGCGTCGCGGGCAGATCCCAGCCCTGCACTTCGCCCAGCCCGTAGGCGTAGAAGCACAGTGGCCGCTGGCGCACCAGCGCTGGGTCGAGCTGGCGGATGGCGCCGGCCGCCGTGTTGCGCGGGTTGACGAAGGTCTTGTCGCCACGCTCGCGCTGGCGCTCGTTGAGCTTCTCGAAATCGTCGCGGCGCATGTAGACCTCGCCGCGCACCTCCAGCACCGCGGGAGGGTTGCTGCCGATGAGCCGCAACGGGATCTGGCCGATGGTGCGCACGTTCTGCGTGACGTCCTCGCCCGTCTCGCCGTCGCCGCGCGTGGCAGCCTGCACCAGCACGCCGTTCTCGTAGCGCAGGTTCATCGCCAGGCCGTCGAACTTCAGCTCGGCGGCGTACTCCACCGGCGGGTCGGCCTCGGTCAGCGCCAGCTCGCGGCGCACTCGGGCATCGAAGGCGATGGCGCCGCCCTCGGTGGTGTCGGTCTCCGTCGTGATCGACAGCATGGGCACGATATGGCGCACCGGCGTCAGCCCGGCCAGCACGGCGCCGATGACGCGCTGGGTGGGTGAATCAGGCGTCAACAGCTCGGGATGGGCAGCCTCGATGGCCTGCAGCTCGGCGAAGAGCTTGTCGTACTCGGCATCCGGCAGATCGGGCGCGTCGAGCACGTAGTAGAGATGGGCGTGATGGTTGAGCTGGGCGCGCAATTCGGCGGCACGCAGTGCAGGATCAGCAGTCATGCCCGCATTGTCGCGGGCCGCGGCGACGAGAATCGGCAGCATGGCTACCTCTCCCCTGCTCCACGCCGGCCCGGCCGTGGGCTTCGACCAGCCCTTCGAGATGCTGCTCGCGTGCCACGAGCGCGTGCAGCGCAGCCTGGACCTGCTGCTGCGCCTGCAGGCCCACGCCGCCACGCACGGTGCCGACGCTCAGGCGCGCGACGCGGCGCGCGATGTGCTGCGCTATTTCGACCTGGCCGGGCCTAAGCATCACGAGGATGAGGAGCGTCACGTATTGCCCCGGCTGCGCGCCGCGGGCTTTGCCGAGCTGGCGGACCGGCTGGCGACCGATCATGCCGAGATGGGCTGCCAATGGGCGGCGCTGCGCACCGCACTGCAGGCGCTGGCCGACGGGCAAGGCGCCGGGCTTGAGGCCGCCGCCTGCCAGGCCTACGCCGATCTCTACGCCAGCCACATGGCGGCGGAGGAAGGCCAGGCCTTCCCGGTGGCGGCGCAGGCTGCCGACACAGCCGCTCTCGCCGTCATGGGCGCCGAGATGGCTGCGCGCCGCCGCGGCTGAATCACCACCGCCCTTCCAGCCCCACGCGCAGGCTGCGCGGCAGCTCCTCGTAAGCGAACAGCGCGGACTTGGCTGCCAGGCGCAGATTCGTCGCGTTGTCCACGCCTGCCCGCAGCGTCAGACCATGGCCCAGCGCCAGGCTGGCGTGCAGGTTGACCATCGTCAGCGTGGGCACTGCCTGCGGCGGCTGGCCGGCGACCGTGGAGGCCAGGCGCAGGCCGCTCTGCGTGGTCACGTCGCCACCGGCGCGCCAGGGGCCCTGGGCCCAGTCGGCACGCAGGCCCCAGCTGTGGCGGGCGCGTTTTTCCAGCCAGACGCCATGGTCGTCGTGGGCGCTGAGCAAGCCGGCCTGGACCTGCAGCGTCCAGCCACCGAAGCGGCAGCCGGCGGCGGCTTCCAGGCCTTGCAGCACGGCAGCGTCGATGTTGCGGAACTGGTAGATGCCGCTGGCCGGCGTGCCGCTGAGCAGCACGGGCACGATGAGGTGGCGGATGCGGTTGCGGTAGGCCGTCAGCGACGCGCCGGCAGATGCGGTGTCCCAGGCCAGCGTGGCCTCAAGGTTGTCGTTGGTCTCGGGCTTGAGGCCGGCCTGGCCGACGTAGGTGTTGGGCCCCTCGTCTTCCCGGTAGTCGGGGTTGATCTGCTTGAGCGTCGGCGCCTTGAAGCCGTGGCCCAGGCCGCCCTTGACGACCCAGCCGGCCGCCGGCTTCCACACGGCATAGACACGCGGGCTGACCTCCGTGCCGAAGCGGCTGGCGTGATCGGCGCGGGCGCCGGCCGTGAGGCTGAGCGTGGGGGTGAGGCGGGCCTCGTCCTGCAGGTAGAGGCCGGCATGCGTGGCGCTGGCATGGCCACCGGGCAGGCCAGCGTTGGCCAGTTGCTCGTCGCGCAGCTCAAAGCCGGTGGTGAGTAGCTGGGCGCTGCCGGCGGGCAGGCTGGCCTGGCCTTCGAGCACGCGGTCGGTCAGCGTGTTGGGGCGCAGCGAGGCCACGCCGTTGGTCTTGATATTGCTCACGGCCAGCCGGTTCTCGTAGGCGCGCAGCAGCGTCTGCCGGCCCTCGCCCCAGTCGCCGTCCCACTGCAGGGCGTGGTGGTCGCGCACGAGGTGGTGCAGGCTCTGGTGGTAGCGCTTCTGGCCGGAGCGCTCGCGGGCGTCCAGCCAGCGCTGCTCGTCGGTGTGGCGGCTGTCGAACTCCACTGTCTGGCCCGGCGCAGCGTGCCAGTTCAGCTTGAGCGCCGCCTCGCGCGGCTGGCGGCCCTCGACGGCGCTGATGCGCGGGTCAGCCGCGGTGGGTGTGGATTCGCGGCGGGCGTCGCTCAGTGCGATGCCGAAGTCCAGCGCCGGCCCGAAGCCGCCACGCAGGGCCGCGGCCAGGCGGTGGCCGTCGCCGCCGCCCTGCCCGCTGCGGCCCTCGACGAAGGCACGAGCCTGCAACGCACCGTTCAGCGGCTCGGTGATGACGTTGATGACGCCGCCCAGCGCCTCGGCGCCGTAGAGCACCGACATCGGCCCGCGCACGACCTCGATGCGGGCAATGTCCACCGCACCGGTCCAGTCGAGCTGGAAGTCCGAGGAACCGACCAGGCCGTCGCTGGCCGAGATGCGCTGGCCGTCCACCAGCACCAGCACGTGGCGAGGGTCCATGCCGCGCAGCGACAGCGATTTGCGCCCGCCGGTGGGCCGGCCGAAGGCGGTGACGCCGGGCTCCACGCGCAGGGCCTGCAGCAGGTTGTCGGTGCCGCGCTCGGCCACCGTCTCGGCGTCGACGACGGTGATGGCTGCGGGCGCATCGGCCAGCGGCACGGCATGGCGGGTGGCGCTGACGACGATGCGTGGCAGCGTGTCGGTCGCATCGGCGGCATGGGTCGCGCCGCTCAGCAGCAGGCCGGCGGCGGCGAGCGCAGTTAGCCGGGGCGGCAGGGAAGGAAGGCGGGTGGTGTTCATGGCCGCCAGCGTCGCAACGCCGCGCGGGAGCCGCCTTGACCGAGTTCAAGCCCGGCCCGTCGCTCGCCGGCTTCCTGCATCGATATTGATCAACATCAAGACTCGATCATTTCGGCCCAAAACTTGACCCCGTTCAAGGAAGGCTTCACGCAGCGCTTCGAGCATGTCGGCATCGACCACTGAAAGGAGCACTGATGAGAACCGCCCTCCCCCGCGTTGCCGCGCTGGCCGCCAGCCTGCTGTTCGCCTGGCCTCTCGCCGCCCTCGCCCAGGCCCCCGCCGACGCCGCCAAGAAGGATGTGCTGCCCGCCGACGTGAAGTACCACTCGGGCCCGTCGCCACTGGCGACCGTGCCGATGGTGGAGAGCCGCAACCCCAAGGCGCCGGCCATGACGCAGGCCGAGTTTGACGTGGCCCGCCGCATCTACTTCGAGCGCTGCGCCGGCTGCCACGGCGTGCTGCGCAAGGGCGCCACCGGCAAGCCGCTGACGCCCGACATCACGATTGGCAAGGGCACCGACTACCTCAAGGTGTTTATCGCCTACGGCAGCCCCGCGGGCATGCCCAACTGGCAGACCAGCGGCGAGATGAGCGAGCAGGAAGTCGACATCATGGCCCGCTACATCCAGCACGAGCCGCCGACACCGCCCGAGTTCTCCATGGCCGACATGAAGGCCACCTGGAAGGTCATCGTGCCGCCCGAGGCGCGGCCGAAGAAGAAGGAGAACAACTACAACATCGCCAACATCTTCAGCACGACGCTGCGAGACAGCGGCGAGGTGGCGCTGATCGACGGCGATACCAAGCAGATCATCAATATCGTCAAGACCGGATACGCGGTACACATCTCGCGCACCTCGGCCTCGGGGCGCTACCTCTATGTGATCGGGCGCGACGCCAAGATCAACATGATCGACCTGTGGATGGCCAAGCCCGACAACGTGGCCGAGGTGCGTGTCGGCCTGGAAGCGCGCTCGGTGGACACGAGCAAGTTCAAGGGCTTCGAAGACAAGCTGGCCATCGCCGGCAGCTACTGGCCGCCGCAGTACACCATCATGAAGGGCGACACGCTGGAGCCGCTGAAGATCGTCTCGACGCGCGGCAACACCGTGGACAAGCAGGAGTACCACCCCGAGCCGCGCGTGGCCTCCATCGTGTCCAGCCACTACAAGCCCGAGTTCGTCGTCAATGTGAAGGAAACGGGTCAGACCCTGCTGGTGGACTACAGCAACGTCGACGCACTGAAGGTCACCACCATCGGTACGGCCCGCTTCCTCCACGACGGCGGACTCGACTCCACCCACCGCTACTTCATGGTGGCCGCCAACCAGAGCAACAAGATCGCCGCGGTGGACCTGAAGGAAGGCAAGCTGGCCAAGCTGATCGACGTGGGCAAGATCCCCCACCCGGGCCGAGGCGCCAACTTCGTGCACCCGCAGTTCGGCCCCGTCTGGGCCACCTGCCACCTGGGTGACGAGACCATCTCGCTGATTGGCACCGACCCCGTCAAGCACCCGGCCCAGGCCTTCAAGGTCGTGGCCACGCTGAAGGGTCAGGGCGGCGGCGCGCTGTTCCTGAAGAGCCACCCGAAGAGCCAGCATCTCTACGTCGACACGCCGCTCAACCCCGACTCGGCCGTCGCGCAATCGGTGGCCGTGTTCGATGTGAAGGCGCTGGACAAGGGCTACAAGGTGCTGCCGATCGCGCAGTGGGCCGGCTTGACCGACGACGGCGCCAAGCGCGTCGTCCAGCCGGAGTTCAACAAGGCAGGCGACGAGGTCTGGTTCTCGGTCTGGTCGGCCAAGGACAAGCAGTCTGCGCTCGTAGTGGTGGACGACAAGACGCTCAAGCTCAAGGCCGTCATCAAGGATCCGCGCCTGATCACGCCGACCGGTCATTTCAACGTCAACAACACCCAGCACGACATCTACTGATGCTGGCGACCGGCGCGGTGAGGCATGAGCCCCACTGCGCCTGGTCTCGAACAGGACAACCAGGAGGACGCAACATGCGAATCACATTTCTGCTCGCCGGCCTGTTGGCCGCCGCAGCCGCCGGGTCGGCACTGGCCGGCCCCGCCGACGAAGCCATGAGCAAGGCCGGCTGCGTGGCCTGCCATGCGCCGGACAAGAAGCTCGTGGGCCCCGCATTCAAGGACATCGCGGCCAAGTACCGCGGCCAGAAGGATGCGGCGGTGCAGTTGGCCGACAAGGTCCGCAAGGGCGGCAAAGGCGTGTGGGGCCCCATCCCCATGCCGCCCAGCGGGCCGGACAAGATCAGCGATGCGGATCTGAAGACAGCCCTGGACTGGGTGCTCACCCAGTGAGGTGAGGCATGCTCCGCCCGGCCTCGCCGGGTGGGGCGTTCAGCGCTGGCTCGCCGCGTGGCGGGCCAGGGCCGCCGGCTCGGGCAGGCGGATGTCGCGCTTGTCGATCTGCACCAGGCCGGCGGCTTCCAGTTCGTGCAGCACGCGCGAGAAGTACTCCGGCGTCAGCGACAGCAGCGACGCCACCGTGGCCTTGGCCGCAGGCAGGCTGACGATGGCCGGGCCGGGCTGGTCGGGCGCCACGTCGCGCAGCAGATAGCCGACGACCCGTTGCAGGCCCGACTGCAGCGAGCCGGCCTGCACGTCCTGCACCAGGCCATGCAGCCGGCGCGACATGCCCGACAGCATCCGCAGCGCGAAGCCGGCGTCGAGTTCCAGTTCGGCCAGCAGGGCCTGGCGCGGCACCTGCAGCAGCACGGCATCGCTGAGGGCTTGGGCATTGATGGGGCAAGGCCGCTCCAGGAAGACCAGGGCCTCGGCAAAGCTCTGACCCGGGCCGACGAGCTCGATGACCTTCTCGTTGCCATTGGGCGCCGTCATGTAGAGCCGCACCTGGCCGCGCGCCGCGATGAAGAAGGCGTCGCACGTCTGCCCCGCCCACAGCACCTGCTGGCCGCGCATCACGTGCATCAGGCGGCAGGCTGCGGCCAGACGCTGCAGCGCGGCTTCGTCGACATCGGCGAACAGCGGCTGGGTGCGCAGGAAATGAGGGATGTTGAACGGGGCAAGCATGGCGGTGCGTCGAGATCCGCATGCTGAAGGGCGATGGCGGCAGGCCTCTTGACACGGATCAAGCGGGGACGAGTCCGGTCCGAACTGCATGAAAGTTCCGGAAGATAGTTGCAAAGCTACAAATCATTCAAGCCCTATCAACACCTGGAGAAATCCGTCAACCCGGGTAGTCTGGCAACTTTCCAGGGTTGATTCACGCAAACTAGTAGTTTTCCTACGGATTGCAGATTGGCAACTGTCTAGAGTCACGTCACTTTCCCAACCCGGGAAGGGCGGCCAGGGCATGCAGTCGATTGGCCGGCACAGCCGCCCCGCGACGAGGGTGGCGTCAACCACCGGAGACACAGACCATGCACAAGCTGCCACCGAGCCGCCGGCTCATCTACGCCCTGACGCTGGCTTCCAGCGCCGTCACCCTGGCCGCCCTCGCGCCCCCCGCGCTGGCGCTGAACCCGAACTCGACCTCGGTCCAGATGTTCGAGTGGGCCTGGCCAGACATCGCCACCGAATGCACACAGTGGCTGGGGCCCAAAGGCTTCGGCGGCGTGCAGATCTCGCCGCCGGGGGCGAGCAAGAACGCCAACGGCTGGTGGGGTGTCTACCAACCGGTCAACTACGTCAACCTGACCAGCCGCATGGGCACACCCGCCCAGCTGCAGGCCATGATCAACAGCTGCCACACGGCCGGCGTGCGCGTGTATGCCGACATTGTCGTCAACCAGATGGCCGACGGCAGCGGCACCGCCACCGACGGCTCGACCTGGAACGCCGCGACGCTGGCCTACCCCTACTTCAGCGCCAACGACTTCCACGCCAACTGCAACATCGCCGACGCCGACTACAACTCGCCGGCCGGCCGCAGCAACGTGCAGAACTGCCGCCTGGGCGGCCTGCCCGACCTGGCCACCGAGAGCAGCTATGTGCAGGGCCAGATCGCCAACTACCTGAAGGCCCTGCTGGCCATGGGCGTGGACGGCTTCCGCATCGACGCCGCCAAGCACATGCCGGCTGCGGGCTGGACGTCCATCATGAACGCCGTGAAGGCGGCCTACCCCACGACGCTGCAGGGCGAGCCGATCTGGGTGACGCAGGAAATCATCAACGACGGCGAAGTCGATCGGCCCAGCTACTTCCCGGTCGGCACGCTCAACGAGTTCCAGTTCACGTCGGCCATGCGCGATGTCTTTCGCAACAACAACGGCCTGAACCTCGCCAGCATCCCCGGCGTGATGGGCACCTGGGGCAATTGGGGCGGCAGCTGGGGCTTCATCCAGCCGCAGAACGCCACCGTCTTCATCACCAACTGGGACACCGAGCGCAACGGCGGCTCGTTGAACATCAACAACAACGGCGGGGCAGACGCGGCCGGCCAGCGCTACACGCTGGCCCATGTCTTCATGTTGGCCCAGGGCTACGGCGAGGCCCAGCTCTACTCGGGCTACAAGTTCACCGACACCGGCGCCGATCGCCCCGGCGCCAGCCCCTACAGCGGCGGCACGCCGCAGATCAACGTGGTCTGGGACTTCGCCCACCGCTGGACACCGCTGGCCAACATGGTGGCCTTCCGCAACGCCAGTCTGGGCCAGGCGCAGCAGAACTGGGTCGTCGGAGACAACGGCAACCAGGTCGCATTCAGCCGCGGCAGCGTGGGCTTCGTGGCGCTGAACAACAGCGCCAGCGCCTGGACGCGCAGCTTCGCCACCGGCCTGCCCGCCGGCACCTACTGCAACGTCATCAACGGCACCAGGAACGCCACCGGCACAGGCTGCACGGCCGACGCGGTGACGGTGGACGCCAACGGCAACGCCAGCTTCACGGTCCCGGCCAACAACAGCGGCAGCAACCCTGCCGTGGCGATCTACACAGGCCAGAAGACGGCGAGCGGCGGCGGCAGCTGCGCGGTGACCTTCACCATCGCCAATGCCAACACGGCGTTCGGGCAGAACCTGCGCGTAGTCGGCAACGTGACCGGTCTCGGGGCCTGGGCGCCGGGCTCGGGCTTCGCGCTGACCATCCAGGGCTCGGGCGCCAACGTGCCGTGGAGCGGCACCGTCAGCTTGGCCGCGGGCACGGCCATCCAGTACAAGTACGTGAAGTGGGATGGCTCAACGGCGGTGTGGGAGAGCAACCAGGCCACCGGCAGCGGCAACCGCGAATTCACGAGCTGCGCGAGCGGCGCTCAGTCGCGCGCCGACGGCAACTTCAAGTTCTGACGGCCGGCGCCGCCGCGGTGATCATCACTTGGTCCACGCGGTGGCTGTCCACGTCCACGACCTCGAAGCGCCAGCCTTCCCACTCGACGACATCCGTGCGCCGCGGGATGCGGCGCAGCATCACCATCAGGAAGCCGGCCAGCGTGTCGTAGGTGCCGGCATGCGGCCAGCCCTCGATGCCCAGCGAGCGCTCGACGTCGGGGATGGGCGTGATGCCGTCGGCCAGGAAGCTGCCGTCCTCGCGGCGCACGATCTGCTCCTCGTCGTGCGGCGCCACCAGCGCGCCCATCACGGTGCTCATCACGTCGTTCAGCGTGACGACGCCGACGACGCGGCTGTACTCGTTGACGACGACGGCGAAGTCCTCGTGCGCCTCACGAAACTGGGTCAGCATCTCGGACAGCGTCAGCCGGTCCGGCACGATGAGCACCTTCTTGACGAGCACGCCGGCATCACCCTGAAGCGCCAGGCTTTCCTCGCGCAGCACGCGCTGGAACAGGTCGGTCGCGTCGACGTAGCCGACGACCTGGTCCACGTCGCCATCGCAGATCAGGTAGGTGGAGTGCGGCGCGTCGGCGATGCGGTTGCGGATCAGCGCGTCGTCATCGTCGCGAGAGAAGAAGACGATGCGCTCGCGGTTGGTCATCACCGTCTCGACGGTGCGTGTGTCCAGCTCGAACACGTTCTCGATGACCTGCTGCTCCTCGTCGGCAACGACGCCGGCCTGGTAGCCCGCCTCGGTCAGCGCCAGGATGTCGCGGTAGCTGATGGTCTCGTCGCGCTGGGCAGGCAGGCCCAGCAGGCGGATCAAGCCCTCCGTGATGCCGCTGAACAGCCAGGCCAGTGGCCGCAGCAGCCGGCACAGCAGCAGCATGGGGCCCACCAGCGTCATCGCGACGCGCTCCGGCTCGTTCATGGACAGGCGCTTGGGCACCAGGTCGGCCAGCACGATGAAGAGCGAGGTGATGCTGATGAAGGAGGCCGCGAAGCCCAGCGTGGCCGCCAGCTCGGGCGCCATCACCAGCCGCAGCGCGGCCTCGAAATGCGGCGTGAACGCGCCCTCGCCGACGATGCCGGCCAGGATGGCGACCGTGTTGACGCCGATCTGCACGACGGTGAAGTAGTCGCCCGGGTGCTCCTGCACCGCCAGCACCTTGGCCGCACGGGCATCGCCCGCATCGGCGCGCTGCTGCAGGTTGAGCCGCCGCGAGGCCGCCAGCGACAGCTCGGCCATCGAGAAGAAGGCGCTGCCGAGGATCAGCAGGCTGATCAGCAGCAGCGAGGTGGCCATCAGGAAAACAGCCTTCGTGCCGCGGGCGAGCCGGCGGCGAGATCACGCTCGGCCAGCGCCTGGTAAAGCTTCTTCAACTCCACGTCGATGGCCGCGAAGGCATGCAGGCCCAGCACCTGGCCGCGGTCATCGCAGACCTCGGCCTCTAGGTCGCGGGCCAGCGCTCGCGCGGCCTCCTGCCAGGCGGCAAAGGGCTCGGCCTCGGCCGGCGTCTGCGGCACGTCCAGCGCCAGCGTCAGCTCGCGCAGCGACAGCGCCTCAGGGTCTTCGGCCAGCGCCGCCTGCGCATCGAACTGCAGCGTCAGCACGGGTGGCGCACCCTCTTCGTCCGACGGCAGCACCAGACGACCCGGCAACGCACCTGCGACGAAGCCATGGCGTCCGGCGGACTGCTGCACGAAGCCCGGCGTCCAGGCCGCCGCCTTGGCGCGCAGCAGCAGCGCAAGCTGGGCGTCGTGGCTGGCGGCGAACTGGTCCAGCTCGCGGGCGCGGGCGACGACGTCCAGCATGTCCGGGAACTGCACGAAGCCGCCGACGCCGTCGGCAAAGGCCTGGATCTTCTGCACGAACTCGGAGTACTCGATCTCGTTGAGCGGGCCGCTGCGGTTGGCCATCTTCAGGCCGGCCTGGAACTCGCTGTAGCGCTGGCCCGGCGCGGGCAGCTCCCAGTCGCCGGTCGCGGCGTTCAGGCCTTCGATCTGCAGCGGCTTGGTGCCGGCGCGGCGGCTGCCGGGCTGATGCTGCAGGGCGAGCTCGCCGGAGACGGGGGCCTCGACGGTAATGGTGGCGATGGCGTCGATCAGCGCATCGATGCGGGCCGACGGCCGGCGCAGCGGGCGGGTCACGGCAGGCAGGGTGACTTCCAGCGGATCGACGGTGGGCTCGGCGCGCTCGCCCACGACTGGCGGGGCGTCGAAATGCGGCTCCTCCAGCGGCGGCGCGGCACGCTTGGGGCCGGCCTTGCGCGCCGCCCAGGCGCCATGGGCCACCACGCCGGCCAGCACGATGCCGCCGGCCATGGCCAGGAGTTGGGTGAGGGTCAGGCTCATGCTGTTTCGGCCATCGCGAGGGCCTTGTCCATGTCGACGGCGACGATGCGGGACACGCCCTGCTCCTGCATCGTCACGCCGATCAGTTGTTCAGCCATTTCCATCGCAATCTTGTTGTGCGAGATGAAGAGGAATTGCGTGCCGGCGCTCATCTTGGTGACGAGGCGCGCATAGCGCTCGGTGTTGGCGTCGTCCAGCGGCGCATCCACCTCGTCCAGCAGGCAGAAGGGTGCGGGGTTGAGCTGGAAGATGGCGAAGACGAGGGCGATGGCCGTCAGGGCCTTCTCGCCGCCGGAGAGCAGATGGATGGTGCTGTTCTTCTTGCCCGGCGGCTGGGCCAGCACCTGCACGCCGGCGTCCAGGATCTCGTCGCCCGTCATCACCAGCCTGGCCTGGCCGCCGCCGAACAGCTCGGGGAACATGCGGCCGAAGTGTTCGTTGACCTGGTTGAAGGTCGAGCCCAGCAGGTCGCGGGTTTCCAGGTCGATCTTGTGGATCGCATCCTCCAGCGTCTTGATGGCCGCGTTCAGGTCGGTGCACTGCGAATCAAGGAAGGTCTTGCGCTCGCGGGCGGCGGTCAGTTCGTCGAGCGCGGCCAGGTTGACGGCGCCCAGCGCGGCGATCTCGCGGTTGATGCGGTCGATCTCGCCCTGCAAGCCGTAGAGCTTGACGGCGCCTTCCTCGATGGACTTCGCCAAGGCTTCGAGGTCGACCTCGGCGGCTTCGAGCTGCTCGCGGTACTGCGCGCCGCCGAGCTGGGCGGCCTGCTCTTCGAGCTGCAGCTTGGTGATGACCTCGCGCAGCGGGTCCAGGCTGCGCTCGAACGTCATGCGCTGCTCGTCGGCCTTGCGCAGGCGCAGAGATAGGTCGTCGTAGCTGGCGCGCACGGCGGCCAAGGCCTGTTCGCGTTCGAGCTTGAGGGCCAGCGCATCCTGCAGGCCGGCCTGGGCGGCGGCGTCGTTGAAGCCGTCGAGCTCGGTCTGCAGGCTGGCGGCCGAGGCGGACACGGTGGCGATCTGCGCGTCGGCCGTCTCGACGCCGCGCTGCAGCTCGCCGCGGCGTGCAGCCAGGGTCTGGGTGGCGAAGCGGGCTTCCTGCGAGCGGCGTTCCAGCGTGCGCAACTGCTCGCGGGCATCGCTCAGCTTGCGCTCGGCGGCGATGGTGCCGTCTTCTAGTTCGGCGTGGCGCTGCTGCGCGTCGCCGAGCTGGATGTCCAGCTCTTCGAAGCGAGCCTCGCCAACCGCGCGGCGTTCCTGAAGAGATTCTTGCTGTTCGGCGATCTCGGCCAGCTCGGCGTCCAGCGCGCTGCGGCGCTGCTGGCTGGCTTCGGCCTGCTGCGTCAGGCGCAGCAGCTCGACGTGGATCTGGTGGGCCCGCGTCTGCGCCTCGCTGGCTTCGCGGCGCAGGGCGGTCAGGCGGCCGTTGGCATCGTTGAACTGGTGCTCGATGCGGCCCAGCGACAGGCGGGCCTCGTCGGCGATCAGGTTCTGCGCGCGCTGAGCCGTCGTCAGCTGCTCGATCTCCTGAGCACGGGCCAGCAGGCCGGCCTGCTCGGAGTCGGGTGCGTAGAAGGTGACGGAGAACTGGCCGACGGCATGGCCCTGGGGCGTCAGGATCAGCTCGCCATGCGTGAGCTTGCTGCGCGCGGCCAGCGCCTCGTCAAGGTTGGGCGCCGTGTAGATGCCTTCCAGCCAGTCGTTCAGCAGCGCGACGAGGCCGGCATCGTCCAGCTTCAACAGCGAGGTCAGCGTGGGCAGCGTCTCGTGGGTGTTGGCGATAGCTCCGCCAGGCGTCGAGTAGAAGGCCAGACGGGACGGCGGCGCGTCGAGTTCGAAGGCGCGCACGGTGTCCAGCCGCCCCACGCTGAGAGCGCCCATGCGCTCGCGCAGCGCGGCTTCCAGCGCGTTCTCCCAACCCTGCTGGATGTGCAGCCGGGTCCACAGGCCTTGCAGGCCGTCCAGCCCATGCTTTGCCAGCCAGGGCTTGACCTTGCCCTCGGTCTGCACTTTTTCCTGCAGGGCCTTCAGCGCCTCCAGGCGGGCTGTCAGGTCGGACTGCTTCGCGAGTTGGGCATTGGCGTCCTGCTGCAGCGCGCGGCGTTGTTCTTCGAGCTGGGGCAGCTGCTCGGCGAGCTCCTGTAGCCGCGCATCCGCCAGGTCGCGGGCCTCGTCGGCCGAGGCGCTGCGTGCGCGCAGGGCTTCGAGCGCCTCGTGGTCGGGCGCGCCCAGCGCACGGGACTCGGCCGTCAGCTTGTCCTCGCGCTGGCGCAGCGCCCTCGCCTGCTCGTCCACGCTGCGGCTCTCGGCGGCCAGCACCTGGATCTGCTGCTGCACCTGGGCCACCAGGGCGCGCTGCTCGTTGGCACGGGCCTGGGCGGCGCGCACCGCGTCCTCGCTCTGTGGCAGCTGGGCCTGCTGCTCCTCGGCCTGGGCGGCGAGGATTTCGCTCTGCTCGTCGGCACCGGCGATCTGCTCGGCAATGCCTTCCAGCTCGGCCTTGGCCTGCTCGATGCGCTCGCGCCACTGCATGTCCTGGGCATGCAGCTCGGCCAGGCGTTGCTGGGCGCGGTTGCGGCTCTCGACGACGAAGCGGATGCGCTCTTCCAGCCGGCTCACTTCCAGCTGGGCCTCGGCAAAACGGCCCTGCGAGGCGTGCAGCTCGTCGCCCGCGGCGTAGTGCTGCTGGCGCACCTCCTCCAGCTCGGCCTCGACGGCACGCAGCTCGGCGGTGCGCGACTCCAGCGCGTTCAGCGCCTCGGCATGCGCCGCCTTCACGCGCGTGGCCTCGTTGCCGGCGTCGCGCAGTTTCAGGAACCACAGCTGGTGCAGCTTCAGCGTGCCGCTGTCCTGCAGGCTGCGGTAGCTGGCCGCCACCTCGGCCTGGCGCTCCAGCTTCTCGAGGTTGCTGTTGAGCTCGCGCAGGATGTCGTCGACGCGGGTCAGGTTCTCGCGCGTGTCCTTGAGCCGGTTCTCGGTCTCGCGGCGGCGTTCCTTGTACTTGGAAACGCCGGCGGCTTCCTCGAGGAACAAGCGCAGCTCCTCGGGCTTGCTCTCGATGATGCGCGAGATGGTGCCCTGGCCGATGATGGCGTAGGCCCGCGGGCCTAGGCCGGTGCCAAGGAAGACGTCCTGCACGTCGCGTCGGCGCACCGGCTGGTTGTTGATGAAGTAGGAGCTGGTGCCGTCGCGCGTCAGCACTCGCTTAACGGCGATTTCGGTGAACTGGTTCCACGGGCCGCCGGCGCGGGCGGATTGGTTGTCGAAAACCAGCTCCACGCTGGAGCGCCCCGCCGGCTTGCGGTTGCCGCTGCCGTTGAAGATGACGTCCTGCATGGACTCGCCACGCAGCTCGCTGGCCTTGCTCTCGCCCAGCACCCAGCGCACCGCGTCCATGATGTTGGACTTGCCGCAGCCGTTGGGGCCGACGACGCCGACGAGTTGCCCGGGCAACTGGAAGGTCGTGGGTTCAGCGAAGGATTTGAAGCCGGCCAGCTTGATCGAGTTCAGCCGCATGTAGCTCGGACGTAAGCCCTTGATTTGGCTAAAGAAAAGCGCCTTTCAAGGGCGCTTCGACGGGGCTGGATGATAGCATTCGCCCCCTCTCAGAAAGACCCACGCACCATGGCTACCAAGAAGTCCGCCGCCGCCCCCGCCAAGAAGAACAGCAAGCCCAAGATGCGCGAGGTGCCCCCGAACCCGCCGAGCAAGCCCAGCAAGGACATCCTGGTCTTTCCGAACCCCAACCCCGAGCGCGACTACGTCATCCAGTTCCAGGTGCCCGAGTTCACCTGCCACTGCCCGCTGACCGGCCAGCCCGACTTCGCGCACTTCACGATCGACATGATCGCGGACGAGCTCTGCGTGGAGCTCAAGAGCCTGAAGATGTACTTCTGGAGCTACCGCAACGAGGGTGCCTTCCACGAGAAGGTCACCAACAAGATCCTGGACGACATCGTCAAGGTCACCGACCCGCGCTTCATCCGCATCACGGCCAAGTGGTATGTCCGCGGCGGCATCTACACCAACGTCGTCGCCGAGCACCGCAAGCCGGGCTGGACGCCCGCGCCGCGGGTGGACCTGCCGGCGCACGGCTTCGAATCGGGCATGCTGGGCTGAGGAACTCAGCCGCCGAAATAGGGATCACCCGCCGGCCGCTTCCGGCGCGCCGGCGAGATCTGCGTCGTGATCGACACCGCACTGCCGCCGGCGGCGATCTGCACGGCCGTCGGAGCGGCTTCGACGAGCTGGTCGGCATGCCAGATGCGCACGCGGGCCGGGCCCTCGGGCAGGCCTTGCAGCACCGCCTTGCCGTCCTCGCCACCGAGCTTGGCCCAGGGCGTGTCGGCCACGTAGATGTGCCCCCGCATGGAGCCGTGGATGTGGCAGCCCAGCAGATAGGCGCCGGGCTGGCCCAGCACCTTGCTGTCGCTGGCCGGCGGCTTGGTGCCGACGCGGCCGGCGAGGCGGAACTGGGTGTTCTGGCCCGGGTCGACGTAGACGCCGCCCGCGCCCATCAGCCCGAGGATGACGTGGTGGTCCCAGCTGTCGAGATTGCTGAAGCTGACCTTGGCCCCGAGGCCGACGACGGTGACGGCGGGAACAAAGCGCAGCTTCTCCTGAGCCACCGTCGCTTCCAGCACGGGTGCAGGGCGCGCGCCCTGCACGGCGCTGTCGACCAGCACGACGGCATCGGCCAGCGGCTTGCCGTTGCGGTCGAACACGGTGACGGTCAGGTCGGCAGCCTGGGCAGCGCAAACCGCCGTCAGCAAAGCGGAGATCAGGAAGGCGCGCATGGTGTCGGCGTGGCTCTGGAGTGGAGTCGGGCCAGTGTCTCACCGCTGCCTACACTGACAAGATGAGTGCGAACCCCTGCCTGAGCTGCGGCGCCTGCTGCGCGAGTTTCCGCGTCGACTTCGACTGCAGCGAACTGGAGAGCCAGGGCGGTAGCGTGCCCGACGGCCTGGCGGTGGAGCTGACCGGCCGTCTCGTGCGCATGCGCGGCACCGACCATGCGCAACCACGCTGCGCCGCATTCACAGGCCAGGTGGGCGTCAAGGCGAGTTGCGGGATCCATGAGTGGCGCCCGTCCCCCTGCCGCGAATTTGGCGAGCGCGCGCCGATGGGCATCGGCGACGAGGCCTGCGCCCGGGCGCGGGCGCGGCACGGACTCCCGCCGCTCTAGGACCCCGCGGCCCCGCGCAGCGGAATGCGCTGGCGCTGCTGCTCGCGCAGTTCGTTGAGCCAGGCCAGCTTGGCGCCATAGAGCTCACGGTCCTTGACTGTCGAACTGTTCTCCAGCGCCTTGGCGATCTCGCCGCGAGCGCCGGACACGTCGCCCAGCCCGTAATTGGCCAGGCCGAGCCAGAAGTGGAACTCGGGCACGTACGCGGCACGCGCCACCTCCTTGCGGAAGAGCTGGCGCGCCGCCGCGAACTCGCCGGCCCGCATCGCCGCCACGCCCTCGTCGAAAAACTTGTAGGGCGGCACGGGTTGGATCTGCGCCAGCTGGTTCGCGTAGACCTGGGCCTCCTCGCGCCGGCCGGTGTCGCTCAACACGAGGATGAGGTTGGACATGGCCTGCGTGTTCAGCGGCTCGCGCTGCAGTACCAGGCGCAGCGTGGACTCGGCGCGGTCGTACAGGCCCTTGCGGCGGTAGAGCACGGCCAACGTGTTGTAGGCCGACAGCCAGCGCGCGTCCGTGTGGATGGCCTCGCGCGCCCACCAGTAGGCGTCGTCCACCTGGCCCACGGTCAAGGCCTCCGCGGCCTTGTTGTTGAGGAACATGGCCAGGATGGTGGACTCGTCGACAACGCGGCTGCGGTGGTTGCGCACCTGGCTCGGAGGCAGGAAGTCGATGGTCAGCAGCTCGGGGTCGCCGAAGACGACGCGCGACTGCATGGAGATGGGCCGGGCGAGGCTGATGTTGACGTGACCGGCGACGAAGAAGATGCCGTTGGCGCGCGTCCAGCTCTCTTCGAGATAGACGCTGTTGAAGCGCACGGGCATGCCAAGGTGGCGGGAGAAGGCTGCCGTCATCAGCACGAGCGACATGCAGTTGCCGCGCTTGGCATCGAAGGCCTCGGCGGCGGTGCGGGTGGTCTCGGCGTCGTAGTCCAGCTGCAGCCGCCCCCTCGTGTAGAGCGCGTCGATCAGACCGTCGCGCAGGCCCTTGAGCCTGATCTCGTTGGCCATCTCCGTTTCGGCGAAGCGCTTCATCGCCGGGCTCATCGCCAGGGCCCCCTGGGCATCGATAGGGACGCTGGGCGGCCGGAATGCCGTGTCGACGAAGACGTCGGTGCCGGGCGCCTCCTTGGGCTCCACGGCACAGCCTGCCAACCCGGCGCCAACACCGGCAAGCACGAGTACGGCGACCAGGGCGCGGATCTTTTTCATGTCAGCCTCCTGACACAAGCTTAGTCCTGCCCTGCCCTCCTGTCTTGAGTCATCCCGCACGCTTTTGCGGGGTCGAAGCGTCCGTTGATTCGACGGATTTCAAGCGCCAAAGATGGGGAAGCAAAACTACAAATTGGCGCTGATAGTGATGGCAGTTTGCGACTTTTCGCGGATTTGCTCACGATAAGTGCCTGCTCGAGGCCGGGATTCCACCAACTTCCGAATGTAGTTTTACTTCAATAGCATCCGCGCAATTCCAAGGAGTACTCGGACATGAAGGCATGGGCAGACGGTATCGCGCTGCAGGCGCGTCGGTGGCTGGGGGTGCTGGCCCTCGGCATGAGCGGCCTGCTGGTGGGCTGCGGCGGCGGCAGCGGCGCTGAAGGCGCGCAGCAGGCGCCGATGAGCGGCGTGGGCACAGCCGCCGTCGACGACAACGGCGTCGAGCTGCTGGCCGGCGTGCCCACGGCGGGGCAGGTGCTCCGAGCCAAGATCGCCGCCGTCGCCACGCCTGCCGCGCCGGCCACCTCGCTGCGCGTGCACTACCGCCGCTCCGCCGGCGACTACACCGGCTGGCAGATCCACTCCTGGAACGCCGCCCAGAGCCCGAACTGGAACGGCGGCTTCAATGCCTCGGGCAGCGACGATTTCGGCGTCTACTACGACGTGCCGCTCGCCGCGGGCAGCGGCACGGTCGGCTTCCTCTTCCACAACGGCGACAACAAGGACAACGGCGGCGCCGATCAGAGCTACGTGCTGCAGTCCGGCGCCAACGAGATCTGGCGCCTGCAGGGTGACAGCACCAACTATGCGGGCAACCCGCTGCTGCTGCCGGTGCCCGACATCAAGACCCTGCGTGTGCACTACAAGCGCTTCGACGGCGGCTACAGCGCCTGGGGCCTGCACCTGTGGAACGGCAGCGGCCTGAACGCGCCCGCCCTGCCCGCCGGAGTCACCATCGAGAACTGGGGTCAGCCGGTGCCGCTGAGTGCCATGCCCGGCCATGCCGCGGGTGACGGCGAGGTGGTGTTCGATATCCCCGTGCTGAACCCGCAAGGCGACGTGAACCGCAAGGGCCTCGAATTCATCATCCACGGCATGCGGCCCAACGAGAACGACAAGGACGGCCGCAACGACAACATCCGCGTCGAGTACGCCGCGCTGAGCATCCAGAATCAGGTCGGCCAGATCTGGCTGGTGGAGCGTGACGCGACGGTCTACACCGCCCCGCCTGACCTGCGCGCGGTCTCCAGCACCGACGCTCGCGCCGTCTGGCTGAACAGGAGCCTCGTGAAGTGGCCGCGCATCGCCACCAGCAGCCCGGTGCGCCTGTACTACTCGGCCAGCGGCCAGATCAGCGTCGGCCTGGACGCCCCCGTGCAGGGCGCCGACGGCTTCATCACGCTCGATGCCTTCACCGGCAGCGTGCCCTCCGCCGATGCACTGCGCTTCAAGTACGTCGCCAGCGGCACCGTCTTCAGCGTGCGCGCCGCCGACACCGCCCGGCTGCCCTCGCTGCACCAGCAGCAGCTCGTGCTCGTGCAGGAAGATGTCGCCGGCCGCGTGCAGAACGCCACCACCGCGCAGATCGCCGGCGCGCTGGACGACCTCTATGCCGCTGCCAACAACGTGCCCGACCTCGGCGCCGTCGCCAGCAACGGCAACACCAGCTTCAAGCTCTGGGCCCCCACGGCGCAGAACGTGTCCCTGGTGCTGACGCAGTCCCTGGGCAACTCGGGCCTGAGCCGCACGACGACCGAGCCGATGGCGCGCGACGCCGCCACCGGCGTGTGGAGCCTCGCCAAGCAGGGTCACCTGCAGGGCGCCACCTACCGCTACCAGGTGCAGGTGTTCGTCAAGGGCACGGGCCTGGTAAAAAACCTCGTCACCGACCCCTATTCCCTCGGCCTGACGCTAGGCAGCCAGCAGAGCGTCGTCATGGACCTGCAGGCACAGGCGACCAAGCCCAACGGTTGGGACCAGAGCGCCCCGCCCGCCTCCGTGATCGCGCCGTCGGACCTCAGCATCTACGAGCTGCACGTCCGCGACTTCTCCATCAACGACGCGACCGTCCCCGCGCCCAAGCGCGGCAAATACCTGGCCTTCACCGAAGGCCAGTCCAATGGCATGAAGCACCTCGCCGCGCTGGCCGCTGCCGGTCTGACGGACGTGCACCTGCTGCCGGTGTTCGACATCGCCAGCGTCAACGAGAAGGGCTGCGTGACGCCGTCGCCCAGCGGCGCGCCGGACAGCGAATCCCAGCAGGCCACGGTTGCCGCCACGGCCGGCACCGACTGCTTCAACTGGGGCTACGACCCGCTGCAGTTCAGCACGCCCGAAGGCAGCTACTCCAGCAATGCCAACGACCCGATGGCCCGCGTCCTCGAGTTCCGCCGCATGGTGCAGGCACTCAACGCCGCCGGCCTGCGCGTGGGAATGGACGTGGTGTTCAACCACACCACCGCCTCCGGCCAGAACGCCAACTCCGTGCTCGACAAGGTCGTGCCCGGCTACTACTACCGCTTGAACGCGGTCGGCGGCATCGAGCGTTCGACCTGCTGCGAGAACACGGCGGCCGAGAACCTGATGATGGCCAAGCTGATGATCGACTCGGCCGTCACCTGGGTGCGCGACTACCGCATCAGCTCGCTGCGCTTCGACATCATGGGACACCACCCAAGGGCGGTCATCGAGGCGCTGAAGGCCCGTGTCGAAGCAGCTGCCGGCCGCAAGGTGCAGATCGTCGGCGAGGGCTGGAACTTCGGCGAGGTCGCCAACGGTGCGCGCTTCGTGCAGGCCGAGATGCTGAGCCTGAACGGCTCCGGCATCGGCAGCTTCAACCCCATCATCCGCGATGCCGTGCGCGGCGGTGGCTGCTGCGATTCCGGCAGCGCCGTCGTTGCTAACCAGGGCTTTGTCAACGGCTTCTTCTACGACGGCAACGCCAGCGCCAGCGGCCAGAGCCGCGGGGAGCTGATGTGGCAGGCCGACCGCATCAAGGCGTCGCTGGCGGGCTCCATCCGCAGCTTCCAGATGCAGACGAGCTGGGACGCCACGCTGCGCTTGGACCAGATCGACGTCGGCGGCATTCCGGCCGGCTGGGTGCTGGAGCCGGGCGAGGTCGTCAACTACGTGGAGAACCACGACAACCTGACCCTGTTCGACAACAACGCCTTCCGCCTGCCCGCCAACACCCCCCACGAGGACCGCGCCCGCGTGCAGATCCTGGCCAGCGCCATCAACGCCTTCAGCCAGGGGGTGGCCTATTTCCACGCCGGCGTGGACACGCTGCGCAGCAAGTCGCTCGACAGAAACAGCTACGACAGCGGCGACTGGTTCAACAAGCTCGACTGGAGCTATGCCGACAACAACTTCGGCGTCGGCCTGCCGCCCTCGCGCGACAACGCCGACAACTGGGGCTACGCGCGCCCGCTGCTCGCCAACCCACTGGTCAGGCCGACCGCGGCCGACATCGCCTGGACGCGCGACGCCTTCCGCGACCTGCTGCGCATCCGCAAGAGCACTACGCTGCTGCGCCTGCGCACGGCCGACGACATCAAGGCGCGCCTGTCCTTCCTGAACACCGGCTCCGGCCAGGAAGCCACCGTGCTGGTTGGCCGCGTGGACGGCACAGGTTACGCCGGCGCCAGCTTCGACGAGCTCGTCTACCTGATCAACGTCGACAAGATCGACAAACAGCTGACCCTGCCCGCCCTGGCCGGCCACGCGCTGATGCTGCACCCCGTGCACACCGCCGCCACCGCCGCCGACAAGCGGGCCGCGCAGGCCAGCTTCAACAGCGCCACCGGCAGCTTCAGCTTGCCGGCTCGCACCGCCGTGGTCTTCGTCCGCCCGAGCACGCCATGAAGACCCTCGCCATGCAGCCCATCCGACGCCTGGCGGCAGCCGCCGCCCTTGCCCTGGCCGGCATCGCCGCCCAGGCCACCCCCATCGTCGTCGACGTCAGCGGTGCACAAAGCATCAACCTGGCGGGCGAGAGCGGCAACACGGTCTGGCTCGTCAACATCGGCGCCAACGCCGTGCTGAACTCGCTGGATTGGCAGGTCGCCCTCGATGCCTTCGCACCCAGCGGCCTGTCCGAGATGCAGTTCAGCTTCGGCAGTTCCAGCGGCCTGGACCGGATCACCCTCTCGCCCGACGCCTTCGACGGCTTCAGTGGCGCCGGCAGCTACACAGGCTCATTGAGCCTGGCGGGCCTGGGCGTAGCGGCCGGCGCCGACGGGCTGCTGCGCATCGAGTTCAGCGAGGGCTACAAGGACTTTGCGCTCAACGTCGCAGAAGGCCGTTGGCTCAGCGGCAGCCTCATGTTCGACGTCAGTGCCGTGCCCGAGCCGGCCAGCGCGTGGCTCGCGCTGCTGGGCCTGGGTCTGCTCGGCGCCCGGCGCAACCGCCCCTGAGCCGCCGGCCTCCGCGCTTGCGCTAGCGCAAGCCAAGGCGCGCCACAGCTCCTACAGTCGTCGCATCGACGATCGACAGCGAGGACGGCTTCATGAACGCAGGAACCAACGCGGCACAGCGCCGCATCAAGGCGGGCCTGACCGGTCGGCTGCCATGGCTGGTGGCTGGTGGCGCCCTGGCCCTGGCAGCGGTGGGCTGCGCCGTGGAGGTGCAGAACACCCAGCCGGCCCGGCAACTGGCGCGCGACGCGCTGCCGGTCGGCGAACCGGCGATCGGCTGGCGCGTGTTCCAGCAGAAATGCGCCACCTGCCACGGCGCCTCCGCGACGGGCACGGCCAACGGCCCCGATCTGCTGCCCCGGATCCGCGAGATGGGCGCCCACCAGTTCGTCGGCCTCGTTCTCAGGCGCTACGACTGGATCCTCGCGGCTGCGGAATCCAGCCCCGGGACCGCCATGCAGGACGGCTTGGTCGAGAAGATCGTGCAGGGCAAGGAGGGCGCGCTGACGATGCCGGCCTGGCAGGGCGACCCGGCCGTGACCGCCCACATCATCGATCTCTACGCCTACCTGTCGGCACGCGCCGAGGGCACGCAGGGGCCGGGCCGCCCCCGATAGGCCGCCCCTTCACTCCAGAACGAAGACAGCCGCGCTGCGCGCCGGAACTTCGAAGCGTCCGTCCTTCACGCGGGCCTCGCGGCGAAGGCGCTCGTCCGCGCCATGGCGCTGCACGGGATGCAGCGTCCAGGTCGAGCGGCGTTCCGCCGGCAGTTCCAGCGCCTGAGCAGTGGGCGCCACATTGATCAGCGTCATCACGGCCTTGAATCCTCCCAGGCCGCGACCGTCGATGCGTGTTGCAACGAGCACCGGGTTCTGTCCCGCACCGCTGCCCGGGAAGCTGACGCGCTTGCCGATCTCCGCCGCGCTCTTCAGCCGCAGCAGCGGCGTGCCGGCGCGTATCTTCAGCAGATCACGGAAGACGTCGCGTGCCCAGGCGATCTCGGCGGGTCCGGGTGCGATGGACGGGTCGGCCAGCCGCTCGCGGGCGAGCTCCCAGTCGCGGCCGTTCTGGCCGTAGTTGTCCTGCCTGGGCGGCAGGCCGGTGCCAAAGTGGTTGGTCTGGTAGCTCCAGTCCAGGCGGTTGAACCAGTCGCCGCTGTCGTAGCTGTTGCGGTCCATGCTCTTGCTGCGCAGGATGTCCTGGCCCGCGTGGAAATACGCCACCCCCTGGCTGAAGGCAACCAGCGCCGCACCCAGCATCTGCACGCGGGCCCGGTCCTCGCGCGAGGTGTCGCGCGGCAGCTTCAGCGCGTTGACGTCGAACAGCGTCTGGTTGTCGTGGTTCTCCACGTAGTTGACGACCTCGCCGGGCTGCGAGGCGAAGCCGGCCGGCTGATCGCCATAGGGGATGGCATCCAGACGCTTCTTCTCGCCGCGCCAGGTGCTCAGCGTGAAGCTGCGCAGCGAGCCGGCCAGGCCGACACGGATCATTTCTGCCGCGGTCAGCAGTTCCTCCGGCCCGGCCTTGGCCAGTGCGTTGGGTGCATAGACCAGGCCGTTGAGCCAGCCCTGGCGGCGCACGCTGTCGTCGCCGCCCTCGCCCGCCGAGCCGCCACGCGCCGCGTCGCGGCCGCGGTCGCTGAACGCGCCAATGCCGCTGCCGTTCAGGCTCAGCTGCGAGGCCTGCACGAAGCGCGCACCGTTGGCGACCTCGCCGAAGTTCCAGCCCTCGCCCAACAGTTGCACGGGCCGCCCGGCCTCGGCGTCGACGCGCCGCTGCAGGCGCTCCATCGCCTCGCGCGGCTGGTGGCCCATGAGGTCGAAGCGCATCGAGTCGATGCGGTACTCGCGCACCCACAGTGCGGCCGAGTCGATCATCAGCTTGGCCATCATGCGGTGCTCTGTGGCGGTGTTGTCGCAACAGGTGGAGCGCTCGATCTCGCCCTTGTCGGTGAGGCGGTGGTAGTAGCCGGGCACCAGGCGGTCCAGCACGGACCTGGGGGCCTGCCCCGCTGCGGACATGTGGTTGTAGACCATGTCCATGCCCACGCGCAGCCCGGCCCGGTGCAAGGCCATGACCATGGCGCGGAACTCGATGACCCGCTGCAGCGGGTCGGTCGCATAGCTGCCCTCCGGCGCATTGAAATGCCAGGGGTCGTAGCCCCAGTTGAAGCAGTCGTCGGCCGCCACCGCCATGACGGCCGCCTGCTGGGCCTCGCTGTCGGCAGGCGCCGCAGGCACCGCAGGCGACTTGCAGCCTTGCTCGGGCACGCTGGCGAGGTCGAAGACGGGCAGCAGATGCACGTCGGTCATGCCGGCCCGGGAAAGTGCCTTGAGGTGCTTCATGCCGTTGGAGGCGCCCTCGGTGAAGGCCAGGTATTTGCCTCGCCACTCCGGGCGCACCGTCGCATCGCTCGCGGAGAAGTCGCGAACGTGCAGCTCGTAGATGAGCTGGTCGGTCGCCGCCTTCACGCGGGCCGGCCGCGGGGCGGCATCCCAGCCCTTGGGCTTGAGGGCCTGCGCCCCCAGATCGGCGACCACGCTGCGCCGGGAGTCGGCCGTCAGCGCAACCGAGTAGGGGTCGGTGACGAGGTTGTGCACGCGGCCGTGCGTGGGTGTCACGACGTCGACGAGGTAGCGGTAGGCCTGGCCGCTCAGGTCGCCCGGCAGCTCGGCCCGCCAGACGCCGGTGGCGGCGTCCAGGTGCATCGCATCCGCGGCGAGAGCTGGCGACCCGGGGCCGCCGTAGCGGCACAGCAGCATGCGCTGGGCCGTCGGCGCCCAGACGGCGAAAACGGTGCTTGCGCGGGCCGGGTGCGCGCCCAGGTCGGCGACCTGCTCGGCCGCTGCGTACAGATCGTCCAGCGCGCCGGCGATCTGCAGGCCGGTGGACGCGATGACGCGGCCGTCCGCCGTTTCATGCACCAGCAGCAACTGCTCGCGCAACAACGCCGCCACGTCGGCACCCGCGACGGTGAAACGCGGGCCGTCGCCGATGAAGCGCAGCCGTGTCGGCAGCGGCGCGGCACTCGGCCGCAGTTCGAGAGCGCCGTCGGCCCCCTTCACTCCTTCACCCGCCACCGCCCGCACACCCGCTGCACGCGCGTGATGCAGCCGCACCCGCTCGCCCGGCTGCAGCTTCAGCCCCGGCCATTGCAGCGTGCGTGCATCCAGCCAGTAGGCCTCGGCCAGGGGGCGGGCGGCAGGCGCCGGCACCGGCACGTCGGCATTGCAGTCGTCAAGATCGGTCGCGCTCGCGGCGCCAGCGATCAACGCCAGGCCAAGCAGCACGAGCAACGTCGGGCGGGTGGGCATCAAGGTCTCCTTCGTGTTTTGCAAATAGTAGCAAAACTACATTCATTGAAATCCCTCTGGCGCTGAGCTGAACAAATTGACTATGCTTGACTGAAAATTCACGTAGTTTGATTACATGCCCGATCTCGCCAACAGGATTTCGCTCGCTGCCGTCTCGCTGTCCATGCTGGCCCTCGCTGCCTGCGGCGGCGGCGGAAGCAGCCCCGCCGCGGTCCCCGCGCCGGTTCCCGCGCCAACGCCGTCGACGCTGCCCACGCCCGACGTCAGCGCGGTCGCAGCGGCCGACCCCGGCAGCCCCCTGCCCGAGGGCTGGCAGCGCGGCGCCTTCATGCAGATCTTCGTGCGCAGCTACCAGGACAGCGACGGCGATGGCATCGGCGACCTGCGCGGCCTCGTCAGCCGGCTGGACTACCTGAAGGACCTCGGCGTCAAAGGCCTGTGGCTGATGCCCGTCACCAAGAGCCAGGACGGCGACCACGGCTATGCGGTGACCGACTACCGCGACATCGAGCCCGCCTACGGCAAGCTGGCCGACCTGGACGAACTCGTCAAGCAGGCCCACGCCCGCGGCATCGGCGTCATCCTCGACTACGTGATGAACCACAGCGCCGGCCAGCACCCGCTGTTCGTCAATGCCAAGGACTCGGCCACCAACCCCTGGCGCGACTGGTACGTCTGGCAGAACCCGGCGCCCACGGGCTGGAGCGTCTATGGCGGCAACCCCTGGCGCAGCACCGCAAACGGCGCCTACTACGCGCCCTTCTGGGACCAGATGCCCGACTTCAACCTGCTCAAGCCCGAGGTCGTGGACTTCCACAAGAGCACGCTGCGCTTCTGGCTGAACCGCGGCGTGGACGGCTTCCGTTTCGACGCCGTCGGCAACCTTGTCGAGAACGGCCCCGCCGCCTGGGAAGACCAGCCGCGCAACTACACGCTGATGAACGAGATGCGCGTGCTGCTCAACGGCTACGCACGCCGCACCATGGTCTGCGAAGGCCCGGCCGACCCTCAGGGCTTCGGCGCCCCCTCGGCCTGCGGCGGCGCTTTCGCCTTCGACCTCAACGGCGCGCTGATTGCCGCTGCGCGCGGCGACGCCGCCTCGGTCACCAGGCTTGCCAGCTACTTCAGGACGGCGCCGACGGGCATGGCGCCCTTCCTGTCCAACCACGACAGCTTCGCCGGCCAGCGCCCCGCCGACCAGCTCGGCGCCAACCTCGCCCAGCTCAAGCTCGCAGCCAGCGCCTATCTGCTGCTGCCGGGCACTCCCTTCATCTACTACGGCGAGGAGGTGGGCCTGCGCGGTGCAAGCTCGCTGAGCGGCGACGCCGCCATCCGCACCCCCATGGCCTGGGGCGCCGGTGCCAGCGGCGGTTTCACGACGGGCACGCCCTACCGCGCGCTGGCGGCCAACGCCGCGACCAACAACGTCGCCGTGCAGCAGGCCGATGCCGACTCGCTGCTCAACCACTACCGCGCGCTGCTGGCCCTGCGCAACGGCACGCCGGCCCTGCACGACGGCGACTACGCCAACGCAGCCGCCAGCAGCGCGGTGCTGAGCTTCCAGCGCCGCACGGCCACGCAGACGGCCGTCGTCGTCATCAACTTCGGCAGCACGGCGGCCGAGGCCGGCTTGACGGGCCTGCCTGCGAACGCGACGCTGCAGGCGGCCTACCCTGCTGACGGCGCCAGCGCCGCTAGCGATGCGACCGGCCAGGCCCGGCTGAACATCCCCGCGCAGTCCCTGCGCGTCTACACCACGACCCGCTGAACCTCATGCACAAGCGACTGCTGCTCACCCTGGCGCTGGCCGCCGCTGCCACTGCAGCCCCGGCCCAGATCGACACCCGCCCCGTGCCCGCCCAGCCGCGCGCCAGTACCCTGCCGGCAAACTGGCAGCACGGTGTCTTCATGGAAATCTTCGTGCGCGGCTACCAGGACAGCGACGGCGACGGCGTCGGCGACCTGCGCGGCCTCACACGCAGGCTGGACTACCTGAAGAAGCTCGGCATCAGCGGCGTCTGGCTGATGCCCATCACCGCCAGCTCCGACCACGACCATGGCTACGCGACGACCGACTACCGTGGCATCGAGCCGCAGTACGGCACTCTGGCCGACTTCGACGAGCTCATCCGCGAGGCGCACAAGCGCGGCATCGGCATCGTCATGGACTACGTCATCAACCACGCGTCCTGGCAGTTCCCGCCCTTCCAGGCCGCCGTGGCCGACCGCGCTAGCCCCTGGCGCAGCTGGTTCGTCTGGAATCCCAATCCCGGCCCGGGCTGGGACATCTGGGGCAAGGTCCCCTGGTACGACGCGGCCACCAAGCCCTGGACCTGGACCGGCGAATGGAAGGACATGCCGGCCATCACGCCGGGCTCGCCCGACATCTTCTTCGGCACCTTCGGGCCCCACATGCCCGACTTCGACATGCGCAACCCCGCCGTGGTGCAGTACCACGAGGACTCCATGCGCTTCTGGCTCAACCGCGGCCTGGACGGCTACCGGCTGGACGCCGTGCCCCACCTGATCGAGAACAACGCCAAGGACTGGAACGACCAGCCCGAAAGCCGTGTGCTGACCAAGCACTTCCAGGACCTCATCAAGAGCTACCCCGGCCGCTACGTCGTCTGCGAAGCCACGGCCGAGCCCATCGCCTACGGCGACCCCAGCCTGTGCGGCGGCGCTTTCGCCTTCAACCTGAACTACGAGATGATCAAGGCCGCCAAGGGCGAGACGGCAGCCGTGCAGAAGGTGGCCGACTACTACCGCAGCATGTCGCCCACGATGGCGACCTTCCTGCACAACCACGACATCTTCACCGGCCAGCGCGTGTGGGACCAGCTGCACGGCGACGAGGCCCGCTACCGCCTCGCGGCCGCGAGCTATCTGCTGCTGCCGGGCACGCCCTTCGTCTACTACGGCGAGGAGATCGGGCTGGCCGGCATCGACGGCAAGGCGGACGAGCCGCTGCGCGCACCCATGAGCTGGACAGCGGCAGGCGGCTTCTCGACCAACGCCCAGCCCTACCGCCCGCTGTCGCTGAACCGCAGCAGGCATAACGCCGAGAGCCAGCAGCGCGACCCGGGCTCGCTGTTCAACTTCTACCGCGAGCTGATCGCGCTGCGCAGCGCCTCCGGTGCGCTGACACGGGGGCACTACGAAGCCGACCATGTCGAAGGCGCCGTCTGGCGCTTCGAGCGCGTGCTGGGCAAGGAGCGCGTCCTCGTCGCCATCAACTACGGCGACGCGCCGGCCGCGCTGGACCTGCCCGCCGGCGCCCGCGCGCTCTACCCCAGGGACAACGCCGCACGGCGCGGTCGCGCTACGCTGCCGCCTCTGTCCTTGCGTGTCTACCGCCTGGAAGCGCCATGAAATCCCTGATCGCCCTGAGCACTGCCCTGTTGATGAGCCTGAACACGATGGCCGCCGGCCTGCAACATGTCGAACCGCCGAACTGGTGGACCGGCATGCGCGACACCTCGCTGCAATTGATGCTGCACGGCGACGGCATCGCCGACGCCCGACCGGCGCTCGCCGACTACCCCGGCGTCACGCTCAAGGGCAGCCATCGCGCGACCAGCGCCAACTACCTCTTCGTCGACCTCGACATCGGCCCGCAGGCCAAGCCGGGCGAACTCGTGCTGACGCTGGCCGGCCAGACCCTGCGCTACCCGCTGCTGGCCCGCACGCCGGGCTCGGCGCAGCGCCAGGGCTTCGGCCCCAGGGATGCGATCTACCTCGTCGTGCCCGACCGCTTCGCCCAGGGCGGCAGCGGCCGTCAGGCGGGCATGAAGGAAGGCCAGGACCGGAGCCATCCGGGCGGACGCCACGGCGGCGACCTGGCCGGCATGCGCCAGCACCTCGACTACATCGCCGGCCTGGGATTCACCCAGGTCTGGCCGACGCCGCTCGTCGAGAACAACAGCGAGAAGTACAGCTACCACGGCTACGCCGCGACCGATTTTTACAAGGTCGACCCGCGCTTCGGCACGAACGACGACTTCCGCGCCTACGCGGCCGAGGCCCGCGCCAAGGGGGTCGGCGTCATCCAGGACATCGTGCTCAACCACATCGGCGGCGGCCACTGGTGGATGACGGACCTGCCGGCGCCCGACTGGATCAATGCCTGGCCGCAGGACGAGGCGCCGGGCCGCTCCCAGGCCTCGTCGCCCCCCTCGGGAGGAGGGATGCCTGTTCCGGGCATCCCCGAGGGCTCGAAGTACGTCGAAACGCACCACGCGCGCATGACGCTACAGGACCCCTACGCCGCGGCTAGCGACCGCAAGCGCTTCACCGACGGCTGGTTCGTGCCCGGCATGCCCGACCTGAACCAGCGTCGGCCCGAGCTCGCCACCTATCTGACGCAGATGACGCTGTGGTGGATCGAGAGCGCCGGGCTGTCGGGCATCCGCACCGACACCTATTCCTACTCCGACCGCGACTTCCTCAGCCGCTGGTCGGCCCGCGTCATGCAGGAGTACCCGCGCCTGAACATCGTCGGTGAGGAATGGAGCCCGCATCCGGCCGTCGTGTCCTACTGGCAGCGCGGCAAAAAGAACCACGACGGTTACGTGTCCTACGCGCCCAGCCTGATGGACTTCCCGATGCAGACCAACCTGCTGGCGGCGCTGCTGGAGGACGACGGCCCGCACACCGGGCTGACCAAGCTCTACGAGGGCCTGGCCCACGACTTCGTCTACCCCGACCCAGCCAACCTCGTGCTGTTTGACGGCAACCACGACACGCCGCGCCTCTTCTCCGTGCTCAGGCGTGACGTCGGCCTGACCAAGATCGCGCTGGCCTACCTCGCGACGACGCGGCGCATCCCGCAGCTCTTCTACGGCAGCGAGCTGCTGATGCAGAGCCCCGTCGAGCGCGACGACGGCCTGGTACGCGCGGACATGCCCGGCGGCTGGGCGGGCGATGCGATCAATGCCTTCACCGGTGCCGGGCTGACCGCCGAGCAGCGCGACATGCAGGACTGGACGCGCCGCCTCTTCAACTGGCGCAAGGGCGCCACCGTCATCCACGACGGCGCGCTGATGCAGTACGCACCGCTGGACGGCTGCTATGTCTTCTTCCGCTATGAAGCGGGCCGCACGGTGATGGTCGCGCTGAACAAGAACAGCCAGCCGGCGGAACTGCGGCTGGAGCGCTTTCCCGAGCGCCTGGCCGTTGGCGCCCGCGCCCGCGATGTGCTGGGCGGCAAGGCGTTCAGCCTCGGTGCGACGCTCACCGTGCCGGCTCGCAGCCCGCTCATCCTCGACATCTCGCGGTGAGCGCCGCATGAGGCGCAAGAGGCGCCAGAACGGAAAAGGGCTCCTCACGGAGCCCTTTGCGGTCTCGGCCTCAGCCGGTCAGCGCGGCTGGCGGCGACGCGCCATCAGGCCGATGGCTCCCAGGCCGGCGAGCAGCAGCGCATAGGTCTCGGGCTCCGGCACCGGCACGGCCGTGATCTCGAACTTGAGCTTGTTCTGCGGCTGGCCGGTGATGGCCGCAAAGCTGCCGGCACCGGCAGTCGCCGTCAGCACCAGCGAGCCGCCGGTGACACTCAGGCTGCCGACCGTGCCGATGGGTGCCGAGGCGACGCCGGCGAACCAGCCCGAGTTGGCGCTCGTCGGGTTCTTGACGAGACCGGCCACGGGGATGACGACGGCCGGGTTGGCGCCGACCGTCAGCGTCGCGCCGGCGGCCATGCCGGTGGAGGCGGCAACGCCCCCCTCGAAATAGGTCACGTTGCCCAGGCTGCCGGTCAGCGCGCCGCTCAGGGTGAAGCCCGGGTTGGCGGTGATCGTGAAGTCGGGCAGCACGAAGGTTGCCGTCACGGTGCCGACTGCAAAGGACTGCGCCTGCACGGCCGCCTGAACGCTCCACTCGAAGCCCGCCGAGCTCAGGCTGGTGACCCAGCCGAAGCCCGCGGTGGTCTCGTCATAGGTCAGTGTGTAGGGGCCAGCGTTCACCGTCGTGGTGGCGCTCGCCAAGCCGGAAACGCACAGCAGCGCGACAGCGCCAAAGGACTTCAACTTCATGATGTTCTTCCTCCTGCCTGGCGGGGCGAAGGCCCGGCGCAAGCCCGGCAATGCTAGCCAGGGCTTTTGAAGGAAATACGACCACCCCCGCAAAACTGATGGTCCTAGGGGGATGAAAACACCCCCGATTTGCGGGGCTCAGGGCAGGTGCAGCAGCTCGAACGGGCCCCGGCCAGCGGCCGCGGTGATCAGGCCCAGCACGCGCGAGGGCTCGTCGCCCAGCATGGCCCAGTGGAAGCGCCAGCCCCAGTTGCCGCCCAGCACGCCGGGCACGTTCATGCGATGGCTGCTGTTCAGTCCCAGCACGTCCTGCAGCGGGTAGACGGCCATGTTGGCCACCGAGTTGGCGCAGGCGCGGATCATGGCCCAGTGCACGTCGTGCTCGCCGCAGGCCAGGTAGGAGCCGGCAAAGGCGCGCTCGCGGGGCTTGGCCTGGTCCCACCAGCCGCGCACGGTGTCGTTGTCGTGGGTGCCGGTGTAGGCCACCGAGGTCTTGTTCCACATGTGGGGTAGGAACTCGTGGTCGCCCTCGGCGCCGAAGGCGAACTGCAGGATCTTCATGCCGGGGAAGCCGCAGCCGTCGCGCAATTCGTGCACGTCGTCGGTGATGAAGCCCAGGTCCTCGGCCACGATGGGCAGCGGGCCCAGGGCCTTCTTGATGGCGTCGAACAGGGCCATGCCGGGGCCGGTCTTCCACTCGCCGCGCTTGGCGTCGGGGCTGTCGCCGGGGATCTCGTAATAGCCGGCAAAGCCGCGGAAATGGTCGATGCGGAAGACGTCGGCCTGGCTCAGGGCGCGCTGCACGCGGGCCGTCCACCAAGCGTAATTCTCGGCGGCCATCCTGTCCCAGCGGTAGAGCGGGTTGCCCCAGCGCTGGCCCAGCGGGCCCAGGTCGTCGGGCGGCACGCCGGCGACCACCGTGGTCTGGAAGTTCTCGTCGAGGTAGTACAGGTCGGGGCGCGACCAGCAGTCGGCGCTGTCGTGGGCGACGAAGATGGGCAGGTCGCCCATGAGGTGGACGCCACGCTCGTTGGCATAACTTTTAAGCGCACCGATCTGCACGTCGAACTGCCACTGCACGAACTGCCAGAAGGCGATCTCGTCGGCGTAGTCCTTGCGGGCCTGGGCGATGGCCTTGGGCTCGCGCTTCCTGAGGCCGTCGGTCCAGGTCCACCAGGGCTGGCCGTTCAGCGGCGAGCGGATGGCCATGAAGAGGGTGTAGTCGTCCAGCCAGCTCTTCTGCGTCTGGCACCAGGCGGCAAAAGCCTTGCGGTCCTCGGCGCTGCCCTTGGCGAAGAAGCCGGCGGCAGCCGCGCGCAGCTGCTGCTCGCGCCAGGGCGTCACGCGGCCGTAGTCGACATGCTGGCCATTGAAGTCGGGCAGCTGTGGCTTGACCAGCCAGCCTTTCTCGATCAGCGGCTCCAGCGCCACCATCCACTGGCTGCCGGCAAAGGCCGACACGCCCTGGTAAGGCGAGTCGCCCGGGCCGATGGGCGTCGTCGGCAACAGTTGCCAGATGCTCTGGCCGGCGGACTGCAGCCAGTCGACAAAGCGGTAGGCATCGGGGCCGAAGTCGCCCATGCCGTGCGGGCCGGGTAGTGAGGTGATGTGCAGCAGCACACCCGAGGAGCGTTGGTTCAGGTTCATTGATGCCTCAGGACGAGGAGAGATCGGGCCGGCACATTGAGCGGCTGGCCGGGAAGGACGAGGGGCGCGGCGGATTCACCGCTGCTGTCGAGCACCAGTTGCCAGGGCCCGTTGCAGAGCAGAAACGGCAGCGGCGCGGGGTCGGGGTTGAAGACGATCATCAGCCGCGGCGCCGCGGCGCCAGCTTCGCGCAGCTGGGCGCCGAAGGCGCGCTGGCCGGCGTCGTGCCAGTCGTGCGGCGTCATCTCGTGGCCGCTGGGCGCGTACCAGGCGATGCTGGCCTCGCCCGGGCCGGCGGCGAACCAGCGCGGGTGGCGCAGCAGGGGCTCGGCAGCACGCAGGGCCAGCACTTCGGCGACCAGCTCGGTCGTGCGACCGTTGGCCTGCTCCCAGTTCATCCAGGTGATGGCGTTGTCCTGGCAATAGGCGTTGTTGTTGCCGCCCTGGCTGTTGCCGATCTCGTCGCCCGCGCACAGCATGGGCGTGCCCTGGGCCAGCAGGGTCGTCGCCAGCAGCGCACGGCGCACGCGCTCGCGGGTGGCGTTGATGTCTGTGTCCCCGGTCGGCCCCTCGGCGCCGAAGTTGGCACAGAGCTCGCCGTCGCGGCCGTCGCGGTTGTCCTCGCCGTTGGCCTGGTTGTGCTTGGTGCTGAAGCTGGTCAGGTCGGCGAGCGTGAAGCCGTCGTGCACGGCAACGAAATTGACCGAGGCCGTCGGCAGGCGCTGGCCATGATGGAACACATCGCTGGAAGCCATGAAGCGCCGTGCCAGCTCGCCGCGGCCCACGCCCGGGCCGGCGCCCAGCCAGTAGCCGCGCACGGCATCCCGGAACTTGTCGTTCCACTCCAGGAAGCGGCCGGGGAAGCGCCCGACCTGGTAGCCGTCGTAGGCGGCATCCCAGGGCTCGGCGATCAGGTGCACACCGGCCAGCACGGGGTCCTGCCTCAGCGCCGTGAAGAAGGCGGCATTGGCGTCGTAGCCATGATTGGTGCGGCCCAGCACCGGCGCCAGGTCGAAGCGGAAACCGTCGACGCCCATCTCGGCCACCCAGTAGCGCAGCGAGTCCAGCACGAACTGGGTCACGCGCGGGTGGGCGCAGTTGACGGTATTGCCGCAGCCGGTCAGGTTCTCGTTGCGGCTCTTGTCGTCGGCGACGAGGCGGTACCAGGTCTTGTTGTCCAGGCCGCGAAAGGACAGCGTCGGGCCGAACTCGTTGCCCTCGGGCGTGTGGTTGTAGACGACGTCCAGCACCACCTCCAGCCCGGCCTCGTGCAGGGCCGCCACCATCTGGCGGAACTCGGCTGTCACGGCGGTGGGGTCGTTGCGGTGCGTGGCATGAGCCCAGCGCGGGTCGGGGCAGAAGAAGCCCAGCGTGTTGTAGCCCCAGTAGTTGTGCAGGCCGCGCTCGGCCAGGTGCGGTTCGTCGATGCAGTAGTGCACCGGCAGCAGTGACAGCGCCGTCACACCCAGCCGCTTGAAGTGGGCGATGGACGCGGGATGGGCCAGGCCGGCATAGGTGCCGCGCAGATCGTCTGGTACGCCGGGCAGCAGCCTCGAGAAGCCCTTGACATGGACCTCGTAGAGCACGACTTCGTTCGGCGCACGGCGCGGCTGGTGAGCGCGCCAGGGAGCGGCCGGCGGCGGTGCAACGCGGGCCTTCAGCGCCTGCGTCGCGTTGTCCCGTGCGTCGAGCGATCGGGGGCCTTCCGGGTGGCCCAGCTCATAGCCATGGTGCTCGGCCCGCCAGCCGAAATGGCCGACGATCTCGCGCGCGTACGGGTCCAGCAGCAGCTTGTGCGGGTTGAAGCGGTGGCCCTGCTCGGGCGCGTAGGGACCATGGGCACGGACGCCGTAGACCAGGCCGGGGCCGACGCCGGGCAGGAAGCCATGGAAGACGCCGTCATGCGGGCCCACCAGCTCGTAGCGGCGCAGCTCGCGCTGGCCTTCGCCATCGAACACGCAGAGCTCGATGCGCGTCGCGTTCTCGCTGGCGACGGCGAAATTGACGCCGCCATCGCGGGCCAGCGCCCCCAGCGGCTCGTGCCAGCCGGGTTGCAGATCAGGCAGGTGAGCCATGGACTACCGACTCAAATAGGAACAAAGAACAGCGTCGCCAGCGGCGGCAGGTTGACCGTGATGGACAGGCGCCGGCCGTGCGCCGGCTGGGCCTGCACCGGCAGGCCGGCAGCGGCGACGCCATTGCCCATATTGCTGCCGCCGTAGTAAGCGGAATCGGTGTTCAGCGCCTCGCGCCAGGCGGTCACGCCGTCGGGCACACCCAGCGAATAGCCCTCGCGCGGCACCGGCGTCATGTTGCAGACGACGATGACCATGCGGCCCGTGCCGTCGCGGCGCACCCAGGCGTAGATGGAGTGCTCGGCGTCGTGGGCGCTGATCCACTCGAAGCCACCGCTCTCGCAGTCCAGCCGGTGCAGGGCCGTGTGGTCGCGATAGAGCTTGTTGAGGTCGCGCACCAGGCGCTGCACGCCGGCGTGGCGGTCGTCTTCCAGCAGGCCCCAGGGCAGGCCCTCGGCATGGTTCCACTCTTGGCGCTGGGCGAACTCCTGGCCCATGAAGAGCAGCTTCTTGCCCGGGTGGCCCCACATGAAGCCGTAGTAGGCGCGCAGGTTGGCGAACTTCTGCCAGTCGTCGCCCGGCATCTTGGAAAGCATCGAACCCTTGCCGTGCACGACCTCGTCGTGCGAGATGGGCAGCATGAAGTTCTCGCTGAACGCGTAGATCAAGCCGAAGGTCATCTTGTCGTGATGCCAGCGGCGGTTGATCGGGTCCTCGGCCATATAGCGCAAGGTGTCGTTCATCCAGCCCATGTTCCACTTGTAGTGAAAGCCCAGGCCGCCCGCGTAGGTGGGCGCCGAGACGCCGGGGAAGCTGGTGCTTTCCTCGGCCACCGTGATGGCGCCCTCGATCTCGCCGACATGCTCGTTCATCTCGCGCAGCAGCGAGATGGCTTCCAGGTTCTCCCGCCCCCCGCGCAGGTTGGGAATCCACTCGCCGGCCGGGCGCGAGTAGTCGCGGTAGAGCATGCTGGCCACGGCGTCCACGCGCAGGCCGTCCACGCCCCAGCGCTCGATCCAGTAGGTCGCGCTGCCGATCAGGAACTCGCGCACCTCGGTGCGGCCGAAGTTGTAGATCAGCGTGTTCCAGTCGCGGTGAAAGCCTTCCCTGGGGTCCGCATACTCGTAGAGCCGCGTGCCGTCGAACTCGGCCAGGCCGTGGGCGTCGGCCGGGAAGTGCGCTGGCACCCAGTCCAGCAGCAGGCCAAGCCCCTGCTCGTGGCAGGCCTTGACGAAGCGGGCAAAACCGTCCGGCGGGCCGAAGCGGGCGCTGGGCGCGTACATGCCGAGCGTCTGGTAGCCCCAGGAGCCGTCGAAGGGGTGCTCGCTGATGGGCATGAGCTGCACATGCGTGAAGCCCATGTCGGCCACGTAGGCTGGGAGGTGCTCGGCCAGCTCGTCCCAGGTCGGGAAGTCGCCCGTCACCCCACGGCGCCAGGAGGCGGCGTGCACTTCGTATACGCAGATGGCCGACTCGCGCCGATTGGCGCGCTCGCGCTGGCGCGGCAGTGGCGTGACCTGCGGCATGGGCGCGACGACACTGGCCGTGTCGGGCCGCAGCTGAGCCTGGCGTGCATAGGGGTCGGCCTTCAGCGGCAGCAGCTGGCCGTTGCCGTTGACGATCTCGAACTTGTAGAGATCGCCCTCGATGGCGTGGGGCACGAAGATCTCCCACACGCCGGCCTGATGTCGCAGCCGCATCGGGTGCCGCCGTCCATCCCAGTTGTTGAAGTTGCCGACGACGCTGACGCGGCGCGCGTTGGGCGCCCAGGTCGCGAAGCGCACACCACTCACATCGCCGTACTGCACGACATGCGCGCCCAGGCTCAGCCAGGGGCGGAAGTTCCGGCCCTCGGCAAAGGCCTTCAGCTCGTCGTCGCCGAGCTGGGGATAGAAGTTGTAGGGGTCGGCATAGACGCCCTCGCCGCCGCCTGCCCAGCGCACGGCCAGGCGGTAGTCGAAACGATGCTTGCGGCGCGGCACCTGGGCCTCGAAGAAGCCGCCGCGGCGTTCCTCCAGGTCGACAATGTGCTTCTTGCTGCCGGCATCCAGCAGCGCCACCTCGGTGGCACCGGGCAGCAGCGCGCGCACCCAGAGCCGACCGTTGTCGTCCGCGTGCAGGCCCAGCCGGCCGAAGGGGTCGGCATGGCGGCCCGCCAGCAGGGAGTCAAGGTCGGCTTCGTTGATCATCGTCAGCTGTTGAGACTCTTCACGGACCAGACACGGTCCACGTACTCGGCGATCGTGCGATCGGACGAGAACGGGCCCATGCCGGCGATATTGCGCAGGGCACGCTCAGCCCAGGCGGCGCGGTCGGCAAACAGTGCATCGACCTTGGCCTGGGTGGCGACGTAGTCGGCGAAATCGGCCATCAGCAGGTAGACGTCGCGGTGCAGCAGGCTGTCCACGAGGCTGCGATAGCGCTCGGTATCGCCGTTGCTGAAGACGCCCGCCGAGATGGCATCGATGACGCGCTTGAGCTGGCGATTCTCTTCGACGTAGAGGCGCGGGTCGTAGCCCAGCGACTTGATCTTGGCGACAGCATCGGCGCGCAGGCCGAACACGAACATGTTCTCCACGCCCATGGCCTCGGCCATCTCGATGTTGGCGCCGTCCCAGGTACCGATGGTGACCGCGCCGTTCATGCCGAACTTCATGTTGCCGGTGCCCGAGGCCTCGGTGCCGGCCGTCGAGATCTGCTCGGACAGGTCGGCTGCCGGGATGATGCTCTCGGCCAGCGTGACGCTGTAGTTGGGCAGGAAGACGAGCTTGAGCTTGTCGCCCACGCGCGGGTCGCTGTTGATGACGCGGGCCACGTCGTGCGCCAGGCGCACGATGCTCTTGGCCATCTGGTAGGCCGAGGCGGCCTTGCCGGCAATGATGACGGTGCGCGGCACCCAGTTCGCGTCGGGGTTGTCGCGGATGGCCTGGTAGCGGGCGATGACATGCAGCAGGTTGAGCAACTGGCGCTTGTACTCGTGGATTCGCTTGATCTGGATGTCGAACAGGCTGTCCACGTTGACAGCAATGCCCAGCTCGCGGCGGATGACGGCGGCCAGCCGCTCCTTGTTGGCGCGCTTGACGGCCAGGAACTCCTCGCCCAGCTCGCGGTTGGCCGCCAGGGTGCTGAGCTCGCCCAGCTCGGCCAGATCCTTGCGCCAGCCTTCACCGATGCGGCTGTCCAGCAGGCCGGACAACAGCGGATTGGCCTGCTGCAGCCAGCGCCGCGGCGTCACGCCGTTGGTGACGTTGTGGAAGCGCTCGGGCCAGATGCGGGCGTAGTCGGCAAAGATGGTCTGCACCATCAGCTCCGAGTGCAGGGCTGCGACGCCATTCACGCGGTGCGACGCGACCAGCGCAAGAGCAGCCATGCGCACGCGACGCTCACCACCGTGGCTGCCCTCGTCGATGAGGGAGACGCGGCCGGCCAGGGAGTGGTCGCCGGGGAAGCGCTCTTGCAGGTCTTCCAGGAAGCGGTGGTTGATCTCGTAAATGATTTCGAGATGACGCGGCAGCAGCTGCTCGAACATGCGAACCGGCCAGGTCTCCAGCGCCTCGGGCATCAGCGTGTGGTTGGTGTAGGCAACCGCCTGGCGGGTGATCTTCCAGGCCTCGTCCCAGCCCAGGCCGTGCTCGTCCAGCAGCAGGCGCATCAGCTCGGCGGGCGCCAGGGCCGGATGCGTGTCGTTGAGATGGATGGCGTTGGTCTTGCCGAGGTTGTGCAGCGAACCGAACTCGCGCAGATGGCGGGCGATCAGGTCCTGCAGCGAGGCACTGACAAGGAAGGCCTCCTGCTTCAGGCGCAGCTCGCGGCCGGCCTCGGTGCTGTCGTCGGGGTAGAGCACCCAGTTCAGCGCATCGGCCAGCACCTGATGGCGGGCGGCGCGCGCGTAGTCGCCCTCGCAGAAGGGCTTGAAGGCGATGGGCGCGGCCGTGGCCTGCCATTGACGCAGCGTGGAGACGCGGTCGCTGTGATGGGCCGGCACGATGAAGTCGAAGGCCTGGGCCTCGATCTCGTCGGCGGGCATCCAGCGGCGCACGCCGGAGGCGTCAACCTCGACGCGCCCGCCGAAGCCGACGTGATAGCGCAGGTCGTGGCGCGGCAGCTCCCAGGCGGGCGAGTCGCGCGTCCAGTCGTCGGGCTGTTCGAGCTGGCGACCCTGCTGGATGACCTGGGCGAACGTGCCGTAGCGGTAGCGCAGGCCGTAGCCGAAGGAAGGCAGTTCCAGCTCGGCGAACGAGTCCAGGAAGCAGGCCGCCAGACGGCCCAGGCCGCCGTTGCCGAGGGCCGCGTCGGGCTCGCGCTCCAGCACGTCGCCCAGCGTCGTGCCGTGTTCGGCCAGCCTGGCCTCCAGCGGTTCGGTGAGTTTGAGGGCGGCGAGCGCGTTGGACAGCGCACGCCCCATCAGGAATTCCATCGACAGATAGTGCACGCGGCGCACCGGCGCCTTTTCGCCGCGCCGGGCGTCTTCGGCCTGGGTGCTGGCCCAGCGGCAGGCCAGGGTCTCGCGGCAGGCGATGGCCGCTGCATGCAGGGCCGCCTGCGGCGTAGCGCCATGGCTGGACTGGGACAGCTCACGCTCGTAGGCGGTCTCGAAGGCGGCGCGCAAGGCCTTGTCTTCGGCGGAGAGGGCAGACGGCTTCTTCATCGCGGTAGAGGCCTTGGGGCTTGACTTGCGTTGAACGGGCATTCGGGTTGGGGTGTTCATCAGTGCCAGCCCCCGGCGACGGGGGCAAGAATGCTACTCGAAGGGCAGCGCTGGGCGAAGTATCGGACAGCTCCGGCTCGTTGTGTAGTTTGACTACATCGGGAAAACCCGGAACGTTTTGCAAAGCCTTGATTTTCAAGGGTTTCATGAAGATTCAAGCGGGTCATTTCTGTTGTGGCCGGCGCGTCACGAATGTATATTGTCTACAAAGACGGCTGAATGAGAGAAATTTAGCCGCCAAATGACGAGACAAGCCGGCCGCCAGACGCCCGGCGACAGAAAGGTTAGAAGTGGCAGACGTTCGACTGACCGGCGTGGAGAAGGCCTATGGCGACATCCGCATCCTTCATGGCATCGACCTGGAGATCCGCGACGGCGAGTTCATGGTCTTCGTCGGCCCCTCGGGTTGCGGCAAGTCCACGCTGCTGCGCTCCATCGCCGGCCTGGAAGAGATCACGGGGGGCGAGCTGACTATCGGCGGCCGCATCGTCAATGAGGTGCCGCCCAGTGAACGCGGCATCGCGATGGTCTTCCAGTCGTATGCGCTCTACCCGCATATGAATCTGTTCGACAACATGGCCTTCGGGTTGAAGCTGGCCAAGGTGCCCAAGGCCGAGATCGAGACCGCCGTGCGCAACGCGGCCAAGATCCTGCACATCGAGCATCTGCTGGACCGCAAGCCCAAGGACCTGTCCGGCGGCCAGCGCCAACGGGTCGCCATCGGCCGCGCCATCGTGCGCAAGCCCGAGGTCTTCCTGTTCGACGAGCCGCTGTCCAACCTCGACGCGGCGCTGCGCGTGCGCATGCGCTACGAGTTCGCCAAGCTGCACGAGGACCTCAAGACCACGATGATCTACGTGACCCACGACCAGGTGGAGGCCATGACGCTGGCGGACCGCATCGTCGTGCTGTCGGCCGGCAAGGTCGAGCAGGTCGGCTCGCCGCTGGAGCTGTACGAGCATCCACGCAACCTCTTCGTGGCAGGCTTCATCGGCAGCCCGAAGATGAACTTCATCGATGCCGAGCTGGCAGCCATCGAGCCGGGCCACGTGGACGTGAAGCTGACCGGCAGCAAGGTCATGCTGCGCGCGCGAGTGGACGGCAGCGGCTCGGCCGTCGGCGACAAGGTGACCCTGGGCGTGCGGCCCGAGCACATCCGCCGCGGCGACCACGGCCAGGGCAATCTGCTGCAGAGCACCGTCGCCTTCGTCGAATCGCTGGGCGGCATCACCTTCGCCTACTGCCCCTACCCCGGCGTCGAGGAAGCCCTGACCTGCCAGTTCGAAGGCCGCAACGGCATCGACCGTCTGCGCAGCGGCCAGGACCTGGACCTGCACCTGCCGGCCGAGGCGCTGTACGTCTTCAACGCCGACGGCCTCGCCTTGCGCCGCCTGGCCGCGCCGGAGCTGGCGGCATGAAGTGGCTCCCCCTGCTGGCCGCGCTTGCCGCAGCGCCGGCCCTGGCCGAAAGCCCGAAGCTGCTCGTCTGGATCAACGGCGACAAGGCCTACAACGGCCTGCAGAAGGTAGGCAATGCCTTCGAGAGGGCCTCGGGCGTCAAGGTCGTCGTCGAGCACCCGGTCGACCCGACGGACAAGTTCCAGCAGGCCGCCGGTGCCGGCAAGGGCCCGGACATCTTCTGCTGGCCGCATGACCGCGTCGGTGAATGGGCCAAGGCCGGCCTGCTGACGCCGCTGCGCCCCTCGGCCAGGCTCAAGGCCGAGTCCGAGGAGCAGGCCTGGAATGCGTTGAGCTATCGCGGCCGCATCTGGGGTTACCCCATCGCCATCGAGACCACCGGACTCATCTACAACAAGGCCCTGGTGCCCACGCCGCCCGCCACCTGGGACGAGCTGATCGCCATCGACAGGAAGCTCCAGGCCAGCGGCAAGCACGCTGTGCTGTGGGACTACAACAAAAGCTTCTTCACCTGGCCCATGATCGCCGGCGCCGGCGGCGTCATCTTCGGCAAGGACGCGCAGGGTGACTTCGACGCCCGCAAGGTCGATGTCAACAACGCAGGGGCGCTGGCCGGCGCGCAGATGGTCGAGCGCCTCATCAAGGACGGCCACATGCCCAGGGGCGCGCGCTATGCCGAGATGGAGTCGTCGTTCGCACGCGGCGAGGTGGCCATGATGATCTCCGGCCCCTGGGCCTGGGACAACGCCAAGCGCGCCAAGATCGACTTCGGCGTGGCCCCCATTCCCGCCGTCGTGGCCGGCAAGCCGAGCAAGAGCTTCGTCGGCGTGCTGGGCTGCATGATTTCAGCGCCCAGCAAGCACAAGGACATCGCCAAGGAGTTCATTGAGAACCACCTGATGCGCCCCGAGGCGTTGAAGGTGCTGGACGCCGACGTACCCATCGGCGTGCCAGCCAACAAGGCCTTCTATGCCGAGCTGTCGGTCAACCCGCTGATCGCGGCCAGCATGACCAACGCCCGCAACGGCGCGCCCATTCCCAACATCCCCGAGGTGGGGCGCTTCTGGACCGCGATGGACGCGGCGCTGGAAGCCATCACCAACGGCCTGCAATCACCGAAGGACGCGCTCGACGGCGCCGCCGCACGGATGCTGCTGAACAAATGAACGCGCTCTCCTCTTCCCTGGGCCAGGGCGCCTACTCGACGCTGCCGCCCACACTGACCGAGAAGCTCAGCCATTGGCTGCGCTGGCCACTGGCTGCGGCCGCCATAGTGGCGGCGCTCTACCTCGTCTTCGTCGTCTACACCACGGGTCAGGCGGCCTGGGCCGCGGGCCTGCTTGTGCTGTTCACGGCCGGCTTCTACGTCTACCTGAGCCGCGGCGGCTTTGCCTGGCGCTACCTCTTCCCCGGCATCGCCGGCATGCTGGTCTTCATCGCCTTCCCGCTGCTCTACACGGCGCAGATCGGCTTCACCAACTACTCCAGCACCCACCTGCTCAGCGAGAGCCGGGTGCGCGAGTACCTGCTGGAGCAGCACGACGCCGTCGAGGACCAGGTGCTGGCCTACAGCCTGCACGCCGACGGCAACGAGTTCCGCCTCGTGCTGCAACCCGAAGGCGGCGCCGCGCCGCGCTGGGTGTCCTCGCCCCTGGCCCTGCGCAGCATCAGCCGCGCGCAGCGCGTCGACCTGACCCCGGCAGATGCCGAGCGCCTGCCGCTCACCGCGCCGCTGCAGGCCGCCCTGCCCTTGCCCGAACTCATCAAGCACCGCGACGCGCTCGCGCGGCTCGTGCTGGTGCTCCCTGACAAGACCGAACTGCACTACCTGGGCCTGCGCGAGTTCGGCCCCGTCAAGCCGCAGTGGGCCGCCAATGCCGACGGCAGCCTGACCCGCACGGCGGACGGCACCGTCTTCACGCCCAACCGCGACACCGGCTTCTTCCAGTCCGCCACCGGCGAGACGCTGCAGCCCGGCTTCAAGGCCTTCATCGGCGTGGGCAACTACGCCCGCATGCTCTTCGACGCCGAGTTCCGCGGCCCCTTCCTGTCCATCTTTACCTGGACGGTGGTGTTCTCGGCCTTGACCGTCGCCTTCGCCACGGCCATCGGCATGCTGTTCGCCGTGATGCTGAACTGGGAGGGCATGCGCTACCGCACCACCTACCGTACGCTGCTGTTCCTGCCGTACGCGGTGCCGGGCTTCATCTCCATCCTGGTGTTCAAGGGCCTGTTCAACCAGAACTTCGGCGAGATCAACGCCATCCTGAACGCGCTGTTCGGCGTCAAGCCGGCCTGGTTCGCCGATCCGCTGCTGGCCAAGACCATGCTGCTCATCGTCAACGTCTGGCTGGGCTACCCCTACATCATGATCCTGTGCTCGGGGCTGCTGAAGGCGATTCCCGCAGACCTGTACGAAGCCTCGGCCCTGGCCGGCGCCAGCCCTGCGACCAACTTCTTCAAGATCACCGCGCCGCTAATCATTAAGCCGCTGGCGCCGCTGCTTGTAAGTGCCTTCGCCTTCAACTTCAACAACTTCGTGCTGATCGCGCTGTTGACCGACGGCCGGCCGGACTTCCTGTCCACCAAGCTGCCTGCAGGGCAAACCGACATCCTCGTCAGCTACACCTACCGCATCGCCTTCCGTGACTCGGGCTCGGACTTCGGCCTCGCCGCGGCAATCTCGACGCTGATCTTCTTCCTGGTCGCAGCGCTGTCGCTCATCAACCTCCGCATGTCGGCAAAGGCGCAGAAGTAATCATCATGGCCATCGTCCTCGGCAAACAAGCCCGCTGGCGCACCTTCGCCGCCCATGCGGTGATGTGGGTCTTCATCGCCATCACCCTCTTCCCGCTGCTCGCGGTCGTGTCCATCTCGCTGCGCCCCGGCAACTTTGCCACCGGCAGCTTGATCCCGACCGAGATCAGCCTGGAGCATTGGAAGCTGGCCCTGGGCATTCCGTACCAGGCCGCCGACGGCAGCCTGGTGCAACCGCCCTTCCCCGTGCTGACCTGGCTGTGGAACTCGATCAAGATCGCCACCGCCTCGGCCTTCCTCATCGTCGCCATCTCGACGACCGCGGCCTATGCCTTCGCGCGCCTGAAGTTCAGCTTCAGCAAGCCCGTGCTCAACGGCATGCTGCTGCTGCAGATGTTCCCGCCGGTGCTGGCCCTGGTGGCCATCTACGCCATCTTCGAGACCATCGGCACCTATGTGCCGGCACTGGGCATCGAGACCCATGCCGGCCTGGTGCTGGCTTACCTGGGCGGCATCGCCACCCACGTCTGGACCATCAAGGGCTACTTCGAGACCATCCCGGTGGAGATCGAGGAGAACGCCAAGGTCGATGGCGCCACGCACTGGCAGGCCTTCTCCCGCGTGTTGCTGCCCATGGCCGTGCCCATCTTGATGGTGGTCTTCGTGCTGGCCTTCATCGGCACCATCATCGAGTACCCGGTCGCCTCCATCCTGCTGCGTGAAGAAGGAAACCTGACGCTGGCCGTCGGCTCCAAATACTTTCTGCACGACCAGCGCTTCCTGTGGGGTGACTTCGCGGCCGCGGCGGTGCTGTCGGGCCTGCCCATCACGCTGGTCTTCCTGCTGGCCCAGCGCTGGATCGTCTCCGGCCTGACGGCCGGCGGCGTGAAGGGATGAAGCGCGTCCTCGCCGCGACAGGTCTGGCCCTGCTCGGTGCTTTGCAGGCGCAGGCTGGCCCCTACGAAGACCGCGAGCGCGACTGGCGCAACGGCGCCGTCGTCTATCAGATCATCGTGGACCGCTTTGCGCCCTCGCAGAACCTGGAGGCCAAGCGCGCCCTCTATCCAGCGCCCAAGCGCTTGCGAGCCTGGAGCGAAGTACCCGCACCGGGGCCTTATCTCGAAGCCGAGAAGCTGTCGGCCCACGAGCTGGACTTCTGGGGCGGTGACCTCGCCAGCGCCACGAGCAGGCTCGACCATGTCCAGCAGCTCGGCGCGGACGTGCTCTACATCAACCCCATCCACCACGCCTACACCAACCACAAGTACGACGCGCTGGACTTCAAGGCCATCTCGCCCGAGTACGGCAGCCGCGAGGACTTCAAGCGGCTGGCCAGCGATGCCCATCGCCGCGGGCTCAAGGTGGTGCTGGACGGCGTCTTTAACCACATGGGCCGCAATTCGCCGGCCTTCAAGGCGGCGATGGCCAACCCGAAGAGCCCTTGGCACGAGTGGTTCGCCATCGGCCCGCAGTACGCCGGCGGCGCACGGGTCTGGACGGGCTTCCAGAACCTGCCGGAACTGAACCTCGAATCGCCTGCCGTGCGCCGCTACCTCTACGAAGCGCCGGACTCCGTCGTGCGCAGCTACCTGCGCGACGGCGCCGACGGCTGGCGGCTGGATACGGCCTTCGAGCTTGGCCCCACCTACCTCTCGGCGCTGACGAAGGCCGCCCACGCTGAAAAGCCCGGCTCGCTGGTCGTCGGTGAGATCGTCAACTACCCCGGCGCCTGGCTAAAGTCCATGGACGGCGTCATGAACTTCGCGCTGCGCCAGATCATCAACGGCAGCGCCGCCGACGAGTTCAGCGGCCCTGCGGCCGGCCGAATGATCGACCGCATGGTGCGCGACGCCGGCATCGAGGGCATGCTGAAGTCCTGGATCGTCATCGACAACCACGACATCCCGCGCGTCGCGAGCCAGTTCCCCGACACCGCTCAGCGCCGCTTCGTGCAGGCCCTGCAGTTCACGCTGCCCGGTGCGCCCAACCTCTACTACGGCGTGGAGGTCGGCATGCCCGGCGGTGCGGACCCCGAGAACCGCGGCCCGATGCGCTGGGACCTCGTCGGCGACGCCAACCCCGAGACGGTCTGGGTGCGCAAGCTCGTCGACATGCACAAGGCTCACCGCGCGCTGCGCGTGGGCGACTTCCGCCTCGTCGAGTCGGCCCGGCTGCTCGCCTTCGAGCGCCACACCGACAAGGCGCTCGACACCGTCATCGTCGTCGCCAACCCGTCCGACCAGCCCGTGCGCGACCGACTGATGGTGGCGAACTGGGCGCTGATGGACGACACGCCGTTGCAGGACGTGCTGGGCCTGGTGCCGACGACAACGCCGCTGACCATCGGCTCCGGCTTCGTCACGGTGGACCTGCCGCCCCGTGGCGTGCTGGTGCTCAAGCCGGTGCCGCGCGAGCTGGGCGGCTACAGCCGCTACAAGCGCGTGCGCTGACACCGCCCCACCCCTCTGCCGCATCCGCGGCACCACGGATCGCCTTCCCCATGCCCAAGTCCCTCGCGCTCTGCGCCGCCCTGCTCGCGCTGGCCCCTGCTGCCCGCGCCGCCGACTGCAAACCCGCGCCGCTGGGCGATGCCACGATCTACCTGCGCGGCGCGCTGAACAACTGGGCGGCCCAGGACGAGCAGGCGTTCGAGTACCGCTGCGACGCCTACTACCTCAACCTCGCCGCCAAGGGCACGCAGGAGTTCAAGCTCGCCGACGAGGACTGGACGCCCGCGCTGACCTTCGGCGGCGACGCCAAGGGCAATCCGGCTCGTGGCGCCGGCGGCAACGTCAAGCGCGATTTCGGCGGCGAACATACGCTGCGCCTGGCCATCGCGGCCGACGGCAGTGCCGCCCTCGTCGTCGGGCCCAGGACCTTCAAGCCCACGCCGCCTCAAGCGATCACCGACCGCGCCGCGCTGACCGCCCACTTCAGCTCGCGGGCGGAAGAGTTCAAGGCCCCTTTCGGCGCGCAGCCAGCCGGCACCGAGATCCGCTTCAGCGTCGGCAACGACGCGCCGGGTCTCAAGAGCGCCACCCTCGTCATCGAACGCCGCCAGATGAGCGGCAACCAGGAGCAGCTGAGCTACGAGCCGCTGGCCCGCATCGCCATGACGCCGCACTCGCGCGGCCTGGGCGTGGGTTTTACGGCCCGCTATCGCTTTGCCGACATCGGCGTCTACGGCTACTGGTTCGAGTTGGAGATGTATGACGGCACGCGCTACGCGCTGCAGAACAACAGCGACGCCGTCTACTGGACGCGCGAGAAGGGCTCCATGGGTCCGGCCGCCATCGAGCGTTTGCCCGCCAGCGCCAAGCGAGTCCGCCGCTACCGCCAGACCATCTACGCACCTGACTTCCAGGTGCCGGCCTGGACGAAGGACATCGTCTACTACTACGTCTTCCCCGAGCGCTTCCGCAACGGCGACAAGGCTAACGACCCGCGCCCCGGCGGCGGCCGGCCGCAGGACCGCTACCAGAACGGCGACGTCGAGCGCCATGCGACCTGGAACGAGAAGCCGTTCAAGCCGGCTGGACCTGGAGAGAAGGGCGACGGCTCCGACGCCCTCTACAACAACGACTTCTTCGGCGGCGACCTGGCCGGCATCATCGAAAAGCTCGACTACATCCAGAGCCTGGGCGCCAACGCCCTCTACCTGACCCCGGTCTTCCGCGCGCCCAGTAACCACAAATACGACGCGGCCGACTACAAGCAGATCGACCCGGCCTTCGGCACGAACGACGACTTCGTGCGCCTGTGCGCCGAAGCCGCCAGGCGCGGCATCCGTGTCATCCCCGACACCTCGCTGAACCACGTCGGCGCGGACTCGCCCTACTTCAACCGTTACGGCAACTTCCCCGCCGGCGGCGCCTTCGACAACGGCAAGCCCAACCCCGCCTCGCCCTATTACGGCTGGTTCAAGTTCAAGCCCGAGGAGAAGGACCCGAACAAGCAGTACCAGGGCTGGGTGGGGGTGGCCGACCTGCCCGAGATCGACAAGAGCAACCCGTCCTTTCGCGCCTACGCCTACCGCGACAAGGACTCCGTCACCAACCTCTGGCTGGACCGCGGCGCGGCCGGCTGGCGCATGGACGTGGCGCCCTGGGTGCCCGACGACTTCTGGCGCGAGTGGCGCCAGGCGGTGAAGGCCAAGAAGCCGGATGCACTGACGGTGGCCGAAACCTGGTTCGACAGCTCGAAATATTTCCTCGGAGATATGTTCGATAGCACCATGAACTACATCTTCCGCAACGCCGTGCTGGACTACGCCGCCGGCAAGTCGGCCCAGATGATGGCCGCCAACCTGGAGCTGATGCGCGAGGCCTATCCGCCGCAGGCCTTCTCAGCGCTGATGAACCTGCTGTCCACCCACGACCAGCCGCGCGCCCTGCACCACTTCGGCGAAGGCCAGGACCTCCAACTCGCCAAGCAGCGCCTGCGCCTGGCCGTGTTCTTCCAGATGACCTACCCCGGCTCGCCCACCATCTACTACGGCGACGAGGTGGGCCTGGGCGGCGGCGACGATCCCTACAACCGCGCACCCTACCCCTGGGCCGACGAAGGCGGCAAGCCCGACGAGGCCCTGCTGGCCGACTTCAAGCGGCTGACGAAACTTCGCCATGACCTGCCCGTGCTGCGCCACGGCACGCTCTCGGCGCCGCTGCATGTCGACGAGCATGTCGTCGTGCTGGCCCGCCAGGACGGCAAGACCTGGGCCCTCACCGCCACCAACAACAGCACCACCGCCAGGACCGTCAAGGTCGGCCTGCCCTTCCCGGCCGACACCCTGCGCGACGCCCTCGGCGGCGACGCGGTGACGGCCCAGCACGGCTGGATCCAGCTCACCGTGCCGCCCCTGTTCGGCCGCGTCCTCGTCACGCCATGATCCTGAATCCTCTCGGCCACAGCGGCCTCAAGGTGTCCGCGCTCGGCTTCGGCGCCATGCACATCAACGACGAGCGCACGACCGAAGCCGAGGCCGGCGCGCTGCTCAACCATGTGCTCGACCAAGGCATCAACCTCATCGACACCGCGCGCGGCTATGGCCTCAGCGAAGCGCGCATCGGCCGCCACATCGCCCACCGCCGCGCGGAGTTCGTGCTGTCTACCAAGGTCGGCTACGGCGTCGAGGGCGTGCCGGACTGGACCTACGACTGCATCGTCGCCGGCGTCGAGCGTGCGCTGAAGCTGTTGAAGACCGACTGGCTCGACATCGTCCACCTGCACTCCTGCCCCCTGCCGGTGCTGCAGCAGGGCGACGTGGCCCGCGCGCTGAATGACTGCCGTGCGGCCGGCAAGCTGCGCGTGGCCGCCTACTCCGGCGACAACGCCGAGATCGATTTCGCCATCGAAAGCGGCAGCTTCGGCGGCCTGCAGACCTCCATCAGCCTCTGCGACCAGGCCCACCTGAAGACTCGCGCCGCACGGGCCGACCACGCCGGCATCGGCGTCATCGCCAAGCGCCCGCTGGCCGGCGCCGTGTGGCGCCACGCCGAGCGGCCCGCCGACTTCGCCGAAGGCCAGTACTGGGACCGCTTCCAGGCCATGGGCATCGCCTGCGCCGAGGACTGGGCGGACGTCGCCCTGCGCTTCGCCGCCTTCCACGCCGGTGCCGCCAGCGCCATCGTCGGCACGGCCAAGCCGGCCAACCTGCGCCGCAACCTGGACGCCATCGCCCGCGGTCCGTTGCCGGCCGAGCGGGTCGTCGCCATCCGTGCCGCCTTCGACCGCCACGGCGATGCATGGCCGGGCCTGATCTGACGCTGGACGCCCGGCGCCAGCAGGCCAACCTGGCCTTCATCGCCAGCGGTGCAGAGTTCGCCTTCGGCAGCGAAACCGCCCTGCCCCTGCCCGTCGCCGCGTTGCAGTCCCTCGCGGCCGACAGCCCGGGCGTCGAGGCCCTCCACGATGGCGGCCTGACCGCCGAAGTGATCTGCCTCAACCACGACGGCCACCGCTGGGCCGTCAAGCGCGCCCGCGCCGAATGCCGGGTGCGCAACGACGACGGCCGCACCTCCTTCCTCAACGAGCTGCAGCGCCACGCCGAACTGGCCTCGCTGGCCCTGCCCGGCATCGTCGCACCCGTCTACGGCTCGCTGCACGCCGGCCTGGTCGTCTCGCAGTGGATCGAGGGGCGTCACCCCGGCGTGCTGGACGAGCGCCAGGCCCGCCGCCTGCTCGACGCCGGCTGCGCCTTGATCGAGCACGGCTTCTTCGAATGGGACTACAGCGCCGGCAACCTGCTGGACGACGGTGAGCGCATCTGGCTCTACGACTTCGGCTACTGCTACCGCTTCGATCCGCTGACACAGCTCAACAGCGCCGGCGATGGCTGCGACAACCCGCGGCATCACCTGGCCGAGCGCATCGAGGGTCGCCATCTCTTTGGCGCCCTGCTTGACGCCGGCAGCGACGCGCAGGCCCTGCCGCACTTCGTCCGCTTCAAGCAGCTGGCCGGCGCCGCCTATGAAGCGCTGGCCGGGCGGCTGGCGCGGCGCGGCGCGACGCCGCACGTGCTCGGTCACTACCGTAGCCTGGCCGCGCGCTGGCGGCGTGAGCTGGCCCGGGCACCGGCGCAGCTCTACCTGACCGACGCCTGGCAGGCTCACCGCAGCGATCTCGACGACGACCTGCGTGGCCGCTCCTGCACGCCGCGCACGCTCAGGCGCGCCCGGTGGCTGCAGCGGGCGCTGCAAGAGCACGGACCAGCCCTGCGCGGCTGCGGCGCGCTGGCACCCGAGGACGCCGCCCTGGACGATGCGCGCCTGCTGCAGAGGCTGCGCGAGCACGAAGCCGAAGCGCAACAACACCAACTCAGGGTAAACCCGAGCGCCTCGGGTTGACGCCAGCGCGCCGGCCGCGCCGGCTGCCGCATGATGGCGGTTCATGCAATCGATCCCGCCGCCGATGCGACGCCGCCAGCTGCTGCTCCTGCCCCTGCTGCTTGCCGGCCAGCCGGTCTGCGCCCAGCCCGGCGAGCCGGCGCGCCTGCCCCGCCACATCAGCATGCCGGACCCGCAGCTGGGCTACGTGCGCCGCGTCGTCGAACTGGCCCTGGCCCGTGCCGGCAGCAAGCTGGAGATCCGCCTCGTCGACCTCGACATGACGCAGGGCCGCACGCTGATCGAGCTGGCCACGGGCCACAGCCCCATCGACCTGATGTGGACGATGACGGACAACCAGCGTGAGTCGGGCGGCCTGTTGCCGGTGCGCATTCCCATCGACCGCGGCATGCTCGGCTGGCGCCTGCTGCTGGTGCGGCGTGCCGAGCTGGAGCAATGGCAGCGCGTGCGCACGCTGAAAGACCTGCGCCAGCGCGTGGCCGGCCAGGGCCACGACTGGCCCGACACCACCATCCTGCGCGCCAACGGCCTGCAGGTAGGCACCAGCAGCGGCTACGAGGCCTTGTTCCGCATGCTGGCGGCCGGGCGCATCGACTACTTCCCACGCTCCATCCTTGAGATCGACGCCGAGCTCGCCAGCGGCCGCTACCCCGAGCTGGCCATCGAGCCCGGGCTGATGCTGCACTACCCGGCGGCGGCCTATCTCTTCGTCAGCCCCAGCCGTCCCGACCTTGCGGCGGAGCTCAGGACCGGCCTGGAGGCAGCCGTCGCCGATGGCAGCTTCCAGCGCCTGCACCGCGAGTTCTACGGCGCGGTACTCAAGGCCCACCCCATTTCGGCCGGCCGCGTGCTGCGCCTGAGCAACCCGCTGCTGCCGCCCGAGACGCCGGTGACCCGCAGCGAGCTGTGGATGCAGCCCGGCGAGGCCTAACTCATCCGCAGCAGGCGGTCCGCCTCTTCGCGCCGCGCGTCTTCGATTTCGCGCAGCACGGCCGACAGGTCGACCTCACCGGGTTTGTGCTCGTAACGCCCCGCCAGCGGCGTGTCGGGCATCAGGCGGCCGGCGGCATAGAGGGCCCAGATCTCGGGGCCGTACTGCGTGGCCAGCAGCGCGGGTGCGTGCTGGCCGAAGAAGTTGCGCAGGTTGTTCACGTCGCGGATCAGCATGCGCGGTGCGTGGTTGTTGCCGGCCGCGTCCACGGCCTGCGGCAGGTCGATGATGACCGGCCCGTCGGCGGCCAGCAGCACGTTGAACTCCGACAGGTCGCCATGGATGACGCCGGCGCACAGCATGCGTACCACCTCGCCGATCAGCGTGGCGTGGTGCTGCTGCGCCTCTGCCTCGGTGAAGGTCAGGTCGTTCAGCCGCGGCGCCGCGTCACCATGCTCGTCGGCCACCAACTCCATCAACAGCACGCCATCATGGAAGTTGCCCGGCTGCGGCACGCGCACGCCGGCCGCGGCCAGGCGGTAGAGCGCGTCGACCTCGGCGCTCTGCCACGCTGCCTCCTGTTGCTGGCGGCCATAGGCAGTGCGCTTGGCCATCGCGCGCCCCTGCCGGCTGTTGCGGACCTTGCGGTTCTCCGTGTAGTCGACGGCCTGGCGGAAGCCGCGCTTGTTGGCCTCCTTGTAGACCTTGGCGGCGCAGGTGTCGTCGCCGCAGCGCACGACGTAGACGTCGGCTTCCTTGCCGCTCTTGAGCTGCCGCACGACGCTGTCGATCAGGCCTTCTTCAATCAGTGCCTGCAGGCGGGCGGGTGCTTTCATCGGCCGATTGTCGATGCCCCCGCGGCGAGGGACGTCGCGACGGCGATCAGTTCTACCTGCAGCCCCGGCGCCAGGCCCGACTGGAAGCAGGCCCGCTGCGGCCAATGCTCGGGGCAGGGGCCGATCCAGGCCTGCCATTGCCTGTCGAAAGCGTCGCGGTTGGCGATGTCGGTCAGGATGACCTGCAGCGACAGCAGATGCGTCCGCGCCGAGCCGGCCTCCAGCAGATGCGCTTCGAGCATCTGCAGGCTCTGGCCGACCTGGGCCTCGAAGCCCGCCGCCGGGTCGGTCGCGTTGGCCACCGTCCAGACCAGGCCGCCATGAGCCACGGTGCGGCTGCGGCCCTTGCCGTCGATGGGCCAGCGCTCAATCACGGGCAAGGCCCGGCAAGCGGGCCGACAGCGGCGGCAAGGCACTCGAGCCGCCCACGAGACGCTGATCGTGGCGGTAATCCTCGTGGGCCTCGACGCGCCAGTCACGCGCGAACTTGCGCGCCAGTGCCCGGGCCAGCTCGTCGAAGCGCCAGGCCTCTTCGGCATTGCTGTCCAGGTGGTGCACGCCGGCCAGTGGTCGTTCGATGAGCCCCAGCAGGGCTGCGGCCGTGTCCTCCATGAAGGAGCAGGCCGGCGTCCAGGCGCTGCTGGCCGCCACGCGGCCATCGCGCTGTTGCCATTCGTCCAGCGTCAGCAGCATGTTGTTGCCGGGCCGGGTCGCGTCGATCTGCCAGCCGATGCGGGCGATGACGGGCCGCTCGTTGGCCAGCAGCACGGCATCCTCGCAGTCGGCTTTGTAGCGGCCGTAGTCGTCCTTGGCGTTGCGCGCATCGGCCACGTCATGCGGGCCGTCGGGCTCGTGATCAAACACCATCACGGTGCTTGTGAACAGGAAGTTCGGGCAGCGCGACGCCAGCCAGCCGGCGAAGCGCGCCGACGCCATGCCCAGGTGGGCCACGGCGTCCACGGACTGGGCGGCCAGCCAGGCGGCCGACAGCGCCTCGTCGTCCGGGTTGACCGCCTGGCGGTCCCAGCCGATGACCTGGTGGCCTGCAGCCCGTGCGGCTTCGGCCAAGCGCGGGGCCAGCGTGCCGCTCAGGCCGGTGATCAGAATCTTCATGAGAGGGTCAGGAGGGTCAAGACGCTGCGCAGCCAGTCGCTGCGGCCTTGCTTCAACACGGTGCCGTCAAGGCTGGACTCGCCAGAAGTGCCAGAGCCCGGTGGCCGCGTCGAAGACAAGGCCGCTGGAGTCGCTGAGCTAGTTCCTGCGCGCCGCGAAATGGACATGGGGTCGATGCTCGTTCAAGACAGATGCCATCCCCAGGGCCCGAGCTTGTGGCCCTGCCAGGTCTGTTCGGCCTTGGACAGGTTGACGGCGACGCGCACGGCGTCTTCGCCCAGGCGGCGCTCGAAGGCGACGACGTCGGCCGGCGCCTCCAGCAGCCTGACCGGCGCACCGTACTGGCCGGCGGCCAGCGCCGGATGCGCGTGCTTGAGCGCCACGAGTCGGGCGTAGAAGTCGCTCAGCTCATATCGCTTCCAGTCGATGGCATCCTTCTCGAAGAACTCCAGCTTCTTGGTGAGCCGCGACTCCTGGCCGTTGTAGATCAGCGGCATGCCGGGCAGCGTGAAGGTCAGCACTGCCAGGGCCTGGTAGGCGTCACCGTAGAGATCGGCATCGGTGCCATGCCAGGAATTGAAGTCGTGGTTGCTGGTGAAGCGCATGCGGTAGGCATAGGCCGGGTAGCCCGCTGGCTGCTTGGCCAGCCACTCGCGCAACAGCGGTGCACCGGCCTCGCCCTTGCCGATTTTCTTGAAGACCTGGTCGGCCAGGTCCCAGGAGTAGGTCATGTCGAAGGCACCGCTGGTGTGCAGGTCGATGGCGTCCGACTCGGCCAGCATGAACATCGGCTTGACGGCATCCAGTTCCTTGCGGGCGCGGACCCAGAAGTCGGTCGGCACTAGGCTGGCGACGTCGCAGCGGAAGCCGTCGAGGTTGACCTCGCGCACCCAGAACTTCATCGAGTCGATCATCGCGGCGCGCAGGCCCTCGCTCTTGTAGTTCAGCGCGACGACATCGTCCCAGTGCTCCTCGCTGGCCTGGCCTTCGTTGAAGGTGACGGGATAGATCTCGCCCTTGGCGTTGAGCTTGTACCAGTCCTTGTGGGCCGCGGCCCAGGGGTGGTCCCAGGCGGTGTGGTTGGCCACCCAGTCGAGGATGACCTTGAAGCCCAGCTTGTGCGCAGCGGCGACGAAGGCCTTGGCATCGGCCGGCGTGCCGAACTCGGGGTTCACGGCCGTGTAGTCGCTGATCGAGTAGTAGCTGCCCAGCTTGCCCTTGCGGTTGAGCCTGCCGATGGGCTGCAGGGGCATCAGCCACAGGATGTCCACGCCCAGGTGCTTGAGGCGCTGCAGGTCGGACTGCACGGCCTGCAGCGTGCCCTCGGGCGAGAACTGGCGGACGTTGATCTGGTAGATGACGGCCTGGCGGGACCAGGGCAGATGGGGCATGTCTTTCGTGGCACTCATGGCGGGCAGGGCGAGGGAGGAAGCGGCAGTCAGCACGGTACGGCGACGCAGGGGCAGGGTCATGGTGTGGGCCTTGGTTCAGGAGGGCGCCGCGCAATGGCGGGCGATGTAGTCGGCGTGGTCAGGCATCTGCGCCACGCTGTTCGTGACGGCGCGGTGGACAGCTTCGAGGTAGTCGTGCACCTTGTCCTGCGCCTGCAGCGCGGCGAAGGGGTGGTAGCTCTCGGGCATCAGGTTCTGCCCGGCCATCACCTGCAGCCAGGCCGTCTCGGTGAAAAGCTCGCCGTTGAAGCGCTGGACGCGGCCATGGCCACGGTAGAGCGCGATCTTCTCGCGCAGCGACTCGGGCACGGCCATGTGGGCGCAGTCGCGCCAGAAGGCGGAGTCGTCGCGCTGGTTGACGTGGTAGTGCAGCACGATGAAGTCGCGGATGCGCTCCCAGTGGAAGCGGCTCTGGGCGTTGAACTCGGCGATGTCGGCCGGGCTGAAGCCGCGGTCGGGGAAGAAGTCGATCAGCAGCTGGATGGCCTGCTGGATGAGGTGGATGCTGGTGGACTCCAGCGGTTCCAGGAAGCCGGCGGCCAGGCCGATGGCCACGACGTTGGCGTTCCAGGTCCTGCGACGCATGCCGGCCATGAAGCGCAGTGCGCGCGGCTCGGCCAGCGCCTTGCCGTCGAGGTGGGCCAGCAGCGTCGCGGCGGCCTCGTCGTCGCTGACGTGGTGGCTGCTGTAGACATGGCCGTTGCCGGTGCGGTGCTGCAGAGGGATGCGCCATTGCCAGCCGGCGTGATGGGCCGTGGAGCGTGTGTAGGGTGTCAGCGGGGACGCCGGCTCACAGGGCACGGCCAGCGCGCGGTCGCAGGGCAGCCAGTGGCTCCAGTCGTCGAAGCCGGTCTTGAGCGTCTCCTCGATGAGCAGGGCACGAAAACCCGAGCAGTCGATGAAGAGCTCGCCGATGATGCGCTCGCCGCCGGCCAGCACGACGGCGTCGATGTCACCGCCTTCGCTGCGCGTCGCATGCGTGATGCGCCCCTCGGTGCGCCGCACGCCGCGCGCCTCGGCAAGGCGTCTCAGATAGCGCGCGTAGCGGCCGGCGTCGAAGTGGTAGGCGTAGGCAATGTCCGCCAGCGGCGAGTTGGCCGGCTCGGGGCGGGCCGGCATGAAGCGGTTGGCGCGCGCGGCCTGCTGGGTGATGGCGTAGTCGCCCAGCGGCCGGGCAAGGCCGGCCAGGCGCAGGCGGTGCCAGTACTGCTCGAAGCCGACCGTCCAGAGGTCCTGGCCGATGCGGCCGAAGCCGTGCATGTAGCGGTTGCCCACGCGGCCCCAGTTCACGAACTCGATGCCCAGCTTGAACGTGCCGCCGGTTTCGCGCAGGAAATCGTTCTCGGCGATGCCGACGATGCGGTTGAAGCGCTGGATCAGCGGGATGGTGGCTTCACCGACACCGACGATGCCGATCTCGTCGGACTCGACGACGCGGATGCGGTAGCGGTCGCCGACGACGGTGACCAGGCCCAGTGCCGTCATCCAGCCGGCGGTGCCGCCGCCGACGATGACGATGTCCTGGAGCTGGGCGGGCATGCGCGGTGCTCCGGCCTACATCGGCTGGGCCGCGCAGTGCTGGGCGATGTAGTCGGCGTGGTCGGGCATGACGGCCACGCACTTGGCGATGACGTCGCGCACGCTGTCGAGGTAGTCGAAGGTCGCCTGCTCGGTCTGCAGTTCGGCCAGCGGATGGTGGCGCCGGGGCACGAGGTTCTGGCCTTCCATGACCTGCAGCCAGCCCACCTCGGTGAAGAGCTCGTTGTTGAAGCGCACGATGCGGCCGTGGCTGCGGAAGAGGTCCATCTTCTCCTTCAGCGTCTCGGGCACGGCCATGTGGGCGCAGGCCTTCCAGAACTCGGAGTCCTCGCGCTGGTTGAGGTGGTAGTGCAGGATGATGAAGTCGCGGATGCGCTCGTAGTGGAAGCGGCTGGTGCGGTTGAATTCCTCGACGTCGGTCGCGTCGAAGCCGCGGTCGGGGAAGAAGTCGATGAGCTGCTGGATGGCCGCCTGGATCAGGTGGATGGAGGTGGACTCCAGTGGCTCCAGGAAGCCGCTGGACAGACCGATCGCGACAACGTTGGCATTCCAGGTCTTGCGGCGCATGCCGGTGACGAACGGGATGCGCCGCGGTTCGGCCAGGGGCTTGCCGTCCAGGTTGGCCAGCAGGGTCGCCGCGGCTTCGTCGTCGCTGACGTACTGGCTGCAGTAGACATGGCCGTTGCCGATGCGGTGCTGCAGCGGGATGCGCCATTGCCAGCCGGCACGATGGGCCGTCGAGCGGGTGTAGGGCGTCAGCGGCGCAACGGACTCGCAGGGCACGGCCAGCGCGCGGTCGCAGGGCAGCCAGTGGCGCCAGTCCTCGTAGCCGGTCTGCAGCGTCTGCTCGATCAGCAGGCCGCGCATGCCCGAGCAGTCGACGAAGAGCTGGCCTTCGATGCGTTCGCCGCTTGCCAGGACGACGGCGTCGATGTGGCCGGCGTGAGCGCCTTCGGCGACGCGGGTGGCGTGCGTGATCTTGCCCTCGATGCGCTGCACGCCGCGGCTCTCGCTGAGGCGGCGCAGGAAGCGGGCGTACAGGCTGGCGTCGAAGTGATAGGCGTAGTTGATGTCGGCCAGCGGTGAGTTCTCGATGTCATGGCGCGCCGGCATGAACTTGTTGGCCTTGCTGGCCATGCGCGTGATGGAGTAGTTCTCCAGCGTCTGCGCGCGACCGGCGGCACGCAGGCGGTGCCAGTACTGGTCGAAGGGCACGGTCCAGAGGTCCTGGCCGATGCGGCCGAAGCCGTGCATGTAACGGTCGCCCAGCCGCCCCCAGTTCACGAATTCGATGCCGAGCTTGAAGGTGCCGCTGGTCTCGCGCAGGAACTCGTTCTCATCGATGCCCACGACGCGGTTGAAGCGCTGGATCATCGGGATGGTGGCCTCGCCGACGCCGACGATGCCAATCTCGTCGGACTCGACGACGCGGATGCGGTAGCGGTCGCGCACGGCGGACGACAGCGCCGCGGCCGTCATCCAGCCGGCCGTACCGCCGCCGACGATGACGATGTCTTTGATCAGATGCTCGGACATGAGGTTCTCGAAATGGAAAGGCCCCGCCGACGATATCGCTGCGGGGCCCCGGCGCAAACCGAAGAGGGGCAGGGTTTGAACCCATGCCCCGCCATGGCTTAGAACTTGTAGTTCACGCCAAGCAGATAGGTCTTGCCGTACTTGACGGACTCGACCACGTTCTCGTTGCCGTTGGCATCGGGCAGGTAGCGCTTGAACTCGGTGTTACCCAGGTTCTGCGCCGAGAAGTTGACCGAGAGGCCCTTCATCCAGCCGGTCTGGAACTCATACGCGACCTGCAGGTCGACGATGGCCTCGCCCTTGACGAAGGTCAGCTTGCGCGTGTCTTCGTAGTCGCGGATCTCGCCCAGGAACTTGGAGCGGTACTTGCGCGCCACGCCGATCTGGAAGCCGTTGGCCTCGTAGTACAGCTTGGCGTTCGTGACCTTTCGCGACAGGCCGGGCATCGGCAGGTCGATGCTGCCGATGTCGGCGCCGTTGAAGCCGCTGACCGGGAGCTTGACCGAGCTCTGCGTGTCCGAGTGGTTGATCTGCAAGCCGAAGCCGTCGAGCCAGCTGGTGACCAGCGAGAACGGCAGGTCGGCGTTCAACTCGATGCCCTTGATGTTGCCGCCGGAGCCGTTGAACGGCATCGTCAGCGTGCCGATCTTCGAGCCGCTCGGGGGCAGCGGGGTGCTCGGCGTCACATAGGGCGAGAAGTCAAAGCGGCGGCCGACGTTCAGGATGTAGCTGTCGAGCTTCTTGTAGAAGCCGGCGATGCTGATCACGCCCTTCTTGCCGAAGTACTTCTCGTAGGACAGGTCGAAGGCCTTGGCGCGGAAAGGCTCAAGGGTCGGGTTGCCGCCGCCGCCGGTCAGCTGGGCAGGATCGCCGTTGGTGGGCGTGCTCAGGTTGAAGGACAGACCGGCGCGCAGGTCGTTCATGACCGGGCGGGCCAGCACCTTGGCCAGGCCCATGCGCATGACCTGGTCATTGCCGAGGTCGAACGCCACGTTCAGGCTGGGCAGCACATCGGTGTACTTGGTGTCGCCGGAGACATAGTCGGCCGGGCAGGTCGTCGCGGTGTTGCCCGTGCACTTGTTCTTGTCGACGGAGTAGCCGCCACCGTGCTGGTCGGTGTGCACGACCTGCAGGCCGACGTTGCCGCGGTAGTTCAGGCCGAACAGCTCGCCATCGAGGTCACCCTTGATGAAAGCGGTCGAGACCTTTTCCTTCACGTCCCAGAACTTGACGCGGATGGGCTCGTCGACCTTGCTGACCAGGTCGTAGATCCCGCCCTCGGAGCCCGTCGGGTCCCAGGACAGGATGGGCACGCCGCTGTAGCCGGCGACCACCGGGCTGGGGTTGGTCATCTGGGCGGTGCCGTAGGGGTCGCCACCCTTGATGGCCAGACGGTACTCGTCCGAGGTGCGGATCTTCTTGCGGTCCGACAGGTTCAGGCCAACGGTCGTCGCGCGGATGGGGCCGAACTCGGTGCTGTTGGTGAACGTCAGGCGGCCGTTGTTGATGGTGTCGGTCGTGACCGGGCGGGCCAGATAGCCGGCCTGCGGCGAGCTCGGGCCACCGCTCCAGCCTTCCACGTCCGTCAGGCGTGCGTTGGCCGGGTTGGAGAAGTCGACGCTGGTCTTGTACTTGACGTCCTGGAAGTTGTTGCCGTTGAAGCCGGTCCAGGAGATGGAGCTCAGCTGCGAGGCGGGCGTGTTGCCGGCCTGGCCGGCCGTCGTCTCGTAGCGGTTGGTGTGGCGCTCGCCCTTGGAGCGCGACAGGTCGAGATTGGTGCTCCAGGTGTCGCTGAGCTTGAGCTCGCTGTTCCAGCCGAAGTTGGTCAGCTTGTCCTTGTCGGTCGTCAGGTGGTTGCGGATGACGGCCTTGTAGTTGGACATCGTGCCGCTGGTGGCCACGCCGTTGGTGATGGTGGCCGCCGACAGCACGCCCGCCGGGTCGTACTGGTCCGACAGGCTGCCCGCGCCGCTCGCGCCGAACGGGATGCCGCCTTCAAGGCCGGTGCGCTTGAGCTTGTTCGTGCCGCGCGACTGGAACACGTCGACGGTGCTCTTGAAGTCCTTGTTGGGACGGAACTGGAAGATGCCCAGGAAGCCGTCGCGCTTGTTGTCGTTGGTCTCGATGTCGGACTTGAAGCCGCCCGGCACCTTCACGTTGCTGCCGTTGTAGGGAACGTCGGCGGCCCAGCCACCCCAGCTGTCGAACTTCAGCTGCTGGTTGTTGCGCTCGTCCAGGCGCGTGACGGCCAGCGCCACACCAATGGTGCGGTCGGCGAACTGGTCGATGTAGGAGAAGGAGTAGCGGTCGCCGCTGCCTTCCTGCGGCGCGCCCGAGCTGATGCCCGTCTTCTGGCGGCGGTAGCCGGCCGCGAGCACGCGGTTGGCGAAGTTCAGCGGCTGCACGGTCGTCAGGTTGACCGTGGACGACAGGCCCTGGCCGACCAGCGTGGCGTCGGGCGTCTTGTAGACGACGATGCCGGACAGCAGTTCTGCCGGGTAGACGTCGAACTCGGGCGAACGGCTGTCGCCGGTGGAGGCCTGCTCGCGGCCGTTGAACAGCGAGCCGTTGAAGTCCGGCGACATGCCGCGGATGCTGATGGTCGACGCCTTGCCGGTCGACTTGTTGCGCTGCACGGCGACGCCGGGCAGGCGCGACACCGATTCGGCCACGCTGGTGTCGGGCAGCTTGCCGATGTCTTCGGCAGAGATGGCGTCGACGATCGAATCGCTGTTCTTCTTGACGGAGATCGCGGCTTCGATGCCCTTGCGGATGCCCGTGACCGTCACGGTCTCCAGTTGCTGGGGCTGTTCCTGCTGCTGCGCCATCGCGCCCGTGGCTGCGATGAGCAGCGTGCAGCCGACGGCCACCGGACTGATGCGGAAGGACGCAGTGGCAACCGAGCCACGCTTGTCTTTGCTCATGGTCATGAATGTCTCCTCTGGTTCATTGGAAAACGGCTTGGCCCGAAGTCCGCCCGCCGAGGTATCGGCCTGCGTCTGGTGGGCGAGAACCCAACGTCTCGACCAGCTTTGTATCAAAACTAGATTTTTTTCCGCACCTGCGTAAACCCTAGACGTTGCGCAGAAGCGACCTGATTTCGGCTTGAATCCGAGGGTAAACCAGCATGGAATTGATATTTACGAACAAAGCACGCCAACGAGAACGGTGAGGCAATGACCAATGTGTAGCTCAACTACAGCACAAACCTAGGGGTTAACAACAAGCCCGGGATCCGTGAAGAAAGCCACGGCGGCCGGGGCGCGCGATCGACCGCAGCCCGCGCAGGCACACCCGCACCGCCATCCCATCCGGGGTGGCGATACGGGTGCAGATCAGGGATGGGCCGTCGCGCTGACTGCGCGCGGCAGGTCAGGCGTCGGCCTGCTCCAGCGCCAGGGCGGCGCCAGACAACGCGGCAAGCGTGTCGGTGATCAGGGCCGTCGGGATGCCCGCCAGGAAGGCCTGGAAGCGGCCCTTGGCCTCGAAACGGCGGCGAAACTCCGACTGGAAGAAACGCTCGCCGAGGCGCGGCACGATGCCGCCGCCGATGAAGACGCCGCCACGGGATCCCAGCGTCAGCGCGACGCTGCCGGCAAAGCCGCCCAGCATGGCGCAGAACACATCCAGCGTGCGCACACAGGCCGGCGATTCGCCCGACAGGCCACGCGCGACGATCTGCTCGGTGGGCAGGGTGCCGACGTCCTCGCCTTCGCCGAGCACGGCTGCGACACAGCGGCAAAGCACCGGCAGGCCGATGCCCGACAGAAAACGCTCGGCTGACACATGCGGGAACTCGCGGCGCGCCTGGCTCAAAACGGCGCTCTCGAAATCGTCGGCCGGCGCCAGCGTGGCATGCCCCCCCTCCCCCGGCAGCGCCAGCCAGCGCCCCGGCGCGCGCACGACCCCGCCCACGCCCAGCCCGGTGCCCGGGCCGATGACGGCCATGACGGTGCCGACGGCCACGTCGCCCGTCGCCGGCGGCGGCGCTCCCCAGGCGCGCAGCTGACCGGCGCGCAAGCGCGGCAGCGACAGGGCCTGGGCCTCGAAGTCATTCAGGCAGAGCAGCGTGCTCAGGCCCAGCTCCTGTTGGGTTCCCGAGCGCGAGAAGCTCCAGGCGCCATTGGTCAGCTCGATGCGATCGCCGTCCAGCGCCGTCGCCAGGGCGAAGGCAGCGCTCTGAGGCCCGGCCTTGCCGGCAGGCTGGCCGTCCAGATAGGCGCGAACCGCGGCCGCCGGGCCGGCGTGGCCCGCCACGGGCAGTACGCGCACATCCTCCACCGCCGCGCCCGGGCCGGCCACCGTGCCGAAGCGGGCGTTCGTACCACCAACATCCGCCACCAGCCAGGGATAGGCGGCGCTCATGCCGGGACTCCCGAAACGAGAACGATTGAAAGGCTGCGGATATTCAGGAGTCGGACGTTGGCAAACACAGGACTGAAAAGGGTGAAATTACGGTCGGAGCGGACGGTAGCAAAACTACATCAAATCGACAATACAGCCTCACCCGAGGTTTCGATTTGCGGCGCAGAAAACGCTTTCAAATCCCGGCAACTCGTCCCTCGCCCTGGGGAAACTCGATTGCCGATAGCCTGTAGTGAAGCTACAACCTGTTTGGCACCCAGCCCGCCTTCCCCGATGACGGCCCCTCCGGGCGGCCTGCGGGCCTGCTGAATAATCGCCCGTCCTATTCCCTCAGGTTTCGCCAGCGCCCATGCCCCGTTTCGACAGCCCCCGTCTGCTTGCCGATATTGGCGGCACCTACGCCCGTTTCGCATTGGAAATGGGCCCCGGTGAATTCACGCAGATGGCCTCGCTGCGCTGCGCCGACCATGCCGATTTCCACGCCGCCGTGCGCGCCTATCTGACTGGCCTGAGCTGGCAGGACGGCAGCGCGCAGCAGATCGCCCACGCGGCCATTGCCATCGCCAACCCGGTCGAGGGCGACCGGGTGCGCATGACCAACTACCACTGGCAGTTCTCCATCGACGAGATGCGCCAGCGCCTCGGGCTGGACACGCTGGTGGTGGTCAACGACTTCACCGCCCTGGCCATGGCCCTGCCCCGCCTGGCCGAGGTGGACGTGCGCCAGGTCGGTGGTGGCCAGGCGCGTCGACCCAGCGTCATCGGCCTGCTGGGCGCGGGCACGGGTCTGGGCGTCTCCGGCCTGATCCCCGCCGGCGAAGGCTGGATTGCCCTCGGCACCGAGGGTGGCCACGTCAACTTCGGACCGCGCGACGAGCGCGAGATGGACATCCTTAAGTTCGCCTGGAAGACGCTGGACCATGTCTCCTATGAACGCCTGATCTCCGGCCCCGGCCTGGAGCTGATCTACAAGGCCCTGGCCGACCGCAACGGCATCGTCAACGCAGAGCCCCTGCTCGCCCCCGCCATCACCCAGCGCGCGCTGGAGGACAGCGACAAGCTCTGCCTGGAAACGCTCGAGGTGTTCTGCGGCCTGCTCGGCACGGCCGCGGCCAACCTGGCCGTGACGCTCGGTTCGCTGGGCGGCATCTACATCGGCGGCGGCATCGTGCCGCGGCTGGGCGAGTACTTCGACCGCAGTCCGTTCCGCGAGCGCTTCGAGGACAAGGGTCGATTCCGCGACTACGTATCGGCCATCCCCACCTTCGTCATCACCGCCGAGAACGCCACCTTCAAAGGCGCCTCGGCCATCCTGGAAAACCAGCTGCGCACCCTGCAGGCCTCGCCCGGCTCGGCCATCCTGGGCCAGATCCGCCGCGCCCGCAGCGAGCTGTCGCCCGCCGAGCTGCGCGTGGCCGACCTCGTGCTGGCCCAGCCGCGCTCGGTGCTCAACGACCCCATCGCCGAGATCGCCCGCGCGGCCGGCGTGAGCCAGCCCACCGTCATCCGCTTCTGCCGCTCCCTCGGCTGCGAAGGCCTGTCGGACTTCAAGCTGCGCCTGGCCTCTGGCCTGACCGGCACCGTGCCCGTCACCCACACCCAGGTCAACACCAACGACTCCATGCTGGAGCTCGGCGCCAAGGTGCTGGGCAACACGGCCAGCGCCATCCTGCAGGTGCGCAGCCACCTGAATCGCGACACCATCGACCGCGCCATCGACATGCTGCTGGCCGCCAGCCGCATCGAGTTCTTCGCGCTGGGCCACTACGGCGTCGTCGCGCAAGATGCGCAGTTCAAGTTCCTGCGCTTCGGCATGCCCTGCGGCGCCTACACCGACCCACGCCTGCAACTGCTGGCTGCCGACGTGCTGCGCGAGGGCGACGTGGCCGTCGTCATCAGCAGCGGCGGCCGCCTGCCTGAGCTGATCTCCGTCGTCGAAAAGGCGCAGGAGCGCGGCGCCAAGGTCGTGGCCATCACGGCCAGCCAGAGCCCGCTGGCCAAGAAGGCCGATGTGACGCTGATCGTCGACCACATCGAAGACATCGCCACCCACCTGCCCATGGTCAGCCGCATCCTTCACTTGCTGGTCATCGACATCCTGGCCGTGGGCGTGGCCATGCGGCGCAACCCGGACAGCATCGCAGCACTGTCGGCCGACGCGCCCGAGGATGACGACGCCAAGCCAGCCCGTGGCGCCAGCACCGCAGCGCCCGGCGTCAGCATGGCCTCGCCGCTGGCACGCCTGACTTCGCACAGCCGTTGAACTGGCAGGGCCTGCCTCTCCCGGGCGCATGACTTTCGCCAAGCCCCGATTCGCTCACGACGATGAGCCATTCGCGGGCCAACTGGCCGCCGTTCAACCGATAGGCTAGCCCCAAGTTCGACAAAGGGCACAGACCCGAGGTCCTGGGAGGGACATGAAGAAGGCATCGTTTCTGAGGCGCTGGCGCCTGCGCCTGATCGTCATCGCCCTGCTCGCGGCCGGTGGCGCCGCGTGGTGGTTCACCCGCACGCCGCCCCCGCCGCCCCCGCCGCCCAGCGGCGTCGTGGCGCCGGCGGACATCACCCAGGCCGTACAGGCCGCCGGCGTGCTGCAGGCCAAGACCAAGGTCGACGTCGGCGCCCAGGTCAGCGGCCAGGTCCAGACCATCCACGTCGAGCTGGGCCAGCAGGTCAGGAGGGGCGACCTGCTCGTCAGCCTCGACCCGGAGCTGGCGCGCAGCGACGTGGCGCAGGCCGAGGCCGCCGTGGCCCAGGCGAGTGCCGCCATCGACAGCCGCCGCGTCGATGCCGAGGCCGCCCGCCGCGAGCTCAAGCGCCAGCAGCGCCTGCTGGCTGGCCAGGCCACCTCGGGCAATGAGGCCGAGAAGGCGGAGATCGAGCTGGCCAAGATCGAGGCCGATCTGCGCGGCCAGGCCGCCAACCTCACGCGGCTGCAGGCTGAAGCGGACAAGCGCAAGGTCAACCTCTCGTACACCCGCATCACGGCGCCCATGAACGGCACCGTCGTCAACCTGCCGGTGCAGGTGGGCCAGACGCTGATCTCGGTGCAGATCACGCCGGTCATCCTGACGCTGGCCGACCTGGACACCATCACCGTGCGCACCAAGGTGCCCGAGGCAGACGTGCAGGCCGTCAAGGTGGGCCAGACGGCGCGCTTCACGACGCTGTCGGGTGAGGGCAAGCGCTACGAGGGCAAGGTGCGCGTCATCCAGCCGGTGCCCGAGCGCGCTGGCAACGCCGTCTTCTACAACGTGCTGTTCGAGGTGGACAACCGCGACCGCGCGCTGTTCAGCGACATGACGGTACAGGTCGACATCGAGACCGGTTCTGCCAGGCAGGTGCTGGCCATGCCCATCGTAGCGCTCGGCGAACGCGGCAAGGACGGCCGCTTCACGGTGACGGTACTGGACGCGGCCAACAAGCAGGCGCCGCGGCAGGTCAAGGTCGGCCTGCAGGACGGCGCCAAGGTGCAGATCCTCGATGGCCTCAAGGCTGGCGAGAAGGTGTTGCTGGCGCCACCCAGCGCTGCCGACGCGGCCTCTGCCCCCGCCAGCGCAGCCAGCAACTGACATGGCTCTGATCGAGCTGAAGGATGTGGCCCGGCACTACCAGCTGGGCGAGATCGACGTGCCTGCCCTGGACGGCGTCAGCCTGTCCATCGAGGCCGGCGAGTTCGTCGCCATCATGGGCCAGTCGGGCTCCGGCAAGAGCACGCTGATGAACGTGCTGGGCTGCCTGGACAACCCGACGCGCGGCAGCTTCCACATCGGCGGGAAGGACGCCGGCACGCTGGGCCCCGACGAGCTCGCCGCCCTGCGCCGCGAGCGCTTCGGATTCATCTTCCAGCGCTACCACCTGCTGCCGCATCTGGACGCACGCGCCAACGCCGCCCTGCCCGCCGTCTACGCGGGCGTCGGCACCGGCCCGCGCGGTGAACGTGCGCGCGCGCTGCTGGAGCGCCTGGGCCTGGGCGAGCGCCTGCACCACCGCCCCAATGAACTCTCGGGCGGCCAGCAGCAGCGCGTGTCCATCGCGCGGGCGCTGATGAACGGCGGCCAGATCATCCTGGCCGACGAGCCCACCGGCGCGCTGGACTCCGCCTCGGGTGCCGAGATGCTGCGCCTGCTGCGCGAACTGAACGAGCGCGGCCACACCATCATCCTGGTCACGCACGACGCCGCCGTCGCCGCCCACGCTCGCCGCGTCATCGAGCTCAAGGACGGCAAGGTGGTGGCCGACAACGGCACGCCGGCCGGCCATGTGGCGCCGACCGAACTGCCCAGCGATGCGCCGCCGGTCAAGGAAGGCGGCCGCCTACGCCGCATCCAGGTGCAGTGGCGCGAGGCTGTCGCCACCGCCCTGCTCGCCCTCCGGGGAAACCGGCTGCGCACGGCGCTGTCCATGCTCGGCATCAGCATCGGCATCGCGTCGGTCGTCAGCATCGTGGCGCTGACGACCGCGGCAAGAGCCTCCATCGAGACCGACCTCAGCAGCCTGATCTCGGGCCGCATCCCGGTCTGGCGCGGCAATCCCGGCCTGCCGCCAGGCGCCGTGCCCCAGCCCTTCCGGCCGCACGAGATCGACTCGCTGCGCGCGCTCAAGGGTGTCAGGGGCGTCACGCTGAATCGCCAGATGCAGCTCACCGCACGACACCAGTCGCGCGACGCGATGCTGGAGGCCGTCGGCGGCGATCCCAACACGCTGAAGGCACGCAAGCTCAAGATCGTGCAGGGCCGCTACCTGAACGCCATGGACTTCGAATCGCGCAGCCAGGTCGTGGTGCTGGACGAGAAGGCGCGCGACGCGCTGTTCAAGAAGAATGAGTCGCCCATCGGCCAGCTCGTCTTCGTCAACCCCGGCATGGCACCGCCCGATGCCCAGGCCGCGCTGCCCGGTGCCCCGCCGCCACCCACGGCCGCCCTGCCCTTCACGGTCGTCGGCGTCGTCGCACCCGAAGGCGGCGCCTTCAGCTTCGGCAGCTGGCTGGGCCAACTCTACCTGCCCCACACCACGTTCTCCCGCAAGCTCGACGCCCGCCCCGACGTCGACAACTTCGACGTGCTGCTGGACCTGAGCGTGCCGCCCCAGCAGGTGCGCGAGCAGATCATCCACCGCTTGAAGGCCCTGCACGGCCGCGAGGACTTCGGCACCTGGAACGGCGAGGAGGAGTTCCGCAAGTTCCAGAGCGTGACGAGCGCGATGGCGGCGCTGTTCGCCGGCGTCGCGGCCATCTCGCTGCTGGTGGGCGGCGTGGGCGTCATGAACATCATGCTGGTGTCGGTGTCCGAGCGCACCCGCGAGATCGGCATCCGCATGGCCGTCGGCGCGCGCCAAGGCGACGTGAGGCTGCAGTTCCTCATCGAAGCCGTCGTGCTGTGCTGCCTGGGCGGCCTGGTCGGCGTGGCCCTGAGCTGGCTGGCCGCGCAGGGCGTCAACGCGGCCCAGCAGCACCTGCACGTGGACATCAGCTGGGCGGCCCTGGGAGTGGCCTTTGCGGTGTCCAGCGGCGTCGGCCTGGTGTTCGGCACCCTGCCCGCGCGGCGCGCGGCGGCGCTGAGCCCGGTGGATGCCCTGGCCCGGGAGTGAGAATCATGAAGAACCTGACCTTGACCGCCCTGGCCACGCTGATGCTCGCTGGCTGCGCCCTCGGCCCCGCAGTGAAAGCGCCGGAAGTTGCCGCTCCGACAGCCTGGAGCCTGAGCAACGGCACCATCGCGCCCGACTGGGCCGGCCTGCTCGACCCCACGCTCGCCGCCCTGCAGGTCCGCGCGCTGGAAGCCAACCGCGATATCGCGCTGGCCGCGCTGCGCTGGAAGCAGGCGCAGCTGCTGGCCGAGCAGAGCGCGCTGCGTTGGACGCCCAGCGCCAGCGTCTCGGCCAACGCCAGCCGCCCGGTCGAGACGCAGAGCAGCACCCGCAACGTCGACATCGGCGGCGTGACGGTGCCGGTGACGACCTCCACCGGCTGGAGCCGCAGCTATGGCGCGTCCCTCGGCGTGGGCTACGAACTCGACCTGTGGGACCGCCTGGCCCAGACCACCGCCGCCCAGCAGGCCCAGGCCGAGGCTGCGCGCACCGACATCGCCGCCGCCCGCCTCTCCATACGCAGCCAGGTGGCCGAGGCCTACTGGACGCTGGCCGCCCTGCGAGCGCAACGGCCGTTGGCCGAGGCCCAGCTCGGGCTGACCCGCGAGACGCTGGAGCTGACGCGCCAGCGCGTGCGCGAAGGCAAGCTGCTGCCCATCGAGCTCGACAAGATTGCCGTCAACGTGCAGGCCGCCGAAACCCGCCTGGCCGACCTCGCCGCCGACGCCCAGCTGCAGCGCCAGATCCTGGCCCTGCTGCTGGACGAGCCCCTGCCGGGGCTATCTCCCGAAGCGGCCCTGCCCGCCGGCGAGCCGCCGCGCTGGCGCCTGGCCCCGCCCACCGAGGTGCTGGCCCGGCGACCCGACGTGCAGCGCGCCCGCCTGGGCGTGGATGCCTCGCTGGCCCGGCTGCGCGTCAGCGAGGCCGACCGCTACCCGCGCCTATCCTTCTCCGCCGGCCTGAGCACCGGTGGCACGCGCGCCAGCGACTGGCTGTCGCAGCCGCTGGCCTCGTTCGCCGCCAACCTCGTCGTGCCCATGATCGACTGGCAGCGCCTGGCCCTGCAGCGCGACGGCGCCCGCACCGAGCTCGACACCGCGGCGTTGACGCTGCGCGACACCGTGGAGCGCGCGCTGGCCGACATCGAGACCCAGCGCATCGAGGCCGAGCGTGCGGCGCAGCAGTTCCAGGCCAATGCCGGCCGGCTGCGCGAGGCCACCGAGAACGAGCGTCTGGCCGCGCTGCGCTACGAGGTCGGCGCCATCGCCCGTGCCGACTGGTTGCAGACCCGCAGCGCCGTGCTCGATGCCGAGCAGACGCGCATCCGGCTGCACCTGTCGCAGTGGCTGCGCCAGGCGGCGCTGTTCAAGTCGCTGGGAGGTGCCTGAAAGGTTCGCGCCGCGCCTTGATTTACGCTGGCGGCATGAATCCGCATTTCGATCTGCGCCGGCGCGCGATGCTGGCCGCGCTGGCTGGCGCCGTGGCGGCGCCCGTGGCCTCGGCCACCACGCCTGTTCAGGGCTACAAGGTCGTCAAGACCTACCCGCACGACCCCGGCGCCTTCACGCAAGGCCTGTTCTTCCATGACGGTTTTCTGTTCGAGGGCACCGGCCTGCACGGACGCTCCACCATCCGCAAGGTGGAGCTCGAGACCGGCAAGATCGTGCAGGCCGTCGAGCTGCCGGGCGAGTTCTTCGGCGAGGGCATCACGCAGTGGGGCGACCGCCTCATCGGCATCACCTGGCAGGAACAGACGGCGTTCGTGCTGGACCTGAAGACCTTCAAGCTCTGGCGCAAGTTCAACTACGCCGGGGAGGGGTGGGGCATCACGCACAATGAGCGTGAGCTCATCATGAGCGACGGCACGCCCGAGCTGCGCTTCCTGGACCCGCTCACGTTCAAAGAGCTGCGCCGCGTGCGCGTGACGGCCGACGGCCGGCCGGTAGACCAGATCAACGAGCTGGAATGGGTGGAAGGCGAGGTCTGGGCCAACATCTGGCACACCGACCGCATCGCCCGCATCGACGCAAAGACCGGCCGCGTGCTCGGCTGGATCGACCTCAGCGGCCTGCTGCCCCAGCGCAGCGGCAGCGACGACGTGCTCAACGGCATTGCCTACGACGCCAAGGCCAAGCGGCTGTTTGTCACCGGCAAACTGTGGCCGAAGCTGTTTGAGATCCAGCTGACGAAACCGCGCTGACGTCGATTCTCAGGTCCCGAAGTCGAACACGATCTCCCAGCCGCCAGCGGACTTGCGCCGCCAGGTGGACTGGAAGCGGCCGATCAGCTTGCCCTCAGGGTCGTGCACCGGTCCGGTCGTGCGGGCCAGATCGCCGCTGGGCAACACCAGGGCCAGGTCCGGGCCCCAGCTGAACGGCGGCCTGGCTGCCGTCAGAAAGCCGTTCCAGGCCCGCATGACGGCGTCCGGCCCGTGCAGCGGCTCCTTGCCCATCCAGATGGTGTCCACCGCCAGGTAGCTGCGGAAGGCCGCGAGATCACGGGCCGCAAATGCGGCGGCGAAAGCGGTCTCTGTGGCCGACACCTCGGCCACGCGCCGAGCGATCTCGGCCGCCGACGGCCACCCCGGCTCAGCGGCAGCGGAAGCGCCTGCGGGCAACGCGGCAGCAGCCAGCAAGGCATGGCGGCGGGTGGTCATCGGCGGTCTCCTGGGCTGTGAGACCGCAAGCATGCCTCGCGCCGCCGTTCCCTGTCTCAAGTCATCAGAACGCGGCGATGCCCGTCTGCGCCCGGCCCAGGATCAGTGCATGGATGTCGTGCGTGCCCTCGTAGGTGTTCACCACTTCGAGGTTCACCAGATGGCGGGCGATGCCGAACTCGTCGCTGATGCCATTGCCGCCGAGCATGTCGCGCGCCATGCGGGCGATGTCCAGGCTCTTGCCGCAGCTGTTGCGCTTCATGATGGACGTGATCTCCACGGCCGCCGTACCTTCGTCCTTCATGCGGCCCAGGCGCAGGCAGCCCTGCAGGCCCAGCGTGATCTCGGTCTGCATGTCGGCCAGCTTCTTCTGCACCAGCTGGTTGGCTGCCAGCGGCTTGCCGAACTGCTTGCGGTCCAGCGTGTACTGGCGGGCCGTGTGCCAGCAGTCCTCGGCAGCGCCCAGCGCGCCCCAGGCAATGCCGTAGCGGGCGCTGTTCAGACAGGTGAACGGGCCTTTGAGGCCACGCACCTCGGGGAAGGCGTTCTCCTCGGGGCAGAACACCTTGTCCATGACGATCTCGCCGGTGATGGAGGCACGCAGGCCCACCTTGCCGTGGATGGCCGGGGCGCTCAGGCCCTTGGCGCCCTTCTCGAGCACGAAGCCGCGGATCTGGCCGCCGTCGTCCTTGGCCCAGACGACGAAGACGTCGGCGATGGGACTGTTGGTGATCCACATCTTGCTGCCCGTCAGCTCGTAGCCACCGTCCACCTTGCGGGCGCGGGTGATCATGGAGCCGGGGTCGGAGCCGTGGTTGGGCTCGGTCAGGCCGAAGCAACCGATCCATTCGCCGCTGGCCAGCTTGGGCAGGTATTTGCGTTTGGTCGCCTCGTTGCCGAACTCGTTGATGGGCACCATGACGAGGGAGGACTGAACGCTCATCATCGAGCGGTAGCCCGAATCCACACGCTCCACCTCGCGGGCGATCAGGCCGTAGGACACGTAGTTGAGGCCGGCGCCGCCGTACTCGGTCGGGATGGTGGGGCCCAGCAGGCCCAGTTCGCCCATCTCGCGGAAGATGCTCGCGTCGGTCTTCTCGTTGCGGAAGGCCTCCAGCACGCGCGGACGCAGCCGGTCGCTGCAATAAGCCGCGGCAGCGTCGCGCACCATGCGCTCGTCGTCGCTGAGCTGCTCGTTCAGCAGCAGGGGGTCGTCCCAGTGAAAGCTTGCCTTGGGGGCCATGGTCTGTCCTTTGTGATGGGTTGCCTAGCCATGGGGGCCGGGCGCAGTGCGCCCAGTATTCCCCTGAGCTCGATTCGTGTCCAATTCAAGAAACGACTTCGACGATTCGCAATGCCTATCGAGAATGCCTCCCGCTCGATGATGGAGTTCCGCCACCTGCGCTACTTCCTCGCGCTGGCCGAGGAACTGCACTATGGCCGCGCTGCCCAGCGGCTGGCCATCTCACAGCCGCCGCTGTCGGTGGCCATCCAGCAGCTGGAGGCCAGTGTCGGCGCGCGCCTGTTCGACCGCGACAGCAAGGGCGTGCGCCTAACGCCCGCGGGCCAGGCCTTCCGTGGCAGCGCCGCCGCCCTGCTCGACCGTGCGGACGATGCCTGCGCGCTCGCCCGCGAGGTACAGGCCGGCGAGGTGGGGCGGCTGCGGCTGGGCTTCGTCGGCTCCACGCTGTTCAACGGCCTGTCCGCCTGGCTGCAGGCCTTCCAGGCCAGCCACCCCAAGGTCGAAGTCGTCGTCGTGGAGCTGAACTCGCAGGACCAGATCGACGCACTGCTTGCCGAGGAACTGGATCTGGGTCTGGTCCACACCGACCGGCTGCCACCCGCACTCGCCTCCGAGCCGCTGTACAGCGAACCTTTCCTCGCTTGTCTGCCGGCCAGCCACCCGCTGGCCGAAATGGTCGAGATCCCATTGGCTGCGCTGAGCGACCAACCTTTCATCCTCTTCTCCCGCAAGGGCTCGCCCGACTACCACGCCCGCATCGTCGAGATCTGCCGCCAGCACGGCTTCTACCCACGGCTGCAGCACGAGGGGCGGCACTGGCTGTCGGTCGTCTCGCTGGTGGCCCAAGGCCTCGGCGTGTCCATCGTGCCGGCGGCCTTCCAGCGCGCGGGCGTGCAGGGGGCGGTGTTCAGGCCACTGGCCGAAAGCATCGAGGGCTCGGCCGTGTTCGCGGCCTGGCGGATCAACAGTGACGGGGTGCTGCGCAGGAAGTTTCTTGCAGTACGGCAAGAGCGCTGAGCAAGGCCTCGCCACGGCAAGCCATTGCGGTGCCGCGTGGCAGCCGACTGTTCGACGCGGACAGTCCGGGCGTCCCTCGGGCGCCTGCGGGCATAATGGCGGTGTCACTGGGGAGTAGCCGCTCTTCGCCCGAAGAGGCTTACGTCAACACACTTGGCCCGCAGGCCATGGCGTAAGCGGTTTCTTGGCTTGGCAAGACCTTTGACCACATCGCCTCCGCACTGGCCGGGGAAGCGATGTGGTCATTCGTCTTTGAACCGGCCAGGGAATATTTCATGGAAGCTCTCTTCGTCTCAACTGGCGTCGTCGCCCTTGCCGAGATCGGCGACAAGACACAACTCCTCGCCTTCATCCTCGCCGCACGGTTCAAGAAGCCCTGGCCGATCGTTGCCGGCATCCTGTGCGCGACCATCGTCAATCACGGCCTCGCCGGCGCCCTGGGAGCCTGGATCACGTCGGCGGTGAATCCAGGCGTGCTTCGCTGGGTCTTGGGCACATCGTTCATCGGCATGGCCATCTGGACGCTGATTCCCGACAAGATCGAGGAGGAGGAAACCCAGGTCGCGAAGCGCTTCGGCGTCTTCGGCGCGACGCTGCTGACCTTCTTCCTCGCAGAGATGGGGGACAAGACGCAGATCGCCACGGTGGCCATGGCTGCGCACTACGCCACGCCGTTGTGGGTGGTCATCGGGACCACGCTGGGCATGCTGCTGGCTGACGTGCCCGCCGTGTTCGTGGGAGACAAGCTGGCCAACAAGATCCCGATGCGGCTGGTTCACACCATCGCCGCAGCGATCTTCGCCGTGCTGGGCGTGGCGACACTGCTGGGGGCGGGATCCGGATTCGGCTTCTGAGCCGATGTTCGTGGCGCCTGCAGGGCCAGGTGTCCGAGGCGCCTGCGGACAGCAGGGGTCATTGGCCGTGGGCGGGCTGCGCGAGTAGGTACTGTCCACATCGGGACAATGGATTTCCTGCCCGCGCCACGTGCTTGAATTGCACTCCCGCGAGCAGGCCGCCCCGAGCATCAAGAGCCGCCGCACCCAGGGGCCTCTTGGAGACAGAACATGAAGACCTCACTGCGGCGGCTCGCTGGCCGCTTCACCTGGCTCGCCGCCACGGTGGCGTTCGCAGCCGCCACCGCACACGCCCAGATCAGCATCGGCCAGACCGCCGGCCACACCGGTACCGTCGCGGCCAGCGTCAAGGAGGCGACGTCCGGCGCCAAGATCTACTTCGACATCGTGAACGCCGCAGGCGGCGTCAACGGCCAGAAGATCACGCTGGTGTCGCTGGACGACAAGTTCGACCCCAAGCTGGCCGTGGCCAATGCCAATGCGCTGATCGACCAGGGCGTGCTCGCGCTGTTCCTCAACCGCGGCACACCGCACACGCAGGCCATCATGCCGCTGCTCACCGAGCACAAGATCCCGCTGGTGGCGCCGTCGACGGGTGCCATGGTGCTGCACAAGCCCGTGCACCCCTGGCTGTTCAACGTGCGCGCCACTTACCAGCGCGAGGCGGAGCGGGCCATCGAGCACCTGAGCCTGATCGGCATGGAGCGCATCGCCATCGTGCAGGTGGACGACAGCTTCGGTGAAGACGCCGTGACCGGCGCCATGCACGGGCTGGCCAAGGTGAACAAGACCGCCGTGGCCCACGAGAAGTACGACCGCGCCAAGCCCGATTTCGCGCCCATCGTGCCCAAGCTGCTGGCCAGGCAGCCGCAGGCCGTGCTGTTCATCGGCTCGGGCACGGCCGTCGTACAGGGCATGAAGGCCGTGCGGGCGGCAGGCTCCTCGGCGCAGCTGGTGACGCTGTCGAACAATGCCTCGGCCGGCTTCATCAAGGAACTGGGCGACGTTGCCTACGGCGTCATCGTCAGCCAGGTGTTCCCCTACGAGCGCTCGATCGCCAAGCCCATCATCAAGGAGGCGCTGGAGGCCGCGCAGAAGGCCGGTGTGGAACTCACGCCCATCGTTGTTGAAGGCTATGTGTCGGCCAAGGTGCTGGTGGAGGGCCTGAAGCGCGCCGGCAAGCAGCCCACGCGGGACAGCCTGCGCAAGGCGCTGGAGGGAATGAGCCGCTTCGACGTGGGTGGCATCGAGCTGGGCTACAGCCCGACTGACCACAGCGGGCTGGACTACGTCGATCTGGCCATCGTGGACCAGTCGGGCAAGTTCCGGCGCTAGCACCCGGGAGGCATGGCGCCGGTTGACAGGGAGTTGGAATTAACCGACACCACGATCAACCCGGCAACGCTATGGTGCCGCCCGCCATGCCTTCCTCGCCTTTTCCCCGCCTCTGGGACATCTCTCCCACCGTCGCCCCCGACGCTCCCATCTTCCCGGGCGACGAGCCCTACCGCCTGCGCTGGACGGCGCAGCTGTCGCCCGGCTGCCCCGTCAACCTCAGCGCCATCACGATGTCGCCCCACGTGGGCGCGCATGCGGATGCGCCGCTGCATTACGCCAACGACGCGCCCGCCATCGCCGAGGTGCCGCTGGACACCTACCTCGGCCGCTGCCGCGTCATCCACGCCATCGGCGCGGCACCGTTGATCACGGTCGAGCATCTTCAACACGCTGAACACGACCTGCCGCCCCGCGTGCTGGTGCGCTGCTGCGAGCGGGCCGACACCGTGTGGAACCCCGCCTTCACCGCCTACGCCCCCGAGGCCGTCGAATGGCTGGCTGCGCGCGGCGTGCGGCTCATCGGCATCGACACGCCCAGCGTGGACCCGGCCGACTCCAAGCTGCTGGACAGCCACCAGCAACTGCGCCGTCATGACCTGCGCGTGCTGGAAAACCTCGTGCTCGACGAGGTGCCCGCCGGCGACTATGAATTGATCGCTCTGCCACTCAAACTCCAAGGCGCCTGTGCATCGCCCGTGCGCGCCATCCTGAGGGAACTTCCATGAACATCGAAGACGCGAAGCGGCTTGACGCCGCCGACCCCCTGCGCTCGCTGCGCGAGCTGTTCACGCTGCCTGAGGGCATCACCTATCTGGACGGCAACTCCCTCGGCGCCCTGCCCCGCGCCACGCCGGCGCGCATCCAGCGCGCGGTGGAGCAGGAGTGGGGCCAGGGCCTCATCAAGAGCTGGAATGCGGCCGGCTGGATCGACCTGCCGCGCCGGCTGGGCGACCGGCTGGCGCCCTGGCTGGGTGCGCGCCCGGGCGAGGTGCTGGTGGCGGACTCCACCTCCGTCAACCTCTACAAGGTGCTGCACGCGGCGCTGCAGCTGCAGCAGGGCAAGCGCAAGATTGTGGTGAGCGAGCGCAGCAATTTCCCGACCGACAACTACATCGCCCAGAGCGTGGTGCGGGCCCATGGCGGCGAGCTGATCCTGACGGAGTCGCCCGAGGACATCCCGCCGCTGCTGGACGATCGCTGCGCCGTTCTGATGCTGACGCACGTGAACTACCGCAGCGGCCGCATGCACGACATGGCGCTGCTGACGCGCTGGGCCCACCAGGCGGGCGCCCTGGCCGTGTGGGACCTGGCGCACAGCGCCGGCGCCGTGCCCATCGACCTGCTGGGCAGCGCGGCGGACTTCGCCATCGGCTGCGGCTACAAATACCTGAACGGCGGCCCCGGTGCGCCGGCCTTCGTGTGGATGCACCCGCGCCACGAGGGCCAGGTGTGGCAGCCGCTGACGGGCTGGCTGGGACACGCCAACCCCTTCGACTTCGACAGCGAGTACCAGCCCGCGCCGGGCATCCAGCAGTACCAGTGCGGCACGCCCGCGGTGCTCGCCATGACCGGCCTGGACACGGCGCTGGACGTGTTCGACGCGGCGCAGAAGCTCGGCGGCATCAAGGCGCTGCGCAACAAGTCGCTTGCACTGACCGAGGCCTTCATCGACAAGGTGGAGGCCCGCGTGGACGGCGCCGTCATCGCCACGCCGCGCGACGCGGCGATGCGCGGCTCGCAGGTCTCGTTCTCGCTGCCCAAGGGCGTCGATGGCTACGCGGTCATGCAGGCGCTGATCGCCCAGGGCGTCATCGGCGACTTCCGTGCCGGCACGCCCGAGCTGCTGCGCTTCGGCTTTGCGCCGCTCTACAACGGCTTCACCGACGTGGCGAGGGCCGTGGACGTGCTCGTGGACATCCTCGACAAGAAGAGCTGGGACGCCCCCCAGTTCACCAGCCGCTCGAAGGTGACCTGACCCATGGCGACCCTCGAACACCACGGCGCCCAGCTCGATTTCTCCAGGGACATGAGCTACGGGGACTATCTCCAGCTTGACGCCATCCTCAACGCCCAGACTCCGCTCTCGCCCGACCACAACGAGATGCTCTTCATCGTGCAGCACCAGACCTCGGAGCTGTGGATGAAGCTGATGCTGCACGAACTGCACGCGGCCGTCGCCAACGTGGCCGTCGACCGCCTGCCCGAGGCCTTCAAGATGCTGGCGCGGGTCTCGCGCATCATGGAGCAGCTGGTGCACGCCTGGGACGTGCTGGCCACGATGACGCCGCCCGAGTACAGCGCCATCCGGCCTTATCTGGCCAGGAGCAGCGGCTTTCAGAGCGCGCAGTACCGGCGCATCGAGTTCATGCTGGGCAACAAGAACGCCGCCATGCTCAAGCCCCACGAACACCGGCCCGATCTGCTGGCCCAGGTGCGCGAGGCCTACGAGGCCCCGTCGCTCTACGACGAGGCGCTCAAGCTGATGGCCCGCCGCGGCATCCCCGTGCCGGCCGCGAGCCTGGACCGCGACTGGACCCAGCCGCACGGCGCCGACGAGGGCGTCAAGCAGGCCTGGCTGACCGTGTACCGCGCCCCGCAGGACCACTGGGACCTCTACCAGATGGGCGAGGAGCTGGTGGACCTGGAAGACGCCTTCCGCCTCTGGCGCTTCCGCCACGTGACGACGGTGGAGCGCGTCATCGGCTTCAAGCGCGGCACGGGCGGCACCGGTGGCGTCAGCTATCTGCGCAAGATGCTGGACGTGGTGCTGTTCCCGGAGCTGTGGGCATTGCGAACGGACCTGTGATTCGGCGGCAAACCTAAAATCCCGCCACCGCTTCAGCCCAGACAAGGTCCGCCACCATGGACGCCCGCACCCACGAAACCCGCCTGCGCATCGAACGCCTGCGCGATGCCATGAACGCCCAGGGCGTGCACGCCGTGCTCGTGCCTTCCAGCGACCCGCACCTGTCCGAATACCTGCCCGACCGCTGGCAGGGCCGGCAATATCTGTCCGGCTTCAGCGGCTCGGTCGGTGCCCTCGTCGTCACGCGCGACCAGGCGGCCCTCTTTGCCGACAGCCGCTACTGGGCCCAGGCCGAGGCGCAGATCGCCGGCAGCGGCATCGCGCTGGAGAAGATGCCCAACGGGGCGTCGACGCTCTACATCGACTGGACCGCCAAGGCGCTCAAGCCCGGCCAGGTGCTGGCGGTGGACGGCCAAGTGCTGGGCCTGTCGCTGGCCAACGCGCTGCGCACGGCGATGCAGCGCGCCGGCGTCAAGCTGAAGACCGACCTGGACCTGCTGCAAGCGGCCTGGGACGGCCGGCCCGGCCTGCCGACCGCGCCCGTCTACGAACACCCCGCCCCCTACGCCACCGTGTCCCGTGCCGACAAGCTGGCCCGGGTGCGCAAGGCCATGGCCAGCGTGGGCGCCAGCCACCACCTCGTCTCCACCGTGGACGACCTGGCCTGGCTGCTGAACCTGCGCGGCAGCGACGTGGAGTGCAACCCCGTCTTCATCGCGCATCTGCTGCTGGACGGCCAAGCCGGCCGGTTGTTCGTTGGCGACGGCAAGGTGCCGGCCGATCTGGCAGCGCGTCTGGGCCAGGATGGCATCCAGCTCCTGCCCTACGACCAGGCGGGCAAGGCGCTGGCCGCCCTGCCCCCCACGGGCAGGCTGCTGATCGACCCGCGCCGCGTGACGCTGGGCCTGCGCGAGGCCGTGCCGGCCACGGTGGCCGTTGTCGAGCAGATCAACCCCAGTACGCTACTGAAGAGCCGCAAGACGCCCGAGGAAGCCCGATTCATCCGCGAGGCCATGGCCGAGGACGGCGCGGCCATGTGCGAGTTCTATGCCGAGTTCGAGGCGTCGCTGGCCCGCGGCGAGCGCTGGAGCGAGCTGGACATCGACACCAAGCTCACCGCCGCGCGCAGGCGCCGCCCCGGCTTCGTCGGCCTGTCCTTCTCGACGATCGCCGGCTGGATGGCCAACGGCGCCCTGCCCCACTACCGCGCCACGCCCGAGTCGTTCGCGCAAATCGAGGGCAACGGCCTGCTGCTGATCGACTCCGGCGGCCAGTACCTGGGCGGCACCACGGACATCACCCGCGTCTGGCCCATCGGCACCGTCAGCGCCGCGCAAAAGCGCGACTACACGCTGGTCCTCAAGGGCACGCTGGCGCTGTCGCGCACGCGCTTCCCGCGCGGCACGCTCAGCCCCATGCTGGACGCCATCGCCCGCGCGCCGCTGTGGGAACACGGCCTGGACTACGGCCACGGCACCGGTCACGGCGTGGGCTATTTCCTGAACGTCCACGAAGGCCCGCAGAGCATCAGCAAGGCCATCGCCGAGCCTGCCATGGCGATGGAGCCCGGCATGATCACGTCCATCGAGCCGGGCCTGTACCGGCCGGGGCTGTGGGGCGTGCGCATCGAGAACCTGGTGCTCAACGTCACCATCGACACGCCGGAGAAGAACGTCTTTGGCGAGATGCTGGAATTCGAGACGCTGACGCTGTGCCCCATCGACACGCGCTGCATCGACATGAGCCTGCTGCGCGCCGACGAGATCGCCTGGCTGAACGACTACCACGCCACCGTGCGCGCGCGACTGCAGCCGCTGGTGAGTGACGCGGCGCTGACCTGGCTGCTCGAACGTACCGAAGCGCTGGCCGCATGAAGACGCTGGCCGCGCTGCTGCTGATCGCGGCGGGCGCGGCTGGGGCGCAGACGCGCTACGAGGGCCTGTGCGACGCATCGGCGGCCGTGGCGCTGGATGCCAGGTACTTCATCGTCGCGGACGACGAGCACAACCGGCTGAGCATCTACCGGCGCGGCGAGCCCCGCAGCGTCGGTCAGGTCGACCTCGACAGGTTCCTGAAGACCGACAAGGAGGCCGACCTCGAAGGCGCGGCCCAGATCGGCACGCGCATCTACTGGATCGCCTCGCACGCCCGCAACGGCGAGGGCAAGCTGCGCGAGGACCGGCAGCGCTTCTTCGCCACCGAGATCCGCGGCACGACCGTCGAGCCCGTCGGCAAGCCCTACACGGCGCTGCTGGCCGACCTGCTCGCGGCGCCGGCCCTCGGCGCCCTGAAGCTGGCCGACGCAGCCCGGCGCGCGGCCGAGGCCAACGGCGGCTTCAACATTGAAGGCTTGGCCGCCGCGCCGGACGGCAGCCTGCTGATCGGCCTGCGCAACCCCATCCCGCAAGGCAAGGCCATCCTCATCCCGCTGCTGAACCCGGCCGAGCTGGTGGCGGCCAGGGGCCCGGCCCGCTTCGGCAGCGTGATCCGCCTGGACCTGGGCGGACGCGGCGTGCGCTCCATCGAGCGCGTGGGCGGCAGCTACCTGATCGTCGCCGGCCCGCCGGCCGACGAGGGCACGTTCGCGCTGTTCCGCTGGAGCGGCAAGGCCCATGACATGCCGGTGCCCGCCGAGGCCGGCATCGGCACGCTGCGGCCCGAGGCGCTGCTCGCCTGGCCGGACGGGCAGGTCACGCTGCTCAGCGACGACGGTGGCCTGAGGGTGGGCAAACAGGCCTGCAAGGACGCGGACAAGGGCAAGCGATCCTTCCGCGCCCTGGACCTCAGGCCTTAGCCACGACCGGATAGCGCCACACCAGCGCCGCGCTGGCCAGCAGCTGCAGCAGCACGCCGGAAAACACCGGCACGGCGCTGCCCGCATGCCCCAGGAAAGGCGCCACCAGCTGCGTGCCCAGGGCGCCGGCCGCCAGCAGCGCCAGCACCAGCATGGCCGTGGCACGACCCATCTGGGCCGGCGGCAGGGCCAGGGCGTCGACGAACGTGGCCGGCCCGCGGATGGCCAGCGCACCGCAGAAGCACATCCAGTAGGCCGCCACCGCGCCATAAGGCAGCGCCTGCCCGCCCCAGGCCGTCAGCAGCGCCAGCGTGCAGGCCGCCAGTTGCACCACGCTGCCCAGCCGCACGACGCGCGCATGGCCCAGGCGCGCCGCCAGCCGGCCCGATTGCGAGGCTCCCAGCATGAAGGAGCCGACGCCCAGCACCTGCAGCAGCGCGAACGCCGCCGTGCCCAGGCCCAGCGTGTGCTGCAGCAGCTGCGGCGCACTGGCCAGGAAGGTCAGCAGCGCACCGATGCACAGCGCATGCGAGCCGGCCAGCCGCAGATAGCTGCGGTTGCGCAGGATGCCGAGGTAGCCGGCGTCGTGATCGAGATTGAGCCCGGGCAGCCGGCGTGGCGCGATCTTCACCACCCAGGGCAGCACCAGCAGGGCCAGGGCGGCCAGCACCCAGAAGGTGCCGCGCCAGTCCGTCACGCGCAGAAGCAGTGCGCCCAGCACCGGCCCGGCTGCGGGCACGATGGCCTCGACCATGGAAATGGCGGCAATGCCACGCACGACGTCGGCATCGGCCAGCGTGGCGCGCACGACGGTGGGGGCCACGACCGTGGCCGCTGCGGCCGACACGCCCTGCAGCAGGCGCAACAGCAGCAGTGTCTCGATGTTGGGGGCGAGCGCACAGCCCAGGCTGGTCAGCACCAGCAGCGCCAGGCCGATCTCGATGCACAGGCGCGGTCCGAGGCGGTTCAGCAGTTCGCCCCACAGCAGCTGGGCGGCGGCCAGGCCTGCGAGATAGACGGCCACCGTCGCCTGGGCCAGCGACACGCTGATGCCCAGGCCGGCCTGCAGGGCGGGCACGGCGGGCAGATAGAGATCCATCGCGGCCATGCTGACGCCGGTCACGAAGGCCAGCGGCAGGATGGTGCGTATCGATGCGGAGGTGGATGGCAAGCGGGCCTCTTCTTCACAGAGGGCGCCCTTGTCCGGTCGTCGTCGCCAAGCGTGGCGGAAGCTCCCGGGCTTCCGTCGCAGCACCCCTCGGCGGGACGGCACCACGCGATGCGGTGTGGCGCGGATTCTAGTAGCTGAGGCGTTAGAGGAACTTCACCCTGCAGCGCACACCGGCCGGGATGTCGCCGTTCGGATTGGGCAGCTCCAGCCGCACGCCGAAACTGCCGCTGGCTGAATCCATCACGCCGTCGACGACCTTGATCTGTGCCTTCCACTGGCCCTTGAGCGGCGCCTCGGGCGTGATCTCGGCCGTGTGGCCGGCCTTGATCTGGCCAAGCAACGACACGGGCAGCACCACTTCCACGCGCAGCGGATTCGTCTGCGCCATCTTCAGGATGGGCCGCGAGCCCTCGCCCGTGAAAGCCAGCTCGCCCGGGTTTTGCAGGCGGTCGGTCACCACGCCGTTGAAGGGCGCGCGCAGGGCGCGCTGCTTCATGACGGCATTCAGGCGCTGGGCCTCGATGCCTGCCAGACGCCGGTTGTCCACGGCCAGGGCCAGCTCGGCCTCGGCGACGCGCAGCTCGGCCTGGGCCTCGTCGCGGTCCTGGGCGGTGATGTAGTTCTGCTCGCGCAGGTCCTCGCGGCGGCGGAACTTCTCGCGGGCGTAGTCGGCGCGGGCGCGCGCCACGCGCAGCTCGGCCTCCGACTCGGCTCGCTGCTGGGCGCCGGCCAGGGCTTCGCGCTCGACGCTGCCGTCCAGCAGCACCAGGGTGTCGCCCGCCCTCACCTGGCTGCCGCGCTCCACCAGCACCTTGTCGATGAGCGCGTTGGCCGGGCTGCGGATCTCGATGCGCTGGTTGGGCTCGATGAGGCAGTCATGGCCGGCCGGCGCAGCGGCGGGCTTGGGCGTTTGCGCCATGGCGGCGGCAGGCAGGAGCAGCAGCGGGAGAACAAATCTCATATCTGGTTTCCGGCGAATCCAAGCAGGTTGTCGAGTTGGCGGTCGGCCTTGAGGGTGCGGTAGCGCATGGCGGCATGCAGGCGGCCGGCATGGCCTTGCGCGGCGCGGCGCAGCAGTTCCAGCGCCCAGGCGGGCAGTTCGTCGCGGCCGGCGAAGAGGCGACTCAGCAAGGCCTGCAGCGTCGCGGCGTGGGCGGTGAAGATCTCGTCGTCCAGTGCGACGATGGCCAGGGCCACACCGGGGTCGCCCTGGCGCGCGCCGCGGCCGACAAGCTGGCGGTCGATGCGGGCCGAGTCGTGGAACTCGGTCAGCAGGACAGCGAGCCCCCCCTTCTGCGTGACGCCGTCGCCGAGGTGGATGTCGGTGCCGCGGCCGGCCATGTTGGTGGCGACGGTCACGGCGCCGGCCTCGCCGGCCATGGCGACGATGTCGGCCTCTTCCTTGTCCTGGCGGGCATTCAGCACGCGGTGGACCTGGCGCGGACCGAGCTCCTCCGACAAGGCGACCGAGGCCCGCACCGAGCGCGTGCCGACGAGCACCGGCCGGCCGCAGGCCAGCTGCCCGCCGATGGCCTCGCGCACGGCCGTCCACTTGGCGGCCTGGCTTCGCACGAGGCGGGCGGGGAGCGTGACGCGTTGGTCGGGCTTGTGCGTGGGCAGGCGCACGACGTCGAGGCGGTACACCGTGTTCAGCTCGGCAGCCACTTCGGCGGCGGTGCCCGTCATGCCGGCCAGGCGCAGGTAGCGGCAGAAGAAGCGCTGGAAGGTGATGCGGGCCAGCGTGCGCGCCGGCTCGGTCAGGTCCAGCCCTTCCTTGGCCTCGATCATCTGGTGCAGACCGCCCTCCCAGCTGCGGCCCTCCAGCACGCGGCCGGTGTACTCGTCGACGATCTGCACGGCGCCGTCGATGACGACGTAGTGCTGGTCGCGGTGGAACAGGTGCAGCGCGCGCAGCGCCTGTCCGACAAGGTGCTCGCGCCCGCGCGCCACGCCCCAGATGCCGCCCAGCCCCTCGGCCGCCTCGCGCACGGCGGGCAGGCCGGCGGCCTCGAAGTGCAGGCTGTGGCGGGCGGCGTCGATGCCGAAGTGCTCGCCGAGCTTGAGCGTGGCGGCGATCTTCAGTGCCTGCTGGTAATCGGTCGCGTCGGGCGGCTGGCCCTGCTTCTCGGACAGGATCAGCGGCGTGCGGGCCTCGTCGATGAGGATGGAATCGGCCTCGTCGACGATGGCGAAGTGCAGGCCGCGCAGCAGCAGCGGCTGGGGGAGCTGGCCGTGCAGCAGGCGGGCTTGCATCTGCGCCGGGCTGACACGGCCGCCGGCAGCGACGCGGTCGCGCAGATAGTCGAACACCAGGCTCTGGTTGGTGCAGTAGGTGATGGGCCGCTGGTAGGCCTGGCGCTTGGCCTCGTGCTCCAGCGTGGCCCAGACGACGCCGGCCGTCATGCCGAAGAAGCCGAACAGCGGCTGCATCAGCTCGCAGTCGCGGCGGGCGAGGTAGTCGTTGACGGTGACGACATGGGTGGGCAGGCCGGCAGCGCCGGCGATGGCCGCGGCGAGGCCGGCGGTCAGCGTCTTGCCCTCGCCCGTCTGCATCTCGGCGAGGCGACCTTCGAGCAGCACGGCGGCGCCCATGAGCTGGGTGTCGAAGGGGCGCTTGCTCAAGGACCGGCGGGCGCCTTCGCGGACAAGGGCCATCACTTCGGCGAGGCCGCTGGCCTTGCCAGCCTGGACGGCGGCGGGGGCCGTCTTGAACAGGCGGCGGCGCAGTTCCTCGTCGGACTGCTGCTGGAGTTCGGCTTCGAGCTCACCCGCTGCCCTGGCCATCGCGCGCAGCGTGGGCACGCCGGGGATGAAGCGGCGCTTTAGGCGCCACAGCACTCCGCGGGCAAGGCGGTCGTGTATGGGCTCGTCGACGTCGCGGCGCTCGGGGAAGACGCCGTGGGCGATGGATTCACCGATGTCGAGGGGCAGCGTGGCGGCGCTCATGACTCAGAGCTGGAAGTGCGACAGGAACAGGCGCCGCAGGCCTTCCCACACGCGCATCGCCACCGGCTCCGACTCATGCTCCAGCCGCACCAGCACCCGCGCGCCGATCTGCCGGTACGGCATGTCCCCGCCCAGCTGCAGTTCGTGCTCGAACAAGGTCTGCAGCGCCTGCAAGCCCTTGGGATCGTGCGGGTCCAGCGGAATGTCCCCGCCCGCAGCCGTTCCCAACGCCGGACTGGGCAACTCCCTCGCCGCCGCCGGCACGCTGCGCGCCAGCCTGGCCTCGTAGCTCACCCCGGGCTGCTGAGGCAACCTCACCTCGAAGCTCCGCACCGCCGCGCTCTGCCACTGCGGCAGCACGACGCGCACGCGCGCCGGACCGGCGGTGTCGATGTGGCCCAGCACCTCGCCGCGCTTGAAGAAGCGCCCCGGCAGATCGTCGGGCCGCGTCAGCAGCAGCAAGCCGGCCACCTCCGCCCGCACGACGAGCTTGGCCGCCTCGCCTTCCAGTGAAGCCAGCGCCGCTTGCTCACGCCGCACCTCCTCGGCCAGCAGCGCCGCCTTGGCCGGCGCGATGCCGATGACGCCGAAGGCCGCGTCATGCTTGGCCTGGGCCAGCTCCAGCCGGCCGCGCTGCTCGCCGACGCGAGCCTCCAGCGCCGGGTCGAAGAGCTGGGCGACGGCCTGGCCTTCCAGCACGACCTCGCCCGGCCGCACCAGCAGCTTGGAGAAGAAGCCGCCACCCTGGGCGCGCAGCACGGCGTTGTCGCTGGGCCAGACCACGCCGGTCGCGACCGAGTGATGCGGCAGAGGGATGACGAACAGCAGCAGCACGACGAGCGCACCGGACACCCACAGCACCCGCCGAACCCGCCCGGCCTGCGGCTCCAGCGCCGGGTCGCCGGCCAGCTTCTTCAAACCGCGCGCCCAGGGCAGCAGCACGCTGGCGACGATGCCCCAGGCGGCGATCAGCACGCCGACGAAGAAGTAGCGGCTCGCGATGAAGACCGCGATGCTGAACATGACGAAGAGGCGGTAGGCCAGCGCCATCGGCGCGTAGACGAGGAACCAGCGGCGCTCGCCGGACGTGGACAGCGGCGGCTCGGCCTGGTGCTGACCGAATAGGTGGTAACGCAGCAACCAGCCCCAGTAGTCGGTGGCGCGCTGGCCGAGGTTGGGGCTTTCGATGGCGTCCGCGAAGATGTAGTAGCCGTCGTAGCGCAGCAGCGGGTTGGCGTTGAACATCAGCGTCGTCATGCTGGCCAGCACGATGACGTTGAAGGCCAGCGAGCGCACGAAGCCCGGCTCCAGCGCCAGCCACAGATAGAAGGCGATGGCCGCGATGAAGAGCTCGGTCAGCATGCCCGCCGCTCCCACCAGCATGCGCGGCCAGCGGCTCTCGAAGGCGGCCGAACTGCTGGCGTCCACGTAAGGCACCGGAAAGAACACGAGCAGCATCACGCCCATCTCGTGAACCTCGCCGCCGAAGCGCTTGGCCGCCAGTCCGTGGCCGATCTCGTGCGCGGCCTTCAGCAGCGGGAAGAGGATGGCCAGCAGCAGCAGGTTGTCGACGGCCAGCAGGCGCTCGTTGATGTTGCCGGTCAGCTCGCCCCAGTGGCTGGGCGCCAGCAGCACGGCCGGCAGAACGACGGCAAGCCAGAGAGCCATGCCTACCCAGCCCTTCAGCGGCCCTGCGGCGACGATGACGCGGCCCAGCCAGGCGTCGGGGTCCACCAGCGGGAAGCGCAGCGACACGGGGTTGGCGAAGCGCTGCAGCAGCTTGGAGCGGCGCTGCTTGCCGCCGCGCTCGAACAGTTCGGCCACGTCGGGCGTCACGTCGCACTGGATGAGGTCGGCCGCGTAGAGCTGGCCGAACAGCTGCACCAGCTCGTCCTGACTGGGCGTGTGCTCGTCCATCGCAGCGCTGAGCCGGTCCCAGACCTGCTGCAGCGTGCGTTCGCCGTCCAGCAGCCCGATGACGCGGTAGCTGCTGGGGTTGAAGCGGTGGTATTTGCCGGCGACGCGGTCCTCGACGACGTACCAGATCTCGCCGCGGTAGACATGGCGGTGGATGCGCACATGGCCGCGCAGCCGCGGCTTCAGCGTGGCGACGCGGTACCAGTTGGCCGAGAACAGCGCGTCGCCGAGTGGTCTTGGAGGAAGGGTTACGGCGTCCATTGCCACAGGGCCAGTCTCAACCAGTCGGTAAAGCGATGCGTCCACACCCACAGCAGGCTGCGCTCCCCGACGACGACCTTGGCCACACCCTCCATGTTGGGCTTGAGCGGGACGCCCTCCTGACTTTCCAGCTCGGCCTCGGCGCGGAAGTAGTTGCGCCCCTCCTCCACCACCGACACCGGCGTCACCGACTTCAGCGTGAAGCGCCAGCGCTGGCCGGGCGCGCCGGTCAACACCAGCTCGCCGCCCTGCCCCGGCTGCACGCGGGCGATGTCGCGCTCGTCCACCTTGAGCATGACGCGCCAGCTGGCCAGCGGCGCCAGCTCGAACAGCGTCTTGCCCATTTCCAGCGGCGCACCGAGCTGCTGGGACAGGTCACCCTTGACGACGATGGCGTCGAACGGCGCTGCCAGCTCCACGCGGGCCAGCTTGGACAGCGTCAGGTCCAGCTGCGCGCGGGCCTGGTTGGCCTGGGCGGCGGAGAGGCGCTGGTTGACGCGGTCGGACAGCGCCATGGCTTCGCGCTCCTTGCGCTGGGCCATCTCCAGCTCGGTCTCCCAGCGCACCTTTTCCAGCTGCAGCTCGCGGTCGTCCATGCGCGCCAGCACCTGGCCGGCCTTGACGGTGTCACCGGCGCGGGCCGGAGCCTCCCGCAGAAAGCCGTCGAAGGGTGCGACGGCCGCGCGCTGCACGGCACCCTCGACCATGGCCGGCGCCGACACGCGGTGCTCCACCGGCACGAGGGCGGCGATCAGCAGCAGCAGCGCCAGCGTGCCGCCCCCCAGCTTGAGGCCGGGGTGGGAGGCGTCGGTGAGCCGCGCGGCCGCGTGGCGCACGCTGCGGCGGGCATGGCGGGCCAGGCTCTCGTCGCGTGCATGCTTGTGCTCCAGCACGGGGGCCAGCACACCGGCCAGCAGCGCCATGCCCTTCAACTCGGCCGGCAGGAAGACGGTGTTGCGCTCGAACAGCAGCACGGCAAACGGCGGCGCGGCGCCGATGGCCAGCGGCTGGGAGGCCAGGGCCAGGCTGCCGGAGTCGGCCGCGTAGCGCCCATGGGCCATGCGCAGCACGCGCGAGTCGCTGCTGTCGTCCTCGGGCCAGACGACGGCAGCGCGCTGGTCGAAGGCCTCTGTCATCGCGGCGCGGGCCAGGGCCGTCAGGTTGGCGCGTTCGTCGAACCAGGCAGAGTGCGACACGGCAGCTGTCTCCAGCTTGGGGCCGTCGGCCAGTGCCAGCTGCACCTGGTGGCAGCCGAAACGCGCGGCCAGCTTGTTGACGAGGGTGAGGCCGGCCTGGCGGAAGTCGGGTTCGGCCAGCGCGGCGAGCGACACCTCGAACAGGAAGGCCGACTCGTCCAGCCGCTGGCGGGCCTGGCCCAGCTCGCGCTGCGCGAACAGGTCGGCCATCCAGCCGGCACCCCAGTGCGTGAGGCGGGCAGCCAGGCGCGCGGCCTCGGGGCTGGCGTCCAGCAGTTCCAGCACGACGGCGCCGTGCAGGGCCTCGCCGGCGGCCAGCGGGTAGGCCAGCTGCACCGGATGGCCGGCGTGCTGGCGGCGCACGCCCTGGCGGGTGGCCAGGCATTCGCGGGCGATGTCGGCCAGGCGCTGAAGCTCCGTGCCCTCGGGCCAGGCGGCGGCGGGAACGTAGGAGCCGGCCGCGTCCTGCAGCAGCAGCAGACCCACCTGCACGCCGGGAACCAGGCTGCACAGCACGGCCAGCCAAGCGCGGCACAGGGCCTCCGCGGAGCTGGCCTCGGCGAGGGACGCCCAGGCGGCGTCGGCGCCGAGGGCGGGGTTGGGCGTGGGCAGATCGTGGCGGGCGTTCATCACGGCTTCAGGTCATCATGCCCGCCACCCTGCCCGCTCGGGATGGCGACAAACACCAGTCAGCCCAGCTTGCGTCGCGCGAGCAGGCCCAACACGGCAATGCCGGCAGCAAGCAGCGCAGCCGGACTGGGTTCGGGCACGGCGGTCACGGTGATGGTGGCATCGAAGGCGCTGCTGGCCGGCGGCGGGAACGGCTCGGCCAGCACGCTGGGGTCGGTCAGCTCGACGAAGAACTGCAGCTTCTGCGCGCCGGCCTGCAGGCCCGTGAACGTGAACTGAAGGGTCGACGGGCCGGCCGGCAGGTTGAAGGGGGCCACCAACGCCCCCACCACGACGCCGAGATGATGGTCGTCGCTGCTGACCTCGTGGATGTCGGGGTAGAGCGCGACGAAGCTGGCCAGGCTGCCGCCGAAGGCCTGGGCCGCCGCCATGTCGACGGAGAGCGCGCCGACGTCCCAGTCGCCCGTCAGCGTGAGGCCGAGCAGCGCAACGGGGTCCGACACATCGAGGGTCAGCGTCAGCGTGGCGCTGCCTCCCTGGATGACGCTCGCGGACGTCGCGCTGCCCGTGACAGTGAGCGCCTGGGCCGGCACGGCCAGGCCCAGAGCGGCCGCGCAGGCCAGCGGCGCGAGCCACAGGTGTCGGGTGTAGGTCTTCATGGGGTGCCCCTCAGAGGTTTTGAATTTGTTCACAGCGTCAGCTTCCAGTCATTGGGCGCCGTCTGGCGCGATCCTGCAACCCAGTCATTCACCCAGGTGCCGCTGGCCAGTGGCGCGTTGAGGCCGAAGTCCAGCGCACCGCCGCCGATCTTCACGACGGGGGCCGGCGCCGCGGCGCCGTTCGCAGCGGCCGGCAGCGGCGCCGGCTGCAGCGATGCCGCCTTGGCTGTGGGCTGGGCCGAGGAATCGGCAGCGGTGCCCACGCTCGCCGCGCTGGGTGCCGAAGCCGGTGTGGCCTGGGCCTGCTGCAGCAGGATGAGGGCGTCGGTGGCGGTCACGCGGGTGTCGCGGTTCATGTCGGCGATACGGACCGGGTCGATGAGCCGGTAGGCCGCGAAGCCGGTGTCGGTCTTGGCGGCCACGCGCTGAACCAGGGTCACGTCGGCGCTGCCGATGGCGCGGCTGCCGTCGCCGTCGCCCAGCACGGCCACCACGTGCAGGCCGTCATCGCCGCGCAGCGTGCCGCCGTTGCCGCTCATGTTGGCCAGGTGCAGCACCTCGGCAGCACCGTAGCCGGCAGAGACCGGCACGGTCGCCTGCACGAGGACGAGGTTGCGCAGGGCGGTGTCGGCAATCGCGCTGCCCAGCGTGACCTGCACATGCAGCAGGCCCGGCTGCGCTGCGTTGGCGCTGATGCTGCTGCCGGCGGGCAGGCCGTTGGCGAGCGTGGCGCCGGTCACCGTGAGCAGGGCCGGGTCGTAGGCAAGGTCGAAGCTGAGGCTGCTGAACCCGGTGGCGCCCCGCAGCGTGACGGCGAAGGCGCCGAGGGCCGGGTCGTAGCTGGCGACCTGTCCTGGGCCGCGGGCGAATTCCTGCACCGCCAGCACGGCGCCGCTGTAGGCAGCGACCGTGAAGCTGCGCGTCCAGGCATCGCCGGTCGTGCCGTCGCCGTTGCCGTCCAGGCGCAGGCCGGCGAGGCTGACGAAGCCGTCCGCGCCTGCGTTGAGCGTCAGCGTGTAGTTGCCGGCGGCGAGCAGGCCGCCGGTCTGCACGAAGCTCAGGCCGCGGCCGTCTGCGTCGAAGACGACGCTGCCGGCCACACGGCCCGAGGGGCCGGCGAAGTCGATGTCCGGCACCACGTTGCCCGCGCCGTACTGCTGGATGAGGCTGGCGTCGATGACCTGGTCGAAGTGCAGGTGGAAGCCGGTGTCGGTGGCCTGGAAGGCGTCGACATGCAGGGCCGGAGCGGCCTGCACGGTGATGTCGACGCGGCCGGTGGCCGTGGCGCCAAGGCTGTCGCCGACGCGATAGGTGAAGCTCGTCGCGCCCGTGAAGCCGGCCGTGGGCGTGAAGCGCATGCGGCCGTCGGCAAAGACCTGCACCGAGCCTTGCGTGCCGGTCACGTCGATGGACTGGATGCTCAGCGGGTCGCCGTCCGCATCGGTGTCGTTGGTCAGCAGGCCCGGCGCCGGGATGTCCAGCACCTGGCCGGCGGTGACGGTGTAGCTGTCGTTGACGGCCACAGGCGGGGCGTTGCCGACGGCGATGCGCACGATGCCGGTGGCGATGCCGCCGAAGCCGTCGCTGAGGCGGTAGCTGAACTGCGTGTTGCCGGTGAAGCCGGCCGTGGGCGTGAACTTCATGCGGCCGTCGGCAAAGACCTGCACGGTGCCCTGGGTGCCCGTCACGTCGATTGACTGGATGCTCAGCGGGTCGCCGTCGGCATCGGTGTCGTTGGCCAGCAGGCCCGGCGCCGGGATGTCCAGCACCTGGCCGGCATGCATGTTGTAGCTGTCGTCGACCGCGACCGGTGCGGCGTTGGCGACGGTGATGCGCACGATGCCGGTGGCGGTGCCGCCGAGGCCGTCGCTCAGCTTGTAGCTGAACTGCGTGTTGCCGACAAAGCCCGCCGTGGGCGTGAACTTCATGCGGCCATCGGCAAAGACCTGCACCGTGCCCTGGGTGCCGGTGACGTCAATGGACTGGATGGCCAGCGCGTCGCCATCGGCGTCCGTGTCGTTGGTCAGCAGGCCCGGTGCCGGGATGTCGATGACCTGGCCGGGACGCGTGGTGTAGCTGTCGTCGGCGGCCAGCGGCGCGGCGTTGGCCACGGTGATGCGGACGATGCCCGTCGCCGTGCCGCCCTGGCCGTCGCTCAGCTTGTAGCTGAACTGCGTGTTGCCGGTGAAGCCGGCCGTCGGCGTGAAGACCATGCGGCCGTCGGCGAAGACCTGCACCACGCCCTGGGTGCCGGTGACGTCGATGGACTGGATGGCGAGCGTGCCGCCGTCGGGGTCGCTGTCGTTGGCCAGCAGGCCCGGGGCGGGGACGGTGAGCGTCTTGCCGGCGTGGACGGTGTAGCTGTCGTCCTGGGCCGTCGGCGCACCATTGAAGGCCATGTGCAGTGCCAGGGTGCTCGGCGGGTGCGCGCCATCCTCGTCGGTCGGTGTGACGCTGACCGTGTAGTCGGCAGCCAGGCTGGCAAAGGTGTGAGTGAGGCTGCCCGGGTTGCCGGCAACGGTCTCGGTGTTGCCGTCACCCCAGTCGACGAAGAGCGAGGTGATGGTGTCGGTGCCGGGGTCGGTGACGGTGTAGGTGAAGGTGTAGGGCTGGCCGCCCTTGCCGCTGGCGCCGCCGGGCGCGGTGAAGACGAGCTTGGGATCGACGTCCTTGACGTTGATCTTGAAGCTCGCGTCAGCCGTGCGGTTGGGGCTGCCGCCGTCGCTGACGCGCACGAGGATGTCCACGCTGGCGGCGCCGTCGGCCGGCGTCCACTTGAAGAGGCCGGTGCTGGCGTCGAGCGTGGCGCCTGAGGGGCCGCTGAGCAGCGTCCAGGTCTTGCCCGGGCCGTCGGGGTCGGTGGCGGTGAGCTGGACCTGGATCTGGCTGCCCTCGTTGACCTGCTGGTCGGCCACCGGCGTGATGACCGGCGGGTCGTTGACGTTGACGACCGTGAGGCTGTAGGTCGCCGTGGCCGAGGTCTTTGCGTTGCCGGCGGTGCCGTCGGGGTCGCCGCCGTCCTTGACGCGCCAGGTGAAGCTGTCGGCGCCGATGTAGCCGGCCGTGGGTGTGTAGACCCAGGCGCCGCCGGCGCCCTGGACGACGCTGCCATGCGTGGGCGCGGTGACGAGTTCGAACGTCAGGTTGGCGCGCGCGGTCTCGACGTCGGTGGCATCCAGCAGCAGGTTGGCACTGCCGTTCTCGTTGACGTTGGCAGACTGGTCAACGACGGCAGGCGCCGTGTTGACCGGCGTGACGTTGATGGTGACCTGGGCCGACGAGGAGCCGGTCTTGCCGTCGTCGACCTTGAAGACGAAGCTGTCCGGGCCGTTGTAGTTGGCGTCGGGCGTGTAGGTGAGCTTGTGGTTGACCGGGTCGATGGCGGACAGCGTGCCGTGCTGGACGTCGGTGGGGATGGAGTAGCCCAGGGTGTCGCCGTCGGCGTCGGTCGCGGCCAGCGTGATGACGATGCTGCCGTTCTCCGCGACGCTGACGGTGGCCGGCGCCGCCACCGGCGGGTGGTTGGTGGTGCGGTCGATGGTGAAGGTGCGGACATAGTCGCCGCCCGGCGTGCCGTTGGCGTCGCCGTCCAGCGGATTGCCGGCGGTGTCGAAGATGGCCTTGGTGCCCGACAGCGTCAGGCGGTACTTGCCCTCGGCCAGCACGCCGCCGAAGTTCAGCGTCAGCTTTGTCTCGGGGAAGGAATAGAACGGCGTGACCTTGACGACGACGTCGTCGCCGGTGTCGAAGGTACCGTCGGCGCCAGCGCCGCGCAGCTCGTAGTTGGCCGGGCTGCGGGCGGACACGCCGTTCAGGGATTCGCTGAAGTCCACTTGCACGGACGAGAAGGCCAATGCCGTCTTGCCGCCGTTGGCCGGCAACTGCGAGATGCTGACGACCTGCGGGCCGGTGGTGTCGCCAGACGCGCCCTGGAACTCGTAGGCGCCGATGTCGTAGTAGACGAGGCCGGGTGTGGGCGTCCACAGAAGGGAGTTGGCGCTGGCGAGGCTGGCCTGGCCGTCGTAGCCGGCAAGCACGTAGGCGAAGCCGTTGCCGGCCGACAGGCCAACGGTGGGCGTGAGGCCGGTGTTGCCGGCACCGTAATCGAAGCGGACCTTGCCGTCGGAGAACAGCGTCATCGACACGTTGACGTCGGTGTTGGTGCCCTGCAGCTTGGCGGCCCAGCGTACGGTGATGCTGGTGGCCGTCTGGCTGACGAAGACGTCCTTGCCGGTGGGGCCGGTGTCGAGGTCATCCCACAGCGGAGCGATGCGGACGTTGCGGAGCAGGGTTGCGGTGGAATTGGCATTGCCGCTGTAGGCCGAGTCGGGGCCGGCGAACTGCACGAAGCCGTTCGAGTTCACCAGCATCGTGGTGTAGGTCTTGCCGTAGAACGTGAAGTTGAAGCCCAGGGCCTGCTCGAAGGCGTAGTCGGTGGTGCGGAAGTTCTTGGCCGTGCCGGTAGCCGTGAAGAGGCTGGCCCCCTGGTCGGCCGGCACGAAGAGATCCCAGCCCGAGCCCTTGTCGACCGAGTCGGGGTCGTTGCGGCGGTCGCGGCCTTCGATGTCCTTGGCCGGCGACAGGTAGGCGTTGCCGGCATCGATAGCCGGCGAGTAGGCATCGAGTTCGAAGTTGTCGTCGAAGCCGTTGCCGGTGGAGACGCCTTGCTCGCCGAGGATGTTGTCGGCGCCGTCGACGTCCAGCAGCAGCGGGTTGCCGGTCTGCGAGTTGGCGTCCTTGCCGCTGGCGGTCTGCCAGGCGGCCAGCGTCGCCTGGGTGGCGCCGTTCCACAGGCCGATGTAGGCGTTGGCGGCCGGGCCGCGGTAGAGCAGGTTGTTGTTGCTCTGGAAGCCGGCCTGGCTGTTGGCGTCCACGCTGATGCCGTAGCCGGCATCGACGCGCAGGATGTTGTTGACGAGCAGCACGTTGCTGGCACTGCCGGTCAGACGGATGCCCTCGCCCACCGTCTGCAGGATGGTGTTGTTGTAGAGGCCGTCACCGCTTTCGATGGTGTGGCCGCCCTGCACTCTCACGCCCTGGTTGGTGTTGGCGTAGATGATGTTGTTGACGAGGCGGCTGTAGCCGGTGTCGATGACGCCGACGGAGTTGCTGTAGATGCGGTTTCCCTCCAGCGTGCCGTCGTAGACCTGGACGCCGGTGGTGTTGGCATAGATGTAGTTGCTGCGCAGCGTTGAGCCGTACTGGCTGTCGAAGCCCGTGCCGTTGTGGTGGATGAGGTTGCCCTCGACCAGCAGGCTGCCGTAGTAGTTCTGGATGCCGTAGCTGGCCTGGTTGTAGACCTCGTTGTCGCGGAAGATGGCGTTGGTGGTCGAGTAGGCGTAGAGGCCAACCGAGCTGTTGTCGTGGACCTTGTTGTCCAGGGCCAGGTTGTTGCTGCCGGAGTTGAAGTACAGGCCGGTCTGGTTGTTGCGGATGTCGTTGCCCTGGACGGTGTTGTTGCTGCCGCTCTCGATGTAGATGCCGCGCTGGGCGTTGTTGCGCAGCACGTTGTCGGCGAAGACGTTGCCGTCATTGAGATTGCCCACCCAGATGCCGTCGTTGGTGTTGCTGCTGACGTCGTTGGCGCGGAAGGTGTTGTTGTCGCTGTCGGCGTTGCCGTCGAGCACGACGCCATAGGCGCCGCCGGTGATGCCGAGATGGTCGATGGTGACGTTGTCGGCCCCGACGAAGTGCAGCGTGTAGGCGCCGGTGTTGGTGTTGCCGCGGCTGATGGTGGCGGTGTGGCCGAGGCCGCTCGGGCCGCTGATGCGCACGCCGGAGTCGCTCGCGTCGAAGCCGGCGTTCGTGTAGATGCGATAGCTGCCGGTGTCGACGTGGACGACATCGCCGGCGTCCAGGTTGTAGGCGCGCAGCAGCGCCGTGAGGCTGGCCATCGGGTGGGCCGCGTCCTTGCCGCTGTTGAGGTTGCTGCCCGCGGCCGTGCTGCTCTCGTCGCCGACGGTGCTGCCGTCGTTGATGTAGAACTCCGTGCCGCCGTTGGCGACCAGGAAAGGCTCGTTGCTGTCGTCCTGGGCCGCGACGCTGCCGTCGCCGTGCCGCAGCACGGCACGCACCAGCGCGGTGTTGCCGTTGGTGGCCTGGTCGGGCGTCCAGCTGTAGTGGCCGTTGCCGAAGCGGTCCATGCCGAGGCCGGTGGCCAGGGTCTGCCAGCTGGCGCCGTTGTCCAGGCTGGTCTGCAGTTCGACGGTGGCCTGCAGGTCGGCCGCCGGCACCACGCGCAGCACCTCGATGCCGCTGATCTCGGCGCCCCAGCCGCTGGTCTTGGTGATGAGGTCGAGGTTGATGCCATTGCCGCCGCTTGCGACAACGTTGAACTCGCGGATGACGGCCTTGTGGTTGGCGCCCGCGGCGGCGCGGATGTCGAAGTTGCTCTGCACGGTGCTGCCGTTGAGCTTGATGTCGAACTGGCGGTAACCCGGCTGGGTGTAGATGTAGTCCTCGGCGAAGTGCAGGCGGATGACGTACTGGCCGTCACCGACGGGCAGCGCATAGCTCAAGCCCTGGCCGATGGTGCCGTTGGCATAGACCGAGCTCTGGTAGACGGCGGCCGGCGCGGGGTTGGTGGCGCCGCTGAGGTCCACCACGTCCGTGTTGCTGGTGTAGCTGTAGCTCTGGGTCTGGTAGGCGTTGCGCTGCCACCAGCCGTTGATCGCGTCGCCCACCGGGCCGGCGTTGCCGGTGTTGATGAGCAGGGCCGGCTCGGTCGCGTTGATGCCGGCGGTGTGCCAGGCGATGTCGGCCGCGGTGCCGACCTCCAGCTTGGCGTAGCCGTCCGGCCCGGTGACCTGGATCATGGGCACCGGGTTGTGCGTGGCACCTGCGGTGTTGCCGTAGGCGCCCATGTCGATGCGGGCACCGTTGTTCAGCGGCTCGCGGCTGTAGTCGAAGCTCGGGTCGCCGGCATCCACGCCGGCAGCGCCGACGGGCAGGTGGAAGTCGTCGTCGGCGCCGGCATCGCCCTGCACGCGCTGCAGGCGGATGGCGTCCGCGCTGAACTTGCCATAGGCGCCGGCGTCGCTGACGCGAACGGTCAGCGTCGTGCCGCTGACGACGACGGTCGAGATGTCGCGCCACTTGGCGCCGTCGGCGGTGAAGTCGTTGGGCAGGCTGTTCTGGCCGGTGCGCTGGAAGCTGATCAGATTGTCGGGGTCGATCAGGCCGTCATAGATCTCGTAGGGCGTGTTGGATGCATAGCCGCCGCTGACGTTGTGGGCCCAGGTCGCGGCGATCTGATAGGTGCCCGGCTGCAGGCCGGTGAAGGTGTAGGTGGCGTAGTTGGCACCCGTGCCGTAGACGTTGCCGCCAGCCTCGCGGCGGTCACCGCCGTAGCCCGGCGTGCCGCTGGTGACGGTGGTGAAGCTGCCGGTCAGGCTGACGCCGATGTCGCCGTCGTCCAGGATGATCGCGTTGCCGATGGGCGCCACCGACCAGCCGTAGGCGTTGTCGGCACCATTGGCATCGGCGAACTGCACCGGCGCCACCTGGCTGTGCACGTCGTTGGCGGTCTCGAAGCGCCAGGTCAGCAGGTTGTTGAAGTCCACGCCTTCCCAGTTCATGCCCAGGAAGTCCAGCGGGTTGCTGCCGCCGAAGAGGTTGTAGTCGCTGTCGAAGCCGCGCTCGGAGTTGGCCGGCACGTAGATGGCCGTGCCGCCGGTCAGGTCGAAGATGTTGTTGCGCAACCGGACGTTGTAGGCATTGGCCTCGACCTCCACGGCCCGGCCGCCGGTCTGGCGGATGGTGTTGTTGTAGAAGCCGTTCAGGTCGTTGCCGCTGCGGCCGCCGGCGATGCGCACGGCCGCCGTGTTGGCCCAGAAGAGGTTGTTGCGAATCAGGTCGGAGCCGGCGTCGCGCAGGCCGGTCGTGTTGCTGTAGATGCGGTTGCCGGTGATGGTGCTGCTGGAGGCCTCGATGCCCATGGTGTTGGCAAACACCTGGTTGTCGAAGATCTCGGCGCTGCCACCGCCGATACCGGTGGTGTTCTGGCGCAGCACGTTGCCCTCGCCGCGCGCGCTCTGCAGGTAAAGGCCCGTGCCGGACTCCCACACCTCGTTGCCGCGCGCCACGCCCTCGTAGTAGATCTGGATGCCGGTGCTGGCGCCGTGCACGCGGTTGTTGCTGACGACCGGGGCGTCGTTGGCCTCGTCGCCGGCAGAGTAGGTGTAGATGCCGGTGGACTGGTTGTAGACCTCGTTGTCGGTGACCAGCAGCCGCGTCGTGTACTGGCCGTAGATGCCGGTGCCGCCGTTGTCGTGCACCGTGTTGCCGGTGACGAGGACGTCGTCGACGTTCTGGCCGATCCAGATGCCGCCGGAGGTGTTGCCCGTCACTTCGAGGTTCTTCAGCGTCGCCCGGTGCGAGCCGCTGTTGTCGCCGATGACGAGGCCGTACTGGCCGCCGCTGAGCTTGAGGTTCTCCAGGGTGATGTCGGTGGCGCCGGCGATGTTGACGGCGTACTGGTTGCCGTTGGTGTTGCCGCGGTTGAGCTCGGTGACGGCATGCAGCGCGCCGACGATGCGCACGCCCGAATCCTTGGCGGCGAGCGTGAAGTTGGTGATCAGGTTGTAGCGGCCGCTGTCGACGAAGACGGTGTCGCCCGGGCCCAGGTCGTAGGCGCGGAACAGGGCCGAAAGGCTGGCCATCGGGTGGGCCGCGTCCTTGCCGCTGTTGGCGTTGTCGCCCGCGGCCGTCGTGTACTCGTCGCCGGCGGTGGCGCCGTCGTTGACGTAGTAGACATGGCCGCCATTGGCGATCAGGAAGGGCTCGTCCGAGGTGTCGCTCGCTGCCGTCGTGCCATCTCCGTAGACGGCGACGGCGCGGACCAGCGCCGTGTTGCCGGCGGTGGCGAAGTCCGGCGTCCAGGTCGTGCGGCCGTTGCCGAAGCGATCCATCGCCAGGCCGGTGGCGACGGTGGTCCAGGACAGGCCGCTGTCCAGGCTGACCTGCAGGTTGACCTTGGCCGCCGCGTCGCCGGCGGGAACGACACGCTGGACCTCGATGCCGCTGATCTCGGCGCCCCAGCCGCTGCTCTTGGTGATGAGGTCGAGGTTGATGCCGGTGCCGCCGCTGGCAGTGACGGTGAACTCCTTGACGACCGCCTTGTGGTTGGCGCCCGCGGTGGCGCGGATGTCGAAGTTGCTCTCGACGGTGGCGCCATTGAGCTTGATGTCGAACTGGCGGTAGCCCGGCTGGGTGTAGATGTAGTCCTCCGCGAAATGCAGGCGGATGACGTAATGGCCGTCTGTCACCGGCAGCGCATAGCTCAGGCCCTGGCCGACGGTGCCGTTGGCGTAGACCGAGCTCTGGTAGACGGCCGTCGGCGCGGGGTTGGTCACGCCACTCAGGTCCACGGCATCGGTGTTGCTGGTATAGCTGTAGCCCTGCGTCTGGTAGGCGTTGCGCTGCCAGTTGCCCAGGGCGCCGCCCGCGATGGGGCCGGCATTGCCGGCGTTGATGGCCAGCACGGGCTCGGTGGGCAGCAGGCCGGCGGTGTGCCACTCGATGGTGGCCGGCTCGCCGACGGTGAGCTTGGCGTACCCGGTGGGGCCGTTGACCTGGATCATCGGCGCCGCGCTTTGCGTGGCGCCCGCCGTGTTGCCGTAGGCGCCCTGATCGATGCGGGCGCCGTTGTTCAGCGGCTCGATGAAATAGGGCGAGGTCGGGTCGCCGCCGTCCACGCCGGCCGAGCCGGCGAGCAGGTGGAAGTCGTCGTCCGCACCGCTGTCGCCAGCGATGCGCTGCACGCGGAGGGCGTCGGCCACGATCTTGCCGTACGAGGCGGCGTCGCTGACGCGCACGGTCAGCGTGTTGCCGGTGATGACGACGGTGGCCAGGTCGCGCCAGTTGGCGCCGTTGACGGCGTAGTCGGCCGGCAGGGCGCTCTGGTTGGTGCGCATGTTGCGCAGCAGGTTGGCCGCCGTGGCTGCGCCGTCGTAGAAGTAGTACGGCGCGTTGCCGGTATTGCCGGAGGTGCTGGCCCAGGTCGCCGCGACGACGTAGGTGCCGGGCTGCAGGCCGGTGAAGGTGTAGGTGGCGTAGTTGCTGCCGGTGCCGTACTGGTTGCCGTTGGCTTCGCGGCGGTCACCGCCGTAGCCCGGCGTGCCGGTGGAAACCGTTGCCCAGCTGCCGGTGAAGCTGACGTCGGCGTCGCCGTCGTCCAGGATGATGGCGCTGCCGATGGGGCTGTTGTCCCAGCCGAAGCGGTTGTCGGCGCCGTTCTCGTCGGCGTAGCTCGGCGCGCTGACGCGGCTGTGCACGTCGTAGCCGGTCTCGTAGACCCAGTCGGGGCGGCTGGCGAAATCACGGCCTTCCCAGCGCGTCAGCACGGTGCCGGGCTGGGCTGAGAAGAGGTTGTAGTCGCTGGTGAAGCCGCCTTCGCTGTTCGGGTTGACCGAGATGCCGGTCGCGCCGCTGCGCAGGTCCAGGATGTTGTTGACGATGCGGGCGTTGCTGGCGTTCTCGACGATGACGGCGGTGCCGCCGCTCTGCACGATGGTGTTGTTGACGACGCCCTGCTGCTCGGTGCCGCTGTAGCCGCCGGCCATGCGTACGCCGTTGGTGTTGTCCCAGATCAGGTTGTTGGTGAGCAGCGTGTTGCTGCTGACGTTGACGCCCAGCGCGTTGTCGTAGACGCGGTTGTTGCTCGCGACGAGGCTGGAGACGCTGAGGCCGGTCGTGTTGGCATAGGCGGTGTTGCCCGTCACGGCGACGCTGGAGGCGTCGATGCCGGTCGTGTTGCCCCAGACCTTGTTGCCGCTGACCTCGTAGTTGCCGGAGGCACCGATGCCGGTGGCGGTAGCCCAGACGGTGTTGCCCTTGACCCAGCCGTCGTAGTACTGCTGGATGCCGACGCCGCCGATGTCGTGCACCTGGTTGCCCGTGATGGTCGGGCCGTCGCTCGCCTCGTCGCCCGACGAGTAGGTGTAGATGCCGGTGCTCTGGTTGTAGACCTCGTTGCCGCTGACGAGCAGGCGGGTGGTGTACTGGCCGTAGATGCCGGTGCTGTTGCCGTTGTCGTGGACGATGTTGCCGAGGATCTTGCCGTCGTCGATGTTCTGGCCGATCCAGACGCCGCCCGAGCTGTTGCCGCTGATGTCGCTGTTGCTCAGCACGAAGCGGTGGGCGGCCGCGTTGTCGCTGATGACGAAGCCGTACTGGCCGCCGGTCAGCGTCACGCGGTCCAGCGTCACGTCGGTGGCACCGCTGCCCAGCATGAAGGCGTATTGGCCGCTGTTGGTGTTGCCGCGGTTCAGGATGGAGGCGTGGTTGACGGCCCCACGGATGACGACGCCGCTGTCCTGCGCATCCACCAGAAGGTTGGTCGACGAGTTGTAAATGCCGGTGTCGATGAGGATGAGGTCACCCGGCTTGAAGTCGTAGGCGTTCAGCAGCGCCTGCAGCGAGGCCTTGGGCTTGGACGCGCTGCGGCCGTCGTTGGCGTCGTCGCCGATGGCGGTCGTGTACTCGTCGCCGGTGGTCGCGCTGTCGTTGACGTAGAACACGGTGACCGTGGAGGCGAGGTGGAAGGTCGCGTCCGAGCGGTCGCTGACGGCCGGCTGGGTGGCCGAGCTGACGCGCAGGTAGTAATCGCCGCCCGGGAACTGGCCGGTGGCCGGCGTCCAGTCGTAGACGCCGTCGTTGGCCTCGCCGGCGGCCAGCGATTGCCAGTTGATGCCGTCCAGGCTGAGATCGAGGTTGACGTTGCCGGTGAAGCCGTCCGAGCGCCAGCGCACCGTGAACTTCTCGCCCTCGGCCACGGTCTCGCCGCCGTTGGGCGTCATCACGCGCACGTAGACGGCCGGGCTGAGTGAAGCGTAGAGGGTGTTGCCGTCCGAGCCGATGTTGACGTAGCCGCCCTGCGGCGCGGGCTCGTTGGCGAAGGGCTGGTCCAGCGCGCCGCGGTCGATGCCGGGGCTGTCCTGGGCATCGTTTGTCAGCGTGCCGGTCAGCAGCGTGGGCAGGCCACCCGCACCGACGACGGGTGCCAGCGACGCGCCATGGAAGCTGCCCTGCGTGCTCTGCAGGTGGAAGTCGTCGTCGCGGCCGTCGCTGGCGGCGCCGGCATAGCCTAGGTTGCCGTCGGCACCGTCGATGTCGACGAACAGCGGGTTGGTGGCCTGGCTGTCCAGGTCCTGGAAGTTGGCCTGGCGCCAGGCCGTCAGCGTGGCGCGCTGCGTGCCCTGCCATATGCCCACGGCGCCCTGGAAGATGTTGAAGTTGGACGTGAAGCCGTTCTGCGAGTTCGAGTCGACATTGATGCCGACGCCGCCGGCGCCGACCCACAGGATGTTGTCGACGAACTTGGCGTTGCTGGCCGATCCGTAGAGCTGGACGGCGTCGCCCGTGGTCTGGTAGACCGTGTTGCCGACGAACTGCGGCGCGCTGCCGTTGAGCTGCACGCCGACGAGGTTGTTGGCGTAGACGAGGTTGCTGCGCAGCGTGCTGTTGCCCTGGCTGTAGAGGCCGACGCCGTTGCTGTAGACCGTGTTGCCCGTGGCGGTGCCGGACGAAACCCACAGGCCGTAGCCGGTGTTGTTGGTGAAGTTGACGTTGTTGTAGATGCGGTTGTTGTTGACCGCACCGCTGTACATGTACAGGCCGTTGGCATTGCCGTAGACAACGTTCTCGCGCGCCTCGCCGCCACTCATGCCGATGCCGTAAGCGCCGGCGCCGAGGTTGCCGCTGGCCACGTTGCCCTGCACCAGCGCGTTGCCGCTGAAGCTGGCGCCGCCGTTGCCGTTGCCCAGGAAGCGGTTGCCCAGGCCCGAGCCGATGGCGCCGCCCACCAGGGCCTGCGTGCTGCCGCCCACGTATTGCAGCAGGCCCGTGCCGGAGTTGCCCTGGAACAAGTTGCCCTGCACGCGCGTGGCGCCGGGGTAGTAGAGGTAGGCGCCGTTGCCGGTGTTGCTGGTCAGCGTGGAGTTCGTCAGGAAGCCCAGGCTCGTATCGGCAAACAGGCCGCCCTGGCCGCGGTTGCGGCTGGCGGTGAGCTGATCGATGCCGCCCAGCGTGCCGCTGACGTAGAGCCCGGTCTGGCCGTTGTCGTGCACGTTCAGGCCGGTCCAGGTGGCCAGCGGTGCGTTGATCTGGCTGGCGTAGATGCCCTCGTTGACGTGGCCGTAGGACTCGATGTTGTCCAGCTCCACGGCCTCGGCGCCGCCGGTGATCAGCAGGCCGCGGTTGGCGTCGCGCAGCTGCAGGTTAGTGATGGTGACGAAGTCGGTGTCGGAAAGGTCTAGCAGCGCCCAACTGCGCTCGTTCGGCACGATGGGGAAGAGCGAAGCGGTATGGCCGGCCTGGGTCGGGCCGGTGAGGCGGAAGCCCTCGTCGATGCCGAAGCCGCGCGAGACCGAGCCGGACAACGCCAGCGACTCCAGGAAGGCGTAGTTGCCGGTGTCCACGTAGAGCGTGGCGCCGGCCTGCAGGTCATAGCTGCGGAACAGGTTGGTGACGTTGGGCTTGGGCGCACCGGCCGACTTGCCGGTGTTGCGGTTGTCGCCGGCGGCCGTGGCGTACTCGTCGCCGGCGGTCGAGCCGTCGTTGACCCAGTAGGTCAGCCCGTCCTCGGGCACCGTGAAGGTTTCCTGGCTGCGGTCCAGCACGGCGGCGTTGGTCACCAGGCTGATCTGGATGCGCAGGCCGTGGGTGTTGTAGTCGATGCCGCTGTTGCCGGGAATCCAGGTGAACTGGCCGGAGTCCGGCGTGGCCGCAACGACGTTGGCCACCCACTTGGGGCCGTCGGCCGTGTCCTGGTAAACGTCGATGCGCACCGGCGAGTCGTCGGTGTTGCCGAAGGTCTCCCAGGTGATGTTCAGGGGCTTGAACTTCTCCCAGTCGACGTAGAGGTCGGGGCTGCGCAGGTTGATGCGCGGCGAGCCGGTCAGCGGCTGGTCGGTGTAGGCATGGCCGTAGGCACCGAGGTCGCTGGCCTGGTTCTCGGTGATCTTGTAGAGGAAGGCCTGGTCGAAATAGCCGTCGGCATTGCCGCCGGCGAGGCGGTTGGTCTTGTAGACGAACTCCACCGAGCGCGTGCCGAAGGGCACCTCGGCACGCTGGCCGACAAGTTCCCAGCGGTTGGTCGTGCCGCTGGCCTTGGCCGTGGCCGTGGCGATCACGTCGCCGGCAGCGTTGCGGAAGGTCAGCTGCACCTCGCCGCTGTCCACCGGGCTCTCCACGCCCATGCGGATGCGGCCGCCGAACAGCAGTTCGATGTCCTGGCTGTCGGCTTGGGCCGCCGTCAGGCCCAACTGGGCCAGCGTGAAGGTCTGGCGCGCGAAGCCGCCGGCCACGCCGCCGGCGAAGTAGAAGTTGCTGCCCTCGTAGGCCAGCGGCGCCGAGCCGTTCGGCGTCACGAAGGCCTGCGAGCCGGCGTTGACTTCCCAGCCGGTCAGGCCGTTCTCGAAGCCAGGGTTGGCGATGAGGTTCTGGTCGGCCGGGTTGCGGCCGTTGTCCACCAGCACATTGCCCATGTCGATGCCGGGCGAGCTGAAGCGTTGCAATGCCACCGGCTCGCGCAGGCGGAAGTCGTCGCCCAGCAGGCTGACGAACTCGGGCTGGGCCCAGGTCGGGTTGACGACGGTGGCGCCGATGGAGTGCAGGTCGAAGCGGGCGATGTCGGCCTGCCAGTCGAGGATGTCGCTGAAGTCCTTGGTCCAGAAGCCGACCTTGCCCGCACCGGAAGTGAACAGGTTGTTGTAGTCGGAGTAGAAGCCGTAGCGGCTGTCGTTGGCCACGAACAGGTCATAGCCACCCATCGCCCACATCAGGTTGTTCTGCACCTCGACTTCGGTGCTGCCGCCCTCGGCCCTCAGGTTGTCGCCGGTGACGGCGTAGAAGGTGTTGTTGAACACCCGCACGTCGCTCTTGCCGTTGATCTCGATGCCGACCAGCGTGTTGCGATAGAACAGGTTGTGCAGCACGCGCTGCTCGCTGGTCGCATTGATGGCCGTCGTGTTGGCCGAGAAACGGTTGAACTGGATGGTGCCGGTGAAGGCGTTGACGCCGGTCGTGTTGGCCTCGATGAGGTTGGCGTGGTCCAGCGTCTCGCCGCCGATCTGGCCGGTGCCGGTGACACCCACCGTGTTGCCGCGCACGACCTGGCCCTGCATCAGCGCGCCGCCGAGCAGCTGAACGCCGGTGGCGTTGGCCTCGAAGGTGTTCGGGCGGTCGACGGACGCGCCCACCCAGCCCAGCGCCGCGTTGCCGATCAGGCTGCTCTTCAGGCCGACCGTGGCGCCAGTGACGGTATTGCCGGCCAGCTGGTTCGCCGCCGCGTAGTTGACGCCCAGCGCGCCGCCCTGGACGCGGTTGGTCTCGATGAGGCCGTTGAAAGTGGCCAGCAGGTCGAGGCCGGTACCCGTGCCGGTGGCGACGAAGCTGTTGCCGGCGATGCGGCCGCTGGCAGCGGAGCCGCCGACGATGCGTAGCGCCGCGGTTGAGCCGGTGACGCCGTTGTCGCGGATCTGCACGCCGGTCGCGCCGTCCAGCAGCAGGCCGATGGCGCCGGCGATGGTGTTGAAGCGCAGGCTGGCGTCCTGCACGCCGGCGGCGATGCTGACGCCGCCGCTGAACTTGTTGCCGAACAGGCGGGCGCCTTGGCCCGCCGTGATGCTGACCGCGCCGGTGGCGCTGGAGTCGCTGACGCCGACGCCGTTGGCCGCGATCGTCAGCGTGGACTGCAGCTTGAGGTTTTGCAGCGTCACGTTGGCGCCGTTGATGCTCACGGCGCCGGTGATGGTGCTGCCCGGTGCGCCCCAGACGGTCACGCCGGCGTCGGCGGCCGACACCGTGAAGCCGCCCTGGCTGCCGTTGACGACGATGACGTCGCCCGCGCCCAGCGTCTGGGTGTCGAGGATGGCCTGCACCGTGTTGCCGGCCGTCGCCATGAACACGCGGCTGACCGGGGCCACATCGGCGCGCACCATGATCTCGGGTGAGCCGACGCTGGCATCCGCCCAGGCCAGCACGGCCTTGCCGCTGCCGTCCACGGCGAGCGCCAGCTGCTGCGGCTCGCCGCCCGTCTGGCTGATGCCGCTGCCAGCGCCCACGCCGCTGGCCTGGCCCGGCAGCACTTCCTCGAAATGCTGGGTGGCCGCGTTCCACTGGCGCTCGAACAGGCTGCTGGCTGCGTCGGCCAGCGGGGTGTTGACCCATACCAGGCGCAGCGAGGCGCCGCCCGCCGCGAGCTGCGGCAGGCCGGGGCGGCTCTGGTCCTTGATGACATCGTTCACCGTGATGCCGCCGGCGCCGAGCTGGGCCGTGACGACGGTGGCGCCCTGGTCGGCCCAGGCCTGCCAGGCGACGAAGAGGCTGCCGCCGAAGTAGGCGACGCTGGGCTGGGCGTGCCAGGTCGTGTCGAGGCCCAGGGCCGCCCTGACGGCGGCGCCGCCGCTGACGCCAGCGCCGGCGTTGGAGCCGGCCAGGCCCGCCCAGGTGCCCGTGTCCGGCGCGCCGCCGGGCGTGAACTCGGTGACGTAGACCTGGCGCAGCGTGCCGCCCGTCTGCACGGCCGAGTAGGCGACGGCGACCTTGTTGCCGCTGGCGGTGACGCTGAAATCCCGCAGCTCGCTGCCGGTGGCCAGGCCGCTGGCCGCCTGCGTGCCCAGCGCGATCCAGTTGCCGCCGGTGTAGACCTTGGCGAACAGCTCGGGGCTGGCCGCCGAGCCGCCGCTGAAGACGAGGACCGGGCCGTTGGTGGTGGCCACCAGCTTGCCCTGCAGGGCCGTGCCGGTGCCACTGGCGTTGCCCAGGCTGACCCACGCCGCGCCGTCCCAGCGCTTGACGATGATGTCGTGGCTGCCGTTGGCCAGCGTCTCCGTCCACGCGACGATGGGCGCACCGGTGCCGTCCACCATCAGCGTCGGCTTGGCAGACGCCGCCGCCGTGCTGGCCGACACGCCGCCCTGCGCGGCGCTGCCGCCCAGCATGACCCACTGCGTGCCGTCGTGCTTGGCGACGTAGATCTCGAGGTTGCCGTTGCGGCTGTCGCTCCAGGCCACGAACCGCTCGCCGCCGGCGCCGACCGCCACGGCCGGGTCCCGCGACAGGCCGATGTCGCCGGCCAGGCCGCGCAGGGCCGCGGAGTCCGCCGAGCTGCCGTTCAGGTCGGCCCAGCGGCCGCTGCCCACCACGCCGTCCGGCAGCGCGCCCGCCGCGCGCGGGCTGGTGTCGTCCACCGGCACGATGGCCGGTGCCGGCGTGGGCGTGACGGTGCCGGCGAAGGTGGCGTCGTCGCCGGCACCGCCGAAGTCGATCAGGTTGGTCGTGCCGCCGCCGGTCTCGGGCATGGCCATGCCGGCGCTGCCCTCGATGAGATCGTCGCCGCCTTCGCCGTACAGCAGGTCGTTGCCGCCCTGGCCGTAGAGCTTGTCGCGGCCGGAGCCGGCCTCGTTGCCGTTGCTGCCGAAGTCGCCATAGAGGTAGTCGGCCGCGTTGTCGTCGCCGGCACCGGTCACCGAGTGGCCGTACAGCGTGTCGTTGCCCGCACCTCCCACCATCAGGTCAGCACCCGCGCCGCCTTCGAGCAGGTCGTCGCCCTCCCCGCCTTCCAGCGTGTCGGCACCCGCGCCGCCGTCCAGGTGGTCGTTGCCGGCCAGGCCTTGCAGGCGGTCGTCGCCGGCGCCGCCCAGCAGGGTGTCGTCGCCATCGGCCGAGCCAACGAGCAGGTCGTTGCCGTCGCCGCCGTCGATGAGGCCGCCCTGGCCGTAGCCCTGGTTGAGCTCGTCGTTGCCGGCCTCGCCGTAGATGCGGTCGGCACCGAAGCCACCGTCGATGAGGTCGTCGCCGCCGTCGCCGTGCAGTTCGTCGTCACCCTGCTCGCCGTAGATGCGGTCGCTTGCGTTGTCGTCGGCACCGCTGTTGGGGCCGTGGCCGCGGATGAGGTCGTTGCCGCGACCGCCGTAGAGGACGTCCTTGCCGGCGCCGCCATAGACGGTGTCGTCGCCCGCGCCCGCGTCGACGAAGTCGTCGCCCGCGCCGGCGTCGATCAGGTCGTTGCCACCCAAGGCCCAGATCTGGTCGTTGCCGTCGCCGCCGAGGATGGTGTCGCCCTGGGGGCCACCGTCGTCGCTGCCGTAGATGCGGTCGTTGCCCGCACCGCCGTCCAGCGTGCCGCCGGCGCCGCTGCCGGCGTCGATGAAGTCGTCGCCGCCGAAGCCGGCAATGTTGTCGACGCCGTCGCCGCCGTAGAGGTCGTCGGCCCCGGCGCCGCCGCTGATGGTGTCGTTGCCGCCCAGGCCATGGATCGTCCAGCCCTGGGACTGCGCCGACACGTCGAGGATGTCGTCCTGATCGCCGCCCGACAGCTCGGGCCGGTCGCCGGTCACGGTGCCGCCGATGGCGGCAACGCCGCCGGCTGCATCGGCGCTGTGGTCGTCGACGTTCAGGAACAGGCGGTCGCCCGCCGTCACCGTGCCGAAGATGGTCAGGTTGTCGCCCGCGGCGAGCGTGACACTCTTGCCGGCCTGCACCGTGCGGCCGGCCTCGATGACGATGTCCTCGCCGGCGGCCTGGCTGTCGCGCGACGCCAGGCGCACCTGGCCGGCGCTGCTGACGATGCTGCCCACGTAGAGGGCCTGCACGACCTCGGTCAGCTGCACGCCGGCGTTGCCGCTGGCCGTGACGAAACCTCCCGCCGCGCTGAAGCGGCTGTCGATCTCGACATCGTTGTAGTAGCTGCCGATGCTGCCGCTGACGGTCAGCGTGAGGTTGTTGCCCTCGATGTCGGCGGCCAGGTCGGACAGGTCGTCCAGCAGGTCGCCGGCCAGCACCTTGAGCTCGACGTCGGCGCTGCTGGAGCGCACGCGGTCGAGGTTGAGGTCGCCGGCCACCTCGGTCATGTAGATGGAGCCGTCGGCCAGCGCCCAGACATTGCCGTGGCTGGGGCGCGAGGAGTCGATCTCCAGCGCGTTGGCGCCGCTGCCGATGCCGGCGCCACCCGCGGTCAGGCGCAGGTTGATGCCGAGGACGTCGGCCGCGGCGTCGCTGCCGATCTCCTGGATGCCGCCCTTGGCGGCGGAGATGGTCACGTCGTTGTTGTCGGCCTGCACCTGGGCCAGCAGCACGCTGCCACCAGTGGAGGTGATGCTGATCGGTCCGGCCAGCGCCAGCACGAGGCGGGGCAGCGTGATGTCGCCACCGGCCAGCAGGGTGATGCTGTCGCCAGCCGTGATGAGATTGTTCGGATAGGCGGCGATGCGCGTGCCGGTCTGGCCACCGGTCACGTTGGAGATGGTGCCCTGGCTGGCCGTGATGCTGACGTCGCTGCCGGCGACGACATGGTCGACCTGCACCGAGCCGTCGACGCTGGTGATGCTGACGTCGGCGTTCTGCGACCAGATCGATGCCGGGGCCAGCACCTGCTGGCTGGCCTGGACACTGACGTTGCCCGCCGCCTGCACGATGCGCGGCAGCGTGATGTCGCGGCCGGCCAGCAGGCTGGCGGTGCCACCTGCCGTCAGCAGGTTGTTGGTGTAGAGGCTGATCCAGGTGTGGGCATAGGCGGCCAGCACGTTGGAGATGTCCAGCGCGGCGGTGATCGTGGCGTTGCCGCCAGCGATCAGGTGGTCGGCGTAGACGGAGGCGTTCTGGCTCTGCACCGACAGGTTGCCGGTGCCGGCCTGCAGGGTGCTGGGCAGCGTGACGTCGCCATTGGAGCGCACGGTGGCGTTGGCGCCGGCGATCCAGGTGTTGCGCTGGAACAGGTCCATGCGCTGGGCCGGCGTCTCGGCGATGACGCTGAGGTTGGTGCCGGCGTCGAGCTTGCCGAGGGAGGTGGTGGACGCGATCGCCGTGTTGCCGGTGCCGAAGTAGCCGACCGGGAAGTCGACGAGGGCGCCGCCGGCCTGGTCGGGCCGGAAGTGGCGGATCCAGGTCGTCGTGCCGAGATCCAGGCCGCGGCTGGCGTAGTCGATGTTGACGTCGACCTGGTAGGTCGGCGGCACGCCGTTGACGGTGACCTGCTTCCTGGCCTCTCGCAGCAGCAGGTTGAGCTCGCCCCCGGCCGACAGGTTGCCCAGGGACAGCGTGAAGCCGCCGGCCGCAGGGTCGCGCAGCAGGCCGCGGATGCCGAGGAACGTGCTGCCGCCGGAGGCGCTGGTCAGCGCCGCATCCTTGCCGGCGCTCTGCACCAACTCCAGCTCCAGACGCGACGTGCTGCTGCTGCCGATGCTGCCGCCGGCGCTCAGCGTGGCGGTGCTGGTGCGCACCAGCGCGCCCGGGCTGAACGGCACGATGCTGCCGCCGACGGCCGCGATCAACGTGGAGCCGAGCGGGTTGTCGATGACACCGTTGAGCTGGATGTCGGCACCGGGATTCGTGCTGGTGTTGCGGATTAGCAGCTCGGTCGCGCCATAGCTGTGGCGGATGTTGAACTCGAACGGCGTCGGATCGCCGGCGGGCCCGGTCACGTTGTCGACGTCGATGTGCACCTGCGGCACCGCCGTCGTGTTGACCGGCGCGATGTTGTTGATGCGCAGGTCCTTGGCTGACTGGTTGGTCAGCGTGATGCGGTTGAAGGTGTGAACGAAGGTGAAGGTCGACTGCGTGCCGGCGATGGAGCCGGGCTGCATGTCGAAGTGAGCGGGGTCGGTGTTGTAGACGCCGTTGGCGCGGAAATTGGCCGTGCCGACGCTGTTGTTGGCGATGTCGTTGACGATGACGGTGCTGGCCGTGTTGTTGACCGACACGTTCTGCGCCGTCACGACGTTGCCGGCCGCGTCCACCAGCAGCACCGGGTTGGGGCCGGAGGCCAGGCGAGCATCGGCGTTGAAGTCGATGTGCTGGTTGTAGGTGTGCGGCGTGCCGACGTTGACGGTGCCATCGTCCACCCAGGCGCCGTCCTTCACGTAGCGATAGCTCGTTGAGTAGCTGCCCAGGTCGGCGTTGACGTCCAGGGCGTGCGTCTCGAAGGTCGCCCCGGCCTCGGCGTTGATCAGGGCATTGAGCCGCTGCTCGATGGACAGGTCGACGTCGGTGTCGCCACCGGCCGCGTCGGCCTCGCCCTCGGAGTAGGCATAGGCGTCCAGGCCGCCGTGCGAGGACCTGACCTTGATGTTCTCCAGCGAGCTGACCAGAGCGCCTGCGCGCACGTTCACGACGGCGTCGGAGAACATGCGCGAGTAGGCGTGCGAGTCGGGGTTGGCGCCCACGGCGGCCGAGTAGGCATCGGCCGTCACGCGGCTCTTGGCGTGCGACATGGCCGCGTCGAGCGTGATGTCGTCGCCTGCCTTGACGACGGCGTTGTTGTCGACGTTGACCGCGGTCTGCTGCTGGCTGCCGCTGCTGCCGACCTGCCAGGTCATGTCCGAGTCGGAGTCGGCGCCCAGGCCGCCGCTGGAGGCCTTGCCGGACACGTCGCCGTCGAACTTGGACTCGGCCTTGATGTCGACGTTGTGCGCCGCGACGATGCTGCCGCCGCTGCCGATGCCGGCCGTGGTGCTGTGGTTGAGCTGTACGCGCCCGGTGACCTGGGACGAATTGATGAAGCCACCGCCCTTGGAGTTGGCGGCGATGGTGCCGTTCTGCGAACTGGTCGACTGCATGCTGACCGAGCCGCCCGAGTTCAGCTGCGCGCCGGCGCCGGCGTTGGCCTGCACGGTCTGGGTCGCGTTGACGTTGGCGATGGAGTTGCCGACCGCGATGAAGGCGCCGCCGGTGGAGCCCGCCGTGCCGGCGCCGTTGGCCGCCGAGAAGGCGTTCAGGGTGATGTCGCCGCCGGCCTGCACGACCGCGTTGTCGCCCACGTTGGCGCGCACGTTGGTCAGCAGGTTGACCTCGGCATCCGAGCCGGTGTGCGTGCCGAACAGCGCGCCCGAGGCACCCGTCGTCTTGGCGCTGGACACGCCGTTGTCGGTCACGCTGTTGACAAGCTGCAGCGCGCCGCCGGCGCCCAGCAGCCGGTGGCCATTGCCGCTGCCGGTGCCGGTGATGTCGATCTCCAGCTGATGCTGGCCGCTGGTGGCGGCGCCCGAGAGCTCGATGCCCTCGACGCCGATGGTGTGCTTGCCGCCGCCGGCGCCGATGTCGATGGCCGCGCCGCCCGAGGTGGCGGCGAGCTGGAAGGTGTTGGCGTCGACCAACTTGACGTAGTAGGTGTTGCCGCTCGTCAGGCCGGACAGCGGGGCCGCACCGATGCGCGTCAGCACATGGCCGCTGGCGGCTGAATCGGCCGTCTTGCCAATGTCGATGGCGGTGCCGTTGGTGGCGTCCGTCGAGGTCGTGGCCAGCTTGATGTGATCGGCATCGACGCGGATGACGTAGTAGGTCGAGTCCGCCGTCAGGCCGGTGATGGCGGTGGGCGGCTTGTTGGGGTTCTCGATGACGAGGTCGCGCAGCGTGTACTTGACCTGGTCGCCGGTGTTGAAGCCGTGGCCGCTGATCGTGATCAAGTCGGCGCCGTCGGCCTCGACGGCCGTGCCGACGAATTGCTCCGCGCCGGCCGTGCGGTAGGTGACGGCCTGGCCGTCCACGAAGCCGTGGCCGCCCAGCGTGATGCGGTCGGTGGTCGCGTTCACCGCGCCGCTGAGGAAGGTCTTGGGCGCCACCGTGGCCGCCGCCTGGCTGGTCGCCAGCTTGATGGTCTGCGGGTCGATGACGCGCACGTAGTAGGTCTGGCCGTCGGCCAGCCCGCTGATGCCCGCGTTGCCGGCGCTGTGATAGATGACACGCTGGCCATCGGAGAAGCCGTGCTCGACGTCGAACTTGATCTCGTCGCGCGCCGCGTCGACCGTCGTCGACTTGAACACCGAGCCCAGCTTGACCGCGGTGGGCGACTGCACGATGACCTGGTAGTTGCGCCCGTCGACCAGGCCGCCGACAGCGCCGTTGCTGTCCAGGCCGATGCTGTAGGTCACCGTGTCGCCGGTGCTCAGCCCGTGATCGCCGTTGAGCGTGATGACGTTGTTGCCGGTGTCGACGCCGCCGGCGCCGAAGGTGGTGTCACCGGTGCTGACGGTCTGGCCCTGGTCGGCCTTGAGCTCGACGCTGCCGCCGGCCTTCACGTGGGCGCCGGCCAGGATGTCGGCGTGCACGACCGGCGTGATGTGCACGTCGGCTGACGCCGTGGCGCTGGAGCCCACGCCGGCGAAGGTGCTGCCGTCGGCCACGCCGTCGCCCTCGGCATTGCCGTGGGCGCGCACGGCCACGTTGCCGCCCACGTCCACGTTGGCACCGCCCAGCAGTTCGGCGGTGATGCTGGGGTTGACGTTGACGACCGGCGCCGCGCCGCTGCCCGCCACCAGGAGGCCGCCGGTGGTGGCCAGCGCGGTCGCGGCGCCGCGGCCGCCGCCGGCGGCGTCGATGGTCAGGCTGGCGCCGGTGATCTGGGCATCGCCCACCGTCGCGCGGCTGATGGAGTTGGCATCCGCGCGCGCATCCGTCGAACCGATGGCCACGCCGAAGGAATAGGCCTCGCCGTCGGCCTTGGCGCTGGCCTTGTCTGACACGGCGGACAGCACCTCGGTGCCGCCGGTGCCATGGACCGATGCGCCGTTGCGGATCTCGGCGCTGACGTTGGCGGCCGTGGCCGCGGCGGTGTCCGCGCCGTTGATGCTGGCGAAGCCGCTGGCCCCGCCCGCCTCGCCGGCAGCTGACGCGCCCTGCGAGCCGTCGTGGGCGGCGCGGATGGTGATGCGGCCGCCGGCGTCCAGCACGCCGCCCGCGGTCGTCGCGACCGTGGGCGTGACCTTGGCATTGGCCACCGCCTTGCCCAGCGACACCAGGCCGAAGGAGTCGGCATCCGAGGTGGCGCGGGCGCCGCCGCTGGTGGCGCCGCCCAGCAGGATGTTGCCGCCGGCCGTGATGCCGCTGCCCAGCATCGAGGTCGTCAGGTTGCGCGCGACGATGGCGCTGGAGTCGTTGGCCGCCACGCCGATCAGGCCGCCGGCCGGCGCCGTCGTGTCGGTCGCCGCGCCCTGGTCGCTGATGTTGTCGATGGCGACGTTGCCGCCGGCCGCGATGCCGGTGCCGGCAGCGATCGTCGTCGTCTGGTTGTCGTTGGCGTAGCTGTTGTTCTGCGCGTTGGTGAGCGTGCCTCCGGCGATGCTGTCGGCGCGGGCATTGCCCTTGCCGAGCAGGCCGCCGATGGACAGGCCATAGCCCTCGGCGCTGGCGACGTTGCCCGAGCGCGTGATCACGGTGAAGTCGCCGCTGCCGGCGGACAGGTCGCTGCCGGTGCCGCCCAGCGTCGTCGTCATGTCGGCCGAGGACTGGGCCAGGCTGTTAGCGCCGATGCCGCTGAAACCGAAGGAGCCGCCGGAGGCGTTGGCATAGGCGTGGGCGTCCTTGCCGTTGGCGCCCGAACCGTTGTGGTTCTGGCTGGCCAGCATCGTGAAGTTGCGGCCGGCGGCGACGTCGGCCGCGCCCACCACGGTGTCCATGTCGGGCCGCACGCGGGCGGTCGCATCGGAGCCAGCGTAGGAGCCGGCCCCGGCCACGGCGACGCCGTCGCTGCGCGCATCCGCATCGCCGGTCGAGACGTTGTTGATGATGACGTCACGCCCGGCTGAAATGCTGCCGCCCGCGCCGATGCCGACGTTGATCGTCGGCGTGACGATGGCGTTGGAAGTGTTGGTGCCACCCGAGCCCAGCAGGCCGAAGGCCGAGCCCTCGGTCTTGGAGACGGCGGCGTAGTTGCTGGCGGTGTTGACGACGAGGTCGCCGCCCACCGTGCCGGAGATGCTGCCGGTGGTGGCGTTCGTCGTGCCGCCGATGGTAGCGCTGGACTTGGCGATGCCGCCCGCGCCGACCAGAGCCGCGTTCAGGCTGTCGCCGGTCGCGTCGGCCGTCAGGCCGGAGAGCGTGTCGAAGCGCACGTCGCCCGAGGTGTTGAAGACAACGCCCGAGCCGGTGTTGTTGGTCAGGTTGGCCGTGACGTCGGCCGTCGAGTTGCTGCCCGATACCGAGATGCCGGCTGCACCGGCGCTGGCGCTGGAGCGCGCCGTTGCCTTGCCGGCACCCGCGTCGCCGTTGTTCAGGCGCAGCGCCATCTGCACGTTGCCGTTGCCGCCATGGGTGGTGACGCGGGCGTTGTTGCCGATGTTGACCGTCATCGTCGGGTTGATATCGACATTGGCCACCGAGCCGCCGGCGCCCACGCCGCCGGCGAACTGCACGCCATCGGCGATGCCGGTGGACTGCGTGTTCGCATTCGCGCCGACGTTGACGGCGCCGTTCACGTCGATGACGGCGCCCGCGCCGATGCCGGCGGAGACGGTGGGCGTGACGGCGCTGTTGGCCGTGGCGCCGGAGCTGGCGGCGATGAGGCCGCCGGTGGCGGCGGAGCTGTTGGCCGTGGAGGTCTGGTTGACCGTCGCGTCGATGAGGAGGCCGGCGCCGTTGACCTTGGCGGCGCTGTTGGCCGAGGTGGTGCCGGTGGAGGTGGCCGTGGCCGTCATGGCGCCGCGGGCTGCGCCGGCCAGCGCACCGCCGACCGAGCGGCCGTCGGCGCTGACGAGGTTGTTGGCCAGGGCCTGCACGGTGACGACGCCACCGTTGCCATTCAAGGTGGAGGCGACCTGGGTGGTGCTGCTGGTGTTGGCGCCCGACTTGGCCGTGGAGGTGCTGCCGGCGACGGTCACGCCGCCGCCGATGCCGGTGCTGTCGGCCCGGGCACGGGCGTTCTGGCCGCCCTGGTTGTGCTGGGCCAGCACGTTGACGCCCTGCCCGCTCAGCGTCGTCGTGCCCTGCACGAGGTTGCTGACCGTGGGCGACACCTCGGCATTGGCCACCATGACGCCCACGGCGCCCGCGAGGCCGGCCGTGAAGCCGCGCGCCTGGGCGTCGGCGTCCATCTCGGACAGCGCCAGGATGTTGATGGCGCCCGAGCTGCTGACCACGCTGGCCGAGCTCGCGTTGCCGGCGCCCGCCGTCACGCTGCCGGCTGCCTTGGCTGTCGCGTCGCCGCTGTTGACGCCCGCGCCCAGGCCGCCACCCGAGGCATTGGCCTGTGCGTCGGCGTAGTTGTGGCCCAGCGCGCGCACGTCCACGCCGCTGCTGCCGCCGGAGCCGCCAGCGATCTCGGCCGTCGTCGCGCCGTTGGCGTTGGACACCGCCACCGACTTGCCCAGCGCCACCAGCAGGCCGATGGACGCACCCGAGGTTTCAGTGTGGCCGATGTTGGCCGCGTCGGCATGGATGCTGAGCGAACCGCCGGCCGTCAGCACGCTGCCGGCACCGCTGCGCGCCGTCGTGGCGGCACTGGCGTTGGCCGTGGCCGACGCGCCCGCGCCGCTGGCCAGCAGGCTGCCGGAGGAGCTGCGTGCCAGGGCCGAGGTGTCCTGGCCGGTGCCGCCGGCGCCGTCGTGGTTGTGGCTGGCGCGGATGCTGATGTTGCGGCCGACGTTGGCCGTCTCGTTGCCCGTCAGCGCGTTGATGCTGGGGCTCATCGTCGCCGAAGCGATGGAGCTGCCGAAGCCGACACCGCCGCTGACCGCCCGGCCCTGGGCCGTGGCCGTGGTGTCGGCCGTGGACAGCGCGTTGACGATGAGGTCGCGGCCGACGTTGATCGCGCCGCCGCCGCCCAGGTTGGCGGTGATCGTCGGGCTGAAGTTGGCCGTGGCCGAGTTGACCTGGCCGGCGGCCAGCAGGCCCAGGCCCGAGGCCTCGGAGGTGGCGTTGACGAGGTGGTTGGCGGTCGTGTCGACCTTGAAATCGATGCTCTGCGTGCCGCTGACGGCGCCCAGGGCCTGGCTGACGGTGCCGGTGACGGTGGCGCTGGACAGCGCACCGCCCAGGCCGCCGACGACGCCAAAGCCACGGGCATCCCCGGTGGCCTCGACATGGGCGCCGGTCAGCGCCGCGAAGGACACGCCGCGCGCCGCGTTCAACGTGACGCCGGTGCCGGTCGTCGCGTTGATGTTGTAGTTGACGGCCGCGCTCGCATCGGCGCCGCCGCCGGCTGCGATGCCGCCGCCTGCGGCAAACGCCGTGGACGTGGCGCCCCCGGCCTGGGTGCTGCCGCCGTTGTGGGTCAGCGCGAAGTTGATGTCGCCGGTGTTGGCCGAGTGCGTGGTGGCACTGACGCCGGTGCCGACGCGCAGCGTCATCGTCGGCGCCAGCGTCACGTCGGACTTGGACAGGCCCAGCGACGGCCCGGCCGACACGGCCACGCCCTTGGCGGTGCCGTCGGCGTCGGTCGTTGCCGTGCCGGTGACGTTGATGCCGCCCGCCACGTCGATGACGGCGCCATCGCCCAGGCCGGCGCGCACGTCGGGGTTGACGGTGGTGGTTGCGCCCGCACCGGTGCCGGCGGCAAGCAGGCCGCCGGCCGTGCCTTCGGCACTCGCGTTGCCCGTCTGCGTGGCGCTGGACTGCACGCTCAGCGAGCCGGCCTGTACGTCGGCGCCGCTGGTGGCCTCGGTGATGCCGCCCGAGCGCGCGGTGGCCGACACGACGCCGGCCGACACGCCCAAAGCGCCGTTGAAGGATTGGCCCGTGCCGGTGACGATGTTGCTCGCCGTGGCGAGCACGGAGACGCCCTGGTTGCCAGCGTCGAAGCTGGTCGCATTGCCGGTCAAGGCCTTGGTGTCGGCCGCGGCCGTCGCGTCGGCACTGGCGCCGCCGATGGACACGCCGCCACTCACGCCGGCTGCGTCGGCGACGGCCGTGCTGTCTTCGCCGCCCTGGTTGTGGCGGGCGCGCACGGTGATGCCGTTGCCGGTCACGCCGGTGGTGCCGCGCACCTCGGCCGTGACGGCCGGGCTGACCTGGCTGGTCGCGCTCATGATGCCCACCGCGCCGCCGAAGCCGAAGGAGAAGGCCTTGCCCTTGGCGTCGGCATCGGCGCTGGAGATGGCGTCGATGAGCACGGCGCCGGTGCTGAGGTCGTTGCTGGCGACGCTGCCGTCGCCCATGCCGGCCGACACGCCGCTGTTGGAGCGTGCCGTCGCGCTGCCGCCGCTGACGCCACCCAGGCCCGCCGCGCCGGAGGCCGCAGCCTCGGCCACGGCCGTGTTCTTGCCCTGGGCAACGACGTTGATGGCCGTGGAGCCGCCGACACCGCCGCGCAGGTCGGCCGTCGTGCCGCCGCCGACGACGGCCGAGCTGGTCGACTTGCCGAAGCCGATCAGGCCGGCTGCGCCCAGGCCCGAGGTGTCGCCGGTGGCGATGTTGGCGCCATCGGCCAGCACCTTGACCGAACCGCCCGCCGTCAGCTTGGCACCGGCGCCGACGGTGGCGTCGACATTGGCTGCCGCCGTGGCGGAGGCGGACGCCCCCGTGCCGCTGACGAGGGCGCTGCCCGCCGAGGCCTTGGCCGTGGCGGTGGTGTCCTGGCCCGTGGCGGCCGTGCCGTCGTGGTTGTGGCGGGCCTCGACGAGGACGGCCCCGCCGGCGTCCAGCAGCTGCGCTCCGGTGCGCGCGAAAACGGTCGGGCTCATCGTCGCCGTGGCCGAGGACGCACCGATGCTGCCGGCGATGCTCAGGGCCTTGCCGATGGCGCTGGCCGTCGTGTCGGTGCTGGAGAGCATCTGCACCGTCGCGTTGCCGCCCACATGCGTCGTGCCGCTGCCCAGGTTGATGCCCAGGGTGGGCGTGAAGCTCGCCGTCGCGCTGTTGATCTGGCCGCTGAACAGGCCGCCGCCGGCCGCCTTGGCCGTGCCGTTGACGACCTGGTTGGAGATGCCCAGCGCGTTCAGGTCGCGCCCGACCGTGCCGCTCGCGCTCGTGAAGTTGCTGGTAGCCGAGCCATCCACCGTCGCGTCGGATGCGGCACCACCGACGGCAGCGACGAGGCCGAAGGTGTCGCTGTCGGCCAGGGACTCGACATGGTTGCCCACCGACAGGCCGATGTTCAGGTCGCGGCCGGCGTTCAGCGTGACGCCCGAGCCGGAGCTCTGCAGGATGTTGTAGCTGGTCTGCGCCGAGGCACCGGTGCCACTGGTGCCCAGCGCAGCACCGCCGGAGGCGGCCGTGGCAGTGGCCGTGGCGCCGCCAGCCTGGCTGCTGCCGTTGTTCACGCTGGTGCGAATGGATAGGTCCGAGCCAGCACCGTTGGCGCTGAGGCTGGCGCCGGTGCCGATGCGGTTGGTCATGGTCGGGCTCAGCGTCGCATCGGCAGCGGACTTGCCCATCGACACGCCGCCCGACACGGCCACGCCGGTGGCGATGCCGTCGGAATCGGCATTGGTTTCGGCCAAGATGGAAATCGGGCCGCCGACGCTGACCTGGGCACCGTCGCCGATGCCTGCGTTGACCGTGGGCGTGACGCTGCTGGTGCCGAACGCACCGCTGGCCCCGGTCAGCACGCCCCCGGCCGCCGCCTTGGCGTTGCCGTCGGCGTTCTGGTCCGCGTGGGCCAGAACCGAGTAACTGGCGCCGGTCACGTCGGCGCCGCTGACGGCGCCTGTCGTGCCACCGGTGGTGGCATGGGCCACGACGGCGCCGGCACCGACACCCCAGGCCACCGACAGCGCATCGCCCGTGGCGTTGGCCGTGTTGCTGGACAGGCCCTCGACGACGACCGCGCCGCTGCCGCCGGCCATCGAGGTGTTGTCGCCCACGAGTGCCTGGGCGCCGCCGAGGCTGCTGGCGTTGACGATGGCGCCCGAGGCCGCCAGGCCCAGGCTGCCGCTGGCCGCGTCGGCCTTGGCGGTGACGTCCTCGCCACCCTGGTTGTGATAGGCCCCGACGCGCACGCCGCCGCCCGAAACGAGGTTGGTGTTGCCGGTGACGGTGGAGCGAACGTCGGGCGAAGCCTCGGCGCTGGCGGCCATGATGCCCACCGCACCGCCCAGGCCCAGCGACAGGCCGTAGGTGTTGGCCGTCGCGTCGTTGCTGGATCGGGACTCGACGACGATGCTGCCGCTGGCGTTGAGCGTCGCATTCTGCGCCGCGACGCCCACGGTCGTCTGCACATTGCCGTTGGCGCGCGCCGTGCTGCTGGCACCGTTGGTGCCGACGATGCCGCCGCCGGACGCATCGGAGGCCGAGTTGGCGAGATTGCGCGCCTGCGAGCGCACGGTCAGGTCGGTGGAGCTGCCGACGCCACCGAGCAGTTCGGCCGTCGTGCCGCCGTTGGCGCGCGCGTTGCCGACGCTGACGCCGACCGTGGCGCCGCCGACCGACAGCGCCAGCGCCTTGGCCTGGGCCTCGTTGTTGCCGTAGGCCAGCACATCCACGCGGCCGCCAGCGCTGATCAGGGAGCCCGAGCCGATGCTGGCCTTGACGACGCCGTTGGCCTCGGCCGTAGGCACCGCGCCGTTGCCGGTGAAGCCTCCGAAGCCCGGCGCCGTGGACGTGGCCCAGGCACCCTGGTTGGCCAGGGCGTTGGTGCCGTTGTGGTTGTTGCGCGCCTGCACGCGAATCAGGCCGCCGGCATTCAGCACCGCGGTGGCGCCGAACAGCGCCTGCACGGTGGGCGAGAAGGTGGCCGAGGACAGGCTCACGCCAGTCGCGCCGGCACCGGCGGTGACGGTCAGCACGTTCGCGTCGGCCTTGCCGGTGGTGATGGCGTCGACGGTGGCATCGCCCGTGGTCTTGATCAGCGAGGCGTCGCCCACCGAGGCACGCACGGTCGGCGTCACCTCGACGATGGCGAAGTTGGCGCTGATGGCGACAGCGCCGACCGAGAAGGCCAGCGTGTGCGCGTAGGTGTCGAAGTTCGCCTCGGCGTAGACGTGCAGCGCGCCGACGTTGAAGCCGGCGTCCTGCCCGATGCGGGCACCCGGGCCCACGTCGGCGCTGACCTGGCCGTCGCTCGTCAACCGCGTGAAGGATGCGCCCGCGGCGACCGCGCCGGCGGCGCCCTGGTCGGTGTTCAGGTGGATGGTGCGGTTGGACAGGGCCGTCACGTCGACGCTGGACGCGGCGCGCACGCGTGCACCGTCGGCCAGGGCGCTCTGCACGTAGCTGTGGTCGCTGAGCACGGACACGGCGGCGCCCAGGCCGACGAAGCCGGCACCGCCGGCGAAGGCGATGGCGTCGACCGTGCTGTCCAGCCGCGAGCTGACCTTGAACTGGCCGCCGGCGGTGTAGGTGCCGCCGGCATTGGCATTCGTGTTGAAGGCGGTGGAGAACACGCCGATGCCGGCGCCGATGCCGCCCGCGCCGGCACCGACGGCGCCGACGAGGAAGTCCACGTCCGCCCACTGGCGGGCATTGACGGTGATGGCATTGCCGGCCGTGATGCTGGTGCCGCCGGCGACCGTCGCCTCGGTGCCCTGGGCCGGGTTGGCCGCGTTGATGGCGGCCAGCCAGTCGGCCTGGCTGGGGCCGGAGCCGTTGACCAGTGTGCTGGCTGCGCCGGCGCGGTCGTGCACGCGCTGCTGGCCGCTGCCGGCCGAGCCGCCGGCGAACCCGCCGAGCACGCTGCCGACCTGCCCCTTGGCCATCGAGGCCTGGCTGGCCGCGTCGCTGTCGCCCGAGCCGGAGCTGCCGTCACCCTGGGTCTTGGTCAGGCCGTCGGCCGCCGTGCCCTGGTCGTTCTTGTAGCTGCGCTCCAGCGGCGTGCCGACGGACCACACCGTCACCGCGCCTGCCGCGCCGACGAAGCCGCCGGCGCCGGAGATGGTCAGCGAGTCGAGGTCGATGCGCGACAGGCCGTTGACGGCCACGTCGCCCGCGGCTGCCACGTCAGCATTGCCGAGGATGCGTGCGGCCGTGTCGTTGCGCAGGCTGCCCACCTGCACCGCGCCGCCCACGCCGACGAAGCCGCCGGCCACCGCGCCGGTGAAGTGGGTGCCCGACGCGTTGTTGGCCGCCGTCACGTAGACACCCTGGTCGCCGTCCGCGCCGGCATTGCCGTTGTTGCGGTTGATTCGCGTGTTGGCGCCGATGATGGCCGTGGTGTCGGAGTCCAGCAGCGTGACACCCACGCCGCCGCCCACGCCCACATAACCCGCGCCGGCCGCCACGTCGAGGTGGAAGAAGTTCTCGCTGCTGTCGGCCTGGACGACTACACCATGGCGCTCGGCCGTGCCGAGGCCGCCCGCGCCGACGCTGCCGTCCAGCATGCCCAGCAGCCCCGTGCCGGCGCCCTTGGCATCGACGCTGGCGCCGGTCAGCACGCCGGCATCGGTGTGCTTGGTCACGCTCATGACGCCGACGGACGCACCCACGCCCACCGTGCCGCCACCAAAGGCACCGGCGATGAGGTTGACATCGGTCACGTCCTTGGCCAGCACGCCGACGTCGCCGCCGGCCTGCACCGCTGCTGCGGCGCCGATGGTGGCCGCCGTGTGGTTGTTGACGACCAGCACGTTGACCGCGCCGCCCACGCCCACCGTGCCGGCGGCGATGCCGGCGGAGATGAGCAGCAGGTGGTCCTGGTTGGACGACTGCACGACGATGTCATCGCGCGCCTTGACGCTGGCGCTGCCGCCGATGCTGGCGCTGGTGTCGTGCGACAGCACGGTCACGTCCACGCCCGGCGCCACGCCCACGGTGCCGAAGCCCAGCGCGCCGGCCAAGGCCACGTGGGAGAAGTCGTCACCCGCGCCGACGAGCACGCTCTGCCCGGCCGCGCCGGTGCTGGTGTCGGCATTGACGTTGGCGCCCGCGCCGATGCCGGCCGTCGTGCTGGTGCTGACGACATTGGTCGCCGAGCCGACGCCGATGCCGGCCGTGCCCGCACCCAGCGCGACGGCGAAGGTCTCGATGTCGTCACGGTTGGTGGCAGTGACGGCCAGGCCCGTGAAGCCGCTGCGCACGCTGGGCGTGGCGACACGGTTGCCGCTGAAGCTGGGGTCGGTGCTGCTCTTGCCGTTGCCGTCGGGCGCGTTGAAGGTGGGCGTGCCGACCTCGAAGGCCGCCGAGCTGCCGCGCTGGCCGGCCGCCGCGTTGGGCAGGCCACTGGCGTTCATGGGAGGCGCGGCGGCGTAGCCGACGCCGATGCCGCCGTCCTCGACCGTCAGGCCGGCGCGCAGGCCGTCGGCCGTGACCTTGGCGCCGTCGCCGACGAGGGCGACGGTGTTCTTCGTAGCCGTGACGACGCCCACGGCCGCGCCGACGCCGGCCGAGCCGGAGGCGCCCACGGAGCCGGTGATGAGGTCGATCTCGGTGTTCTCGTCGGCGGCGACGACGATGCTGCCCTGGGCATGCACGTCGCCGGCACCGGCGTTGGCCTTGGCGTCGGTCGGGTCGTCGCCGAGGATGGCGCGCGTGGTGACGTTGAGCACCTGCACGTTGGCGTCCGCCGCGACGCCGACGCTGGAGCTCGCGGCCACGCCGGCTGCGACGGTGGAGATGTCCTCGTTGGACGCGGAGGTGACCTTGAGGTCGCCGTCCGTCGTGCCGTTCACGCCCGAGCCCAGGCGGGCCTCGGTCGTCTTGTTCAGCGTGTTGACGACGGCACCCAGGCCCACGCCGACGCTGCTGGACGCGGCCACCGAGCCGGCGACCGAGACGATGGTGGACTCGTCGTCCGCCCTCACCTTCATGTCGGCCTGGGTGGCGCCCGATGCGGTGCCGACCGTGAAGGTCGAGCCGTCGTCGATGCGGGCCTTGGTGGTTTCGTTCAGCACGTTGACGACGACCGAGCCGGCCACCGCCGCGCTGCTGGATGCGCCGCCGCCGACGGCGATGGTGAGCAGGTTCTCGTGCGAGGTGGCCGCCACGTCGACGCCGCCGATGGTCCCGGCCGCGATGGCCGTGTTGGGGCCTACCAGGGCCTGCACGGTATCGTTGTGAACCAGCACCGTGCTTGAGATACCGACGCCGGCCGAGCTGCCATAGGCCAGCGCACCGGCGATCTGGGTGATGTCGAACGGCGCGTCGGCCGTCACGGCCAGCGCGCCGCCGGCCTGAAGGCCCGAGCCGCCGCCGCCACCCGTCGTGGCCTCGGTGTCGTTGGTGACGATGTAAACCGACACGCTGCCGCCGACGCCAGTGCCGTCGGTGGCGACGCCGGCCGTGGCGGCAACGCTGGTGATGTCCTGGTCAGAGCTGGCGCGCACGCTGATGTCGCGGGCGGCGTTGACCGCCACGCCGGCACCTAGCGTGGCCTTGGTGTTCTCGATGAGGACGGTCACGTCCAGGCCGATGCCGACGCCGGCATTGCCGATGGAGATGCCGCCCGCGCCGGCGCCGCCGTCGATCTTGGTGCGGCTGGTCGCGCCGACCGTCACGTCCTGGGCCGCGCCGGCGGTGACGCCCATGATGCTTTCGTTGACCTTGACGTCGCCGTCCAGGCGGGCGACGGTGTCCAGCGTGTAGATGTTGACGGCCGCCGAGCCTGCACCGGCGCCGCCATCGGTGGAGATGCCTCCGGCGATGGCGATGTTGCTGACCGTCAGGTCGGGCAGCGGGCTGGGCAGGTCCAGCGTCGCCGGCACGACGGCGCCGTTGGCCGTGACGGTGATCGCGTCGCGCGCGGCCAGCTGGGTGCTGGCGCCGACGCCCGCGGTGGTGTGTTCGACGACGATGTTCAGGCCGACGGACGCACCGACGCCGGTGCCGCCGGTGCTCAGCGCCGCGGCGCCGGCGACGGCCTGGATGGCGGTACTCTGGTCGGCGACGACATCGAGCTTGCCGGCACTGGCGCGGATCTGCGCACCACTGCCGACCGTGGCGGCCGTGTCCAGCGTGACGATGTTGATGGCGACGCTGCCGGCCACCGAGGTGTCCTTGCCGCCCGCGGCGGCCACGCCGAGGCTGCGGAATTCATGGTCGCCGCTGTCGCCCGGGCGGTCGGCACGGATCAGCACCGAGGCGCCGCGCAGGTCGGCGTTGTTGCCGACGCTGGCCGTGTTGCTGGCGTCGACGACACCTAGCGCCACGGCGGCACCGACGTTGGTCTTCTTGCTCAGGTCGATGGCGTCGCCCGAGGCGGAATTGATGGCGTTGTAGTCGGCCTGGGCGTCGATGGTCATCGCACCGCCGGCCGTGAGCTTCACGCCGTCGGCCACGCTGGCCGTGTTGTCGGTGACGAGTACCTGCACGACGATGGCCGCGGCCACGCCGGTGCCCTCGCTCTTGCTGCCGCCGCTCTCGCCGCTGGTCTTAGTGTTGGCGGAATCGACCTGGTCGTTGCTCTTGGGCAGCGTGCGGTCCTTGTCCTTGTTCGGGTTGTTGTTGACCTGGTTGTTGGCCTCCTTGTCGGAGCTGCGGCCACCGGAGCTGTTGCCCGAGGCGCTGGCCTTGGCGGTGCCGGTGGCGAGGATGGTGGACCCCGAGGACACGTCGGCCGCGCCGCCGGCTGTCACGTTGCGGGCCAGGCGCGCGCTGACGTCGCCGTCGACGACGGTGACGACGACCGAGGCACCCACCGCCGTGTCGGAGCCGGCCGCGTCGGCCTTGGCGCTGCCATTGACCTGGTCGAGCCGGAAGGCGCGCACCGCCATGTCGCCGCCGACGTCCAGCGTGCCGCCGGCCGTGCCGGCGTAGGCGTGGGTGTTGCTCACGTCGATGGTGACGGCTGCGGCCACGCCGACGCCGGTCTTGCCCTTGGCGCCGTTCTCGGTCTCGGTTGTGAGGGTGTCCTGGGCGGTGGACGTAATCGTCATGGCCGAGACGTTGCCGCCGATCTGGGCACCGTCGGCCAGCGTCGCATCGAGGTTGCGGTCGACGAAGTTGACGGCCACGGACGCACCGACGCCCACGTCGCTGCCGCCGGCCTGGGCGCCCTCGTTCTCGGGGATGGCCTTGGCCGTGTCGCTGGCGGTGGACTGCGTGATGGCCTGCAGCGATCCGCCGGAATCGGAACCGGCCAGCGTCGCGTTACCGCTCATCCTGGCCTGCGTGTCCTCGTTGACGATATTGATCGCCACCGAGCCGGCCACGCCGATCTCGCCGCCACCGGCGCCGCTCTTGGCGCTGGCCAGCGTGGTGTGGGTGGTGTCGCCGGCGACGTTGGTCATCGTCGCGCCGAGCTGCAGGCCGTCGGCAGTGATGCCGACACCCGCGTCCACAAGGGCTTCGTTGGTGGTCGCCGCGTAGTTCACGGCCACGGCCGCGCCGACGGCGTCGCCACCATCGTTGGTCGTCGCGCTGCCGTCGGCAATCGCCTGCACGTCGGTGTTGGCGCTGGACTGCACCGAGACGTTGCTGGCCGGCGTGGAGATGGTGCCGGCGCTGATGCGCGCGCGGCTGGTCACGTCGGTGATGTTGACGCCCACGGCGGCCGCGACACTGACGGTCTCGCTCTTGCCGCTGTCGCCGCTGGTGGAGTCCGTGCTGGCCACGCCCGCCGACGGCGTGGCGGCGCTGCTGCTGGAGTTGCGCGCGCCGCCAGAATTGGCGGCCGAGTTGCCGAGGCTGCGGCCGGCATCGGTCTTCTTGTTGACGCCGTCATCGTCGGCGCTGCTGTTCTTGTCGTCCTGCTCGCCGCCGACCGCGCTGGCCTCGGCCTTGGCCGTCGTGCCGACCTGGCTGGTACCGGCCACGCTGACGGAGCCGCTGCTGGTGACGGAACGGGCCAGCTCGGCGTTCGCGCGGTCGAGCTCGACGTTGACGGCCACGGACGCGCCGACGGCGGCGTCCTTGCTGCCCTCGGCCTTGCCCTTGGCCTGGGTCGTGTTGCTGGACTTGAGGTTGCTGGCGACGGTGACGCCGCCGGTCGCGTTCAGGGCCGTCGCGCTGGTGCCGATGCGGGCGATGGCGTCCTGGCTGGCCACCGTGACAGCGACGACGGGCGCGATGGCCGTGCCACCCTTGGCGCCGCCTTCGGCCGTCGTCGCGATGTTGTTCTCCAAGCTGCCGCTGACGCTCAGAGCGCCGCTGCTGGACAGCGTGGCGCCGTCGTCCACCTCGGCGCGGGCGATGACGTCGGACACGTTGACGGCGACGGAAGCGCCGACGCCGGTATTCTGCGCATCGGCCTGCACGCCGGAGTCGGTGGGCGTGGCGCTGGCGCTATCGTCGTGCTTGCTGGCCGCGCTGACCGTGCTCGCAGCGCTGCCGGCGTTGACGCTGGCTCCCGTGACGACCTCGGCCGTCGTGCGGTCCACCGCCACGTTGACGGCCAGCGCCCCGGCAATGCCGGTCTTTGCACCGCCCGCGCCGCTCTTGGCTTCGGCGCTGTTGGTGTGCGTGCCGTTGTTCGTCATGCCGGCGCGCACGTTGACGCCCTGGCTGGCGACGACGGCATCGCCCAGCAGCTTCGCTTCGTTGGTGTTGATGCCGACGTTGACCGCCACGCCGACGCCCACGCCGGTGTCGTTGGCGTTGTTGGGGTCCTTGGCACGGGTGCTGCCGTCGGCGGTGGCCTTGGCGTCGGTGTCGGTCTTGCTGTCCAGGCTGACGGCACCGCCGGCCGTCAGCGTGCCGCCGCCGGCCGTGGCGCGGCTGGTGGCCTGGGCGACGTTGACGGCCACCGCTGCGGCCACGCTGACCGTGCCGCCGCCCGTGCCCTGGGCACTGGGCGTGGCCTGGGAGGTGGACGAGTTGCGCGCACCGGCCGCGCCGGCGGCCGAGTTGCCGCTGTTGCGCGCGGCGGCGTTCTGGTCGTCGACGGCGTGGTCGTCGCTGGCGGAGCTGCTGTCGTCTTCCTTGCCGCCCACGGCGCTGGCCTTCGCCGCGGCCGCACTGGCCGCGCTGCTGGTGGCCGAAATACCGATGGCGCCCGTGCTCTTGAGGCTGCGCGACGTGCTCGCCACGCTCTTGTCGTTCTCGACGCTGACGGCGATGGCCGCGCCGACGGCGGCGTCCTTGCTGCCCTCGGCCTTGCCCTCGGCGCTGGTGGTGTTGGTGCTGGCCAGCGTCGCGTTGACGCCGATGGCGCCGCTCGCGTCGATCAGCGCGCCGCTGCCGATGCGGGCGTTGGCATCCTGGTTGGCGACCGTGACGGCCACGACCGGCGCAACGGCCGTGCCGCCCTTGGCGCCGCCCTCGGCCGCGGTGGTGATGGCGGAGTCGGTCCGGGCGTTCAGCGTCACCGAGCCGGCCGGCGTGAGCCCGGCACCGTTCTCGATCTCGGCGCGGCTGAGGTGGTCGGCCACGTTGATGGCGACCGACGCACCGACACCGGTGTTCTCGGCCACCGCGCCGCCGCCGTCGGGCAGCGCCTTGACGCTGTCGCCGGTCGTCGAGTCCGCGTCCAGCGTGACGGCGCCCGCGTGGGCGTTGACGGCGGCCGTAGGTGCCAGCGAGGCCTCGAACCTGCTGATGCCCACGCCGATGGCCAGCGAGCCGGCCACGCCGGTGTTGCCGCCCGCAGCGCCGGAGGTGGCCGCCGTCGTCGCGTCGTTGCGCTGGCCGCTGACGGTGCCGGCCCCGAGGGCCAGTCCGTTGCTGTCGACGCTGGCGGCGCCGACGCGGGCGCTGCTGCCCACTTCGGCCACGTTGATGGCCACGGCGGCGCCGACGTTGGTGCTGCCCTTGCTCGCCACGCCGCTGGCGTCGGCCTGGGCGTCGAGGTCGCTCTCGTTTTTCAGCGACAGTGCGCCGCCCGTCGAGATGACGGCACCGTCGCCGACGCGGGCCGTGCTCTGGGCGCCGAGGTGATGGATGGCGACGGCCGCGGCCACGGTGACGGGGCCGTCGCTGCTGCCGGCCGACGGCGTGCTGCCCGACGCACCACGCGCGCCGTTGTTGCTGGCGGCGCTGTTGCCGGCGCCCTGCGCACTGGCGCCCTGCTGGTTGGCGTTCTTGCCGTTGTCCGTGGCACCGCGCGCCGCGGCCTTGGCCTCGCTGCGCGTCATGCCGGTGTTCTTGCTCGACAGCAGCACGGCAGCACCGGCCTGCAGCTTGCCGTCCAGCACCGCCTCGACGATGGGCGCCGCATGCGTGACGACGACGGAAGCGCCGACGGCCGCGTTGCTGCTGCCTTCCGCGTCGCCGTGGCCCTTGGCCAGCACGTCCAGTGCGCTCTGGGCGCTGGACGTCATGCCGTTGAGCAGCGTGACGTCGCTGCCGCCCAGGGCGCCGACCTTGGCACCGGTGTTGACGACCGTGACCGCGACGACGGGCGAGACGGCCGTGCCGCCGGTGGCGCCGCCCTGGGCCTCGGTGTCGACGTCGCCGGTGGCGCTGGCGGTCTGGGCGAGGCTGCTGCCGGTGAACTTGGCGCCGGCATCGATCTGGGCACGCGTCGTCTCGTCGACGACGTTGATGGCGACGGACGCACCGATGCCGAGGCTCTCACCCGTGGCGCCGTTGACCTTGGGCAGCGCGCGGGCCTGGTTATGGGTGCTGCCGGTGGCGCTGAAGCTGACGGCGCCGGTGGCCGTGGCCGTGCTGCCGGCTTCTTGAACGGCCTCGGTCTTCAGCACGGCGACATGCAGGGCCAGCGAGCCTGCCACGGCCACGCCGCTGGTGGAGCCCGCGCCGGACGTGGCGACGGCGCCGAACTTGGCATCGGTGGTCGTGCTGGCCGTGAAGCTGGCGCCGGGCGCAGTGATGGCGACGCCATCGCCCAGCGAAGCACGCGTCGTGCCGTCGACAAAGCTCAATGCGGCGGCCACGCCCACGCCGGGGCTGCCGGTGGCGGCGCTGCCGTCGGCTTCGGTCGTGGCGGCAGCACCTGCGGCCGTGTTCGTCGTGGCCGCGGCGGCGACGTTGACGGCGGCGGCACTGGTCACGCCGCCGCCGGCCAGGCGGGCCGTCGTGTCGCCACCCACATGGGTCACGGCCACGGCGGCACCGAAGTTCAGCGCGCCGTCGCCGGTCTGGGCGTTGTTGCTGGCGAGCTGCTGCTGACCCTGGGTGGGCGTGCCGCTGGGTTGCGTGGCGCCGCCGGCTGTCGCCTTGGCCGAGGTGTGGACGGTGCGCTGGGTCGTCGCCGTCAGGCCGACGCTGGCACCGGTCAGGCTGGCGCTGTCGGTCACGTCGACGACGGTGTTGCCGCTCATCTGGCTGACCGCGACGGTGCCGCCCTTGGCACCGCTGGCACTGGCCCCGGCCGTGCCGTCGGCGATGGCCGCGACATCCAGCGTGTTGGTGGACTTCAGGAGCAGCGCGCCGCTTGCACTCAGGCTGGACGTGCCGCCGACGCTGACGCCGGCCGCGCTGCTGGCGATGACCGAGGCGACGGAGGCGTCCTTGTCACTGGCCGTGCTGTTGGCGTCGGGCTGGGTCGTCGCGTGGGCGGTGACGGTGGAAGTGGCGGCCAGCGTGATCTTGCCGGCCGTGGCGGTCAGGTTGGTGGCGCCGGTGAGCGTGATCTGGGCGCTGGAGCTGGTCTGGACGAAGGCGACCTTGATGATGTTGCTGGCGTAGCTGGCGTCCTGCGTGTTGACGTTGACGCTGGTGTTGACGACCAGGCCGATATCGCCCGCCGTCAGCGTGGAGCCGGCCAGCGCGATGGCGCCGCTGGCGTTGCCCAGCAAGTTGAAGCCATTGAGCAGCGTCACGCCATCGGTGACGGCCTTGGTGACGCCCAGGTACATGTCGCTGGCCTGCAGTGCCACGCCGCCGGCCGTGATGGCTTCCTGAGAGTCGACGTTGAGGGTGCCGGTGGAGCTGAAGCCGCTGGCGAAGACGATGTCGTCCGTGCTCTTCAGGAACAGCGCGGTCGGGTTGTAGAAGTCCGGGCCGGTGCTGAGCACCGTCATCGTGTCGTCGCTGACGAGGGGCACGTCGGTGCCGCCGTCCATCTCCACCATGATGGCGAAGGGCGAGGTGGCGTTGGTGCCGGCGGCGCCGTCGTCGTAGCCCAGGTCGACCTGGACCTTGTCGCTGACACCGGGCAGCCCCTGGATGCTCACCTTGACGTTCTGCGTCAGCGCCACCTGGCCCAGCGAGGTGCCGAGGGTGTTGTCCCAGACGCGGATCTGCGGCGTGCCGCCGCTGTAGACCGTCTCGACCTTCAGGTCGCCGGAGTGGGCGCTGATCGTCAGCGTGCCGGCGGGTGCGAAGGTCGGCAGCGGGATGGGCGTGTCCGACAGCAGCAGGCGCGGTTCGAGGTGCTCGAAGACGAGCTTCTCGCGGACGGCCGCTGGCTTGGACAACGCCGGCGCCAAAGCCTTGGCGTCTGCATTGCCGCGCAGGCCCTGCTGAAGCTTCTGCCACCAATTCTTGCGCTTGGCCATAGCCGTCTCCGCTGACGCCGGACATCCACCGGGCCTGGGTGCGCGAAAGCACACCCACGCCACAACCTGGCGGGTGCCAGCCTCAGATCTTGCTCCGCGCGTGAGAAATGCACGAACAGGAACCGTCACCCTTAGCGGCGACAGTCGCCCCCCTCAGCTGGGGGGCGGGGAAATGTCCGGTTCCTGGAAGAGATGACGCCCCCTTGGCAAACCCTAGGTTCAAACGCCCAAAAGCGAACTACCGACTCGCCATGCCCTAGGCTGCGGGTCATGGATCAGGTGGAAGTGGCCGTCATCGGCGCGGGTGTCATCGGGCTGGCGATTGCGCGCGAACTGGCGCAGCGCGGGCACGAGGTGGTCGTCATCGAGGCGGCAAGCGCCATCGGCACGGGCATCTCCTCGCGCAACAGCGAGGTCATCCATGCCGGGCTTTACTACCCCGCGGGCAGCCTGAAGGCACGGCTGTGCGTGCGCGGCAAGGCGCTGCTGTACGACTACTGCTCGGCGCGCGGCATCGCGCATCGGCGCTGCGGCAAGCTGGTCGTGGCGACGCGGGCCGCAGACATGCCCCGGCTGCAGCAACTGGCCATCAGCGGCGCGGCCAATGGCGTCGACGACCTGCGCCTGCTGGGCCAGGCCGAGACGCTGGCGCTGGAGCCGGCGCTGAACGCCGCGGGCGCGCTTCTGTCGCCGTCCAGCGGCATCGTCGACAGCCATGGGCTGATGACGGCCCTGCTGGCCGACGCTGAGGCCCATGGCGCGACGCTGGCGCTGGCCAGCCCGGTCACCGGCGGTGCACGCGATGGCCAGGGCTGGCGCCTGCGCGTGGGCGCGGATTTCGAGGTGGGTGCCCGCCGTGTTGTCAATGCGGCCGGGCTGTTCGCTGCCCAAGTGGCCGAGCGCCTGGGCACGCCGGCGCCGCGACTGCGCTTTGCGCGCGGCCACTATTTCTCGCTGGCCGGGCGGGCGCCGTTCGCCCGCCTGATCTATCCGCTGCCGGTGGACGGCGGCCTGGGCGTGCACCTGACGCTGGACCTGGGCGGCCAGGCGCGCTTCGGGCCGGACGTGCAATGGCTGCACGACGCCGACCCGGCCGCGCTGAACTATGCCGTCGACGCGGCGCTGGCGCCGGCTTTCGAGGCCGAGGTGCGCGGCTACTGGCCCGGCCTGCCGGGCGGCGCGCTGCAGCCGGCCTACAGCGGCATCCGCCCCAAGCTGGGCGGCCCGGGCGAAGCAGCGGCCGACTTCCGCATCGACCAACCCGCACCGGGCCTCGTCAACCTGTTCGGCATCGAGTCACCCGGACTGACGGCGTCCCTGGCCCTGGCCGAGCAGGTCGCCGAGTTGCTCTGATCGCGCGCTCAGGCCGTCGTGCTGACGCCCTGGGTTTGCGACGCCGGCTGCAACCAGTTCTTGCTGATCTGGTCGTAGAGCTTCTGCGCCAGCGCGGCGATCTCGGAGTTGGCACCCTGGGCGCTGTCGCCGGCGCCCGTCTTGGCCAGCTCCTTGAGCTCACCGGCCAGGCGCTCGATCTGCGAGACGGTGCCGTCCTGGTTGACATCCAGCGGGTCGTAGTCGGTCGACGTGGCACTCGTCCCGGTGCTGGTGCCGCTGCTGCCGGTGGCCGCCGCCGGAGGCGGCATGCCTCCCGCGGGCCGCTGCGGCCGGCCGGCCTCGAATTCGCTGCGCGACAGCTGACCGTCGCCATCGGCGTCGAGCTTGGTGAAGGCATCGCTGTCACCGTCGTCGTTGGCCGTGCCGCGCAGCTGCGCGAAGTCCAGCGTCGAGGCAGGTGGCGGCATGAGGTCGCGCATGCCCTGGCTGAGTTCGTCGCTGGACAGGCTGCCGTCGCCGTTGCCGTCCATCTTCTTCAGCAGCTCGGCGCTGTCGCCGGACTGGCCCGTGTGAGCCAGCATCGAGGCCAGCTCGGTGGCATCGACGCTGCCGCTGCCGTCGCTGTCCACCTTGGCGAACATGCGGGCATCGTGCTCGGCCTTTCGGTTCTGTCCGCTCTGGCCGACATCCCAGGACCGGTTGGCACCGCCCAGGCCGCTGATCGTGCTCATGGCTACTCCTTCAAGAGATTGCATACACCCCGCCGCCGGGCTGGCTGCGGGTGAAATCATTCTTAAGAGGGCGAGTAAGCCATCTGTAGCTGCTGTGTATCGAGGTGGACACAAAGCCGGTTCGGATGCCGCGAACTGGACGCGGATGGGCGCGCTGTTCGGGCGATCAGATGGCCAGCGCAGCGTCGGCGCCGGCCATGGCCCGCGGCCACAGGGCCAGGCCGCCGCGCAGGCTCCAGGTCTGTGCGTGGCCCAGCCGGCGCAGCGCACGTGCGGCCTGGGCGCTACGGTTGCCGCTGCGACAGTAGAAGACGACCGGCGTATCCGGCGGCAGGGCCAGCCAGCGCGTCAGTGCTTCCGGCAGGCCGGACAGCGGCACGGCCTCGCGGCGCACGGCGGCACCGAGCTCCGGCGCCTGGCCGAGACGCTGCTCATAGGGTTCGCGCACATCGACGAGGAGCAGGTCGGAGTGGCGCTCCAGTTGCTGCTGCAGTTCGGAAAGGTCGAGCTCGCTGGATGCCAGCGCGCAGGCGCTGTCAACACGCGCGCCGCAGGCGACGGTCTGGTACTCGGTCAGCGCCAGCCCCTGCTCCAGCTGTGCCTTGGCGGCGGCAAAGGCGGCGGCGTCTTTGCGCCCGCCAAGCACGTCGGCCAGCAGCGGCTGGGCGGCGCACTCCACCGCCAGCGTGCTGGCGAAACGGTCGTCGTAGTCGTGGCCGGGCAGCAGCAGCGCGTGCGGGCCGACGGCCTGCTCGAGGCGGGCCAGCGAGGCACCGTAGGCCAGCGGCGCGCTCTGCTCGAAGTCGCTGCGGCCCAGCGCGCCGGGCATGACGGTATCGCCGACGAAGGCCAGGCGCAGGGTGGCTGTGTCGTGCAGCAGGTAGGCGGTCGAGTCCTCGGTGTGGCCAGGGATGGCCAGGCGGGTCAGCCGCGATGCGCCGAGCTCGATGGCCTCAGTGCCGCGCGGCCAGCCCAGGCCGTCCACTTCGCCTCGCGGCTGCTGCACGGCGGCGAGCAGTTCGGGCGCCGACGAGGCGTGATCGCCATGGCTGTGCGTGTCCAGCACGGCGGCCAGTTCGTAGCCCTGGCAGCGCAGCCACTGGGCCAGGCGCTCGGTCAGCTCCGGCAGGGGATCGATGACGACGGCACGGTGGCTGGCCGCGTCGGCCAGCAGATAGCAGCATGCGCCGTCGACGACGAAGCGCGTCAGGCCGTCGGCCGGCAAGGCCTGGCCAGGGGCGCTCGGGTCCAGGCAGCTCTCGCGCAGCGACTCGCCGCAGACACGGATGCTCGCGCAGGCCTCGTCGATGAAGGCGCGGTCGACCACGGGGCCGAAGGACATGCGCACGCTGGACGCCGTCTGCCAGACGGGCAGGCCCATGGCTTCGAGCACGTAGCTGGGCTGGGCCTTGGCGGCGCTGCAGGCGGAGCCGCCGCTGACGCGAAGCTCGGCGGCGTCGAACAGATCGAGCAGAAGCTTGGAGCTGATGCCGGGCACGGCGAAGTTCAGCGTCGTCGGCAGGCAGTGTTCGGGCGGCGCGTTGAAGAGCAGACCGGGGAAGGCCAGCTGCAGCGCGCTGGCGAGGCGATCCCGGTGGGCCGCCAGCGTCGCGTGGTCGCCGAAGGTGCCACCCTCTTCCAGTGCCGCCAGCACGGCGCCAAGAGCCGCGATGCCCGACATGTTTTCCGTGCCCGAGCGCAGGGCTCCCTCCTGGCCGCCGCCGGCCAGCAGCGGCGTGAACGGTGCGCTCTCTCGTACATAGAGCAGGCCGATGCCTTTGGGGGCGTAGAGCTTGTGGCCGGAGAACGGGGCGTAGTCGATGCGGCGCTCGGCCAGACGCAGCGGCAGCTTGCCCAGGGCCTGCACGCCGTCGACCATCCAAAGCGCGGGACTGCCGGCCAGCGCGGCGGCGATGCCGTCGAGGTCGCTGATGACGCCGGTCTCGTTGTTCGCCGCCATGGTGCAGACGAGGCCGGCCCGAGGCGCGTGTTCGCGCAGCCAGGCCAGGTCGTGGCGCCCGTCTCGCCCGACGGGAATGGCGCGCAGCTCCAGGTTCAGGCCCAGCAACGCATTCCAGTGCCTGATGGCCTCAGGCACAGCCTTGTGCTCGGTCGCCCCATAGAGCAGCAGTTCGGGACGGGCAGGCGCATCGCGCAAGGCGCCCAGGGCCGACAGCACGGCCGTCTGGATGCCCTCTGTGGCACCGCTGAGGAACAGCAGCCTGCCGCTGCCCGCGCCCAGCACCCGCCGCGCACGGGCTCGCACGCCATCCATCAACGCCCTCGCCTTCAGGCCGGTGCTGTGGACGCTGCTGGGATTGCCGAAGTCCTCCGCCATCGCGGCCATCGCGGCTTCGCGAGCCAGCGGCAGGACCGGCGTGGTGGCGTTGGCGTCGAGATAGATTTCCATGGCGTGCCCGGGCAGAGGTGGAAGATGCTGGCAGGCATTGTTGTCAGTCACCTAAACAAATGGTTTGCTCAAGTCACGACGGTCACCCCCGATTTGAGCATTCGATACCTAATATCATCCAATTCATGAAATTGGATTCCATCGACGTGCGTATTCTGGAAATCCTGCAGCAGGATGCCACACTCCAGGTTGCCGAAGTGGCCGAGCGTGTCGGACTGTCGACAACGCCTTGCTGGCGGCGTATCCAGCGGCTCAAGGAGGCCGGCGTCATCACGCGCCAGGTCGCGTTGCTGGACCCGCAGAAGGTCAATGTCGGCGTGACCGTGTTCGTCTCGGTGCGCACGAGCACGCACAGCCAGGAATGGTTCGACGCCTTCAAGGCGACGGTCCAGGCCATTCCCGAGGTCGTCGAGTTCTACCGCATGAGCGGTGACGTGGACTACCTGCTGAGGGTGGTGGTGCCCGACATCGCCGCCTACGACCGGGTCTACAAGCGCCTGATCTCCGGCACTCAGTTGCACGACGTCAGCTCAAGTTTTGCCATGGAAGAGCTCAAGCTGACGACGGCATTGCCGCTGAGCTACATCGCCTGAGGCGCGGCGCTCCGGTTCATCTCGCAAAACTGCAGCTCGTCCGGCCGCGGCGGCTGTCCGTCGCCGAGGGCTCGCGGCGCCGGCCGGCGCGAACGACATTGCCGTCACTGACGCAGCCCCCCCGCTGACCGGAGCCCACCATGAACGCCGTTACGCAGACCTTCGCCATCGCCTTCGCCTCCGTGGCCGCGGCTGCCACCATCGGCATCGGCCTGGCCAACGGCACCGCCGAGCCCGCAGCACAGGTCGCGAAGCTTGAACGGGTGGCCGTCGCCGGGCAGACGGCACAAGTGGCCGTGGTGAGCAGGCTGCCGCGGGTGGTGATCGAGCAGCGTCGCGCCGAACCGGCGGACCTGACGTTGGCTCAAATCCAGCCCGTCAGGGCGCTCTGAAGTGTTCCCCGCACGCCGCGAAGACACAGGGGGGCTTGCTGCATGCGCAGACTGACGACGTGGATCCTGCGAGGCGCGGTACTGCTGCCGCTCCTGCTGGCTCTTCTCGCACAGGCCCAGGTCACGCTGAAGCGATCGGACCGCGACGCAGCAGACCCTCGCGCCCAGGTGCTGGTGCTGGGCACGGTGCATCTGAGTGGCCTGCCGGAGAACTTCGATCCGGCGGCGTTGCAGGGGGTGCTGGATCGGCTGGCCGAGTTCAAGCCGGACATCATCACGATCGAGGCAGTGTCGGGCGAGGAATGCGACCTCGCCGCACGCCACCCGACGAAGTACGGGCTGGACTTCTGCCCCTCCGCCGAGGCGGCCAGGCAGGCGACCGGACTGGACGTGCCGGCGGCCATGGCCCAAGTTGCCAAGATGCTCAAGGCATGGCCGGCCAGGCCCGCACCCTCGCAGCGCCGACACCTGGCCGCACTGCTGCTCGCAGCCAACGACCGGGCTTCTGCCTACGCGCATTGGCTGCAGCTGCCCGAAGCCGAGCGCAAGCCAGGCGACGGGCTGGATGCGGCCCTCGTGGGCCTGCTGTGGCAGATCGCCACGCGGCGCAACGAGAACTACCTGCTGGCCGCCAAGCTGGCTGCTCGCCTCGGCTTGCCGCGCGTCTACGCCATCGACAACCACACCGGCGACGACATCAAGTTCGCCGACGAGGAGGCTTTCGGCAAGGCCATCAAGGCGGCCTGGGCAGCCGGTCGATCCGAACTCGACGCGCGCGAGAAGCGCGTGCAGGCGCTGTCGGCCGAGGCCGATCTGCTGCCGCTGTACCGGTATGTGAACGAGCCGGGCTATCTGCAGACGCTGGTTGATGTCAACATCAAGGCAGCGATGAGCGCCAAGTCTCCCGAGGGCTATCCGCAAATCTGGGTGGCCGGCTGGGAGACGCGCAACCTGCGCATGGTTGCCAACATCCGCGAGGCCTTCCGCGAGACGCCGACGGCCCGCGTGCTGTCCATCGTGGGTGCGTCGCACAAGCCCTGGTTCGACGCCTGGCTGGGGCAGATGCAGGGCGTCGACATCGTCGACGCAGCGCAATTGCTGAAGTAGCGCCCTGCCTCTATCCCCCGAAAGAGGGAGTCGCCGGGGGATACACCCCCACCCCCCCCCATCGTTCCCACTTTGGGGCGATTCCCGCCAGGCCGGCAAACTCCGAGACTGCCTCGCATCAACAGGAGACAGCCATGACGACCAGCCGCACCGCCGAACTGATGAGCCGCATGCCCCGCTGGTTCGTCGAGCACGCCCGGAAGACCGAAGAGCGCGCCCAGCGTCGCCGGGAGGCTCAGGCCAAGCGATTCGAGTTGGAGTTCCTGTGCGGCGTCGAGATCAAGGACAGCGGTTGGCAAGAGTGGCAGGACACCGTCGCGACCTTCGGGGGCGCCAAGTGAGAGCGGCCTTTGCGTTGGTCGCTGCGCTGGCCGGTGCCGTGTTTCTGACCGTCAGCGATCCGGCCGAGGCCGGCCCAAACCGTTCAAGCTCGGTCGTTCGAGCGTTCATGAAGGTGAGCCCATGCCCGGCAAACGGCGCGACCAGGGGACCGTGCCCGGGGCACGTCGTGGATCACATTCAGCCGCTGTGCGCGGACGGCGCTGACGTCGTTGAAAACTTGCAATGGCAGACGACGAGCGAGGCCAAGGAGAAGGACCGATGGGAGCGGCAGTACTGCCGGTTCAGGCGCGCACGGCTGTCAGCAGGTGGCGGCGAATAGCTGGCGAGGTTTCACCGCTGGTTCAACGCTCGCTGACCTGCTCCGCGTGGCGGCACGTCCACGCCACGGCCGAGAACTTGCCCTTGGGCCGCGTGTAGCGGTATTTCCTGAAGGTCAGCCGCACACGGCCGAGCCAACCGGCGTTCACCTCGACGCTGATCTCGTCGTCGGGCACCAAGACGGCGTCAGGCAATGAGCATTGGGCCTCACCGACGTACTGGCCGGGGACGCGGCCAAGGATGCCGTTGTCGACGAGCGTAGATGGCAGCGGGGTAATGTGGTCAGGTGCTTGCATGCAGCCATCCTCCTGGCAAGCTGGCTCGCTGGATGAGCCTGCTACTCTGAGGCCGGTGCCGGTGGACTGGAAATGCGCTCGCCCCAATCCGCGCGAGCGGCTTGACAGCGCGCACGTCGCACGCCGCCGGGCATCCATCCGTGCGTCCGAGCTACGAAGCAAGTCCGGCGGCCGAACTAGGACGGGGCACTCCCGCCAACGTCGGCAAACCGTCTTACTCAGGCATTACATGGGACGTCACAAAGAAAAAGGACTTAGAGGCTTTCGCTTCTAAGTCCTAGATTTTATTTGGGGTGGCTGATGGGACTCGAACCCACGACGACAGGAATCACAATCCTGGACTCTACCAACTGAGCTACAGCCACCGCAGAGCCAAAAAGTATAACCGAAAAATCAGGGTGCGCTGGCGGCCGACGCCGGAGCGGCGACCTTGATGACAGCCTTGTACTGGGACTTCAGCGCCGCCAGATAGGCCTGGCCCTCGGCGCGCGCCCAGGCACTGGCGTATTGCTGGGCAGCGCGCTTGTCGTCGATGACGGCCACGTCACGCGGCTGCAGCTGGTTGATGCGCACGACGACATAACCACCATCTTCGGACGCAACGCCGACGGCAGTCGGCAACTTGGCAGCATCGGCGGCGAGAACGGCTTCAAGCTGGACGCGCGACAGGCCCTGGGGCTTGGCGCGGGACACGGTCACGGCCGCCTCCAGGCCGGTAGCGTCCGCGGGACTGGCCTTCAACGTGGCCAGTCGCGCCTCGCCCGCCTTCTTCGCCTGCTCGGCGGCGAGCTTCTTGACGAGTTGCTCACGCACCTTTTCCTTCACGTCCGCCAGGGGTGGCACGCGGGCTGGGTTGTGCTGGGCGACGCGAGCCGACACCAGCTGGCTGGGCCCGGTCTCGACGGCCTCGGTATTGCGCTTGTTGCGCAGCGCGTCGGCGCCGAAGACTGCGTCGAGCAACTTGGCCGAGGCCAGCGGGCCGGCCGCACCGGGCAGCGGCTGGCGCTGCACGGTGGCCGTCTGAACCTGCAGCTTGAGCTTGTCGGCAGCGGGCTGCAGGCTGTCGGACTGTTCATAGACGAGATTGCCGAACTGCTCGGCGGCTTCGGAGTAACGCCGCTGGGCGAGCTGCTTGCGCACCTCGTTTTCGACCTCGGCCCGCACCGCTTCGAAGGGTTTCTTGTCACCGCCACGGGTGCCGGTCAGCTGGATGATGTGGTAGCCGAAGTCCGTCTCGACGAGGTTGCTGATCTCGCCCTGCTTCATCGCGTAGACCGCGGCGTCGAACTCCTTGACCATGGCACCGCGGCTGAAGAAATCGAGGTCTCCGCCATTGGCCGCGGAACCCTCGTCCTGCGAATTCTTCTTGGCCAGGGCGGCAAATTCAGCCGGGTTCTTGCGGGCCTGAGCAAGGATCTCCTCAGCCTTGGCCTTGGCCTTGGCGCGCTCCGCGGCGGGCGCGCTGCGATCGACCTTGATCAGGATGTGGCTGGCGCGACGCTCCTCGGGCGCACCGTAGCGGGAGGCGTTTTCCTTGTAGTAGTTCTGCAGGTCTTCGTCGCTGAACTTGACGTCCTTCTTCAGCGCCTCCAGGTCGAGCACGACATACTGGATCTGCGCCGACTCGGGCAGCTGGAACTTGGCGGCGTTGGCCGGCTCCTTGTAGAAAGCCTCGATGTCGGCATCGCTCGGGTTGAGCTTGGCCGCGAAGTCCTTGATGTCGAAACGCTGCAGCTGCACCTCGCGCTGCTGCAGCAGCGAGTCGAAGGCCAGCTTGGGTGCCGCGGCGCCGACGGCCACCGAGGTCTCGACGGGCGACGTCACCTGGCGCAGCGCGTAGTCCTGGCGCAGTCGCTCCATGAAGATGGACGGCGTCATGCCCTGGGCGGCAAGCAGGGCCTTGTTGACCGTACCGTCAGGATTGCGCAGGAAGGCGAACTGAGGGTCGTTCCAGAAGCGGGCGTTGACGGACTCGGCGCTGGGCGTGAAGTGCTGCTGCTCGGCTGCGGCCTTGAGCGTGCGCTCCGCGACCAGACCCTCGAGGGCCTGCCGCTTGACCTCGGGGGTGTCCAGCATCTTGGCGTCGACGGTCGGGTTCTGGCGGCGGATGCGGTCAGCTTGCTCGCGCTGGGCAGCGTCCCATTCGGCCTGGCTGATCTTGCGGCCGTTGACGCTGGCCACGCCGGCGTTGGCGCCGTCCATCATGCTCGTATAGCCCTGCATGCCGACGAAGGCGAAGGAGGGCAGGATCAGCAGCGTCAACAGGATCTGGAACAGGCGGTTGTGCTGGCGGACGAATTCAAACATCTCAGGAAGCCTTGAGGATCAAACGCGACAAAGGCGAACCGAGGTTCGCCTTCGAGGGGAGCCGCATTCTAAGTGCGAGGCGGCCGGGGCCGCCTGGGTGCGGGTGGTGGGCGCTGACGGGCTCGAACCGCCGACAATCTCCGTGTAAGGGAGGTGCTCTACCAACTGAGCTAAGCGCCCGGAATTTCCGGGACCGGCAGGGATCAGTTCACGGCGTCCTTGAGCGCCTTGCCGGGTTTGAACTTGGGCACCTTGGCCGACTTGATCTTGATGGTGTCGCCGGTGCGCGGATTGCGGCCGGCGCGCGCGGCGCGCTTGGTGATGCTGAAGGTGCCGAAGCCCACCAGCGAAACGGTGCCGTTCTTCTTCAGCGTCGTCTTGACGCCGCCGATCACCGCTTCGAGCGCACGGCCGGCTGCGGCCTTGGAGATGTCGGCCTGCTTGGCAATGTGCTCGATCAATTCGGACTTGTTCACTCGTGCCCCCTCATGACGATTCAGCGGACTGTTGAGCCCTGCATCCTCAGACGGCTTGCAGGACTGCGATGAGATGTCGATCCCGCGCACTGCGCAGCCTGTGACAGGCCGACTGAAGCGGCCAAGGCGCTCGCGGGGAAGCGGATTCTAGACGCGCGACCGGCTGCAGGCGGGGCGGGAAAAGTCCCGATACAACTCGATGTCCGGCTTGGCGCGGGGCCGCACCTCAACGCGCCTTGGCGCGGATCTCGGGCACGGCCTTCTGCAGGTAATAGACCATGGACCAGATGGTCAGCACCACGGCGGCATAGATCAGCCAGGTGCCCCACACCCGGGTGGGGATGAGGCCGAAGAGCCGGCCGTCGTAGAGCAGGAAGGGGATGGCCACCATCTGCACCGTCGTCTTGAGCTTGCCGACCATGTGCACGGCAACGCTGCGCGAGGCGCCGATCTGCGCCATCCATTCGCGCAGGGCGGAGATGGCGATCTCCCGGCCGACGATGACCAGTGCCACGAAGGCGTTGACGCGACCCAATTCCAGCAGGACGAGCAAGGCCGAGCAGACGAGGAATTTGTCGGCCACCGGGTCGAGGAAGGCACCGAAGGATGAGGTCTGGTTGAGCTTGCGCGCCAGATAGCCGTCCAGCCAGTCGGTCAGCGCGACGACGATGAAGAGCCCTGTCGCAAACAGGTTCTGATGGGCGGGCGTCAGGTCCAGGTAGAACACCCCGACGATGAGCGGGATGGCCACGATGCGGGCCCAGGTCAGCAGAGTCGGCAGCGTCAGGAACATGCCGGGCATTGTGCCCAAGCTGGCGGACCTGCTCGGCGGGCGCGCAAGGACTGTGGCGAGAAGGTGTCAGTTGAGGGTGAGCGGCTTGAAGCGCCGATCCTCTTCGAAAAGAAAGGTCTCCGTGAATTTCCAGGGCTCTGGCATGCGCCGCACGTCGCCGAAGGGTGCGGCGCGATGGATGGCGTCAATGGCCATCTGCAGGGTCTCGGGCGCGAACCGCGGCTTGCGGACCACGTTGACACGACGCACGCTGCCATCGGATTTGACCTCGACCTCGAGCACGACCAGGGTCAGCAGATGCGTCGGGGCGGGCGTCATGTAGGTGCCCTGGGGGTTGGCCATGACGAGGCGCTCCGCCGCCTGGCGCCGCAGTTCATCCTGCGTGCGCACGGCGCGCGGCGTCGGCAGGCCGGCGGGCCTGGGCGCCGCGATGACGGCCGGCGACGGCAACGGGGCCGGCATGGCTGCGGGCGGCGGCGGCGGCGCGGGTACGGGCGGCGCTGCGGCGCAGCCGGCCAGCACCGGTCCGATCAGCCAGCGGGCGGCACGCTTGAGGCGGTTGAAGACAGGCACGTCGTTTTCCTTTGCTTTGGCGCTCAGTGCAGCGCACGGTAGATTTCTTCGGCGAGCTCGCGCGAGACGCCCTTGACGCCGGCCAGCTCGTCGACGCTGGCCTCCGCCACGCCCCGCACGCCGCCGAAGCGCTGCAGCAACTGGGCGCGCTTCTTGGGGCCGATACCGGGCACGTCTTCCAGCCGCGAGCCTCCCGTGCGCGTCGCGGCGCGCTTGGCGCGCATGCCGGTGATCGCGAAGCGGTGGGCCTCGTCGCGGATCTGGGCAATCAGCATCAACGCGGCCGAATCGCGGCCCAGGTAGACCTTCTCCCGCCCGTCCGCGAACACCAGCTCTTCCAGCCCGACCTTGCGCCCCTCGCCCTTCTCGACACCGGCAATCAGGCCCAGGTCCAGCCCCAGTTCCTCGAAGACCTCGCGGGCCATCGCAACCTGGCCGCGGCCGCCGTCGACGAGAACGAGATCGGGCAGCCGGCCGGTACCCAGCTGGGCCGCCTCGGCCATCTTGCTGTAGCGGCGCGTCAGCACCTGACGCATGGCGGCGTAGTCGTCGCCGCCGGTGATGCCCTCGATCGTGTAGCGCCGGTACTGGCTGCTCTGCATTTGATGTCCCTCGAACACCACGCAGCTTGCCATCGTCGCCTCACCGGCGGTATGGCTGATGTCGAAACATTCGACACGGAATTTTTCGATCTCTGGCGGCGTCAGGTCCAGCGCGTCGACGAGCGCCCGGGTACGCGCCTGCTGTGAGCCTTCCTCGGCCAGCAGCCGCGCCAGCGCGAGCTCTGCACCCTTGATGCACATCTCTTGCCAGATCCGCCGCTGGCCACGCGGTTGGGCCTGCACGGTGACGCGGCTGCCGGCCTGGCTGCCCAGCACATCGGCCAGACCAGGGTCGACGCCTTCGCTGACGACGATGAGGCCTGGCACCGGCGACGCCAGATAGTGCTGGGCCATGAAGGCCTCCAGCACCTGTCGCTCGGGCGACAACGCCTCTTCGTCTTCCAGCCGGATGGCTGTCGCATCGTCGACATGCCTGGGGAAGAAGGCCCGGTCCCCCAGATGGCGGCCGCCGCGCACCATCGCCAGGTTCACGCAGGCGCGCCCGCCCTGCACCTTGACGGCCAGGATGTCCACGTCGCGGTCACGGCCGGTGGCGCTGCTCTCTTCGACGACCTGCTGCTGCAGCACCTTGGACAGCGCCTGGATCTGGTTGCGCACCTCGGCGGCCAGCTCGTAGTGCTGAGCCTCGGCAAAGGCCATCATCTGCGATTGCAGCGAGACCATGACCTCGTCGGTCTCGCCGCGCAGGAAGCGCTCGGCGCTCGCCACGTTGCGTGCGTAGTCCCCCCCCTGCCCGGCCGGCACGCAGGGGCCGGAGCAGCGCTTGATCTGGTGCAGCAGGCAGGGCCGGCTGCGGTTGTTGAAGACGCTGTCCTCGCAGGTGCGCAGCTTGAACACCTTCTGCATCAGCTGGATGGATTCCTTCACCGCCCAGGCGCTCGGAAAGGGTCCGAAGTACTGATGGCGCTTGTCCACGGCGCCTCGGTAATAGGCCATGCGCGGGTAGGCGTGCGCGGTGATCTTCAGATAGGGATAGCTCTTGTCGTCGCGGAACAGGATGTTGAAGCGTGGGTTCAACGTCTTGATCAGGTTGTTTTCCAGCAGCAAGGCCTCGGCCTCGGTGCGAACGACGGTCGTCTCCAGCCGCGCGATCCGCGCCACCATCATGCCGATGCGCGTGCCGCCATGGTTCTTCTGGAAATAGCTGCTGACGCGGCGCTTCAGATCCTTGGCCTTGCCGACATAGAGCACTTCGTCCCTGGCGTCGAAATAACGGTAGACGCCCGGCAAGGCTGGCAGCGCATTGACTTCGGCCACCAGCTTCTCGCGCACCTCGCGCGCGGCGGCCTCCATTTCGGCGGCGCGCTTCTTCTCGGCGGCCTCGACGGCGGCGCGCTCGGCAGACCACTCGGCCTGCTGCTGCTCACCGAGTTCGGAATTGGACGGGGTCGGGTTCGACATGGCGCCAGATTTTGGCCTGGGACAATCCCCCTCATGCTCTGGGACATCTTCTGCCGCGTCATCGACAACCACGGCGACCTCGGCGTCTGCTGGCGGCTGGCTCGCGACCTGGCGGCGCGCGGCCAGATCGCCCGGCTGTGGGTCGACGATGCCTCGGCACTGGCCTGGATGGCCCCGCAGCGGCCGGGCGGCGTGCAACTGCGCGCCTGGCCCGAGGCCGACACCAACGAAGCGCCCGGCGACGTCATCATCGAAGCCTTCGGCTGCGAGTTGCCGGCCGCCTTCGTCGCCCGCATGGCCGCCCGGACACCAGCGCCACGCTGGATCAACCTGGAGTACCTCAGCGCCGAGGACTACGTCGAGCGCAGCCACGGCCTGGCGTCGCCGCAATTCAGTGGCCCCGGCAAGGGACTGACCAAGCATTTCTTCTACCCCGGCTTCACGTCACGCACCGGTGGGCTGCTGCGGGAACCGGGTCTACTGGATCGCGTTGCCGAATTCGACGGAGCGGCCTGGCTGGCCGCGCGCGGCTGGGCGCCGCGGCCGGGCGAGCAGGTCGTCAGCCTGTTCGCCTATGCCAACCTGGCCCTGCCTGCCCTGCTGCACGCACTGGCCGGCCGGCCCACGCTGCTGCTCGCCTGCCCGGGCCCGCTGCAGGCTCAGCTGACTGCTCAGCCCGGCCTGCGCAGCATCGCCCTGCCCTACCTTTCCCAGGACGACTACGACCGCCTGCTCTGGGCCTGCGATCTGAATTTCGTGCGCGGCGAGGATTCCTTCGTGCGCGGCCAATGGGCAGGCCGGCCCTTCGTCTGGCACATCTACCCCCAACACGACGACGCCCACCACGCCAAGCTGGAAGCTTTCATGCAACGCGCAGCGCTGCCCGAGCCCTGGCGCGCCGTCTGGCGCGGCTGGAACGGCATGGCAGCCCTGCCACCCACGCTTACCGGGCTGGACGACGCGGCAGCCCATGCGCCGCGGTGGCGTGCGCAATTGGCGGCGCAACCCGATCTGCTGGCGCAACTGCAGTGCTTCTTAGGGGTTTCCAGCTAGAATGTTGGGCTTTGCCGCGCCAAGCCGGAGTTCTGGAGTCTGGTGCGCTATCTGTCCTGGCCTCAATTCATGAAGGCCCGGGCCTCACTTCGAGATATCCCACCATGAAACTCGCTCAAGAAATCCGCGCCGGCAACGTGATCATGCAGGGCAAGGACCCGATGGTCGTCCTGAAGACCGAATACAGCCGTGGCGGCCGCGGCGCCGCCACCGTGCGCATCAAGATGAAGAACTTGCTGAACGGCGCTGGCGCCGAGCTGGTCTTCAAGGCCGACGACAAGATGGAGCAGATCATCCTCGACAAGAAGGAGTGCACCTACACCTACTTCGCCGACCCGATGTACGTCTTCATGGACACCGAGTACAACCAGTACGAAGTGGAAGCCGAGAACATGGGCGACGCCCTGTCCTACCTGGAAGACAGCATGGCCGCGGAAGTGACCTTCTACGACGGCAAGGCCATCTCTATCGAGCTGCCCACCAGCGTCGTGCGCGAGATCGAGACCGAGCCGGCCGTCAAGGGCGACACCTCGGGCAAGGTCATGAAACCCGCCCGCCTGAAGGGCACCGGCTTCGAGATCGCCGTGCCGCTGTTCGTCGAGAACGGCGACAAGATCGAAATCGACACCCGTACCCACGAGTACCGCAAGCGCGTCTGATCGCCCGTCGGCCTCGTCAAGCAAAACGCCCGCATCAGCGGGCGTTTTGTCTTTCAGAGCGCCTCGTCCGAGAGGTCGGGCACTTCCAGCTCGGCGTCGATCTCACGGTCGAAATCGGCGCTCGCCTTGACCGGGATCCAGGGCCGGTCCAGCGGGCGGTAGACACGGCGCTGCAGGCGGGTCAGGCGGTCGGAGCGTTCGATGGCGCTCATCACCTGCTCAGGGGCGATCAGCATCGCGAACGGGTCGGCCAGATTCGGGGTGGTGGTCAGCATGGTGAGCCTCGGGGTGAGTCGATGGCCTCACTGTAGGCAGTCGCCTCAAGCCGCAACAGTCGGCACAGCGCGCTGGCGGTTGTAAGACTTTTCCCTACACGCCCGTCTTCGCGAGAACTATTTGGCAGCGTCAGCCGCGCGCTGGCGCTCCTGCATGACGCGGCGCAGTTCCTTGGCCATCACGTCGCGGCCGCCGCGCTCGGCGAAATCGGCCGCCGTCAGTTCCTGCTCGTTGGCAGCGCGCGGCTCGGCACCGGCTTTCAGCAGCAGGGGCACGAGGTCACCGCTGCCGTAGCGCGCGGCCATCATCAGCGGCGTCGTGCCGTTCTCCGAGCGCGCGTTGAGCTCAGCTCCTTGGGCGATGAGGAAGGCCGCCACGCCGTTGTCCGGCCCGCTGCAGGCGTAGTGCAGAGGCGTCCAGCCGGCACGGTTGATGGCGGCACCGCGCTTGACCAGCGCCTGCGCCGCCGGCAGCGAGCCGCGGATGGCGGCGATCATCAGTGGCGTCTCACCCTGGGTGTTGACCTCGTCCACCTTCGTCTGCGGCGACGCAAGCAGGCTGTCCAGCGCGCGCAGCGATTCCTCCCTCGCGGCGATGAAGATGGCCTTGCGGCCGCGCGAGTCCGGCAAATTGGGGTCCACGCCCTTGAGCAGCAGGCTCAGCACGGTGCGGCCATCGTTCAATTCGGCCGCGATGACCAGATCGTCGATGGGCGCCGCCCGCGCCAGGGGCGTGGCGGACAGCGCCAGCGCCAGGATCCAAGCCCTCATGCCACCATCTCCGGCAAGCCGAACAACCGCCTCGTGTTGGCCGTCGTGAGCGCGGCAAGCTCCGGCACCGGCAGTCCGACGGCCTCCGCCACGGCCTTGGCCACATGAGGCACAAAGGCCGGCGTGTTGGTCTTGCCCCGGTAGGGCACCGGCGCCAGGTAGGGGCTGTCGGTCTCGATGAGCACGCGGTCCAGCGGCAGCAGCTTCAGCAGGTCGCGCAGGTCCTGGGCGTTCTTGAAACTGACGATGCCCGAGAAGGAGATGTAGTAGCCGCGCTCCACGGCCGCCAGCGCCACCTCGGCCGTTTCGGTGAAGCAGTGGAAGACGCCGCCTGCCACCTCGCCGCCCTCCTCGTCCAGCACACGCAGCGTGTCGGCCGCGCTGGAGCGGGTGTGGATGACGAGCGGCTTGGCCGCCGCCCTGGCCGCCCGGATGTGGGTGCGGAAACGCTCGCGCTGCCATTCCATGTCGTCGATGCTGCGGCCGTTCAGGCGGTAGTAGTCCAGCCCCGTCTCGCCGATGGCCACGACGCGCGGCAGGGCCGCCAGCCGCACGAGCTCTGCCACGTCGGGCTCGCGCATGTCCTCGGTGTCGGGGTGCACGCCTACCGTCGCCCACAGCTGCGGGTGGCCGAGGGCCAGCGCGTGAACGGTGTCGAACTCCTCCATCTGCGTGCAGATGCAGATGGCCTCATCGACCTCGGCCGACTTCATGTCCGACAGCACATCGGGCAACTTCGCCTTCAGCTCCGGGAAGCTGAGGTGGCAATGCGAATCAATGAACATCAGAGCGTCTGGGTCGGCTTGCTGGAGGAAATTGCAGTGCCGAGGATTTCCTCGATCCGCACGCGGATCAACCGCGTCTTCTCGTCGCCGGGGAAGCGCACGCCCACGCCCTGGGTGCGGCCGCCCGAGGCATTGGCCGGCGTCAGCCAGGCTACCTTGCCGGCAACCGGGTAGCGCTGGTTGTCCTCCGGCAGGGCCAGCAGCAGATAGATGTCCTCCCCCAGCTTGTAGTCGCGCGTCGTCGGCACGAACAGGCCGCCTTCCGTGAAGGCCGGGATGTAGGCCGCGTACAGGGCCGACTTCTCGCGGAACACGAGCTGGATGACACTGGGCCTTGCGCCCGAACTGGCGCCCTGGCCACCCACGGTGGGCAAGGGCAGCGAGCCGCCCATCTGGCTGGGCTGGAATTGCGGGGTCTGGCCGGGCTTGGGATTGGCGTCGCTCATGGCCGGAGTGTATTCAGCGGGCGGCCGCTGCCATGGCAGTCCGGGCCTGCGCCACCAGCGCCTCGATCCACAGTCCCGCATTCAGCGGATGCTCGGCATGGCGGGCGGCGCGGCGCAATTCGGCATCCCAGCTCAGCAGGGGGCCGGCACGCCGGGGCGCAGGCAGGGAAGCAGCGGCGAAGAACTTGCCGGGCTGGCCGTGGGCGCGGCGCACGAGGTCGTGGCACAGGCGCTGCAGCGCATCGATGACCCGAGCCGGCGGCCAGTCGGAGAGCGCCGCAACCTCGCCGCGCGCGACGCGTTTCGGCATGGCCTGCCAGGCTGCATCCGTCAGTCCGGCGTTGAACCATTCCAGCGCCTGCTGGGGCCGGCCGCCAGTGGCATCCAGCAGCCCGGCGGCATCGGCCACGCCCTTGCTCGACAGCCACGCCAGCGCCGCGTCCCGCTCGGGCAGCGCCAGGGGCAGCGGCTGGCAGCGGCTGCGGATGGTGGGCAGCAGGCCCGCGCTGTCGTGGCTGGCCAGCACGAAGCGCAGCAGGCCGGCCGGCTCCTCCAGCGTCTTCAGCAGCGCATTGGCCGCCACGCCGTTCAGCGCCTCCGCAGGGAAGATGACTGCCACCTTGGCCCGGCCGCGTGCCGACGTCGCCTGAGCGAAGGCCAGCAGGCTGCGCACCGCCTCGACCTTGATCTCCTTGCTGGGCTTGGCCTTGCCGGCCTTGGGGGTATCCGGCTCCTCGAAGGGCAGGCCCAGGGATTCGCGCGCCGCGGCGTCCAGCGCCTCGGGAAGCAGCAGCTGGAAATCGGGGTGCGTGCCACTGGCGAAGAGCTTGCAGCTGGCGCATTGGCCGCAGGCGGGCTGGCCTTCGGTGCGCGCCTCGCAGAGCCAGCTCTGGGCGAGCTTGACGGCCAGCTCCAGCTGACCGACACCGGCCGGCCCCTGCACCAGCAGCGCATGCGAGCGCGCCCGCGCCAGCGCGTCTGACAGCGGTGCCTGCAGCCAGGGAAGATCGGCGTTCATGCCGGGTACCGTTCGGCGAGGACGGCCAGCACCTGCGCGCCGACCTGCTCCACCGTGCCGCTGGCGTCGATGCGCACGATGCGTTGCGGCGCCTCGGCAGCCCGATCCGCATAGCCGCCACGCACGCGCTCGAAGAAGTCCAGGTCCTGCTGTTCGATGCGGTCGGCCTCGCGGGCACCGGCGCGGCGGGCCGCGGCCTGTGCCGAGGGCAGGTCGAACCACAGCGTCAGCTCGGGCTCGGTGCCTTCCTGCACCCAGTCGGCCAGCGGCTCCAGCACGGATAACGGCAGGCCACGGCCGCCACCCTGGTAGGCGAAGCTGGCGTCGGTGAAGCGGTCGCAGAGCAAGGTCTTGCCGGCGGCGAGCGCGGGCTTGATGACGGCCTCGACATGGTCGCGGCGGCCCGCGAACATCAGCAGCACCTCGGTGAGCGAGCCCATGGGCTCCTTCAGCACGATGTCGCGCAGCGTTTCGGCCAGCGGCGTGCCGCCGGGCTCGCGGCTGAGCTGCACATCAGCGCCGCGCGCGCGGAACCAGTCGGCCACGGCCTGGATGTGAGTGGACTTGCCGGCACCGTCGATGCCTTCGAAAGAGATGAATCTGCCGGTCACTTGCCGCCGCGCTGGTATTTGTTGACCGCGCGATTGTGCGCGGCGAGGTCGTCGCTGAATTCGCTGCTGCCGTCACCCCGCGCAACAAAGTACACCGCCTTGATGGACGCCGGGTTCAGCGCCGCCTGCAGCGAGGCCGCGCCCGGCATGGCGATGGGCGTGGGCGGCAGGCCGCCGCGGGTGTAGGTGTTGAACGGCGTGTCGGCCAGCAGGTCGCGTTTGCGCAGGTTGCCGTCGAAGGCTTCGCCCAGGCCGTAGATGACGGTCGGGTCGGTCTGCAGCGGCATGCCCACGCGCAGGCGGTTCACGAACACGGCGGCGACCTTGCTGCGGTCGGCGGCCGCACCGGTCTCCTTCTCCACGATGGAGGCCAGGATCAGCGCCTCATCGGCCGACTTCAGCGGCAGGTTGGACGCCCGCTTGCTCCACGCCGCCGCGAGCCGCCCCTGCATCGCCGCGTGGGCGCGCTTGAGCACGGTCAGGTCACTGACGCCACGGCTGTAGGCGTAGGTGTCGGGAAAGAAGCGGCCCTCGGGCGCGACGCCAGGCTGGCCCAGCGCGGCCATGATGTCGGCGTCGCTCATTAGCGCCGTCCTCGGCTTGAGCGCCGGCGCGGCGGCCAGGGCCGCCCTCACCTGGCGCCAGTTCCAACCCTCGATGAGGCGCAGCTGCTCCATGACCTGGTCACCGCGCACCATCTTGTCCAGCAGTTCGCGCGGCGTGATGCCGGCATGCACCTCGTAGCTGCCGGCGCGGATCTGCTTGGCCTGGCCCGACCACTTGAACCATTGGTAGAGGAAGCGGGCATCGGTTTGCACCCCCGCCGCCGCCCAGGCACGGGCAACCTCGGCAGGGTTGGTGCCGGGCTCGATGGACAGCTCCACCGACGGCGCGGCGAGGGCCAGCGGGCTGCGCAACCAATGCCAGACGGCGCCCGCGGCCAGGCCGGCGATCAACAACAACGCGAGCAACGCTCGCAACAACCACTTCATGCCCCGTGATGTCCTGTGAATGGCCCGGTCAAAAGGGCGCCGATGATAATTCCGCCCATGTCTCCAACCTCCCAACTCCGCCTCAATGACTGGGGCGTCATCCGCGCCCAGGGCGCCGAAGCCGCCAGCTTCCTGCACGGCCAGCTGACCCAGGACTTCGCCCTGCTCGACCGCGACCACGCACGTCTGGCCGGCTTCTGCACGGCCAAGGGCCGGCTGCTGGCCACGATGGTCGGCTGGCGCGCCGGCGACGAGGAGATCCTGCTGGCCCTGCCGGCCGAGACCCTGGCCGCCACGCTGAAGCGCCTGTCGATGTTCGTGCTGCGTGCCAAGTGCAAGCTCACCGATGCCAGCAGCGAGTTCGCGGTCTACGGGCTGCTGGGCGCACCGGCCGGCGAGGCCTGGACGCTGGAGCGCGATGGCGACGCGGTGCGGATTGCCCTGCCCGGCGCGGGCCGCGCGCTGCGCATCCAGCCTGCCGATGCGGCCACGCCTGCGGGTGCCACGATGTCCGCAGGCGACTGGGCATGGGCCGAAGCCGAGGCCGGCATGGCCTGGGTGCGCGGAGCCACCGTCGAGGCCTTCGTGCCGCAGATGATCAACTTCGAGGTGCTGGGCGGCGTGAGCTTCAAGAAGGGCTGCTACCCCGGCCAGGAGATCGTCGCCCGCAGCCAGTACCGCGGCACGCTGAAGCGCCGGCTGCAGGTCTTCGAGACCGACGCGTCGGCCACCGTCGGCCAGGAGATCTTCCACAGCGCGGACCCTGATCAGCCGGCCGGCGTCGTCGCCGGCTGCGGCTCCAAGGACGGCAGCACGGCCATCGCTGCGGAGGTCAAGCTCGCGGCATTGGAAGGCGGCAGCCTGCATCTGGGCAGCGCCGGCGGCGCGACGCTGCTGGCGCGCCCCCTGCCCTACGAGATCCCGCCTCAAGACTGATGCAGCTCTACGTCTATTACCGCGTCGCCGACGAACACGTCGAGACGGCGCTCATCGCCTTTCGCAAGGCCCGCGTCGAAGCCCCCATCGAACTGCTGCAGCGCCCCGAGCCGGATGCCGACGGGCGCTGGACGTGGATGGAGATCTACCCTGAAGGCTGGACCCACCGCGAGCCGCAGGTGGCGCTGGCCATGGCGCAATGGCTGGCCAGCGAGCGCAAGGTCGAGCGCTTCGAGATGCTCGGCTAGAGGCCCCGCACCATCTCCACATGCCCGATGCCGGCCTCCTCGAAAGGCTGGCCACGCCGCTGGAACCCGGCGCGCAGGTAGAAGTTCTCCGCCGACAGCTGGGCATGCAGCAGCACCTCGCGGTAGCCCTGCTGCCTGGCTTCACCCATCAGCGCGTCCAGCACCTGGCGGCCGATCTGCGTGCCGCGCATCGGGCGCAGCACGGCCATGCGGCCGATCTTGGCCACGCCGGGCACATGCTCCAGCAATCGGCCCGTGGCCAGCGGCACGCCGAAGCGGTTGCGCGCCAGCGCGTGCAGGCAGCTGCTGTCGGCGCTGTCCCATTCCATGTCGGCCGGGATGTGCTGTTCCTCGATGAAGACCTGGCGGCGGATGGCCGTGGCCGCCTCGCCGAGTTCGCGCCATTTGCCCAACGCCACGTCGACGACGGGCTGGCCGGCCTCGAAGTCGAGGATGACGCGGCGCAGCGCGTCGGGCAGGCGTGCCGGCGTCTGCGTGCCGGGGTCGGCGAAGACGTAGATCATCTCGGCCTGCACCAGCATCTGCTCGCCGTGGAAGATGGCGCCGTCCACCATCATCGAGCTGTTGCCGAACTCGCGGCAGCGGATGCCGATGTCCAGGCGATCGTCGTAGCGGGCCGAGGCGCGGTAGTCCAGCGTCGCGCGGCGCACGAAGAGATCGCCGCCCAGGCTCTTCATGGTGTCAGCATACGGAATGGCCAGCGCCCGCCAGTAGCCGCTGATGGCGGTGTCCAGGTAGGTCAGGTAATGTCCGTTGAAGACGATGCCCTGGGCGTCAATTTCAGCCCAGCGCACGCGCAGGGGTTCGAGGTGGCGGAAGTCGGTGCGTTTCATGGTTTGAGATGCTCCCTGAGGGCCTCGGCGCAGGCGTTGAGCGCCGTCAACGCCTCGGGAATCTGACGGCCCATCTTGATGAAGTCGTGCGTTACGCCACGGTAGAGCTCCAGCTGCACATTGACGCCCGCGGCGCGCAGCGTGTCGGCGTAGGCGATTCCCTCATCCACCAGCGGGTCGCACTCGGCCAGCACGACGCACGCGGGCGCAAGGCCGGCATGGTCGTCCGCTTCCAGCGGCGCGAAGCGCCAGTCATGGCGCTGGCCGACATCGAGGTAGTGATCGAAGAACCAGGCGATGCTGGCCGCGTCGAGCAGGAAGCCGTTGGCGAAGAAGCGGTGCGAGGCGCTGTGGGGCTGGCTGGCGGTGCCCGGCGTGATGAGCAGTTGCAGCGCCAGCGGCAGGCCGCGGTCGCGGGCGAAGAACGCGGTGGTGGCGGCCAGCGTGCCGCCGGCACTGTCGCCGCCCACGGCCAGGCGGCTGCCGTCCAGGCCGAGGCTGTCGGCCTGCCGGTGCAGCCATTCGAGGCCGGCCCAGGCGTCGTCCACGGCCGCGGGGAAGCGGTGCTCGGGCGCGAGGCGGTAGTCCAACGCCAGCACGGCCGCGCCGCTGCGAGCGCTGAGCTGGCGGCACAGGCTGTCGTGGGTTTCGAGGTCGCCGATGGTGAAGCCGCCGCCGTGCAGATAGAGCAGCACGGGCAGGCGGCCGTCGCTGGAGGCGTAGAGGCGGGCCGGGCGGCCGGCGGCTTCGAGGTCTTCAACACGCGGCAGCGGGGCGCGCGGCAGGTCGAGGATCTCGGCGCCCATGCGGTAGGCGATGCGGGCCTCCCGCGGTGTGAGGCTGTGGAAGGGCGGGCGGTTGGCGCGGTGGATGCGTTCCAGCACGCCCGCCATGCGCGGGGTCAGGAGTCGGGTGGGCGGGGTCATGGGGCGCGCATTTTCTGGGACGGCGGGGGCACCCACGGATCGCGCAGCGGCGCCTGCAGGGCGAGTTCCTGCGTTTGTGGGACGCTGCCTGGCGCCTGAGGCGTGCCGGCACGGTCGACGGCGATGACGGGCCCGGCCTGCAGGGCGCGGCGCTCCGGCCCGAGGTCGGCCGCGGCGCGCAGCGCGAGCGTGCTGGCGTAGAAGGCCTTGAGGTCGGCCAGCTGGGCCGATCGCGTCGCGTCGTCCAGATAGCTCATATGGCCACCGGCGTAGTTGCGGATCTTCACGCGGCTGACATCGACGCGGGCCAGGTCGGCCTCTGTCAGATGGAAGGGTGTGGCGAGGTCGTGGTAGCCGCTGACCGCCAGCACCCGCAGGCGGGCGTTCTGAGCAAGCGCGGCAGACAGGTCCGGCAGCGTATCGGGCAGCGCACGGCCGTCGTGGCGGAAGTCCCAGAAGTTGACGGCGTTGCTGAGCACGACGTAGGTGGAGTTGTTGCGGTAGCCGAGCTGGTCGCGCAGATGGCTGGCGATGCCGGTGGCGAAGCTGTCGCTGATCCAGGTGCTGGAAACGTCGCCCTCGGCCGCGAGCGGGCTGCCGACGGGGGCCTTCATGCGGCCGTCGTAGCGCCCCAGCTGCTGACCCGGGACCAGGCCGATGCGGAAGCTGTCGGCCGGCACGTTGAGGCTGGCCTGCCACTGCGCCGCCGACAGACCGGTCAGGTCGGCCAGCGGCTGCCAGATGGCCGGCGCGGGCTGGCGGCTGGCGAGCCAGGCCTGCAGGGCGGGCGCGTAGACCTGGTCGGCATAGTTGCGCGCCTGGGTGGCCCAGGCGGCGAGGTCGGTGGGCACGGGCTGGGTCAGCCGGTGGAATGCGCCGACCGTGGCGAAGCTGGGCAGGTAGCCGCCGCAGCCTTGCGCCGAGGTGATGCCGCAGTTGCTGTTGTAGTCCATGGCCGGGGACTGCAGCACCAGGCCGTCGAGCATGACGCCGGCCTCCTGCAGCCGGCGCGCGAGCACCGCCGAGCGCGGGCCGCCATAGCTTTCGCCATAGAGGTATTTGGGCGAGGCGCCGCGGTTGTTGACGGCGAGCCAGCGCTGGATGAAGTCCCGGAACAGGGACGCATCGACGTCCACGCCCCAGAAGCTGCGGTTGGTGAAGGGGGCGATGGCCTGGGAGTAGCCGCTGCCGACGGCGTTGATGAAGACGAGGTCGGTCTGGCCCAGCAGATGCTCGGCGTTGTCGATCATGGGGAAGGGGCGCGCGGCCGTCGTATCGGGCGCGTTGGTCACCAGGCGTTTCGGCCCGAAGCTGCCCAGCTGCAGCCAGACCGAGGCCGAGCCCGGGCCGCCGTTGTAGAAGAAGGTGACCGGCCGCGTCGCCACGTCGGCGCCGGGCAGGGTGTAGGCGACGTAGAAGACCGAGGCCTCGGCCGCGCCGGTGGCATCGCGGGCGATCAGGTGGCCGGCGGTGGCGGTGTAGCCCAGCGTCTGGCCGTTGACCGTCAGCGTCTGGGTGCTGACGGCGGCCGCCTCGACGGCGCCGGGCAGCGCAGCGTCGGCGGCCGAGGAGTAGACGGTGGTGTCGGTGAGCCCAGGCTGGCTGTCGGCGGGCGCAGTTGGGGCAGGCGACGAGCCCCCTCCCCCGCCACCACAGGCAGCGAGCACGAAGCTGAGCAGCAGGGCCGGGCGAGTCGCACGCATGACGGTGAGTCTAGACACCCGGCACTACCATGCCCAAAGACATCGCGGAGACTTTGCCCATGGCCCAGATCCTCTACCTGACCCGGATCGAACTCGAGTTCGGCGCCAGCCGCCTGCTGCCGGCCGAGTGCGAGCGCATCGGCATCCGCCGCCCGCTCGTCGTGACCGATGCCGGCGTGCGCGCAGCCGGCGTGCTGAACGAGGCGCTGGCCGCCTTCACGCGCAAGCCGCCCGTCTTCGATCAGACGCCCGCCAACCCCACCGAGGCCGCCGTGCGCCTGGCCGTGGCGATGTGCCAGGCCGAGGGCTGCGACGGGTTGATCGCCATCGGCGGCGGCTCCAGCATGGACCTGGCCAAGGGCGTTGCCATTGCCGCCACGCACGAAGGGCCTCTGAAGCGCTGGGCCACCATCGAGGGCGGCGCCGTCAACATCAGCTCGCGCGTGCTGCCGCTGATCGCCGTGCCGACGACGGCGGGCACCGGCAGTGAGGTCGCCCGCGGCGCCATCATCATCGTGGACGACGGTCGCAAGCTGGGCTTCCACAACTGGGAGCTGCTGCCCAAGGCCGCCATCTGCGACCCGGCGCTGACGCTGAAGCTGCCGCCGGCGCTGACGGCCGCCACCGGCATGGACGCCATCGCCCACTGCATCGAGACCTTCCTCGCTCCGGCCTTCAACCCGCCGGCCGACGGCATCGCGCTGGAGGGACTGCGCCGCGGCTGGCAGAGCATCGAGCGCGCCACCCGCGACGGCCAGGACCGCGACGCGCGGATGGACATGATGTGCGCCAGCGTGCATGGGGCCATGGCCTTCCAGAAAGGCCTGGGCGCTGTCCACTCGCTCAGCCACGCGCTGGGCGGGCTGAACCCGCGCCTGCACCACGGCACGCTGAACGCGGTCTTTCTTCCGGCCGTCATCCGCTTCAACGCCGAGGCCGACAGCGTGAGACGCGACCATCGCATCGAGCGACTGGCGCAGGCCATGAATCTGGCCGGCAGCGACGCCGACGCGGTGGCGGACGCGATCACCGCCATGAACGCGCAGCTGGGCCTGCCGCCAGGCCTCGCGGCGATGGGGGTGGGGCCGGAGCTGGATGAGCGCATCATCGAGCGCGCGCTGGTGGATCATTGCCACAAGACCAACCCGCGCATCGCCACGCCGGACGAGTACCGCGCGCTGCTGGCGGCGTCGCGTTGAAACACCAGGGCTGCCCATCGTTTGCATCGCGGACAGCGTGATCGAAGTCCCAGTTTGCCCGCGACAGGCGGGCTGGCACGGCACTAGCATCGTCGGTTGCCCGGCGCGCCTGCGCCGCGCACTGACGCGTAGACCGGAGACATCATGATCAAGCTATCCATCGGCAAACGACTGGCAGCAGGCTTTGCGTTGGTACTGGCGCTGGCAGGCTGCGTGATCGCGCTGGCCTCGTGGCGGCTGGCGGCCACGGCCGCAGCCACGCGGCAGATGATGGCCGAACCCCTGGCCAAGGAAAGGCTGATCTCCGACTGGAGCCGCAACATCAACGCCGGCGTGCGACGCACGATCGCCATCGCCAAGAGCTCGGACACCTCGCTGGTGGCGCTGTTTGCCGAAGATCAGGCTCAGTCCACCAAGTCCTCCGGCGAAATGCAGGAGAAGCTCAAAGGCCTGGTCCGCTCGCCCGAGGAACAGGCGCTGTTCGACGCGGTGGGCAAGGCCAGGCAGGTCTACATCGCCTCCCGCGACGAAATCGTCAAGCTGAAGAAGGAGGGGCAGGCCGAGGCCGCCGACAAGCTGCTGACCGAGGTCTTCGTGCCGGGTTCCAAGGTCTATCTCGCGCGGATGCAGGAGTTCCTGGACCACCAGCGCACGGAGATGGACCAGACCGCCGCCGCCATCGACGCAGCCAACGGCAGCGGCCGACTGCTGCTGCTGGGCTTCGGCGTGGCCATGCTGGCCCTGGGCGTGGCCGCGGCGTGGCAGATCACGCGCAGCATCACCGTGCCGCTGGCCGCAGCCAACGAGCTGGCCGAGCGCGTGGCCGACGGCAACCTCATGCGCTCCGGCTCAGGGCTGGCCGCGCGCGCCGACGAGATCGGCCAGCTGCAGACGACACTGCGCCGCATGCGCGAGACGCTGGCCCAGACGATCGGCGGCATCCGCGACTCGGCCGAGTCCATCGCCACGGCCTCGAACGAGATCGCCAGCGGCAACCAGGACCTGAGCGCCCGCACCGAGAAGGCGGCCTCCAGCCTGGAGCAGACGGCCAGCGCGATGGAGCAGCTGACGGGCACCGTGCAGCACTCGGCGGCATCGGCCGGCCAGGCGAATTCACTCGCCGTGTCGGCCGCCAGCGTGGCTCAGCGCGGCGGCGAGGTGGTCGCCCAGGTCGTGCACACCATGGACGAGATCAACATCAGCTCGCGCAAGATCGCCGACATCATCGGTGTCATCGACGGCATTGCCTTCCAGACCAACATCCTGGCGCTGAACGCAGCCGTGGAAGCTGCTCGCGCCGGCGAGCAGGGCCGCGGCTTCGCGGTCGTGGCGGGCGAGGTGCGCTCGCTGGCCGGCCGCTCGGCGGACGCGGCCAAGGAGATCAAGAGCCTGATCGGCAGCAGCGTCGAGCGCGTGGAAGTCGGGTCGCGGCTTGTCGCCGAGGCAGGCAAGACGATGGAAGAGCTTGTCGGCGCCGTGCAGCGCGTCAAAGACATCATGAGCGAGATCACGACGGCGACGGCCGAGCAGTCCGACGGCATTGCCCAGGTCAACATCGCCATTGCCCAGCTCGACCAGGTCACGCAGCAGAATGCCGCGCTGGTGGAAGAGTCGACCGCAGCCGCCGAGAGCCTGCGCGAGCAGGCGACGACGCTGAACGGCGCGGTCGGCACGTTCCAGGTCGCGCGCCGCTAGTCGCCGCCCCCGCCCCCGCCGCAGCCGGACCCACAGCTGCTGCCGCCGCCATCCGAGCCGCCGTCGCAACTGCCTGCGTCCGAACTCCAGTCGCCGCCGCAGCTGCCGCCGCCGTCAGTGCTCTGGCGCCGGCGCATCGCCGTCAGCTCCGCCTCGCCGACAAGGCCGAGGGCCACCAGACCGGCGCCACCGATGGCGGCGTGCGCGACGACCTCCCCGCTCGGCTTGCCAAAGCCGTCGATCTGACGGTGCACCAACGTGCCTCGCTGGTGGCGGTAGGCCCAACCCGTGGGCAAGCGCAGCAGGCCATCCAGCGCGAACAACAGCGGCAGCCGCGGCCCGAGCGGGCTCAGGCCCTCGCTGCGGCAGGCATTTGTCCAGGTGCGGGCCAGGCACACGTCCAACGGTGCTCCGAGGGCCGCGGCCTCGCGGTGCTCGACCTCGCGGCCGAAATAGCGCTGCTGCCAGCTGGAGAGGCCGACCGGGTCGAGCTTGAGCCAGGCATGCCAGACCGAATCCGCCGCCCTGCTCGGCAGCGCGCAAGGCCCTTGCTCGCGCTGCAACCGGCAGGCCTCGAAGAACTGTGCGAGACCGAGCGAACAACGCAGCCAGGCGCCGTCGTCGACGGCCAGGCCGGGGAATTCCTCGGGAGCATGGTGCGCCCACGCGGCTCGCACGGCGGCCGGAATCTGCTCGGCCGCCACTGTGGCTGGCGGGCAGCGCCTGCGCAGCGAGACACGTTGGTTGATCTCTCGCTGCCGGGCCCACCAGGCACCGAACCGGCAGGCCAGGCTGAACTTTGTTGTTGTTGTGTTGTTCATGGCGCCAGTCTGTGACCCCAGTATGGCGCGCGCATGACGAAAAAAGGCCCGCCGAAGCGGGCCATGAAAGTCAGGAGTTGACGCTGACTGTGATTAACCGTGCGAGCAGCGATCAGCCGTGCTTGGCGTCGAAGAACTGCTCGTCTTCCGTCGAGCCCTTCAGCGCGGCCGTGGAGGCATTAGCCTCGATGGTCGTCGTGACGGCGTCGAAGTAGCCGGTGCCCACCTCGCGCTGGTGCTTGACGGCGGTGAAGCCCTTCTCGGCGGCGGCGAATTCGGCTTCCTGCAGCTCGACAAAGGCGCTCATCTGGTTGCGGGCATAGCCGTAGGCCAGGTTGAACATCGAGTAGTTCAGGCTGTGGAAGCCGGCCAGCGTGATGAACTGGAACTTGTAGCCCATGGCGCCCAGCTCGCGCTGGAACTTGGCGATGGTGGCGTCGTCCAGGTTCTTCTTCCAGTTGAAGGACGGCGAGCAGTTGTAGGCCAGCAGCTTGCCCGGGAACTTGGCGTGGATGGCGTCGGCGAAGGCCTTGGCGAAGGCCAGGTCGGGCTTGCCGGTCTCGCACCAGATCAGGTCAGCGTAGGGCGCGTAGGCCAGGCCGCGGCTGATGGCCTGGTCGAGGCCGTTCTTCGTGCGGTAGAAGCCCTCGACGGTGCGCTCGCCGGTGCAGAAGGGCTTGTCGTTGTCGTCGATGTCGCTGGTGACGAGGTCGCCGGCTTCGGCGTCGGTGCGGGCGACCAGCAGCGTGGGCGTGCCCATCACGTCGGCGGCCAGGCGGGCGGCGACGAGCTTGGCGACGGCTTCACGGGTGGGCACCAGCACCTTGCCGCCCATGTGGCCGCACTTCTTGGCGCTGGCCAGCTGATCTTCGAAGTGCACGCCGGCGGCGCCCGCTTCGATCATGGCCTTCATCAGCTCGAAGGCGTTCAGCACGCCGCCGAAGCCGGCTTCGGCGTCGGCCACGATGGGGGCGAAGAAGTCGATGTCGTCCTTGCCTTCGCTCCACTGGATCTGGTCGGCGCGGGCGAAGGTGGCGTTGATCTTCTTGACGACCTTGGGCACCGAGTCCACCGAGTACAGCGACTGGTCGGGATACATCTCGCCGTTGCTGTTGGCGTCACCCGCCACTTGCCATCCCGACAGGTAGATGGCCTTCAGGCCGGCCTTGACCTGCTGCATGGCCTGGTTGCCCGTCAGCGCGCCCAGCGCGTTGACGAAGGGCTCGGTGTTCACCAGGCCCCAGAGCTTCTCGGCGCCGCGCTTGGCCAGCGTGTGCTCGATGGCGATGCTGCCGCGCAGGCGCACGACGTCGGCGGCGGTGTAGCCGCGGGTGATGCCCTTCCAACGGGGGTTCTCGGCCCAGTCTTTTTCGAGGGCGGCGATCTGCTGGTCACGGGTGAGGCGGGTCATGTGAAAACTCCTTGCTGAACATCGAAAACCGATGGCTCAAGACTAGGGCCTCTTGAATGGCGACGCAAGCAAAAGTCTTATACAAGACAAAAAACTTTGTCATTACAAATCAATAGCTTATAAAGTTCATTTCAAATCACAAAACCACATTCTTCATAATGAGAAATCATGTGGCAGTGCAACATGAAGACATTTCACGATCTGAAAAGTGACTTTCGAATCGTGAGAATGCCCCCGCCAGAATCGCTGCATTACCTGCCCGCACCCCAGCCATGACCGTGCTGATCACACCCCGACTGCGTCTCGAACCCCTTGCCGACCACCATTTCGACGGCCTGCACCGGCTCAACAGCGACCCGGTCGTCATGCGCTACATCACCGGCCGTCCGGACACGCCGGCCGACACCCAATCCATGATCGACCGCGTGAAGGCGCGCTGGGCCGAGTTCGGCTACTCCTGGTGGGGCTTCATCCGCCAGGAGGACGGCCTGCTGATCGGCAGCGGCTGCATCCAGCACCTGAATCGCGACCCGGCCGGGCCGCTGGAGACCGGCTGGCGGCTACGCCAGGACGCCTGGGGCCAGGGCTATGCCAGCGAGGCGGCCCGACATATGGTGGGCTGGGCCTTCCGGACGATCAAGCCCGAATTGATCTGCGCCGTCTGCCGGCCGGAGAACACGCCCTCCTCCACGGTCATGGAGCGCCTGGGCATGACGTTCACCGGCACCGGCCGCTGGTATGACATGGATTGCAAGCGCTACGACGTCACGGCCGCGCAATGGCTCGAAAGCCCTGCAAAAGCGAAGTACGACGCTGAGGCATAGTTCGGTTTCTCGCAATCACTCTGCACGGAGGACCTATGGCCAACACCGAACAACGCGGCAACAAGATGACGAAGAAACCGAAGAAGGACGCCGGCCCCGGCAAGGCGGCGGGCTCGGATCGCCCGGTGGCGCCGATGACGGCCGTCATGCCCAAGGGCAAGGAAGCCAAGCTGAAGGGCAAGTAAGCCCTTCGCTGGCCGGCCGGCGGGTCACAAACCGCCGACGAAGTAGCGCTTCAGGCCGGCCAGCACCATCTCGACGGCGATCGCCGTCAGCACCAGACCCATCAGCTTCTCGATCGCCGAGACGACCGAATCGCCCAGCAGCTTGCGGATGCGGTCGGCCAGCACGAGCACGAGGCCCGACACCAGCATCGCGGCGCTCAGCGCGCCGATCCACTCGTAGATGCGGTCCGGCTGGCGCGAGGCCAGCAGCAGCACCGTCGCCATGGCCGACGGCCCGGCCAGCAGCGGCACGGCCAGCGGGAAGATCAGCGGCTCCTTGCCCGGCTCCAGCCCGTAGGCCGACTCGCCCGAGCTGCCGAAGATCATGCGGATGGCGATGATCACCAGGATGACGCCGCCGGCCACCTCCAGCGAGCGCTCCGACAGGTGCATCACCCGCAGAAAACCTTCGCCCAGGAACATGAAGGCGAACAGCACGCAGAAGGCGATGCCCACCTCGCGCATGGCCACGCGCGTGCGGCGCTCCTTGGGCACCGCACGCATGATGGGAATGAAGATGGGCAGGCTGCCGAGCGGGTCTAGCACCAGCAGCAGCAGGATCAGGGCGGAGAGGAAGCTGTGGTCCATCGGGCCATTGTCCCCGTCCTGCCCCCCTGATCGTCAGACGTGCCCGCGCGCGACGCGGCGGGCACCATGCACGCTCATCAGAACTTGTAGTGCAGGCGCGCGAAGTAGGACGCGCCGTTCAGGCCGAACTGCACGCTGTCGTAGTAGAAGCCGTTGTCGGTTTCGTCCGGGTTCTGGCGAGAGGGCTTCACGTTGAAGACGTTGTTGCCACCCACGCTGAGCTTCAGCGCCGGCGTGGCCTGCCAGCTGAAGCCCAGGTCCATCGAGGTCTTGGGCGCATAGTGAAGGTTGGGCACCGGCGGGCCGGAGAAGGTGCCTTGCGTCTGGCTGCCGAAGTGGATGAGCTTGGCCTCGCTGGTCCAGGCGCCCTGGCTGTACTCGAAGCCCAGCGTCGCCTTTGAGCGCGGTCCGCCCTGCTCGATGAAGAGGCGTTCGCGCTCGGACAGCAGCACGTCCTCGAAGCCCTTCAACGCGGCTGGCGCGTTGATGGCCGTCACCGTCGTGCTGCTGACGTTCAACGCCAGGAAGGTGTTGAGCTGGCCGGCGCCGAGCTTCATGCGGTTGGACGCCGTCAGGTCCAGGCCGCGCGTGCGCGTGTTGATCGAGTTGACGAAGAACTGCGCCTGGCCGACACCCAAGCCCTGCAGGATGGCACCCAGGGCCGGATAGTTGTCCTCGTCGAAGCGCCCCGACAGCACGATGCGGTCCCGGATGTTGATCTGATAGAAGTCGACGGTGAGAGCCGTGTCGGTGCTGGGCTTGACGGTGAAGCCGAGGGTGAAGTTCTTGGACTTTTCCTGCTTCAGCGCCGGCACGCCGGCCGCGTTGGTGATCTTGCTGCCGTTGGGGGCCAGCACCACGTCCAGCGGCTTGCCGCTGATGAAGTCGGTGAAAGTGGACGAGAAGTAGAGCTGTTGCAGGCTGGGTGCCCGGAAGCCCGTGCTGGCCGCGCCGCGCAGCAGGAAATCCTTGCTGAGCTTGTAGCTGCCGGACAGCTTGGCCGTCGTCGTCGAGCCGAAGTCGCTGTAGTGCTCGGCACGCACGGCGGCGTCCAGGGTCAGCGACGGCGTCAGGCTGGCTTCCCAGTCGAGGTAGAGCGCCTGGCTGTTGCGGCTCTTGTTGGTGGCGTCCGAAGGCTGGAAGCCCGGGAAGCCCTGGCTGCCGGCATTGCCGCCGAAGCCCACGCCGTCGGCATCGATGTAGGAGCCGGGCTCGCCAGCCACGATGTCGTACTTCTCCTTGCGGTACTCGGCACCGAAAGCGATGTTGCTGCCACCCAGCAGATCGGGGAAGAAGCGGCTGACGTCGAAGTTGGTCGTCGCCTGGCTGAAGCTGAAGCCGCCGGCGTCGAAGCTGCTGGCGCTGACGCCCTTGCCGCCCGCCAGCAGGTCCTTGTTGGCGATGGAAGCGTTCAGCGTGTTGCTGATGTTGTAGCGCAGCTTGTTGCTGCCGTAGGTCTGGGACAGGTCGGTGTCCCAGCCGGCGAAGGCCGACTTCCAGCCGACGATGAGGTAGCGGTCCTCGATCTTGCCGTTGATGTAGGGCACGAAGCCGTTGGGGTACATCGCGGCCGAGTTGCGGCTGGGAATGTCGTCGTCGCCATTGCGCGCCCAGGCCGCCGAGGAGGCGTCGCGGTTCTGCGCACCGGCCGTCACGTAGAGCTTGTTGTCGCCGCCGGCGGGAAACTCGCCGTTCAGGTAGACGGTCTTGTTCTCGACCTTGGTGTCGCCGATGGTGCGGGGGTTGCCCGGGTCGGCGCGGTTGGAGCGGCCGCGGTCCTGCCATTCGCCGGTGACGCCCAGCGTGCCGCCGGCAAGCTTGACGCCGCAGTAGGCCGAGGCCAGGTAGTTCTTGCCGTCGCCGGCCGAGTACTGGCCGTAGCCGGCCACTGCCTCGCAGCCGGCCTTCTTCTTCAGCTGCACGTTGATGACGCCGGCGATGGCGTCGGAGCCGTACTGCGCCGCGGCGCCATCGCGCAGCACCTGCACGTTGTCGATGGCCAGCAGCGGCAGGGAGTTCATGTCCGTGCCCGTCGTGCCGCGGTTGCGGGCGCCGAACAGGTTGACCAGGGCCACCGTGTGGCGGCGCTTGCCGTTGACCAGCACCAGGGTCTGGTCGGAGCCCAGGCCGCGCAGTGCGGCGGAATCGATCAGGTCGGCGCCGTCGGCGCCGGTCTGGCGCGTCGAGTTGAACGACGGCGACAGGTATTGCAGCGACTGGGCCAGATCGAACTGGCCGCCACCCTCGGTCACCTTGCTCATCGAGTAGATGTCCACGGGCACCAGCGTGTCGGTGCTGGACGCGGCGGGCAGGCTCTTGCGCGAGCCGACGACGGTGACGCGTTCGAGGCTGCTGGCCTCCTGGGCGAGCGCCGCGGCGGTGGAGAAGAGGCTGATCGCGGCGAGCGCGGTCGGCAGCAGGCGGGTGGCGTGCATGGATGACTCCGGGTGGGATATGTGATGGCGGCGGAGTTTGCCCCTGGCCGCAGCCCTCGCGAGGGCCGGTGTTGTGGCCTGCCGACAGGTTTGAAACCAACGAAACGAACGAAGCCCTGCTGCAACCCCCAGCTCGGGAAAACGCTAGCCGCGCGGATGGTGCTGAGCGTGCAACGCCTTGAGGCGTTCACGCGCCACATGGGTGTAGATCTGCGTCGTCGACAGGTCGGCATGCCCCAGAAGCAGCTGCACAGCGCGCAGGTCTGCACCATGATTGAGCAGATGCGTCGCGAAGGCATGGCGCAGCGTGTGCGGCGACAGCGGCGCCGTGATGCCGGCCACCAGCGCGTGTCGCTTGATCAAGGTCCAGAACATCTGCCGCGTCATGCCGGCGCCACGGGCAGTGACGAAGAGGTCGTCGCTGCTCTGGCCGGCGAGGATCTCGGCGCGGGCTTCGCGCAGATAGCGCGCCATCCAGTCGCGCGCATGCTCGCCGAAGGGCACGAGACGGGCCTTTGCCCCTTTGCCGGTGACGTGCAGCACCGCGTCCTTGAAGGCGACATGGGCGCTCTTCAGCGTGACCAGCTCGCTGACCCGCAGGCCGCTGGCATACATCAGCTCCAGCATGGCGCGGTCGCGCAGACCCAGCGGCGTGTTCACGTCGGGCGCCGCCAGCAAAGCCGATACCTGGGCCTCGCTGAGCAGCTTGGGCACTCGCAATGGCTGCCTGGCGGCCGTCAGCTTCAGCGTCGGGTCGGCCTGGATGCGGCCCTCGCGCAGCGCCCAGCGGAAATAGCGCTTGAAGACCGACAGCCGCCGGTTGGCGCTGGTCGCCTTGCCGGCCGGCCTGGCGGCGGCGTACTCGAACAGCTGGAGCTCGCTGCAGGCATCCAGCGCCGCGGGCGCCAGCCAGGCCGCCAGCGCGGCCAGGTCACGCCGATAGGCCGCCTGCGTGTTGGCGCTCAGGCCGTCTTCCAGCCAGAGCGCCTCGATGAAGGACTCGATGCCCGGATCAATCAAGTTTCAGCTTCTGCTGGGCGACGACCTTCTTGTAGACCTCGAACTCGGCCGCGATCTGGGCCGCGAACTGCTCGGGCGTGTTGGCCACGATCAGCGAGCCGGTGTCCTCGATGCGCTTCTTCACCTCGGGGATCTCCAGCGCCTTGCGTACGGCCGCGTTGACCTTGTCGACGATGTCGCGCGGCAGGCCCTTGGGGCCGTGGATGCCGTAGTAGGCCATGCGGTTGACCGGCTCCAGGCCGATCTCCTTGAAGGTCGGCACGTTCGGCAGGGCCGCCACGCGCTGCGGTGCCGCGACGACGATGGGGATCAGGCGGCCGTCCCTGATGAAGGGCAATGCCGAGGGCAGGTTGTCGAAGATCATGGGCACCTGGCCGGCCACCGTGTCGTTCAGCGCCGGGCCGGCGCCGCGGTAGGGGATGTGCAGCACGAAGACGCCCGCCAGGGTCTTGTAGAGCTCCATCTGCAGATGGCCGATGCCGCCCGTGCCCGAGGTGGCATAGCTGTGCTTGGCGGGATTCTTCTTGAGCTCGGCCACGAAGCTCTTGTAGTCGCGCGCCGGGAAGCTGGGGTGCACGGCGATGACGTTGGGCGTCGCGGCCATGTTGATGATGGGCGTGAAGTCCGTCAGCGGGTTGTAGGCGATCTTGGGGTTGATGGCCGGGTTGGCCGCCGTCGTCGAGACGGTCGCCACGCCCAGGTTGTAGCCGTCCGGCGCCTGACGCGAGATCTCGGTGGCGCCCACCGTGCCGCCGCCACCGGCCTTGTTGTCCACCACCATGGTCTGGCCCAGGATGGCATTCATGCGCTCGGAGACGATGCGGGCAATGATGTCCGTCGTGCCGCCCGGCGCAAACGGCACGATGAGGCGCACCGGCTTGCTGGGATAGGTGTCGGCCCAGGCCAGTTGGCCGAGAGGGCTGAGGCCGGCGAGCGCGGCGGCTTGGAGGACGGAACGGCGTTGCATGAGGTCGGTCTCCTTGGTTGGTGGGGCGATGCTAGCCCGGCTGGCCGAGCAGGCCTGCACGCAGGCGGTTGTCGCTGTTGTGGTCGCCGATGAAAACCTTCAGGAAGGCCGTGTAGAAGTCCTGCCCCTCGATGGGCTGGCCCCAGACCTTGCCGTTGACCGAAAGGATGGTGCCGCCCTGGTCGGGCAGGTAATCGATGCGCAGCAGGTCGCCCTTCTTCACGCGCCCGACCTCGCCGATGGCCGTGTTGAACTGCTTCACTCGCTCGGCCACGGCAGCCTTCTCGGCCTCGGTGGAATTGCGGCTCACACCCTTGTTGATGGCCTTGACGAACTCCTGCGTCGAGACATCCTTCACGAGCGGGATGGTGATGCGCAGCTCGATGCGTTTGGGGCCGGCTTGCGCATAAATTGCCTCCGGCGTGCCGGCCTTGTGCGGCAGGTAGAGCGCGGCCAGGTAGGCCGAATAGCGCATGACGAACACCTTGGCGCCGACGCCGTTGAGCTGCAGCGCGGCGCCGCCGAGCTGCAGGGTGTCGGGAAAGTCCTGCCCCTCGTAGCGCATGGCGTGCGCAGGCAGGGAGGCGGCCGCTGCGAGTGCGAGGACGGCGGTACGGCGGCGAAGGGACGGCATCATTCAGAAGGCTCCAGCGGCGGGCGGGCCGGACGATAACGCGCCGGCAGGCCGCGGCGCGGACAAGGCCCAGGCGATGTGCTCGGCCACCATGGCCTCGGCGCCCTGCTCCGCCCGCTCCAGCGCCGCGCGCAGTCCGGGGTCGTCGCGCTGGCGCAGCGCATTGCCGGCGGCCACCGCCAGATTGCGCTGCCAGCGCACAAAGCCGATGCGCCGGATGGCCGAGCCCTCGGTGCGGCGCAGGAACTCCGCCTCGTCCCAGGCCAGCAGGGCGGCGATCGGCGTTGCCGCCATGCCCGGCCGCACGTCGAAATCGGCCAGCATGGCCGGCTGGGCGAACTTGTTCCACGGGCAGGCCAGCTGGCAGTCGTCGCAGCCGTAGACGCGGTTGCCCAGCAGCGGGCGCAGCTCTTCGGGGATGGCGCCGTCGTGCTCGATGGTCAGGTAGGAGATGCAACGCCGCGCGTCGATGCGGTAGGGCGCCGTGATGGCCGCCGTCGGGCAGACGTCGATGCAGGCCCGGCACTCGCCGCAATGCGCCGTGACCGGGTCGGTCAGCGGCAGGGCCAGGTCGATGAAGATCTCGCCGAGGAAGAACATCGAGCCGGCGTCGCGGTGCAGCGTCAAGGTGTGCTTGCCGCGCCAGCCCAGGCCCGAGCGCGCGGCCAGTTCCACCTCCAGCACCGGCGCCGAGTCCGTGAACACGCGATAGCCCAGCGGGCCGACCTCGGCCTCCAGCATCTCGGCCAGCTTCTGCAGGCGCTGGCGCAGCACCTTGTGATAGTCCCGGCCGCGCGCGTAGATGGAGATCTGCGCCTGCTCGGGCCGAGCCAGCCCGGCCCACTCGACGGCCTGCCAGCCCGCCTCGGTGCCCTGGGGCAGATAGTTCATGCGCGCCGTGACGACGCGCAGCGTGCCCGGCACCAGCTCCGCCGGGCGGGCCCGCTTCAGGCCGTGAGCGGCCATGTAGTGCATGCGGCCGTGGTGGCCGGCGTCCAGCCAGGCCTGCAGGCCCGGCTCCGCGCTGCCGAGGTCCACATCGGCCACCGCGATCTGTGAGAATCCCAGCCCATGCGCCCAGCCGCGCAAACGGTTCAACAGCGCGGCGGCATCGACAGTGGACGGGACCTCTTGCATTTGGCTGCGATTTTAGAAACTGAAGCGCTGTGGCCCGACGAGGCTGCGGCCCAAGCCACCGCCGAACGTCTCGCGGCGGCACTGCTCCCCTCTCCCGACGCCCTCATCGAACTGCACGGCCCGCTCGGCGCCGGCAAGACGACTTTCGTGCGCCTGCTGCTGCGAGCGCTGGGCGTCGAAGGCCGCATCAAGAGCCCCAGCTATGCCGTGATGGAGAGCTATGAGCTGCCCGGGGCCGGCACGGCCAGCCACTTCGACTTCTACCGCTTCGGCGACCCGCGCGAGTGGGAGGACGCCGGCTTTCGCGACGTCTTCGCCGCCCCGGGGCTGAAGCTCTGCGAATGGCCCGAAAAGGCCGCCGGCCAGTTGCCGCCGCCGGACCTGCAGCTCTTCATCGAACTGATGCCGGACGACAGCCGCCGCGTGCGAGCCGTCGGTACGCCCAAGCTCGTCGAGGCCCTGGCATGAAGCGCCGGGTGTCCCTGGGGCTGCTGGCCCTGCTGCTGAAGGCACCCGACTCGTTGGCCGCCCCCACCTCGCCCGGCCAGGCCAGCATCGTCGCCGTGCGCGTCTGGCCGGCGCAGGAATACACCCGCGTCACCATCGAGTCCGACAAGCCGCTGGCGGTCAGGCATTTCCTCGTCGACTCCCCCCACCGCCTCGTCATCGACATCGACGGGCTGGAGCTGAGCCCCGGACTGCGGGAACTCATCGGCAAGGTCAAGGCCGACGACCCATACATCAGCGGCGTGCGCGTCGGCCAGAACACGCCGACCGTCGTGCGCATCGTGCTGGACCTGCGCCAGCCCGTCGCGCCGCAGATCTTCACGCTGGCCCCGGTCGCGGCCTACAGACACCGCCTTGTCTTTGACCTGCACCCACGGGTGGAGGCCGACCCGCTGGTGGCGCTCGCGCAGGAAGCCGGCAGGAAGCCGCAGCCCACGCCGACGCCCTCTCCAGCTCAGCGCGCCGAGGCCGCGGCCAGCGCGGTCAACGATGCACTGGGGGAGCTGATCCAGAAGATCGAGCGACCGCCCGCCCCGCCCGCCTCGGCACCCGCTCCAGTCCCGCCGGTTGCGGCGGCCTCCAGGCCAACGCCGCCCCAGGCGCCCGCACCTGCCCAAGCGGCCGAGCCCAGGATCGATCGCCTCATCATCATTGCGCTGGACCCCGGCCATGGGGGGGAGGACCCCGGTGCCGTCGGCCCCTCAGGCCTGCGAGAAAAAGACGTCGTGCTGGCCGTGGCCCACAAGCTGCGCGAGCGCCTGACGGCCAATCCCAACATCCGCGTGCTGATGACGCGCGACGCCGACTTCTTCGTGCCGCTGCACGAGCGCGTGCGCAAGGCGCGGCGCGTGCAGGCCGACCTGTTCGTCTCCATCCACGCCGACGCCTTCGTCACGCCGCAGGCGCGTGGCGCCTCGGTGTTCGTGCTCAGCGATGGCGCCGCCACCAGCGCCGCCGCGCGCTGGATGGCCAACAAGGAGAACGCGGCGGACATGGTGGGCGGCGTCAACGTCGGTGCGGCCACCCAGGACGCCAACGTGCTGCGCGCGCTGCTGGACATGAGCACGACGGCGCAGATCAAGGACAGCCTCAAGCTCGGTGGCGAGGTACTCGGGCAAATCGGCAAGGTCGGCAAGCTGCACAAGCCGCGGGTCGAGCAGGCGGGCTTCGCGGTCCTGAAGGCGCCGGACATCCCCAGCATCCTGGTCGAGACGGCCTTCATCTCCAATCCCGAAGAGGAGAAGAAGCTGCGCGACCCAGACTACCAGGACCAGCTGGTGGACGCCGTGGCGTCCGGCATCGCGCGCTATTTCGCGAAGAACCCGCCGATGGCGAGGAAGCGCAGCACGACGCTGTAGGCGCCGGCACGCCGTTCAAGGCAGGCAGGGCCGGCCGGGTGCTGCCGGATCAGCAGCACTTGCCGACACGCGCGCTGTAGCGCGCCGCCTGCCTCTCCCTGAAGAACTCCTCGTAGCTCATCGGCTCGCGATCCGGGTGCGTGGCCTGGTGGTGGGCCAGGTAGCTGCCGTAGTCCGGCACGCCCACCATCAGGCGCAGGCTCTGCGTGAGGTAGCGACCGGCCTGGGCGAGGTCGCGGCGCAGCTCAAGCATGCTGGCCGGCCGGCAGCGGCACGAACGCCGTTTCCTGCACCGTCGCCCTGGCCGTGCCACGGGCGGCCAGGATGGCCTTGACGCTGTAGATCAGCACGCTGATGACGACGCCCATGAAGAGAGCGCACAGCGCGGCGTCCAGCCGGTCGTTGAAGACGACCCGCTCCATCGCCGCCAGCGTCTTGGCCGGCGCCAGCACCTTGCCCTCGGCAATGGCCGCGGCGTATTTGTCGGCATGGGCCAGGAAGCCCAGCTTGGGGTCGGCCGAGAAGATCTTCAGCCAGCCGGCTGACATGGTGCAGATCAGCAGCCAGCCGGCCGGCAGGGCCGTGACCCAGGCGTAGCGGTCCTTCTTCATCTTGAAGATGACGACGGTGCCCAGCAGCAGCGCCACGGCGGCCAGCATCTGGTTGGCGATGCCGAACAGCGGCCACAGCGTGTTGATGCCGCCCAGCGGATCGACGACGCCTTGGTAGAGGAAGTAGCCCCAGGCCGCCACGCACAGACCCGTAGCAACGAGGTTGGCCACCCAGCTCTCGGTGCGCTTGAGCGATGGCACGAAGCTGCCCAGCAGGTCCTGCAGCATGAAGCGGCCGGCGCGGGTGCCCGCGTCCACGGCGGTCAGGATGAAGAGCGCCTCGAACAGGATGGCGAAGTGGTACCAAAAGGCCATCAGCGCCTTCCCGCCCACCACCTGGTGCAGGATCTCGGCCATGCCCACGGCCAGCGTCGGCGCGCCGCCGGCACGGGCCAGGATGGTCTTCTCGCCGACGTCGGCCGCGGCCTGGGTCAGCATCTCGGGCGTGACGACAAAGCCCCAGGTCGATAGCGTCTGCGCGACCGTTGCGGCATCCTTGCCGACGACGGCGGCCGGGCTGTTCATCGCAAAGTAGACGCCCGGCTCGATGCACGAGGCCGCGACCAGCGCCATCACGGCGACGAAGCTCTCGGCCAGCATGCCGCCGTAGCCGATGTAGCGGGCGTGAGTCTCGTTCTCCAGCAGCTTCGGGGACGTGCCCGATGAGATCAGTGCATGGAAGCCCGACACCGCGCCGCAGGCGATGGTGATGAAGAGGAAGGGGAAGAGGTTGCCGGCCCAGACCGGGCCGCCACCGGCGGCGAACTGCGTCAGCGCGGGCATCTTCAGCGGCGGCGCGACGATGACGATGCCGATGGCCAGCGCGACGATGGTGCCGATCTTCAGGAAGGTGCTGAGGTAGTCGCGCGGCGCCAGCAGCAGCCACACCGGGATGCAGGCGGCGATGAAGCCGTAGCCGATCAGCAGGCCGACGAGCGTCGTCGGCGCCAGCGTGAACAGCGGCGCCAGCGTCGGGCTCTCGCTGACCGCCTGGCCGCCGAAGATGGCCGCCATCAGCAACACGAAGCCGATCACCGACACCTCGCCGATGCGGCCCGGGCGGATGAAGCGCAGGTAGACGCCCATGAAGAGGGCGACCGGGATGGTGGCGGCCACCGTGAACAGGCCCCAGGGCGAATCCGCCAGCGCCTTCACGACGATCAGCGCCAGCACCGCCAGGATGATGATCATGATCATGAAGGCGCCGAACAGCGCGATCAGGCCGGGCACCGTGCCCATCTCCTGCTTGACGAGGTCACCGAGGGACCGGCCGTCGCGGCGCGTGGAGATGAACAGCACGATGAAGTCCTGCACCGCACCGGCGAAGACGACGCCGGCCAGGATCCACAGCAGGCCGGGCAGATAGCCCATCTGGGCCGCGAGCACGGGACCCACCAGCGGGCCGGCGCCGGCGATCGCCGCGAAGTGGTGGCCGTACAGCACGTGCTTGTTGGTGGGCACGTAGTCCAGGCCGTCGTTGTACTTCCAGGCCGGCGTCTGGCGCTTGGCGTCCAGCCCCAGCACCTTGTCGGCGATGAACAGGCTGTAGTAACGGTAGGCGATGAGGTAGGTGCACAGGGCGGCGGCCACGACCCACAGCGCGCTGATCGTCTCGCCGCGGCTTAAGGCCACGGTGGCGAGGGATGCGGCACCCAGGATCGCGACACCTGCCCAGGCAAGGTGGCGGCGCAGATTCGACATGGTTTGTCTCCGTTGCGGTGCACACCTCGACGTGGGGCGCGACCGTGGTGCAAGTCTCGGAAAACATGCACCAAGGCGCATCGTCCAAGCCACGCGGGTCAGGCTCGCGGGACCACTTAGGGGTCAACCCTAGATTTCTTGACCGAGCGCAAAACGGTCGCGCCCGCGTCGCCCCAACATGGACTCTGCCCGCGATGGCCGCAGCGCCCTCGCGCCGGCCTCGACCACCGCGATCCATGCCTTGAAAGGAGCATCCCGATGAGCCAACTGCCCTCCATCCGCAGCAGCCTGTTCGACGACTTCTTCCGCGATCTCGCGCCCGGCTACCTCGTGCGCCCGCTGCACGGCGACCCGCTGCCGCAGCAGATCAAGATCGACGTCAAGGAGAACCCCGACGGCTTCCAGTTGCATGCGGAACTCCCCGGCGTCGCCAAGGACGACATCCACGTCAGCATCGACGGCCCCGTCGTCTCGCTCAGCGCCGAAATCCGGCAGCACGACCAGAAGAGCGACAACGAACGCGTGCTGCACAGCGAGCGCTATTACGGCGCCGTGTCGCGCAGCGTCCGCCTGCCGGCCGACATCGACGAGGCCCGCGCCAGCGCGAAGTTCGATAACGGCGTGCTGACGTTGGCGCTGCCGCGCCGGGCAGCGCCGGAGGGCTCGCGCAAGCTGCGTATCGATTGAGCCCGACCGCCCCGTATTCGAGGGGATGAAGCCGGCCAGGCGGGTTTTCCCTTGAGGCGGTACTGCGTCCTCTTCCTATGGTTCTTTGACCCACCCATAGGAGAGGACCATGCCAACAAACTTCAAGGCCTATCTGTCGGCCGCCCTGGCGATCGGCATCGCCGGCACTGCATCGCCAGCGGCTGCCGCGCCCGGCAAGGCCGGCAACTCGCTGGGCGTCATCGTCGTGCGCTTCCAGAAAGGCCTGGGCAGCGAGCAGATGAAGGCCGCGATCACGCAGTCCGGCGGCGAGGTCGTCTCCGACCTGAGCCGCCTCAACCGCATGACGGCCGTGCCCGTGGCCGGTGACTTCGCCGCGCGGATCAGGAACCAGCCCATGGTCGCCGCGGCCTGGGCCGACAAGGTCTATTCCCGCCCGTCGACCGACATGGCGGCCGAGGACGCCGGCGTCGCCGTCGGCGCCGACCCGCAGCTCGGCAACCCGGGCCCGAACGGTCCGCCCGACCCCTGGCATGACGCCGCCTCCTTCCTCGGCGAGACCAACCCCGAGGGCGTGCTGCAATGGGACGACCGGCGCATGGGCGTGCCGGCGGCATGGGCCGTCACGACCGGCAGCCGCGCCGTGCGCGTGGCCGTCCTCGACACCGGCGTGCAGGGCTCGCACAAAGAACTGCGGGCCAACTACGACAACCAGACCTCGGCCAACACCATCCCCTGCAATCTGCTGACGCGCCAGTTCGGCCCCGGCCTGGGCCAGCGCGACTGCTCCAGCGAGGACACCGAAGGCCACGGCACCTGGGTCGCAAGCCGCATCGCTGGCGCGGCCAACGGCTTTGCTTCCAACGGCGTCGCCCCCAACGTGCAGATCGTCGGCATGAAGGTGCTGTCGACCACGCTCGGCGGCGGGCTGACGAGCTGGATCGTCGACGGCATGATCCGCGCCTGCGACGCCAACGTGGACCTCATCAACATGTCTCTGGGCGGCTACGACGCCCCGGGCATCGACGACGAGGACTACCTGATGTGGGTCGAGGCGGTGAACTACTGCCGCGCTAAGGGCACGGCCATCCTTGCGTCCGCCGGCAACGAGCACGTGCGCATCAACCGCGTCGACATGACGGTCGGCGGCCAGGCGCTGGTCGGGGTCGGCCAGGTCGACATGGGCAGCGATGGCATCCAGTCCATCATCCCGCCCGACAGCGTGGCCAACAACTACCTGGGCGGCCTGCTGGAGACGCCGGCCGGCGTGCCCGGCGTCATCATGGTGTCGGCCACCGGCAATGCCATCGGCGGCTCGCAGAGCAGCCCGGCGATCAATGCCTATGCCAAGGCCCTGGTCTGGCCCGACGCCCTGCTCGGCCAGCGCGACCAGCTCACCTACTACTCGAACTACGGCTCGCGCATCGACATCACGGCCCCCGGCGGGGCGCGCAAGTTCAACATTCCGCGCTACGACGTGGGCGCCGCCGACATCCTGTACGGCGGCTGGGGCACGCTCGGCGCCCTTGACGCCTCCGGAGAGATCTGCACCAGCCCGGCCTCCGCCTCCCTGCTGACCTTCGCCTGCTTCAAGGTCCAGGGCGCCGGCTTCGGCTGGCTGCAGGGCACCTCCATGTCGTCGCCCAATGCCACCGGCGTGGCCGCGCTGACACTGGCCGCACGCAGCACCCTTAAGGGCAACCCAGACGGCCTGCTGGCGCGGCTGAAGGCGACCGCGCGGACCGACATGGTGAACTACATGGGCCCGAACGACCCCGCCAACACGGCGCCGACCGCCGCCGGTGTGCCCTGCACCACCGGCTGGTGCCACATCAACCGCAATGCACCGATCTCGTTCCCGCACGCCTACGGCGCGGGCATGGTCAACGCGGCGACGGCCGTCGCGCCGTAGTCATCACCGGGGCCGTGCTCGCCGCGGCCCCGGGCCGTCCCAGCGCCGGGCGGCATTCACACCCCCTTACGAATGAACGCCGCGGGTCGTCAACGGCCTGCGCAGCGAAGCGTTGTCCAGACACCGCAGACCCATCGTCCCGGTCTTGCTGGAGGTCCCCATGCTTCGTTCCATCCTTGCCGCCACCGTTGCCACTGCCGCCCTGTTGGGTACCGCAGCCGCCCAGGCCGGCACGCACTGGTCCATCGGCATCAACCTGCCTTTGCCCGCCGTCGTCGTGGCCGATTCGCCGCGCTACTACGTGGAGCCGGCGCCCGTCTACTACGCGCCCCCGCCGGTCGTGTACGCGCCTGCACCTCGCTATGTGGAGCGTGAGGTCTACTACGCGCCGCCGCCGCGGGTGGTCTACGAAACGGCCTACCGCGAGCGCCGCTGGGATGAGCGCCACGACGACTGGCGCTGGCGCCGCGAGCACGACCGGCGCGAGTACTGGGACCGTGACCAGGACGGTTACGGTCCGCGGCGCGGCCGCTGATCCTGCCGCGCCGCGCTCACTGGCTGCGCGCGTGCTCCACGGCGTAGCGGATCAGCTCCGCCTGGCCGTCCAGCTCCAGCTTGCGCTTGATGCTCTGCCGGTGCGCCTCGACCGTGCGCACCGACAGGTCCAGCTCCCGCGCGATCTGCTTGCTGGATGCGCCTTGCCCCAGCTTGGCGAGGATCTCGCTCTCGCGAGGCGTCAGCATGGGCTTCGGGCTCTGGCCGCGGAACAGCCGGCCCGACACCGCCGCGCTCAGGAAGGTGCCGCCCGCCGCCACCGCGTCGATGGCTGACACGATCTCCGTCGCCGGCGCATCCTTCAGCACATAGCCGCGCGCACCGGCCGTCAGCGCGCGCTGCACGTACTCGGGGTTGTCGTACATGCTGAACATCAGCAGCTTGATGGCCGGCCGCACGGCCAGCATCTCGGCGGCGAGGGCGATGCCGTTGCCGTCCTTCAGCCCCACGTCCATCAGCACGACATCCGGCGCCACACGCGCCAGCTGCTCCAGCGCCTCGACACGCCCACCAGCCTCGCCGACGACCTCGAAGCGAGGCACCGAGGCCAGGCGCACGGCCAGACCCTCGCGCACCATGGGGTGGTCGTCGACGAGCAGGATGCGGATGGGCGAGTTCATGAAGCGGCGCGGGCCAAGTCGGCAACCGACAATTTGACCGCAAGCCGGCTGCCCTCGCCGGGCGCGGTGAACAGGTTCAGCCGTGCGCCCAGCGCGGCCGCACGCTCCCGCATGCTGCGCAGGCCCAGGCCCTGGTCGGCCACGGCCTGGGCCTCCTCGGCGTCGAAGCCCTGGCCATCGTCGTGGATGTCGAGCGTCAGGCCGCCGTCGCGCTCGAAGCGCAACAGCACCTCCACCGCCGTCGCCTGGGCATGGCGGGCGGCGTTGCTCAGTGCCTCCTGGGCGATGCGGAACAGCGCCGTCTTGACGGCCTCGGGCAAGTCGACTTCCTCGCCCTCCACCGTCGCCTGGAAATGCGTACCGCCGGCCGCGTCGAATTCGCCGGCCAGATGCTGCAGCGCCGCCGGCAGGCCGAGGTTGTCCAGCAGCGCCGGGCGCAGCGCGTGGGACAGGTGGCGCACCTCGGACAGCGTGCTGTTCAGCCGCGTCAGCGCCAGGGCTTGCAGCCGCCCGGCCGAGGCCGGCTCGGACTGGGCCGACTCGATCAGCAGCTTGGTGGCCACCAACGCCTGGCTGACGCCGTCATGCAGCTCCCGCGCCAGGCGCGCGCGCTCGTCCTCCTGGCTCTGCACCACCTCCCGGGCCAGCGCGCGCAGCTTGGCCTCGGCGCTGCGGTGCTCACTGAGGTTGAGCGCCAGCGCGCCGGCACTGATCAGGGCCACGCCGAAGACGGCCACGGCCCCCACCCACAGCATCGTCGCCGTGATGTTCTGTCGCGCGCCGCGCTCCAGCTCGGCCATGGTCGCCTCGATGCCGTCCAGGTACAGCCCCGTGCCCAGCATCCAGCCCCACTCCGGCACCGCGACGACATAGCCCAGCTTGGGCGCCAGCTGGCTGCTGGACGGCTTGCGCCACAGGTATTCCACATAGCCGCCGCCCGCCTTGGCCTGATTGATGAGCTGCTGGATGGTGGGCCGCCCCAGGGGATCACGCAGGCCCCACAGGTTCTGGCCCAGCAGCTCGGGCTGGCGCGAGTGCATCAGCACGCGGCCGTCCAGCGAGTAGACGAAGAAGTAGCCGTCGCGGCCGTAGTCCAGCGACGACAGGATGGCCAGCGCCCGCTCCTGCCCGCCGGGCTGGCCCAGCAGTGGCTTGACGGTGCTGACGGCCAGGTCAACGTAGTGCTTGAGCTCGGTGCGCCGCGCGTCCATGTAGCTGGCGCGCACCAGCGCATGCTCCCGCGCGGCCAGCTCGCTCTCCTGCTGGCGCACGGCCAGCGCAATCAGGGCGAGCGAGGCCAGCAGCGGCAGCAGCGCCAGCAGGAAAAGGCGCCCCCGCAGGGACAGGGACGCCCAGGGCTTCATCAGCGGCCCAAGGCTGCCGGTGCAGGCGGCGTCTTGCGCTGGATCGGCTTCCACGTATCCAGCCGCTTGAGCACATCCGCAATCGCCGCGTCGAGCTGCGTATCCTCGCCGCGGTTGACGGCGGCCGGGTCGAGTTCGACGTCGATGTCCGGCGCCACGCCCTCGTTCTCCACGCGCCACTCACCCTCGGGCGTGTAGAAGCGGAAGAAAGGCACGGTCAGGAAGCCGCCGTCGATCAGCGGCGGGTTGATGGAGATGCCGATCAGGCCGCCCCAGGTGCGCTTGCCGATCAGCGGCCCCAGGCCCACGCGCTTGAAGGCATAGGGCATGAAGTCGCCGCCCGAGCCGGCGTCCTGGTCGATCAGCATGGCCTTGGGGCCGTAGATGGCGCCGCCCGGGGTGTCGAAGACGAGGCCGTCGCGGTCCTTCCAGCTGGCCAGGTAGGGCCGGGCCAGCAGCTCGGTCACGTAGTTGGCCGCCTGGCCTCCGCCGTTCTTGCGGTCGTCGACGATCAGGCCCGGCTTGTCCACCTGGGCGAAGAACATGCGGTTGAAGTGCTCGAAGCCCTGGTCGGCCGTGTCGGGCATGTAGACGTAGGCGATCTTGCCGCCGCTGCTGGCCTGCACCTTTTGGCGGTTGCCCTCGATCCACGCCCAGCGGCGCAGCAGCGCCTCGCTGGCGACGGGCTCCACGGTGATCTCGCGGCGCCCCTTGCCGGCGGCGTCCTGGGCCACGGCCAGCGTCACCTGCTTGCCCACCGTGTTCTCCAGCAGCGCGTAGACGTTGGTCTTCGCGTCCAGTTCCTTGCCGTCGATGGCGAGCAGGAAATCGCCGGCCTTCACGCCCAGGCCGGCCGCGGCGAGGGGCGCGGCGAGGTTGGGATTGAGGCGGTCGCCCGCGTAGAGCCGCGCGATGCGGTAGCGGCCCTGCTCGATGGCGAAATCCGCCCCCAGCAGGCCAACGGCCACGCGGGCTTCCTGGTGCACATCGCCGGCGCCGGTGCGGTTGTGACCCACCTGCAGCTCTCCGATCATCTGCACCAACAGGTCGTTCAGGTCCTCGCGGCGCTGCACATGGCCCAGCAGCGGCAGGTAGCGGTCGTAGACGGCCTGCCAGTTCAGGCCATGCAGGGCGGGGTCGTAGAAGAACTCCTTCTCCATCCACCAGGCCTCGTCGAAGATCTGCTTCCACTCGGCCCGCAGGTCCACGCGGGTGCGCAGGCCGGAGAGGTCGACCGGCTTGCCCTCGAACTTGTCGGTGGCGTCGCCCTGCTCCAGCTTGCCGCCGGCCACCGTGACGAGCAGCTTCTTGCGGTCCTCGCTGAGCGAGTAGTCGGCCAAGCCGGCCTTCAGCATCTTGGGCTTGCGCTCCTCGAAGTCGAAGCGCCAGAGCTCGGCCGTGGCGGTCTGCTCGGCCTGCGGACCGTCGTGGCTGGCGCCCGGCTGGGGCCGCTGCAGATAGAAGAGGCCGCCGTCGGCGCCGACGGCCAGCATGTCGTAGTTGCGCTCGCCCACTGGCAGCGCCACGAGGCGCTCGGCCAGGCCGTCGAAGTCGATCTTGACCGGCTTGACCGCGTCGGCCTTGGCATCGGCCTTGGGCTCGGGCTTGCCCTTGCCGTCGGCGGCGGGCTTCTTGTCGTCCTTTTTCTCGTCCTTCTTGGCCTCCTCGTCGCCGGCGCGCAGCGCCAGCGGCGACTTGCCGTCCGCCGCCAGCAGCAGCGCGTAGACGCCGGCGCGGAAGGGCCGCTCCTGGGTGGACAGGTCCAGCCCCACCTGGCCGGGGCCGGAGTTGATGGACGCGGTGAAGAACAGCACGTCGCCCTGCGGCGAGAAGCTCGGGTTGCCGGCGTGGGACAGGCCGTCCGTCACCGCGTGGTTCTTGCCGCTGGCGAGGTCGTGGATGCGGATCTGGTCGAAGTGGTTGGCCAGGGTCGAGGTGTAGGCCAGCCAGCGGCTGTCCGGCGAGAAGCTGATGCCGACGCCACCGAAGCCGCCGCCACCGCGGCGCAGGCTGGTATCGATCTTGACGAGCTGGCCGCGCTGCGGGCCGGCCGCCAGGCCGAGGCGGTAGAGGTTGAGGTGGTTGTCGGCGATGACCAGCCAGTGGCCGTCGGGCGACCAGTCGGTCAGCGTGAAATAGCCCTCGCGCGGCAGCGCGATGCGCTCCTTGGCGCCCAGGCCCGTCTGGGCCTGCAGCACCAGCTCGTGGCGCATGCCGGGGGCGTCGGAGATGTAGGCCACGCGCTGGCCGTCGGGGCTCCACAGCGCATCCTTCTCGCGCACGCCGGCCGTGTCGGTCAGGTTGCGCACGCTGCCCACCCCTTCCTTGACCGGCACGGTGAAGACCTCGCCGCGCGCGCTCACCAGCACGCGCTTGCCGGTGCTGGACAGGCGGGCCGAGGTCAGCGTCTTGCCGGCGTCCTTCCACTGCGGGCGCACCTGCGGCGCCACCGCGGCCAGGCTGATGGGCAGCACCTGGGGCGTGCCGCCGGCCAGGTCCAGCTGCTTGATGACACCACCAGCCTCGTAGACCAGCGTGGAACCGTAGGCGTCCACGCTCCTCACGTCCCATTTAGTCTCACGGGTGAGCTGGCGCAGGGCTTTCGTGATCGGGTTGAACGCGAACAGGTTGGCCGCTCCGTCGGCACGGTCGGAGATGAACACCACTTCCTGGCCGGCCCACACCGGCGCCACGTCGCTGGCGTTGACGTGGGGGATCTCCTGCCATTTCTGGCCGGCGCCGGGGCCCTGCATGTCCATGATCCAGACCGGCGGCGTGCTGCCGCCACGGCTCTGGCGCCAGCCGCTGACGCCGGCATAGGCCTGGTTGTAGGGTCGGTAGGCGAGCTGTTTGCCGTCGGGCGACCAGGCGCCCTCCCAGGCCACGGCCGCCATCAGCTTCTTCTCGTAGCCGCCCTCGACGGGCACCTCGTAGAGCTGGTTGCTGCGGTTGTTCAGCACCTCGCGCGGCGAGGCGAACAGCACGCGCTTGCCGTCCGGGCTCCAGCCGTTGACGACATCGGCGCTGGGGTGCCAGGTCAGGCGCTTGGGCACGCCGCCGTCCAGGCCGATGACGTAGACGTCCGTGTTGCCGTCATAGCTGGCGGAGAAGGCGATCTGCCGGCCGTCGGGAGAGAAGCGCGGCGCGAACTCGCTGGCCGCGTGCGTCGTCAGCCGGCGCGGGTTGGCGCCGGAACGGTCGGCCAGCCACAGGTCGCCGGCATAGACGAAGGCGAGATGGTCCTTGGAGACTGCGGGCTGGCGCAGCATCAGGGTCGCTTCGCCGGCATGGGCTACGGAGGCCAGGCCGGAGGTCATCCAGGCCAGGGCCAGCGCAATACGTGACAGGGTCATCGGGATCTCCGACAAGAGTCGCAAAACCCGCGACTCTAGACTCGCGACCCGGCTCACCCGAAAGTCAGCCCGGCTGGCGCTTGAACCTGGCTTTCAGGCCACCGCCGATGACGATGAGGCCGGGGATGAGAATCATGGCCCAGATGATCTTGTCCAGATGCTGCTTGACCCAGGGCACGTTGCCGAAGATATAGCCGATCAGCGTGATGCCGCACACCCACAGCGCGCCGCCGCTCACGTCGTAGAAGGTGAACTTGCGCCGCGTCATCTGCGCCACGCCGGCAACGAACGGCGCGAAGGTGCGCAGAAAGGGCATGAAGCGCGCCGCGACGATGGTGAAGCCGCCGTACTTCTCGTAGAAGGCGTGCGCCTTGTCGAAGGCCGCCTTGTTGAAGAAGCGCGAGTCCTCCCACTGGAACACGCGCGGCCCGAAGTAGCGGCCGATGGTGTAGTTGCTCTGGTTGCCCAGGATGGCCGCGGCCGTCAGCAGGCCCATGGACAGGCCCAGGTCCATCAGCCCCACACCGCACATGGCGCCGACGACGAACAGCAGCGAGTCCCCTGGCAGGAAGGGCATCACGACGACGCCGGTCTCCACGAAGATGATCAGGAACAGCAGCGCATAGACCCAGGTGCCGTAGTTCGCGACGAAGTCGGCGAGATGGCGGTCCACATGCAGGATGAAGTCGACGAGGAAGGGCAGGAAGTCCATGGGCAGTCATTATCCCGACGCCCCGTGACGGTCCGGGGGCCGTCGATAATCCCAAGGATGGATTTGCCGCTCCCTGAAGTACCCGCGCCCCGCGCCATCCACGAACTGCCCGACGAGCTGATCAGCCAGATCGCCGCCGGCGAGGTCGTGGAGCGCCCGGCCTCGGTCGTGCGCGAGCTGGTGGACAACGCGCTGGACGCCGGCGCCCGCAACGTGCTCGTCAAGCTGATGGCCGGCGGCGTGCGCGGCATCGTCGTCGAGGACGATGGCTGCGGCATCCCGGTCGCCCAGCTGCCGCTGGCGCTCAAGCGCCATGCCACCAGCAAGATCGCCTCGCTGCACGAGCTGGAATCGGTCGCGACGATGGGTTTTCGCGGCGAGGCGCTGGCGGCCATCGCCTCGGTGTCGGAAATGTCGGTCGCCAGCCGCACGGCCGAGGCCGCCCATGCCCACCGGCTGGACGCCCGCAGCGGCGAGCTCTCCGCCGCCGCCCGTTCGCGCGGCACGAGCGTCGAGGTGCGCGAACTCTTCTTCGCCACGCCCGCCCGCCGCAAGTTCCTGAAGACCGACGCCACCGAGCTGGCCCACTGCGTGGAAGCCGTGCGCCGCCATGCGCTGGCGCGGCCCGACGTGGGCTTCGCCATCTGGCACGACGGCAAGCTGGTCGACCAGTGGCGCGCGGCGTCCGTCGAGCAGCGCATCGCCGACGTGCTGGGCGAGGACTTCATCGCCGACAGCCGCGCCTTCGAGCACAGCGCCGGGCCGCTGGCCCTGACCGGCCGCGCCGGCCTGCCCGAGGCCGCGCGCTCGCGCGCCGACCAACAGTACGTCTGGGTCAATGGCCGCCATGTGCGCGACAAGCTCATCAGCCACGCCATCCGCTCGGCCTACGAAGACGTGCTGCACGGCCAGCGCCAGCCCAGCTATGTGCTCTTCATCGAGATCGCGCCGGAGCTGGTGGACGTCAACGTGCACCCGACCAAGATCGAGGTGCGCTTCCGCGACGGCCGCGCCATCCACCAATCGGTGCGCCGCGCCTTCATCGACGCGCTGGCCCAGTCACGAGCGGACGCCGCCGGCGTCGAGTCGGCGATGGCGCCGCTGGGCTTCGAGCCGACGACGGCGGCCACGCTCTACGTCGCCGAACCCCGTCAGACCTACACCGCCTACTCCGCCCCGGTGCCGCCGACGGCCGAGCAGGTCAGGCTGTCGCTCGTGCAGCACGAGGCGCTGTGGGAGCCCGCCGCGCCCCCCGCACCGTCCGTGGCCGCGCCCGTCACGCCCATCCCCAAGCTGCCCGACCAGGACTGGCCGCTGGGCCGCGCCATCGCGCAGATCCAGGGCGTCTACATCCTGGCGGAGAACAAGCAGGGCCTGGTCATTGTCGACATGCATGCAGCGCATGAGCGCGTCGTCTACGAGCGGCTCAAGGCCAGGCTGGGAGCGACGCAGATCGAGAGCCAGCCGCTGCTGATCCCTGTCAGCTTTGCGGCCACTGCCGAGGAAGTCGCCGCGGCCGAGCAGCATGCCGACACCTTGAGCAAGCTGGGCCTGGACGTGACCCCGCTGTCGGCCCGCACGCTGGCCGTGCGCTCACGCCCCGCGCTGCTGGCTGCGTCCGACCTCGTCGCCCTGACCCGCGAGTTGCTGGCCGAGATGGCCCAGTTCGATGCCAGCTCGGTGCTGGAGCGTGCCCAGCACGAGATCCTGGCAACCATGGCCTGCCACGGCGCCGTGCGCGCCAACCGGCAACTGACGCTGGACGAGATGAACGCGCTGCTGCGCGACATGGAAGCCACCGAACGTGCCGACCAATGCAACCACGGCCGCCCGACCTGGCGCCAGCTCGACATGCGCGAGCTGGACGCCCTGTTCCTGCGCGGCCGTTGAAAGAAGAACGACATGGCCACCATCACCCTCAAGGGCAAACCCAAGCCCGCCGCCAAGACCCGCAACGCGGAGGGCGAGAAGCGCGCGCCGGTGCGCGGCAAGGGCGTGTCCAAGCCGCGGCCCACGCTGGCCAAGGCCCAGGCCGAGCGGGCCGAGCGCGAGGAACAGTTCCAGCAACGCCAGCAAAAGCCTGAGCGGCCCGCGCCCTCGCGTGAAGACCGACCGGCCCGCCCCAGGACCGGCAGCGCCTTCAAGCCCGACCGGCCGCAGCCGCCCCGCGGCGATGCCGCTCCACGCGGCCCGCGAGGCCGCCCGGACGAGCGCCCCGCCGCCGACCGCCCGCCGCGCGTCGACCAGCGCCGTGTCGCCAACCGCGGCCCCGGCTTCGAGCCACCGCCCCAGCGCCCGCAGCAGCGCCTGAACCCGGCCCGCCAGGTCGACAGCGAGGACGGCGAGCGCCTGTCCAAGCGCATGAGCGAGCTGAAGATGTCGTCACGACGCGAGGCCGACGAGTGGATCGCCGCCGGCTGGGTGCGCGTGAACGGCAAGGTCGCCGTGCTGGGCCAGCGCGTCGGGCCCGACGTCGAGATCACCATCGACCCCGCCGCCCGACAGGCCCAGTCCCAGCTCGTCACCGTGCTGCTGCACAAGCCCATTGGCTATGTCTCCGGCCAGGCCGAAGACGGCTACGAGCCCGCCGTCGTGCTGTTCCAGCAGGAAAACCGCTGGAAGGACGACCCCTCGGGTATCAAGCCCCACCCCAACCACCACCGCCACCTGGCCCCCGCCGGCCGCCTGGACATCGACTCCACGGGCCTCTTGGTGCTGACCCAGGACGGCCGAATCGCCAAGGCGCTGATCGGCGACGACTCCGACATCGAGAAGGAATACCTCGTCCGCGTCGAGTTCATCGGCCTGCCAGGCGCTGATCCCGTGCCCGAAGGCACCCTGCCCAACGCCGCCCTCTCGCCCGAGAAGCTGGCCTTGCTGAACCACGGCCTGGCGCTGGACGGCGAGCTGCTCAAGCCCGCCAAGGTCAGCTGGCAGAACGAGCAGCAGCTGCGCTTCGTGCTGCGCGAGGGCAAAAAGCGCCAGATCCGCCGCATGTGCGAGCTGGTCGGGCTCAAGGTCGTGGGCCTCAAGCGCGTGCGCATCGGCCGCATTCCGCTGGGCCATCTGCCGGTGGGGCAGTGGCGCTACCTCGCGCCGTGGGAAAAATTCTGAACACACCGATCTGTCTGGCCGGCCCCACCGGCTGCGGCAAGACGGCGGCAGCCCTCGCGATTGCCGAGGTGCTGCCCGTGGAGATCATCAGCGTCGACTCGGCCCTGGTCTACCGCGGCATGAACATCGGCACGGCCAAGCCCACCGCCGCCGAACAGGCCGCGGCGCCGCACCACCTCATCGACATCCTCGATCCGCTGGAAAGCTACTCGGCCGCCGAGTTCGTGCGCGATGCCAAGCGGCTGGCCGCCGAGATCGCCGCGCGCGGCAAGCTGCCGCTGCTGGTGGGCGGCACGATGCTCTACTTCAAGGCGCTGTTCGATGGCCTCTCCACACTGCCCCAGGCCGACGCCGAACTGCGCGCCGCCATCGACGCCGAGGCCGCCGAGCGCGGCTGGCCGGCCATGCACGCCGAGCTGGCGAAGCTCGACCCCGAGACCGGCGCCCGCCTCGCCCCCAACGACACCCAGCGCATCCAGCGTGCCCTCGAGGTCATCCGCCTGACCGGCCAGCCGCTCAGCGCCCTGCACGCCGCCTCGCGCGACGAAGGTGTGGACTGGCCGCTGTTCTCTCTGGAGCCCGGCGACCGTGCCTGGCTGCACGAGCGCCTGGCCCAGCGCTTCGACGCGATGCTGGCCCAGGGGCTGGTCGATGAAGTGAAGGCCCTGCGCGCCCGTGGCGACCTGAGCCTCGCGCTGCCGTCGATGCGCTGCGTCGGCTACCGCCAGGTCTGGGAAGCGCTCGACGCCAACGACTTCTCCGACCTGCGCGAGCGCGGCATCGCCGCCACCCGCCAGCTCGCCAAGCGCCAGGTCACCTGGCTGCGCAGCATGCCCCGGCGGCGCGTCATCGTCTGCGACGGCCCCCAGCCCATTGCCGAACTGCTCGCCGGACTCCAGCGCCTGCTGAGGTGAAAAACACCGCTTGCGCGCTGATTCGGTCTCGCCTAAAGTGATATCACTTTGATTCACATTTAAGGCATGCAATGTCCACCCACAACCCGTCGCGCCCTCTCGTGACCGAGAAGCCGGCCTTTGCCAGCAACGGCTATCTGATGGTCGTCATCGGGCTGGCGCTGGGCGGGGCGGGCGCGCTCACCCTGAGCCGCGGCCTGCCCGTCGTCGGCCTGCCCCTGGCCCTGCTCGGCGCGCTGACGCTGGCTGGTCTCTACATGCTCAACCCCAACCAGGCCGCCGCGCTGACGCTGTTCGGCGCCTACATCGGCAGTGACCGCGGCGCCGGCCTGCGCTGGGCCAATCCCTTCGCACTGAAGAAGCGCATCTCGCTGCGCGACCGCAACCTGAACGCTCCGGTGCTCAAGGTCAATGACCAGCGCGGCAACCCCATCGAGATCGCAGCCGTTGTCGTCTGGCGGGTGCGCGACACCGCCCAGGCGCTGTTCCAGGTGGACGACTACGAGGCCTATGTGCGCGTGCAGGCCGAGGCCGCCATCCGCCACCTCGCCACCAGCTATGCCTACGACCACGCCAACGACGCCGGCGAGCCCGACACCGTGACCTTGCGCGGCGGCCAGGACGTCGTCGCCCAGGCCCTGCGCGCCGAGCTGCAGGCCCGCTTCGACGACGCCGGCGTGGACGTGCTGGACGCCAAGATCAGCCACCTGGCCTACGCCCCCGAGATCGCGCAGGTCATGCTGCGCCGCCAGCAGGCCGAGGCCATCATCGGCGCGCGCAGCAAGATCGTGCAGGGCGCGGTCACCATGGTCGAGACGGCGCTTCAAGGCCTGAGCGAACGCCAGATCGTCGTGCTGGACGACGAGCGCAAGGCGGCCATGGTGAGCAACCTGCTCGTCGTGCTGTGCTCGGACCGCGAGACGCAGCCCGTCGTCAACACCGGCACCCTCTACACCTGAGGCGCAGCCGTGCAACGACGCCTGTTCTCCATCGCGTGGCTGCTGGCCGCGCTGCTGATGCTGGCGAGCCTGGCCGCGCTGCCCGAGCATGTGGGCGATCCCGGCCACGAGATGGGCCGGGGCGGATTCGTGGTGGTGATGCTGGCCTCGCTGGCGCTGGCCGGCGGCCTGTGCAGCCCCGGCTTCGTGGTCTGGCTCGGCCGCGCCGCACCGTCGCAGGTCAACCTGCCGAACGCGGGCTACTGGCTGAGCGGGGAGCGGCGCGAGGCATCGCTCGCCCGCCTGGCCGAGCATTTCGGCGGGATCGGATTGATGACCGTGCTGCTGCTCGGCGGTGTGCACCTCCTCGTGCTGATGAAGAGCCGCCCGGACTGGCCGCAACTGCCCGGCGAAGTCTGGGCACTGGGCGCGGCGATGCTCGGCCTGTGGCTCGCCCTTTGGACATGGCGGGCCTGGCGGCTGTTCCCGGCGCCGCCGGCCGATGCCGCCGAGCCGCCCCGTCGCCCGCGCCGCCCTGGCGAACCGCGCTGACACTGATGGCCAGCCCCGACAAGAAATCCTTCCCTCTGCGCATCGACCCGGCGCTCTGGGCCGAGGTCGAGCGCCTCGCGGCGATGGAGCTGCGCAGCGCCAATGCCCAGGCCGAGCTGCTGCTGCGCGAGGCCCTGGCCCGGCGAGGCATCAAGCTCGCGCCGCCCCAGGGGCGGGCCAGTGCCTCCCGCAAGGACCCAGAATCCGGCCCATGAGTCTTCTGAGTGCGCGCGGCCTGTCCAAGTCCTACGGTGAAGTGGCGGTTTTTTCGGGGGTCGATCTGGAACTCCAGGCCGGCGAGATCGTCGCGCTTCTGGGTGAGTCGGGCAGCGGCAAGTCCACGCTGCTGAACTGCCTGGCCGGGCTGGACGAGGCTGACGCCGGCAGCATCGCCCTCGACGGCCAGGACCTGCGCGCGCTGGACGACGAGGGTCGTTCGGCCCTGCGCCGCCGCGCGCTCGGTTTCGTCTTCCAGGCCTTCCATCTGCTGCCCCACCTGAGCGTGGCGGACAACGTCGCGCTGCCGCTGCGGCTGCTGGGCCAGCGCGATGACGGCCGCGTCGCGACGATGCTGGAAGCCGTCAACCTCGCCGCGCTGGCTGGCCGCATGCCGCGCCAGCTCTCCGGCGGCCAATTGCAGCGCGTGGCCATTGCCCGCGCGCTAGTGCACCGGCCGCGCCTGCTGCTGGCCGACGAGCCCACCGGCAACCTCGATGCCCGCCACGCGGCGGAGGTGCTGGTGCTGCTGCAGCGCTGCACGCACGAGGCGGGCGCGGCCTGCCTGCTGGTCACGCATTCCGAGGTCGCCGCCCAGGCCGCTGACCGGCGCCTGAGGCTGGACGCCCAGGGCCTGCACGCGTCATGAAGCTCTGGGCCGCCCTCTGCTGGCCCGCCTGGCGCGACCAGCCCGGCCGCGTCGTGCTGGCCATCGTCGCCGTCATGCTGGGCGTGGCCCTGGCCTTCGGCGTGCACCTGCTCAACGGTGCGGCCCTGGCCGAGTTTGCACGTGCCGCCCGCGGCGTCAACGGTCAGCCCGACCTGATCCTGCGCGCCCGCTCGGGTGCCTTGACCGACGCCGACTTCGCCGAGCTGCTGAACCGGCCCGAGGTGCTCGCGGCCAGCCCCGTCATCGAGGCCGAGGCCCTGTGGCCGGGCCAGCCCGGGCCGGCCGGCCGCGGCCTGTCCGTCCACCTCATCGGACTGGACCCGCTGGCCCTGCTCGCCTCGGCGGCCGACGGCCGCCCGCTGGCGCCGGAACTGACACCGCAGGTCGACGGAGGCCCGGCCCGCGCGCTGACGGCCAACACCGTGCACCTGAACGCAGCCGCGCGCGTGCGCCTGCCCCGTGGCGCGACCCGGCTGACACTGCGCCTGCCCCAGCCCGGTGGCGCCCCTCCGCGCGACATCGAGCTCGCCATCGGCGGCCGCGTCGCCGCCGGCAACACGCCGCTGGGCGTGCTGGACATTGCCGACGCGCAGGCCCTGTTCGGCCGCCTTGGCAGCCTGGACCGCATCGACCTGCAACTCGCCCCGGGCGCGGACGCCACGGCCTGGGCCGCCCGCCTGCCCGCACGCTGGCAGGCCGCGCCGCCTGACGACGAAGGCGCCCGCCTGTCGGACCTGACGCGGGCCTACCGCGTCAACCTCGGCCTGCTGTCGCTGATGGCTTTGTTCACCGGCAGTTTCCTCGTCTACGCCGTGCTGTCGCTGGCCACCGCCCAGCGCCTGCCGCAATGGGCCCTGGTGGGCGTGCTGGGCGTGTCGGCGCGCATGCGCTGGCGGCTGATACTGGCCGAGGGCCTGGTGATCGGCGTGACCGGCACGGCGCTCGGCCTGGCCCTGGGCGTGGGCCTGGCCGCCGGCGCGCTGACGCTGCTGGGCAGCGACCTGGGCCTGCACGGCGGCGGCGGCTCGTCGACCGAGCTGCTGTTCAACCAGCCGCTGCTCGCGCCGGCCGCGATCCATGCCGTGCTCGGCCTCGCCGCCGCACTCGTCGCCGCGCTGGCGCCCGCGCTCACGGTGCGCCGCATCGCGCCCGCCCTTGTGCTCAAGGGCCTGGGCTTGCCGGCCGGCCGCCACCTGCCCGCCTGGCTAGGTGCCGGCCTGCTGGCCCTGGGCGCCGCGCTGGCCTGGCTGCCGCCGCTGTGGCAGGACACACCGGTGGGCGCCTATCTCGCCATGCTCTGCCTGCTGCTGGGCGGCCTGGCCCTGGTGCCGGCGCTGGTGCGCGGCCTGACGGCCCTGCTGGCCCACCTGCCCGCAGGTGTTCTCCTGCACCTGGCCCGCGAGCGCAGCCGCGATCAGGCGGCCGAGGCGCGCCGCTCGCTGGCCGGCGTGCTGGTCGCCCTGGCCCTGGCGGTGGCAATGACGGTGATGATCGGCAGCTTCCGCGAGTCGCTGATGCGCTGGCTGGACCAGGCCCTGCCGGCCGACCTCTACGTGCGCAGCGCGCTGCGCAATGCCGGCGGCGGCCCCGCGCCATTGCCACCGCCCCTGCTGAAGGCCCTGTCCGAGCTGCCCGCCGTGGCCCGCGCCTCGCCACAGCTCACCGCCCGGCTGCGGCTGGCGCCCGGCGCCGACGCGGTGGCGCTGACGGCACGCGACATCAATGCCGGCGGCCTGCCCCTCGTCGAGCGCTGGAACGGAGCCCTGGCCGGCCAGGCGTTGCCCGTGTGGGTGAACGAAGCCGCACGCGACCGTGACGGTCTGGTGCCCGGCCGCGTCTTCTCCGCCGAGCTGGCCGACGGTGGCCGCGTGCTGCAGCTGCAGGTCCGTGGCGTCTGGCGCGACTATTCGCGCCAGAACACAGCGCTGTGGATGGCCCTGGCGGACTATCGGCGCGCCAGTGGCGACGCCCGCACCACCGAGCTGGCACTGTGGCTGCGGCCCGGCGAAGCGCTGGACGCGGCTCGCGCCGCCGTGCGCGGCCTCGGGGGCGACAACGTCGAGACGGCCGCCGCGGGCGAGCTGCGCGCGCTGTCGCTGCAGATCTTCGACCGCAGCTTCGCCATCACCGTCTGGCTGCAGGCCGTGGCCCTGGCGGTCGGGCTGTTCGGCGTCGTCGCCAGCCAGTCGGCGCAGACGCTGGCGCGCAGGCGCGAGTTCGGCCTGCTGCGGCATCTGGGCCTGTCGCGCCGCCAGCTGATGCGGCTGCTGCTCATCGAGGCCGGCCTCACCGGCGGCGCCGGCGCGCTGGCCGGGGCGACGCTTGGCCTCGGGCTGAGCCTGGTGCTGGTCTACGTCGTCAACCCGCAGAGCTTTCACTGGAGCATGGACATGCACCTGCCGCTGCCGCGCCTGGCGGCGCTCGTGGGCCTCGCGTTCATGGCAGCCGTGGGTGCATCCCTGCTCGCCGGCCGGCGCGCGCTGCGCATGGACACCATGCGCGCCGTCAGGGAGGACGCATGAAGCGCCGCGTGCTGCTGCTCGCCGCCCTGCCCCTGCAGGCACGCGCGGCGCTGAACTTCCCGCACGACTTCGGCGCCCACCCGGCCCAGGGCATCGAGTGGTGGTACCTCACCGGCCTGCTCGGCGACCGCGACGGCGCGCCGCCGCGCTACGGCTACCAGCTCACCTTCTTCCGCTTGCCCGGCCCGGCGGCGGCCAACCACCCCAGCGGCCTGGCCGCGAAGCAGCTGCTGCTGGGCCACGTCGCGCTGTCCGACCTGACCGCGAAGAAGCAGCGCCACGCCCAGCGCCTGCTGCGCACCCTGCCCGGCGCCGTGCAGGCGATGGAAGGCGACTGCGACGTCAGGCTGCGCGACTGGGTGCTCAGGCGCGAAGGCGACGGCTACCGCGCCGTCTTCGGCGGCTCGGGCTTCCGGCTGGAGCTGGAGCTCGCCTCGCCGGACGCGCCGCTGCTGCAGGGCGAGGCCGGGCTGTCACGCAAGGGCCCCGGGTCCGAGCAGTTCAGCCTTTACTACTCCCGCCCCCAGCTGCTGACCCAGGCTGCACTGCTGCTCGACGGCCGGCGCCACAGTCTGGCCGGCCGCGCCTGGCTGGATCATGAATGGAGCGACAACCTGCTGGGCCAGGCCGTTGGCTGGGATTGGCTGGGCATCAACCTCGACGACGGCCGCGCGCTGACCCTGTTCCAGTTGCGCCGCGGGGACGGACGCCGGGATTGGGCCGGCGGCAGCCTGCGCACACCCGGCCAGCCCGACCGCAGCTTCGCGCCGCAGGAAGTCGAGATGACCCCGACGAGGCACTGGACCAGCCCCGCTACCGGCGCGCGCTGGCCCGTCGAATGGCGGCTGCACAGCCCCGCCGGCGAGATGCTGCTGGGCGCGGCCTTCGACGCCCAGGAGATCGACGCCCGCCTCAGCAGCGGCCTGGTCTACTGGGAAGGTGCGGCCCGGTTGTTCGACCGCGAAAAACGGCCGCTGGGCGTCGGCTATCTGGAATTGACGGGCTATACCGGCCGCCCGCCGTTGCCGTGACCCACAATGCGCGCCGCATGCAACGCCAACCCACACGGCCGACCTTTGGCTGGGACAACCTCTCGGGCGGCCGCCCAGCCGGCCTGCCCGCCGTCGACGACCTGCCCCACCGGCGGCTGCTGACCAGCGGCCGCGCGGCGCTGTTCGCCGCGATGAAGGCGCTCGGCCTGCAGCCCGGCGACGGCGTGCTCGCACCGAGCTACCACTGCCCGACGCTGGTGGCCCCGCTGCGCGCGGCTGGCGCGGCGGTGCAGTTCTATCCCCTCGGCCCCGATGGACTGCCGCAGCTCGATGCGATCACGCCGGCCGCCGGCACCCGCGCCATCGTCGTGGCCCAGCTCTTCGGCCTGCCGCGCTCCCTGGCCGCCGAGCGCGCCTGGTGCGATGCCCGCGGCATCGCGCTGGTGGAGGACTGCGCGCACAGCTTCTTCGGCCAGGCCGGCGAACGGCCCGTGGGCCAGTGGGGCGATCTGGCTACGGCCAGCGTGTCCAAGTTCTTCCCGGTGTCGGAAGGCGGGCTGCTGGCGTCGGCCCGCCCACTGCCGGCGCAGGCGCTGATGCCGGCCGGCGCCAGGCAGCAGCTCAAGGCCTGGGTGGACCTGCTGGAGCGCGCCAGCGAGCAGGGCCGGCTCACCGGTCTGAACGCGCCGCTGCGCGCCCTCTTCCGCTTGAAGAACGGGCCGCCGCGCGCGCCATCGGCCGGTGGCACGCCACCGCAGGCGAGCGAGGCGCAGATGATGGCCGACTGCGACCTCGGCCGCAGCGAGCAGGCGCCGCCCGCCCTGATCCGCCGCCTGCTCGGCCTGCCGCGCGAACGTATCGTCACGCGCCGCCGTGCCCATTACGACACCCTGCACCGACTAACGCAGAAACTCTCCGGCGCCCGCCCGCTGTTCGGTCCCCTGCCCGCCCAGGCGGCGCCCTACGTCATGCCGCTGTGGGTGGACGAGCCCGAGCCGGTCTACGCCGCCCTGCGCGCGGCCGGCTGCGCCGTGTTCCGCTGGGACCGCGTCTGGCCCGGCGTACCGGCCTTTGCCGACGACCACGGCGCACTCTGGCGCACCCATGTGCTGCAGTTGCTGTGCCATCAGGACCTCGACGACGCGATGCTGGCCCGCAGCTGTGCCGTCATCACCGACACCCTCGCCCCATGAGCTCCTCCACCGACCGCCCCGCCGCCAGGCAGGCCCGCTCCCTCAGCGGCCTCGCTCCCTTCCTGCGCCCCTACCGCGGCCGCATCGCGCTGGCCCTGGCGGCGCTGCTGCTGTCCGCGCTGGCCACGCTGGCCTTTCCGCTGGCCCTGCGCGGCCTCATCGATGCCGGCTTCGAGGCCGGCAACCCCGGCGAGCGGCTGATGGCGCTGCGCGAGCATTTCCTGGCGATGTTTGCCGTCGGCGCCGCGCTCGGGGTGTTTTCGGCCTCGCGCTTCTACATGGTCACCTGGCTGGGCGAGCGCGTGACGGCCGACCTGCGCAACGCCATCTACACCCATGTGCTGCGCCAGAGCCCCGAGTTCTTCGAGACGACCCAGACCGGCGAGGTGCTCTCCCGCATCACGACGGACACCACCGTCGTGCAGACCGTGGTGGGCTCCAGCCTGTCCATGGGCCTGCGCAACACCGTCATGGGCACGGGCGCGCTGGTCATGCTCGTCGTCACCAACCCTTATGTGATGGGGCAGGTGCTAGGCATCCTGGTGCTCATCGTCGCGCCGGCGCTGTACTTCGGCCGGCGCGTGCGCAAGCTGTCACGTGCCAGCCAGGACCGCGTGGCCGACACCTCGGCCATCGCCGCCGAGGTGCTGAACGCCGTCACCGTCGTGCAGAGCTACACCCAGGAAGCCGCCGAGGCCAGGCGCTTCTCCGCCGCCAGCGAAGCCGCCTTCGACACCGCCCGCAAGCGCACGCGCATCCGCAGCTTCCTCGTCGCCTTCATCATCACGGCCGTCTTCGGCGCCATGCTGTGGGGCCTGTACCAGGGCACCCAGGCCGTTATCGCCGGCAAGATCAGCGCGGGCCACCTGGGGCAGACGGTGGTCTATGTGACGCTGCTGGTCAGCAGCGTGGCCGTGCTGGCAGAGGTCTGGGGCGACGTGCTGCGCGCGGCCGGCGCCACCGAGCGCCTCATCGAGCTGATGGAGGCGCGCTCACCGGTGGCCGACCCGGCCGCACCGAAGACCCTGCAGGCCGCAACGGGCGGCAGCCGCGTCGAGTTCGATGCCATCCAGTTCCACTACCCTTCTCGCCCGCAGACGCCGGCCCTGGACGGTCTCACGCTGACCGTCGAGCCCGGCGAGACCGTGGCCCTCGTCGGCCCCAGCGGCGCCGGCAAGACGACCGTGTTCCAGCTGCTGCTGCGTTTCTACGATCCGCAGTCCGGCCAGATCCGCGTCAACGGCGTGCCCACGCGCGAGCTGAGCCTGGCCGACCTGCGCGCCAACGTCGGCCTGGTGCCGCAGGACAGCGTCATCTTCTCGACGACAGCGATGGAGAACATCCGCTACGGCCGGCCCAGCGCGACGGACGAGGAAGTCATGGCCGCGGCCCGCGCCGCCTTCGCCGACGACTTCATCCGCGCGCTGCCCGAGGGCTATGCCAGCTTCCTCGGCGAGCGCGGCGTGCGCCTGTCCGGCGGCCAGCGCCAGCGCATCAGCATCGCGCGGGCCATGCTGAAGAACCCGCCGCTGCTGCTGCTAGACGAGGCTACCAGCGCCCTTGACGCCGAGAGCGAACGCGTCGTGCAGGCCGCACTGGAAGCTGCGATGCAGCACCGCACGACGCTGGTCATTGCGCATCGGCTGGCGACCATCCAGAAGGCGGACCGCATCGTCGTGCTTGATGCGGGGCGCATCGTGGACATCGGGCGGCATGACGAACTGGTGGCCCGCGGCGGGCTGTATGCGAAGCTGGCGGCGATGCAGTTTGGTTTGGAGACGAGCACCTCCGCGGGCTGACCCTTCGACTGGCGAGCGCTGTTCGCCGCACACGGAAGGTCGGCTTGCGGCCGCGACCGGTCGGTCGCGAGCGGCGGCTTAGCGGCGCCCGCCCTTGGCGCCTGACTCGGGCGAGGCGGAGGGCCTTGAGATGCCTGTTCGTGCATCACATTTGCATTACATTGACCTCGTGAAAACCTCAACCCTTCCGGCTGTGCGTGTCGAGCCGGCGTTGAGAAGCGATGCCGAGGCTGTCCTTGATGAAGGCGAATCGCTCTCCGACTTCGTCGCTTCGTGTGTACGCGACGGTATCGCCTGGCGACGTACGCAAGACGCCTTCCTCGCACGCGCCCGAGACGCTGTCGAGCGTTCAGAGCGTGAAGGTAGCGGGATCTCGCCTCAGGAGATGCTGCGGCAGATGGATGTTCGACTCGAAGCGGCGCATCAGCGATTGGCGGCAGGCAAACCGAGCGCTGAGGGGTGACCGACTTCCGCGCGTCCTCGCCGAGGAGGCCGCCGAGGACTTGCTGCGGATCGAGGATTTCATCCTTGAACGTGAACACGCCAGCGCGACACCTGACCTCGATGTCGTGCGGCGCCTCAGAGACGCAGTCGACCGAGCCCTTCGACTTCGACTGCTGGAGTTTTCACCGTACTCGTGTCGCCAGGCCGCTCGCGCTGTGAACGACAAGCAACGCGAACTGATTATTCCTTTCGGGAGCGCCGGACTCATTGCTGCGTTTGAAGTCCGCGGCGGGGTAGTCCGCGTCGGTGCGGTTCGCCATCAGCTTGAGCAGGACTACCACTGATCGATCGACACTATCGGCAATGGGCTGACTCGTTCGCTTCGTGACCGAGCGCCCTTGTCGGCCAGGAGCTGCCAGTCATCAGTCATGTGTGGCGGCTTTCCGGCGACGATATCGACGTGTGTCTTGCGGCTTTGACAGCGAAATGATTGGCAGGATGAGATTGACACCGCTATTCACCTCAGGAGTCATATGCGCGGCCTCTGGTGGGCGCTGAAGCTGTTCGCCGGCCTAGTGCTGGTTGGCTGCCTTTTGTACATTGCACTGGCGTTGGTGTTTCCTCAACTCACGCAACGAGTTGGGGCCTGGCTCGGGGCCCTGCTGCTCTCGGCCGGCATGTACTGGTTGGCCAATGCCAGGCTTGGCGCTTCTAAGCGATTGCCTCCGGTCTCTAACTGGCAGGGGGATCAATACGTGCTCCCGGCACCGTTGCTGCGCCAGGGCGGGCTGTGTCTGGTGCTTGCGGGCCTGAGTCCCGGGACTCCGCTGGTCTTCCTCCACAGTGACCCATTGCCCGGGTGGGAGAAGGGGCTGTTGCTGTTGGGCGCACTGCTGGGACTGTGGCTGTGCAGGGCGGCCGTAATCGGATTCCTGAATCTGAGGCGTGCGGGGTACGCGCTCAAGCTGGATGCCTCTGGAGTCCACTATCCGGGCCTGCCCCTGCTGCCTTGGACGCATGTCACTGGGCTGGCGCTGGAACCGCCTCGGCCCGACTCTGATCGGTCGCAATGTCTGGTGCTTCAAATGAGGAGCGTTCCCGAGCAGCGATCCGGGCTGCATGCTCTGTGGCGCGCGGCCCTGCCCGGCGCCAGCGTCAGTCGGGCTTCGGTCAGCCTACCTTTGCCGTCAATGCGCAAACCGACTGTGCTGCTGGACGCAGGGCACGCCTTGTGGCGTCGGCACGGCTGATGCCAATGTATCCAGCGCAGCCGTCGGGTCGGCAAGGTGAGCTCGCTGACACATGAACCAGTTGCATGAGCCCAGCCAGGCCGAGAGAAATCTGTTGGCGTCGGCCGCGAACAGGAAGTCCCGGTGCGGCCGCTCGATCCTGCTAGGTCGATTTCCGCTTCGGGTCGTTGGACTAAACCGCTCGCGCGGTAGCCGCTCCGGCACCACCATGATTGCTCGTAGGGTTTCTGGCTCTGCCAAGTTGG